>JBHGBJ010000075.1:0-21937 GCA_041947025.1 Thermodesulfobacteriota bacterium
ATGAACGATGATACCTTTCCGGGAAGCCCCGGCCTGTGGCCGGGGAGCTTCACTATGGGACTGGTGACTATTAGACCATGAGACGACCCTTAGCGGCGGGGTACGGTTGGAGACGGCTTCTCCTCGATCGCAATGCCCAGACGTTCCACACCTGCATTCTTTGCCACATCGAGTACCTGAACCACTCGATCGAAGACCACACTCTTGTCTGCCCGAACAATCACCGGTCTCGTTTTGTTGAAAGCGATCAGAGATTGAATTTCTCTCTTCAAATCGGTGAGAGTTCTGGTTTTGTTCTTAAGGAAGATTTCATTGCGGCTTGTGATGCTGATAATGATGGGTTCTGTCTGATCAACCGGCGTCTTGATGTCGGCTTGAGGAAGCTTCACGATGATCTTGGATTCCTTGATCGGATTGAAGGTATAGACCAGACTAAACGAGGTGAAGAAAAAGATGAACATGTTCATGATGATGTCGGTGATTGCGATCGATTCCAGAGTGACCCTGAACTCCTTCCGGACTTTGATCTTCATCGAACGCCTCCTTCCCGGGTTTGGGTCAAGGTATCGAGGAGCTCGTTTCCGTAATAGGTCATTTCCTGGGCATGGCTCTTGATCTTCCCCATAATGAGGTGATAGAAGATAAAAAATGGTATCGCAACGATGAGGCCGGCTGCGGTGGTAATCATTGCCTGATAGATTCCTGCGGCCAGGGCACTAACAGTAATATTAGTTCCCAACTGTTCCCAGGACATAAAGGCCTGAATGAGGCCGACAATGGTGCCAAGGAATCCGAGCATGGGTTCCACGCCGATGATGATGATGAGAGCGCCCAGATATCGTTCGAGATACTGAATCTGTTCATCCCCCTCTCTTTCCATCATCGACTCCAACTCCTCACGCTTCACGGTGCGGTTAAGCATACCCAGCTTAAACACATCCGCTATGGGATGCCTCACCTTTTCACATCGTTCCACTGCTTTCTGGAAATGGCCTCTTTCAAGCAAGAGGAAGATCTCCTGGGCAAACTGCTGGATGTTGAGCCGAATTTTCCAAAGGGTCCAGAACCTTTCCAGAATGATGGCCAGACCAACAATCGACAGCAAGATGATTGGGACCATGACCGGTCCACCTTTAATGATCAGCGACAGAAACATCCTTTACCTCCCCACCTCCCTACCGCCAGGCAGGAATGAAAAAATAGGGCAATGGGAATTGCCCTGTTTTAAAAGGAAAATGCCGGGTCGCGGAATCGAACCACGCACACGAGGATTTTCAGTCCTCTGCTCTACCGACTGAGCTAACCCGGCATCAGATATCATTTTATATTATACACCTCCCGATGTGTCAAGAGTTAGTTTTTCCCGGGCTTCAAAAATTTCCGGATGAATCATCTTTACGATCAGTTCCAATCCTTTTTTTATCATAGCTTTCTGGAAACACGGGCTTCCGCAAACGTGGCCATTTCGTTGAGAATCCGGAGGCTCGCCTCAACCAAAAATATTCCCAAAGCTGCCCCTGTTCCTTCACCGAGACGCAAGTCAAGGTCCATAAGAGGTTTCAGGCCAAGGCTGTCCAGCAAGACCTTATGCCCTTGTTCGGCTGATTGATGAGAGGCGATGAGATAGGGTTTCGCCTTGGGAGAAAGGGAGACTGCGATCAATGCTGCAGCGCCGGAGATGAAGCCATCGATCACCACAGGGATTCGATGTCTGGCGCCGGCCAATATCAACCCTGCAATTCCTCCTATCTCGAATCCTCCTATCTTCGATAGGACATCGATCGGATCCTTCGGATCGGGTCGGTTGATTTCCAGGATCTTTTGAATCATTTCCACTTTTCGTTTCCATCCCTCATCGTCGAGCCCCGTTCCTCTTCCGGTTACCTTAGAAACCTCTGCTCCTGTTAGAAGGGCAGTGATGGCACTTGAAGAAGTGGTGTTTCCAATTCCCATGTCGCCCGTCCCCAAGATATCCATTCCCTTTGGCAATTCCTCCTCTACCAACTCGATGCCCGCTTCAATAGAGCGGGCGGCCTGTTCACGGGTCATCGCAGGACCTTTGGCCATATTTTGAGTGCCCATGGCCACCTTCTTATCTTTCAAATCCGGATTCCCTTCGAGGACAGATGACACCCCCAGGTCCGCGACCACAACCCTGGCCCCTATCTGCCGGGCCAGCACATTAATCCCGGCACCTCCTTGAAGGAAGTTACAGACCATCTGAGCGGTCACGTCAGACGGATAAGCGCTCACCCCTTCCTTTGTGACGCCGTGATCTCCGGCGAGAGTGAAGATGACCTTACGGTCCGTTCGGGGACCCGGGTTTCCTTTGATCCCGGCAACCCGGATCGATAAGGATTCAAGCTGGCCCAGGGAGCCCTGGGGTTTGGTCAGAGCATCCTGTCTCTTCTTAGCCTCTGCCATCGCTTTCTCATCGAGAGGCTTGATCCGTGAGATCACATCGTTGATCTTACTCATCGTTTGCCGTTTCCATTTCAAAAGCGCTCCAGGACGATCAAGAGTGAGAGTGACAGCAGTTCGGCCAGCTCATTTGAGGCTCCCAGAATATCACCCGTGATCCCGCCCAATTTTCTTATGAAAAAGGCCCGATACCCAAGGCTGAAAAGGGCGACTCCTGAGAAGACTAAGATTCCCTTAACATTCATGGCCAATAAAGCGATTCCAAGAGCTGAAACTGAGGATAGAATCACCTCCCGAGCCGTGAGGTTTTCGACGAACGGTTTCGCTAATCCTTCCCCTGATCTCGGATAGGGCGATCGATAGCAGACCAAAACCATGGAGCTTCTTCCCATCACGATCATCGAAATAATCGAGTAAGGGATCACGGGATCAGGAATCTGGTCAAGGGCAAAGAATTTGGCCCCGATCAGAAAAATGAGGCCGATCACGCCCAAGGCGCCGATTCGACTGTCCCTCATCACCTCGAGCACCCTCTCTCGTGTTCCGCCACAGGCCAAGCCGTCGATGGTATCTGCGAATCCATCGAGATGGAGGCCTCCTGTGACGAGCGCCAGCAGTCCGACCGTTGACCAGAGAGCGAGGGATTTGGGAAGGAGCCATATCAGAACGGAGTAGGCGAGGGCCAAGATCAGGCCGATCAAAAGACCGGCCACGGGGAAAAAGGCCATGGAGCGGGCAAGGGTTTTTCCATCCATCGGGATATTCCGACCCGCAGGGAGTATGGCGAGAAACGAAAGGGCCTGAAGAAAGGCCTTCATCCATTACCTTTCAAGAATAGAGGAATCCCGGATACCATGAAGATGGCTGTGTCTGCTGCCTCGGCGATCTTCTGATTTGCCCATCCTGCCAGGTCTCTGAAGCGACGGCTTATTGGATCGGCGGGGACGATTCCCATGCCCACCTCGTTGGAGACGAGGAGGAAGGAAGCCTTGCTCTTCTTAATCGATTCGATCAGTCTGCTCACCTCACCGAGAACTCTACGGTCATCATCCCATTTGAGCAGGAGGTTGGATATCCAGAGGGTGACGCAATCAAGAAGAATGACGGTTTCTTCTTCCTCGTGTTGCCCGATCTTGTCCACGATTTCAATCGGCTCCTCGATGGTCCGCCATTCCGGCCCTCTCGTCCTTCTGTGATTCTCTACACGATGAGCCATCTCTTCATCGAGAGGTTCGCAGGTGGCCAGAAATATTTTTTCGGAAAAACGCCGGTTGGCGTAATCTAAGGCATAACGGCTCTTGCCACTCCGGCATCCGCCGGTAATAAAGATCATCGTTTTCCCCATTTTTCCTCCAGAAGGATGAGGGATCTCACGAGATCGTCGAAAGAGAATACCTCTATTGAAACAATACTCCTGTAATTTCGAAGGCGAGAAAGAATCCACTCCAGGGTTTCTTGGGGCAATCGGTCAATTCCCAGATGGTCAGATCCATCGGCAAAGCCGTGGAGATGAACGATGGACGTCTTAGGGAGGTACCTTTCCAAATAGAGCCTTAAATCCCGGCCCGAGATCAGAAGATGACCGATATCGAGGCAGATTGAAAAGCCAAATTCTGTGACGATGTCTTCCAACCATTCGAACGGGTAATCGAGTGTCTCAATCGATATTCGATTTGATTCAATCCCGGATTTCATGATCTCCCGGACGCTTTGGATAAGGCGTTTTCGCCAGACTTCGAGATCGGTTTCTGCCCGGCCATCGCTGGTTCTCCACTCGAAATGGAGCGTGTAGAAAGACGGATTGAGACAGAGGGTTCGCTCGATCACTTTTTTAACCGTGGTGACCCCCCGGAGTCGAATCTCCCCGGTTCCCTCTCCAAGGTAGATGTCGATGGGAAGATGGACATGATAGCCAACACCGTGAGAAAGCGAGAGGTCCTTCAGATCTTTGATTTCTCCCGGGTCCGGGTAATTGTCCAGGTCGTTGCTTTCGAAAAGAACGAGCTCCATCTCGTCCAGAAATGGGGCAAGCCTGGCCACATTTGGAAGAATGCGATCGGGATAGATATAGGAGGTTGTGGCCAGCTTGAAGGGAAATAACCCCTTGAAGCTTTTCATCAGTTGAGTCATCATCCTATTATCGCAGAAAGCAGTTGCTTCTTCCAGCATAGCGAATCAGAATGCATAGGAGACCCCGGCCAGATAATTCCGGCCGGGTGAAGGAGAAAAGAATTGAGTGCCTCCCACAAAAGACCCGAACTCCGCATACTTTCGATTGAAAAGATTGTTTATACCCGCAAAGGCTTTCAGTCCCTTAAAGGCATAGGAAAGTTTTGCATCAACCGTATAATGCTTATCCAGCTTGTCCGTGACGTTTTCGAAATCGCTGATCAAATAGCGGGAGCCGACGAAATGGGCTCTGGTGTAGAAGAGAAATCCTCTTCCCAGGTGAACGTCCGCGCCGGCTGACGCCTTGTGTTTCGGGACAAAAGGGATATCGTTTCCCGAAAAGAGCTCCTTCCGAAGGCGGGATCGCGTGTAGCCGTAGTTTCCCGAAAGGCCAAGCCACTGGAAAGGTTTGAAGACGGCTCCCATCTCTGCTCCAAGCCTTCGGGTCTTGGGATAATTTTCATTGCTCGATGTGACAGGATTGAAGAAGATCTCATCCTCTGTGTCGATCCGGAAAACGGTGACGTTGCCTTCGATCCGGTCGGTAAAGGCATGACGGACTCCTGCTTCATATTGGAGACCGGTCTGAGGCTTAAGGGCAGGGTTCAGGCGGACATCGATGACCTGAAAGAAGTTGACAGGATCGAAAATGTCTTCAATCAATTCATCCGTGACGGGGAACCGGAAGCTTCGCTTCAGGCTGAGAAAAACGGAAGACTTCCTTTCATAAAAATAGTCGAGCCCTGCGTTCCATGCGGCCTTATTATCCCGGAGCTTGTCGGTGGAGTCAGGTGTTTCTCGAGAAAGATCAAATGAGGTCCATTCATGGCGATAACCGAGAGAAAGGATGAAGTTCTCCAGGATCGAAAACTCGTCCAGCAAGTAAATTCCTGTGGATTTCTTCGTCACTTCGGTTTTGTTTTTCGGCGGATCTGAGAAGGCGGAGTTGGAGAAGGTGACGGAGTCCGATTGATAGAAGTCAGCCCCCAGGGTGAGCTTGTTGGCATGATCCCACAGCGCTTCTTCAAAAAAATACCTTGGAGTAAGACCCCACGTTGTCAGATTCCTCCTGTCATCGAAAGAAGGGTTGGAAGAAGCATCGAAATAGAATGTAGAGACCTCCCTATGGCGGTAAGAGATCTCCGCTTCCATTCGTCCGAAGTCCCCGAATCCGGCCTTCATTCCGAGGGCGCCGTACATGTCATCCGTTCCTGCGTGATCCAGAGGGGCGTCCGTTGCTCGTCTTCCCAGGGTATGGATCTGCTCCCTGGTGAGGTTTCCAGGCAATCCGGTGTCATCTTTATGAAAACCCCCGCTGAGGTTGAAACTGAGACGGTCATTCACGTCATAAATCAATCTCCCACCGATATCCTTGGCCCTGAGGAAACCATTGTCGCGGTACCCTTCGGTGGCCTTGTAGCCCGCGTTGAGGATGGCCGAGAAGGGGCCCGATTTTCCGCTGACGGAAGCCGTCTCATTATTATAATGATAGCTCCCTGCCGAGATTCCTGCCTCGAATGAAAGAGGTTTCTGCGGCCGTTTCGTAATAATGTTAATGACCCCAGCCACCGCATTATCACCGTAAAGAACGCTTCCTGATCCCCGGAGGATCTCGATCCGCTCGATCTGCTCCGGAGGAATCTGGGACCAATCCACTCCGCTCAGGTCAATCTCATTCACTCTTCTTCCATCCACGAGAACGAGAGTGTTAAGCGGACCTATCTCACCAAACCCTCGAACGTCCATGAACACGCTTTTTCCCGTTCCGCGGAGATCATTCACAACCACTCCGACCTCTTTTCTCAATAGATCGACCGTTGTCTGAGCATGGGAACGCTCGATTTCTTCCCGGCTGATGACAGTGACGTTTGCAGGGATCTTTCTGATCTCTTCCACGTCCCGGGTTGCGGTGACGACCACTTCCTCCATAGTCACTTCTTTTTCCTGTGAAAAGAGAGAAGAAGGAATCGAGATAAAGAGAAGGAGAAAGACGATAAAAGGAATAAAACGTTTCATAAAGCACCTCCTCGACCCACCCGGTGGGTTTAGAAAATGGGAAGGGGGCTCAAAAAAAATCCCCAGCCTTCGCATTGAAGACCGGGGATTCTACCCGCATGCACCCTTCACAGTCTTATACTCGGAGACCTTTTCGTGAAGAATATCCAGGCAGGTTTTCTGACTCTCGGATCTTCCTACTTGGCCTGAAGTCTTCGTACTTCAAGCCTCCTTGCGCCTTCCCAGTCGTTACGACCAGTGGCTTGCTGCAAGTTTCGTCCCCGAATACAGCGGCGGGTCCGCCCCCGATTTTCTCCATCGGCACGGAGATTACGGGGTTCCCTTACACCTGGATACCACCAATTGAAACTAATTCTATCTAACAAATCATAAAACGGATTGTCAAGGTTTTTCCTGAGGCTGGCTCAGGAACTTCCGGGTTTCCTCCAGAGCAGGAATTCCTTTTCTTCCGCCGAGGTCGCGGCATTTGAGTGCTGCCACCGCGTTGGCAAACTTCAAAATTTCTGTGACTTCCCAATTTTGAAGAAGGCCATGGATGAACCCTGCATGGAAGACATCCCCTGCACCTGTGGTATCGACTGCTTTTACTTTATATCCTTTCGCATGGAGAATCTCTCCGTCGATTAAAGCCATAGCCCCCTCATCTCCCAAAGTGGCACAGAGGAACCCGGGAGTATGCTTCTGAAGTTGAAGGAGAGCCTTTTCCCGATCTGAAATTCCGGTGAAGAGAATGGGGAAACGTGAGGAGGTGATCACGAAATCGATCTCTTTGATCAATTCGGAAGTGAGAGGTTCGACTTTATCGATGTCGATTACCGTGGGGATGCCTTCTTCTTTTGCCCATTTTGCACACCGGATGGCGGCCCGGATATCATGACCGTCTAGATGGAGAATTTTTCCGGAGCAGATCTCTTCTTTTCGAAGCTCGCCTTCACGGTACATCAGACGCTCATCCCGGTCCCAGAGGATTGTTCGTTCTCCTGAAACCCTGTCCACAATGATGATGGCCAATTGATTAGAAGTATTTGGTTCCATGGTGACTGAAGCGGCATCCACTCCTTCCTCTCGAATGGAGTGAAGAGAGAATTGACCGAGTTCGTCTCCTCCAATTTTCCCGACATATTTCGTCTTAGCTCCCCACCGGCTGAGGGCCACCATGGCCGTCGCCACCTGTCCTCCTCCCTGTTTAGAAAATTGGAGAATTTCCATTTTCGAATTGAGGGTAGGAAATTGAGGGACAACGGTGAGAAAATCGACAGCATTAAGCCCCATCCCCACTACATCAAAGGGTTTGTTTTTTGGAAAGGGGAGGTTGAACCGCATGGTTCTCTTTTATAAGTTTTTTTCCTATTTTTCAAGGTCTTCTATATTCTCGGGATCGGATTTGGCCAAAAACTGCCTAAGAGGGCAATCTCCCTCTCTCTTTCTTTAACCAGATATTTTGTATTCTTATGGGAGCTAAGAAAGAGGGCCCCAGACTCCACGGGGTTGACGAAAATACTCATCCATAGTATAAAAAGAGTAAATTGATTTAGGAAGGATATCAAACTGGAAGGCATTGCGACCATTATTCTTGCGGCGGGGAAGGGGACCCGGATGAAGTCGGACCTGGTGAAGGTCCTTCATCCCCTTTTGGGACTTCCCATGCTTTCTTACACCATCGCTCTTTCACTCAAAGAGATCAAGTCCGAAAAGACAATCGCGGTCATCGGTCACCAGGCCGATCAGATCCAGGAGAGATTTAAAGATTCCCGCATTCAATTTGCTCTTCAAGAGAAGCAGTTGGGCACCGGGCATGCGGTCCTGCAAGCCGTTCCGTTTCTCAAGAAGTTTACGGGTACGGTATTGATCCTCTGCGGAGATGTTCCCCTGGTGAGAGGAGAGACCCTTCACTCTTTTATCAACCACTTCCGGCAGAACGACTCTACCCTCTCCGTCCTCACAACGGTTGTGGAGAATCCCTTCGGATATGGCCGAATTCTCAAGGACCCGGAGGGATGGCTGGAAAAGATTGTGGAAGAGAAAGATGCTTCCGAAAAAGAGAGGATGATCCGGGAGATCAATACGGGGATCTTCTGTGTGAAAGCTCCGTTCCTGACGGAAGGCCTAAGAGAGATCGGCCACAAAAATGCACAGGGCGAGTACTACCTGACCGACCTGGTTGAGATTGCAAGAAGAAGGAGCTTGAGGTGCTCTGCCCACCAGGTGACGGACTCCCAGGAAGTGATGGGGATCAATACACGAGTCGATCTTGCTATCGCCAATGAAGTGCTCAGGCAGGAGAAGATGAAAGATTTGATGCTCTCGGGAGTGACCGTCGTTGATCCAAAAACGACCTATGTGGATAAGAAGGCTGAGGTGGGAAAAGACACCATTCTTTACCCCAACTGTTTCATCCGTGGTGAGACAAGGATCGGCGGGCGTTGCATCATCGAATCAAACTCCGACATCTCAGATTCCCAAATTGGTGATGAAGTGACGATCCGATCGAGCTGTGTGATTGAAGAGAGCAAAATAGACAAGGGAGCGATCGTCGGTCCCTTTGCCCATCTGAGACCGCTGAGTGAAATAAAGACCAACGCGAAGATCGGAAACTTCGTGGAGGTGAAGAAATCGGTCATCGGCAGGGGGACGAAAGCCAATCACTTGTCTTACATCGGGGATTCCATTCTCGGAAAGGACGTAAACATCGGTGCCGGGACCATTACGTGCAACTATGACGGATTCGAAAAACATCAGACCATCATCGGAGATCGGGTCTTCGTAGGGTCGAATGTGGAGTTGGTGGCCCCGGTCAAAGTTGAAGAGGATGCCTCAATCGGTGCGGGCACCACGGTGACAAAGGATGTCCCGGTAGGGGCACTCGCCATCAGCCGGGTGAAGCAGAAAAATATCGAGGGTTGGAATAAGAAGATGGCTTTCCACCGTCAGAAGAGTACGAAGAAGAAGGACTGAGAGATGTGCGGCATCGTTGGATACATAGGCGCCAGAGAGACGGGAAAGGTCCTGCTTGACGGACTCAAGCGACTCGAATACCGGGGATATGATTCTGCCGGGATTGCCGTTTTTCATCGGGGAAAGATCGAGATCCGCCGGAAGGTCGGGAAGCTGACGAAGCTTGAGGAAGTCGTGAAGAAGGAGACCTTTGACGGAAAAGCAGGGGTGGGCCACACCCGGTGGGCCACCCATGGAAGGCCCTCCGACGAGAACGCTCACCCCCATAAGGCGGGAAAAGTGGCTGTCGTCCACAACGGCATTATTGAGAATTATCTCCCCCTCAAGGAATTTCTCAAAAAGAAAGGCCATGTCTTCAGCTCTGAGACCGATACGGAAATTGTGGCCCATCTTGTCGATCAATTCATCCAGGAAGGGCATTCTTTTCTGGATGCCGTAAAGATCACGTTGGATAAGATCAAGGGATCTTATGCCCTGGGAATCCTCTACGAAGGGGATGAGACCTGCCTCATCGGTGCAAGAAATGAGGCCCCTCTTGTCATCGGCCTGGGCGAGGACGAATATTTCATTGCCTCGGATATTCCTCCGGTCCTTTCCTATACGAGAGACTTCATTTTCATGGAGGATGGGGAGATCGCCCATGTCTCTTCGAAGGGGGTTAAGGT
Organism: Thermodesulfobacteriota bacterium; assembly: GCA_041947025.1. Taxonomy (GTDB): domain Bacteria; phylum Desulfobacterota; class BSN033; order BSN033; family UBA1163; genus CAVTZZ01. The sequence continues at coordinate 10,227 of JBHGBJ010000075.1, forward strand.
CTACGGAGCCAAAGGGAAGGAAATTTCAAAGGAGCCGAAACGGGTGGACTGGAACCCTCTCATGGCGGAAAAGGGCGGCTATAAGCATTTCATGCTCAAGGAGATCTTTGAGCAGCCGAGGGCCGTGATCGACACGATCCGGGGCCGGCTCTCAAAAGGGGAGGGTAACGGGATCCTTGAAGAGATCCACCTGGATCCATCGACCCTGAAAGAAATCCGGCGGATCTGTCTGATTGCCTGCGGGACCTCCTACCACGCAGCCCTTGTCGGGAAGTTCCTGATTGAGGGATTTAGTCAAATTCCGGTGGATGCGGACATCGGCTCCGAGTTTCGATATCGAAAACCGATCATCGGAAAGGATGACCTGCTCATCGCGATCTCCCAGTCCGGGGAGACGGCCGATACGCTCGCTGCCTTGAGGGAAGGAAGGCGCAGAGGAGCGAGGACCCTGGCCATCTGCAATGTCGTGGAATCGAGTCTGGCAAGGGATTCGGATTACGTGATCTATACCCATGCAGGGCCCGAGATCGGCGTGGCCTCTACCAAGACCTTCGTCACCCAGCTGGTCATCCTCTTCCTGCTCTCCGTTCGGATCGGCAGGGAATTAGGCCGCCTCTCCGCCAAGGAAGGAAGATCCCTCACCGAGGATTTGATTAAGATTCCGCACCGGATGGAAGAGATACTGAAGTCCTCCGAGCAGGTGGCCCAGATCGCCAGAAAATATCTTCACGCGAGAGACTTCCTTTATCTGGGGAGGGGGATCAACTATCCCATTGCCTTGGAAGGTGCGTTAAAATTGAAAGAGATCTCTTATATCCATGCCGAAGGCTATCCCGCCGGAGAAATGAAGCACGGGCCCATTGCCCTGATCGATCGGGAGATGCCGGTGGTGGTCCTCGCAACAAAGAATGAAGTCTATGATAAAGTGATCTCCAATATCGAAGAGGTCAAGGCAAGAGAAGGAAAGGTGATCGCCCTTGTTTCCGAATCGAACCAAGCCATCGCCAAGAAGGTGGATGATGTGATCTATATTCCTGAGACCCATCCCTCCCTGACGCCGATTCTCCTCACCCTGCCCCTTCAGCTTCTGGCCTACTACATGGCCGACTTTAAGGGAACGGATGTGGACCAGCCAAGAAATCTCGCCAAGAGCGTGACGGTCGAGTAAGCTAAAAGATCATTGCAAAATATAAAATGTAAATTTAACATTGCAAAAGGGGAAAGCAGAGAAAATTTTTGTTTTCCATTGTTAATTTTCCAATTTCCATTGAGGTTTTAAGACGTGTCCCTGCTCAACGCTCTCAACCCGGTTCAACAAAAGGCTGTCTTGGAAACAGAAGGGCCCCTCCTTGTCTTTGCGGGTGCCGGAAGCGGAAAGACCAGGGTCCTGACCTACCGGATCGCTTATCTTATTCAAGAAAAAAAAGTCCCGCCCTGGAACATCTTTGCCGTCACCTTCACCAATAAGGCTGCGGATGAGATGCGAGAAAGAGTGGAGGGACTTCTCGGAAAATCGGCCAGAGGGACCTGGATCTCGACCTTCCATTCGGCCTGCGCCCGGATCCTGAGGCAGCACATCGAGCCCTTGGGGTTTCAGCGGAACTTCGTGATCTACGACGAACAAGATCAGGAGCGCCATCTCAAGGCGATCATGAAAGAGTTGGATCTCGACTTCAGGATGTTCCATCCGAGGGCCGTGCTGTCGAAGATCGAGAGTTTGAAGAACGAAGGGATCACGCCTGAGCAGTTCCTCCCGGACCCGTATAATATATTTCAGAAAAGAGTGGCCCTGGTCTATCAGAAATATCAGGAAGACCTTCGGAGAAACAACGGGCTCGATTTTGGAGATCTCCTCACCTTCGTTGAGATTCTCTTCAAACGTTTCCCGGAGATCTTAAGGTATTATCAGGAGCGCTGCCGTTATGTCATGGTCGATGAATTTCAGGACACGAACCTGATCCAATATCGCCTCATACAACGAATCGTCTCAGGGCATCAGAATATCTGCGTCGTCGGAGATGACGACCAATCGATCTACCGCTGGAGGGGAGCGGAGGTGGGAAATATTCTGAACTTCGGGAAGGATTTTCCAAAGGCCAAAGTGGTCACCCTGGAGCAAAACTATCGCTCCACCCAGAACATCCTCCGGGCGGCCAACGATATGGTCCGAAAGAACCGTTCGAGAAAGGCAAAGGTTCTCTGGACGGAGAATCCCGAAGGAGATCTGATCACCCTGTACAATGCGGAGGATGAGGCAGACGAGGCGCGGTTTGTCGTTCAGAAAATCTTGGCCCAGTGCAGTTCTTCTCCGGCAGGGGAGCCTGGAAGGACGAAACGGTCTTTCAGGGATGTGGCTGTTTTTTATCGGATCAACGCACAATCCCGGCCCATCGAAGATGAACTGGTCAAACATCAGATCCCCTATACGATCGTGGGAGGGTTGAAGTTCTACGAACGCAAAGAGATCAAGGATATCCTGGCTTATCTGAAGCTGATTGCAAATCCGTCAGACGGGATCAGTTTGAAAAGGGTTATCAATGTCCCTACGAGAGGCATCGGAGAGAAGACGATTGAAAAGGTGGAGACCTTTTCCAGAGAAAGAGGGCTCCCCCTTTATGAAGGAATGAAGCTTGGCTTGAAGGAGAACTGGCTTCCTGCGGGAACAAAAGAGAAGATAGGAGAGTTTATTGATCTGATGGAGAAGCTCCGGGACGAGGCGGGAACTCTTTCGTTGAGCCAGTTGGCCTTGGACCTTCTTGCCAAGACGGGTTACCTCTCCCGTCTGAAAGAGGAAGGAACGGATGAGGCTGCCTCAAAAGTGGAGAACATCGACGAATTGATCAATGTGCTGATGGAGCTCGAACGGGAAGAGGAATCGGTTTCTTTAGAGGATTTTTTAGACAAGGTTTCATTAGTGTCAGACGTGGACCTATACGAGGATAAGGGAAATCGGGTTTCCTTGATGACCCTGCACTGCGCAAAAGGGTTGGAGTTTCCTTTTGTCTTCATCGTCGGAATGGAGGAGGGCCTCCTTCCCCACTACCGGAGGGGTGACGAGATCGAGGATCTTGAGGAAGAAAGAAGGCTCTGCTATGTGGGAATCACTCGTGCGAAAGAGAGGGTTTTTCTTTCCCGGGCCGAGAAACGTTCCACCTTTGGAGTAGGCCGTGCCAATCTTCCGTCCCGTTTTCTTGAAGAGCTTCCCCTGGAACTGATACATTCGGAAGAAAGACGGGGAAAGATGGATTCTCTCTTTTCCCAAGAGCCGTCAGGAGGATTTGAGTTTGGAGACTGGCCTGCTTTCCCCACCCTCCGCCGAGACCTGGACCGGGGCCGCTCAGGGAGTCAGGATCGTTTCCAGATCCCGGGGAGGGGAATGAATAGCCTGGAACGAGAATATCAATCCCCGGAAGCGAGAGAAACGGTGCTTAGTCCCGAAGAATTTTTTCCGCTCCGGGTGGGGATGAAAGTAAGACACCCCAAATTTGGTGAGGGAAGAGTCAGGTCGATTGAAGGGATGGACGAAGATCAGAAGGCGACCATTATCTTTCAGGCTGCCGGCAGCAAGCGTCTGAAGGTCAGGTATGCACAACTGGAAATACTTGAATAAAAAAAGACGCGGAGATAGGGAGACGCGGAGACTCGGAGAAAAGGTTTCACCGCGTCTCGCTATCTCGCTATCACCGCGTCAGTCTGTATAGATGGGAGGTTTTATGAAAACCTATTTCATCCTGTCGGCGTTGGGGAAGGACCGGCCAGGGATTGTGGCAGATGTTTCCGAGGTGATCTATGAATGCGGAGGAAATATCGAGGATTCCAGCATGAGTCTTCTCCGAAACCATTTTGCCCTTTTGCTCCTTTTTTCAACGGAAAGGGAGGAAGTGAATCAGAAACTCTCTTCCGGGCTGAAGCGACTGGAGTGGGAAAAGAAGCTGACCGTCTTCTACTCTCCCGTCACCTTTGAAGAGGCTTACCCGAAGGTGAAAGCGCAAACGGATCCGTACAAGATTACCACCTCCGGTGTTGACCATGCCGGGATCGTCTTCAAGGTTTGTCAACTCTTGGCGGATCGTGGGATCAATATTGCCGATATGGAAACCCGCCGAGTGCTTTCAGCGGAAAGCGGAACGCCCCTCTTCGAAATGGACATGGACATCGAGATTCCCCGTTCGGTCTCGGAAGAGGTTTTGAGGGAAGACCTTCATCGTCTGGCCAATGAGTTGATGATCGATCTGGTTTTGAAGAAAGGATAACCCACATCAGTACGGATTTGACCGGAAGAAAAATGCCTTCAAAAACTTCCAAACATATGATAATTTAAGAGTGACAGACAAGAAATGGGAGTACATCTCTGCAATGGAGATGTGCGATGCCCAAAGGGAGGAATACGATGAATTTTCCAGAAGATCTTCTCTATACGGAGAGCCATGAATGGGTGAGAGACGACGGGAACAGGGTGACGATGGGTCTGACGGACTTTGCCCAGAGCCAACTGAAGGACATCGTCTTTGTGGAACTTCCGGAGATCGGCTCCGGATTCAAGAAGGGAGAGAGCATCGGGGTGGTCGAATCGGTAAAGACCGTGGCAGATGTTTTTTCTCCGATTACCGGGAAAATCGTGGAGACAAATTTGACCCTCAAGGATCATCCCGAGTTCGTCAATTCGGATCCGTACGGAAAGGGCTGGATCATCCGGATGGAGGCTCAGGACAAAAAAGAGTTAAAGGAGCTCCTTTCTTCCCAGGCCTATCAAGGTTCATTACCCAAGGAATGACCGATGAAAGATTTTATTCGCTACATCCCCCATACCGATGAGGATCGTCAGAAGATGCTCGAAGCCATTGGTCTTAAGAAGGTGGAAGACCTCTTCGAGTCCATACCCAAGGGATACAGGCTCACCAAGCTTTTAAACCTTCCTGAACCTCTATCCGAGCCCGATCTCCTCCGCACCCTCCAGGGACTTCAATCCCCCTTTCTCGAAAGTTTTCTGGGCGGAGGAGCCTATCATCATTTCATCCCTGCTGTTGTCTCTGCCATGGCATCCCGTTCCGAGTTCTACACGGCCTATACACCTTATCAGCCCGAGATCAGTCAGGGAACGCTTCAGGCCATTTTCGAATACCAGACCTTAATGTGCCAGTTAACCGGCATGGAGGTTTCAAATGCCTCGATGTATGACGGGGCCTCAAGCCTGGCAGAGGCTGTGTTGATGGCGAATCGGATTACGAAGAGGAAGAAGGTCCTTCTTTCGCAGGCCATCCACCCGGAATATCGAAAAGTCATACAGACCTATATCGACCCCGATCAACAGGAGGCGATTGCAGTCCCTTATGAACAGGAGGAAGGACAAACGGATGAAAAAGCCTTGCTCAATCTCCTCGACAGAGAAGTGAGCGCAGTGGTCGTTCAGAGCCCCAACTTCTTCGGTGTGATTGAGGATCTCGGCCCTATGGTGGAGAAGGTCCATGGCAATGGGAGTTTGATGATCGTCGGCTTCAGCGAAGCGGTTGCCTACGGGATTCTGAAGCCTCCTGGAAGTATGGGCGCCGATATCGTTTCGGGCGAGGGCCAGAGTCTGGGAATTCCTCTTTCTTTCGGAGGGCCCTATCTGGGAGTCTTTACGACCCGGGAGAGGTTTGTTCGGATGATGCCAGGCCGTCTGGTTGGAGAGACGGTTGATCTGGAAGGGAAGAGAGGCTTCGTCCTTACCCTGGCTGCCCGGGAGCAGCACATCCGAAGGGAAAGGGCCACTTCCAATATTTGCACCAATGAGGGGCTTTGTGCCCTGATGGCCACGATCTATCTCTCCTGCCTGGGGAAGGAAGGCTTGAGAGAACTGGCGATTATGAACCTGAGCAAGAAGGAATACGCAAAGAAGGTGGTTTCGGGGATTTCCGGTTGCCAATACGCTTTTTCTTCTCCCACATTTAATGAATTTGTCCTGAGGATCGGAGGAGAGCCACAAGAGGTCTTGGAGAAGCTGAAGGAGAAGAAGATCTTAGGCGGCCTTCCCTTGTCAACATTTTATCCGGAGCTTCGCCACCATCTCCTCGTAACGGTGACTGAAATGAATTCGAAAGAAGGGATCGACCGCTGGGCCGAAGCGCTGGAGAAAGCACTGATATAAATAGGAGGCACGAAATCCGAAGCGGATTGTGATAGGGCATCAGGTTATCAGGGGATCAGGAGGTGGGTACCAGAGCATCAGGATATCAGGAAGAGCAAAGAATAGAAGATTGTTAAGCCTGATACTCTGATATTCTGATATCCCCCCACGGATAACCTGATATCCGGATAACCCTTAAGTTCTATTATATGGATACCCGTGGGTATATCCTGAATCTGGGTCTCGTCGACTACAAAAAGGCCTGGGACCTTCAGCATGATCTTTGGTCGAAGAGAGTGGAAGGCGCTTTGCCTGACCTTCTCCTTCTCCTCGAGCATCCCCATGTGATAACCCTGGGAAGACGCGGGAACCGCTCCCATTTGATCGTTTCGCCGGAAGTTCTTGAGGCGATGAAGATTCCCATCTTCCATGTCGAAAGGGGAGGGGATATCACTTACCATGGGTTCGGGCAGATGATGGCCTATCCCATCCTCGATTTAAAGGATTATGGATACCGCCTCATTCGATATATCAGTCAATTGGAGGAGGTCATCCTCCACGTTCTAAGAGATTTCGGGATCGAGGGGCGAAGAGATCCTTCCAACCGGGGGGTATGGGTGGATCAGGACAAGATCGCCTCGATCGGGGTGGCGATCAAGCGCTGGGTCTCATTTCATGGCTTTGCATTGAATTATGAAACGGATCTGAAATACTTCGACCTGATCAATCCCTGCGGCCTTGTCGGACAGAAGATGACCACCATGTCGAAAATCCTCGGAACAAAGGTTCCCCGGGAAGGCTTGGCTGAAAGGATCAAGGTCCATTTCGGCGAAATCTTCAAAAGAAACTGGATCGAGAAGGAATTGAAGGACTTGATTGAACAATGATCATTGAGTATTGACCATTTATCATTGAAGGCTATGGATCAACGAAAAGTAGTCATTATCGGAGGAGGCCCCGGAGGCTATGTGGCAGCGATCCGGGCTTCCCAATTGGGAGCGGAGGTTACTCTCATAGAAAGAGATAAAATCGGAGGGACCTGTCTCCATCGCGGATGCATTCCCACCAAGTCCCTTCTCTCGGACGTTAAGCTCCTTCGCTCGGTCAAGAGCTCCACAGTCTTTCAATCCTTTCTCCAAGAGAGGGGCAACCTTCTCGAATCGATGATGGATCGGAAGGAAAAGGTGGTCAGAGAGTTGGCCAAAGGCGTGGAGATGCTCCTCCAATCCCACCGGGTTTCTGTCCGATATTCTCATGCCGATCTCTTGGACGCTCATCATGTTGTTCTCTTGGATGGGAAAGACAAGAAAGAGACGATCGAGGCGGATGCGATCATCTTGGCTCCTGGCTCGAAATCGAAGATTCTCCCCGGTTTTTCTCCTGATGGCGAAAGAATCATTACCAGTGACAAAGCTCTGGAGATGAGAAAGGTGCCTGCGGAAGTTGTTATTATTGGGGGTGGCTATATCGGGGTTGAGTTTGCAACGCTCTTCAATGGATTGGGCTCGAAGGTGACCATCATTGAGATTCTTGAGAATATTCTTCCCGGACTCGAAGGAGAATTGGTCCGAAATCTGAAAAGGTTTTTGGAAAGAGACGGCGTAAGGATTCTGACAAGCTCCAAAGTCGAGGATACCCAATCGACGGAGGAGGGGTTCAGACTGGCCGTTAAAACTCCACAAGGGATTCAGGAGATTTCAGCCGAGAAGATGCTCCTGTCCGTGGGAAGAATTCCCAACTTGGAACTCGATTTTTCAAAAGCAGGAGTTGAGACATCATTAAGCGGCATTCGAGTCAACCATCGAATGGAGACGACAATCCCCCATATTTACGCAATCGGTGATGCGGTTGGAGGACTTCTTTTGGCTCACGTGGCCTCAGAGCAGGGGATCGTGGCTGCTGAAAATGCGATGGGGATGAATCGAACGGTGGAGGACGCTCCAATTCCCGCCTGCATCTTCACCTATCCCGAGATTTCTTCCATCGGCCTTACGGAGAAAGAGGCCAGGGTAAAAGGAGAGATAAAGATCGGTCGTTTTCCTTTCCGTTCGAACCCCACTGCCATGATCTCAGGAGAAACAGACGGGCTGATCAAAGTGATCGTCGGCAGAGAGGATGACAAGATCTTAGGGGTTCATATCATCGGCCACGATGCTGGTAATCTGATTTCTATCGCCACTACACTGATGAGACAGGGAATTAAGGCCTCGGAGTTTTCCAGATTGATCCAAACACATCCGACCACTCCTGAAGCGCTGAAAGAGGCTTTCCTTGACGCCCACGGATTGGCCATCCATCTTCCAAAGCCCCTAAGAAGATAAGGCATGGGGCAGGGGGCACGGTGAAAAGGCCATTGCAAATTGAAAATTGCAGATTGGAAATTGAAGATTGAGTAGTTTGAAGAAACCACCCTGGCTGAAGAAACGAATCCCTCCTTATCAGGATCTCCAAAAGATCAAATCGATCCTGAGCGAGACTCAGCTCCATACCGTCTGTGAGGAGGCCCGCTGCCCGAATCTGGGGGAATGCTTTGCCGGAGGAACGGCGACCTTTCTGATCCTCGGAGAGGTCTGCACAAGGAATTGCGGGTTTTGTGCAGTCCAACACGGGCTTCCTGCCGCGCCTGATGAAGAAGAACCGGAACGGGTTGCTCAGGCGGTTAAGAAGATGGGCCTCCGGTATGTTGTCATCACCTCTGTCACACGAGATGATCTCTCAGACGGTGGGGCATCCCATTTTGCAGAAACGATCCAGGCCATTCGGAATGTTGACCCGAGGATAAGAATTGAAGTATTGATACCGGATTTTAAGGGGGACTCTTCCGCCTTATCAGGCGTTTTGGAAAAATTTCCGGATGTACTGAATCACAATATTGAAACCATCCCACGACTCTATCCGGAGGTTCGTCCTCAAGCAGATTACAGAAGGTCCCTCGACTTATTGAAGAAATCAAAAGAGCTTTATCCCCGGATTCTCACAAAATCAGGTTTTATGCTGGGGCTTGGAGAAACAGAAGAAGAGGTGAGAGGTCTACTCCAGGGCTTGAGGGGGGTGAAGTGTGATCTCTTAACCATCGGACAGTATCTTCAGCCCCGTCGAGATCGGTTGCCGGTAGTTCGTTATGTCCCTCCTGAGGAATTCGAAAAATATAAGAAGATTGGATTAGACATGGGATTCAGTTCAGTTGCCTCCGGCCCATTCGTACGAAGCTCTTTTCATGCTTCCGAGATATTCAAGACAACCGTAATTCAATAGCCTTTTGAACAGGAATTATAGTGAACATGGTTATAAAATCGAAGACAATTGAGAGAGTGTTCCTTAAGAAGCCAATTACTCAAGGAGTCAGCTATGGTGGCGAAAGATTCTATGGTCGTTCTACGGGAATTTGAGAAATTTGAAGAAGACTTGTCCTTTGATGAATTATGTAATGAAAGAATCGGGTATGGTGGTAAGCCAACTTCGAGCCGTTGACAACCCGCGTTTCTTGAAAAGATTGGGGATGATCGGAGGGGCGAGCAAAAAGAAACTTACCGAAAATATGCAAATTATCCTGAACTGACGATCTCATTTTTGTGAAAAAATGGGAAGGAATGGGAGATGAGGACCTATCGAAAAGAACTTTGGTTTGAGGTGGCGAAGAGGCGGGCTTTTATCAATATCACCCCGCAGGTTCAGGAGTGCCTGAGAGAGAGTGGCGTTAAAGAGGGGTTGGTGCTTGTCAATGCCATGCACATCACTGCCTCGGTCTTTATTAATGATGACGAATCCGGGCTCCACCATGATTTTGATGCCTGGCTGGAGAAGCTTGCGCCTCATGAGCCGGTGTCACAGTATCGACATAATAATGGCGAGGATAATGCTGACGCCCATTTGAGAAGACAGCTCATGGGAAGAGAAGTTGTGGTTGCAATCACTCAAGGAAGACTCGATTTCGGTCCCTGGGAGCAGATCTTCTATGGAGAATTTGACGGCAGGCGAAGAAAAAGAGTCCTCGTCAAAATCATCGGGGAATAGGTTTTAAGACGACCGAACGGGCAAGAACCGACCCATGAAGTCTGATCACTATCTGAAGGACACCTCCAAAACATAGCCCCCAGGCAAAGGCCACCACCTCTATAAAAGGGCTCTCAAGAGAAAAAACTCCTCCTTAAGTCTAGACCGCTTAACATGGCAGAATCGATCTTGCCACCCCCTGCTTGCAAGGACTACAGGTGGGGGAATTTGGGATAAAGATCCGTAATATATTGTAATTACAAGATAAATATTTGTGAAAATAATTACTTTGACCTACAGCCCTGGGGATATTATATTAAGTTTGGGTGTTTGGAGGCTAAGAAATGAATGAGATCAGTTACCAAAAATTTCTGACGATGAAGATTTGCGACCTGAAACTGGATACCAATGAGAGTATGGCGCCCCTTTTCGAAAGGCTGAAGAAAGAATTGAGAGAGCATCGAATCCTGCTCTGGCCTGATTTCTATTTCGGGAATGAGTGGGGGTGTGTCAATAAGAACATTTCAATCAGCATTCCCTTTTACCTGGCTACCCCTGAGTTAAGAGCCCTCGAAGGAGACGTCCCCACAAATGAAGAGATCATGAAAACCTTTCGACACGAAACCGGCCATGCGATTAATTATGCCTATAAGCTCTGGCAAAAAGGGGATTGGAAGGAGACCTTTGGGGATTTTAACAAAAAGTATAGAGATGGCTACCTCTCCCGGGTTAACCCCTGGTCAAAGAGTTATGTGAAGCACCTCCATTACATGGGTGATCCTCATTATGCTCAGAAACACCCGGATGAGGACTGGGCAGAGACCTTTGCCATCTGGCTTGATCCACGATCCCATTGGGACGTTAAATATCGAAATTGGCCCAATGCGTTGGGAAAATTATCCATCGTGGATCGTTTGATGGAGGAGATTGCCGGCCAGGAGCCACTGGTCAAGAAGAAGAAGCATCATGGCGCCTATTCCATGATCGAAGAGACCGTCTCGGAGTGGTGGGGATTGGACGGGGAGTTGCTGGATCAGGAGCTTCAGGAATATCTGAACGACATGAACGAGCTCTTCGTCAAACCGACCAATGGTCACAAGAGACTTCTCCCTGCATGGAAGCTGATTCGAAAATACGCGAGAATTTTGACCGAACAGGTCAGCCTTTGGATCTCAAGATCGAATAAGCACACGGTTCGGAAAAGCCTCCGTCAATGGGAGGCGATCTGCAGGAGCGAATCGTTGGGATATCTTCCCGAAGAAGAGGAGCGGAAGGTGATTGAGTTGACGACTCTTCTGACCTACCATGTGATGGACGGAGTTTACAACCTTCACAACTGATCCCGACGCAACAAAGAAAGAGTCATTGCGAGGTATGCCCGCCTAATCTTTCTCGTTCTTCCTCCCAGGGGGCTGCGGGAAATCATCTCTCCTGATTCAAGCGCAAGGCCTGACGCAAGGAGGGCAGGAGCGACTTTGGCCGCCCCCAATAGGCCCCGGTAAAAGCCGGGATCTTACCCGTTGCCTCCCAGATTACATTCACGATAAGATTGGGATGTTTAAGCAACGTCAATATGTCCCCCTAACTGCAACGTGAAAATGTCCCCTTGATT
>JBHGBJ010000076.1:0-20141 GCA_041947025.1 Thermodesulfobacteriota bacterium
ACGGGGGTAACATCAGCTCCATCTTAGGCCCGGGGACGGTCAGCGACCTCAACTGGCAGATCATGAACTAACGGGTCCGAAGATAACAAATAAAAAGCCTGGCATCGTCTTCAATGCCAGGCTTTTTATTTTTCCTCTGCCTGTCAGCTTCGAAAATCCCTGCCGCCCTCCTCCCGGCGGGCAGGCTTTTTCGAAGCTTCAAAGCGTAAAACCTCTCGAAGGTTAGGTTCTCCCCACGGCTGTGCAACTCTCCCACTGTGAAACTCGATGTTTCTTCATCACATTTTCAGTTGTAATGAATTTTTACCTTTACGGTCATCGGCGAACCGAGGCGGTTCTTTATGTTAAGATACCCTCCTGCATTTACGATACAGAACTTATTATCTGTATCCGTAGTGACCGTATTCCCCGAGTTGCTGATTAATGTTACGGCCCCCGAATTGCTAAATGAAAACAGGGCGTACGCCTCATTGTTGCCGGCCTGAGCGAATCCCCATCCTCCAGATTGTGGATAGGGAATACCCAGAACTCCGTCATCCGCAAGGGAATCCGCGTATTCCCAGGTGCGAAGGTTCGAATAGAGATTTCTCGTTTTATATCCGGGATCGCTCAATCTGGCAGGTGTTGTAACGCCTCTGTGGATATACCCAACAAGGATTGTGCCTGTCACAATGTCTGAATCATTTGCGATCTCCACACAGTTACCACTTGCGTTCAAGTCAATGAATTGATTGTTGTCCATCATGATATTGTCTGTATACGCTGCCCCATTCAGATAGATTCCCTTTATCGATTTACCGTTCCCGCCGAAAGTGTTGCCGATCCAGGTCTGGTTTTGCCCCCCGTTTATATTTACGTGTACTCCGCTAGCCGTATCCATCTCAAAATGGTTGCCGATGAAATTCAATCCTCTACCGGTAATGTTTGCGTTGTTTGTGCTGTTGCTAAAGAGGCAACCTACGAAATTAATGCTGTCGGTCGCATTACCCGGTTCGGCGATCTCAAGGCCATATTTTGATTCATAACCAACGCCAAATTCACAGTTGGTGAACGTCATTACTCCTGTGTTGAGCGTGTTAGCCCTGATTCTTAAACACGTCCCATTGGTGATTCCTGCAATTGTCAGATTGGTTGCATGGATATGGGAAGGATCTTGGATATCTACCGCATGGATTCCATTCTTGGCAAAATAATAAACATGTACATTTTTGATAAACCATCCAAAGCCGTAGTTTCCCGAATACGAAATTGCACCATCGGCGGTTGAATTTCCATTAATTGCAAAATCCTCTAAGCTGATGTCGAAGATGTTGTTTGTGAGCGAAAAAAGGAAGCCACTCGCGAGGTCTGCTTTCAGAATAGTTCCCTTCCCGGCATTGTAAGTCGAGCCAACTCCTCTCAGCCTTAGCGGGATATTTTGAGGAAGAGTGATAGAAGAAGTAACTAAATAGATTCCTTCTGAAAACTGAACTACCCCGCCATTAGGCAACGAGTTAATTGCGCATCCAATCTCCCCGCTCATATCCGTCGTTCCAGGCGTCGTATTCTCTCCCCACCACTCTGGTATCACTCTTTCAACTAAGCCTTGTTCAAATGTGACATCTTCTGAGGAAAAGCCAGAGAAAACTCGGTATCGTCCGGGTTTAAATGGACCCCGGATGGTCAATGTGTAATTAGAAGCCTTTGCGATCGAACCGCCTTTAAGAATAACTAAATGGATATTTGCCGGTATTGTCAAACTGTTTGTCAGGGTTTGCGTGTTTGGCACGAGCAAAGTAGTCTGTGTGCTTCCGATTGCCGTCACTGCAGCATTAATACTTTGATAATTCCGGACATCGACCCAGGGGTCTTCCAGAGCGCATAATGTTTTAACGCTAAGAACAAGCAATATCAGAGCGAATGGAATGGTCCTCTTGGCTAATTTTGTTCTCATAAACCTGCCATTTTGCCTTATTAATCTGGATAGTAATGATTGAATCAAGGTGAAATGGGCCCATTCTTTTTGAAAACAATACACGCGTCGCCCATTAACGTCCTGATATTAAGATAATTGATCATTCTATCGTAGGCTCTACTCAAAATATTTGTAACCGGAAACTTGTAAAGATATCCTAATGTGTTCGACCAGTATCTTATCTCAATGGCTGAAAAATATTTTTCGAAAATTGAAGCAAAGTCTTCAATATTTTTGAATGCATAGCAAGTCTCATGGGCCTGGCATCCTTCGCTGTTTCCCTTAACGAATTGATGAAATTTGGTTGACGTGTATTTCGACAATGTGAATTCCGGAGCAGAAGGGTTCGGTATGGATGTCACAAAACATCCCGATTCCTTCAAGATACGGTGGATCTCCGATGCCGCCTTGTTCAAGTGGGTCACGTGCTCTAAAACATAATTTGCGAAAGCAAGATCGTATCGTCTTGATCCTATCTCAGGCATTGACTCGACTGAAGTAAGAAAACATTCTCCGATAACAGGATGGTTTGCGTAACAATCGGAAACATCCATACGATCACAAGTGAACTTATTGCCAATCATATTTGAAATACTGCTTTCAATGATGGTGCTTCTTCCTGCACCGATATTTAATATTTTTGGTTCTGCATTATAGTCCTCTTTGAGTATTTCACTAACTCTTTGGATTAGGTATATTTCAGCCGGAGTTTGCATAATCTTAGGAATAGGTTCATGTACTCTTTAAAAAAATAAAATGGTACATAAACCTTTCTGAAGGAAAACGTCAAAATGTTTCTTATTGCCGATAACTTTGGGACGACGTCAAAGCGTAAAACTCTCTGATCTTCTCGGCGACATATTCAATCTGTTCGTTTGTAAGATCGGGAAACATCGGCAACGACAATATTTCGCTGGAGACTCTTTCGGTGACGGGATAATCTCCTTTTCCTAAATTGAAACTCTTATAGGCATCCTGTAAATGGAGTGGTATGGGATAGTGGAGACCCGTGCTGATTCCATTTTCTGACAGATATTTCTGGAGTTCGTCTCTTTTTTCGGTTCGGACAATGTACAGATGGTAAACCGCCTTTACCCAATCAGGCTCGTGAGGAGTAACCACCGTGCCGGGCTGAAGGGGCTCCGGACTACGCGTTCCATGCTTCGAATCGGCTGTCAACAGCTCCGTGTAAAGAGAGGCATTCCGGCGGCGTTTCTCATTCCATTCTGAAAGATGCTTCAGTTTGATCCTGAGGATACCACATTGGATGGCATCGAGGCGGCCGTTGTAGCCCTCGAAGTCATGGTAATATTTTTTGGCCTGGCCGTGATCTCGAAGCATTCGGATCTTTTGCGCCATTTTCCCGTCATGGGTTACGACGGCCCCGCCTTCGCCACATGCGCCCAGGTTCTTCCCGGGATAGAAGCTAAACGCACTCGCTAACCCCATGGACCCTGCTTTTTTCCATTCTTCATCCTTCTTCGAATAATAGAGCGCCCCGTGAGCTTGACAGGCATCTTCGATCACAATCAGCCCATGGCGGTCAGCGACCTGTAGGATGGAATCCATGTCGGCAGGCTGGCCGTAGAGATGAACCGGCAGAACGGCGCGAGGTTGCCTGCTGCTTGTTGACGATCCGGGATTGCGGAATCTGAGATAGTCCTCGAGCCGATTGGGATCCATGTTATAGGTCTTCTCGTCGATGTCCACAAAAACCGGCTCTGCTCCAGTCTGGGAAATGGCTTCCGTGGTGGCGATGAAGGTGTTGGGAACGGTGATCACCTGGTCGCCAGGACCGATCCCGGCAGCGATCAGCGCAAACCTCAGCGCATCGGTGCCGCTGTTGACGGCAATGCAGTGCTTCGTCTCGCAGAATTGAGCAAACTCCTCCTCGAAACCTTGGACTTGAGACCCGCCGACAAAAGAGGCGTTCCTCAGGCACTCGCGAAAAACGGATAGGAACTCTTCCTCAAGGTCGCGATGGGGGGTGATCAAGTCTAAGAACGGAATGTTCATGATCTCTGGTTTCTAAGAAATTCGTACAACACGTATCGGGCTTCTTTGTCTTCTGGATGGGTTGGGAAATCGATGGTACGGATGAGACGGGCAGGATTCCCGGCAACAATCGCATTGGGCGGAACGTCCCTTGTCACGACGCTCCCTGCACCGACAATAGCGTTCTCGCCTATGGTCACATGGCCGAGAATCGTGCAGTTCGACCCGATGGAGGAGCCTCTTTTAACCAGGACGGGCTCCACCTTCCAATCCTCCTCTGTCTGTAATCTTCCCTGACCATTGGTCGCCCGCGGGTAGGTATCATTGATGAAGACGACGCTGTGGCCAATGAAGACATTGTCTTCAATGGTGACGCCTTCGCAGATGAAACTGTGGCTTGAGATTTTACAATTTTTTCCTATCTTCGCGTTCTTCTGGACTTCCACAAATACACCGATCTTGGTATGATCGCCGATTTCGCAACCGTAAAGATTTACAAACTTGTGAATCGTTACGTTTTCTCCGAGTTTGACATCGGGGGCGATGGATTGAAATTCCATTTTCAACTCCAGCTGCTTGCCAACAGGAGCCCGTTTCCATTCTGGTTGATTGTCTTCCGAATCAGCTTAAGGCCCGGAATGGGAACGGCTCTGCCTTGCAGTCTCAAAGATTTGTTTGCAGCTTCCAAGATGGAGACGACTCGTAATCCGCTGTAACCGTCACTGAGCGGAGACCTCCCTCCCTGAATGCACGCAATGAAGTGCTCGCACTCTCTCTTGAGGGGCTCGAAATCCTCAATCCTGGGACTGTGAATATCACCGTATCGATAAGAAAATTGAAACTCAGCATAGGTATCGTAATAAGGCGGGACTTCAACTCCCTTGTCGAAGATCTTGATCTTTTCCTGCGGGTCGATATCATCATAAACCAGCATCTTCCTCGTTCCCACAATGGTGATTCGGCGGATCTTGTTGGGATCGAGCCAGCTGCTGTGGAGAAAAGCGATCGTCCCATTTTTGAAATTAAGTGTTGTCGTAGCCACATCTTCAATGCCGGGTCTGAAGTGGGCCTTCCCTTGGCTGTTGACCGATGTCGGCATTTCTCCCAGGATGTAAAGGATGATGGAGATATCATGAGGAGCAAGATCCCAAACCACGTTAATATCCGGTTGAAAGAGCCCGAGGTTGACCCGAATCGAGCTGATGTAGAGGATCCTTCCGAGATCGCCCCTTTCAACAATCTCCTTAATCTTGTTAACGGCCGCCGTATATTCGAACGTATGGCCCACCATCAGCACCCTCTGTTTCTCTTCGGCCAGCTTGACCAACTCCAGCGCCGCGTCATAGGAATGGGTCAGGGGCTTCTCAATAAACACATGTTTCCCTTGAGATAGAAATTCTTTTGCAATCGGGTGATGCGTCTTCACAGGGGTGGCGATGGCCACGGCGTCCAGATCGGTCATTTGGAGAAGCTCCCGGTAGTCCGAAAGAATTTCAACCGAAGGGTAAAGATTCTTCATACGTTCCAATCTCTTTGGATCCAGGTCACAGCAAATCAATCCCTGAATCTTATTGGACTGTATGTAATTCCTGACAAGGTTTGGCCCCCAATAACCGCATCCAATGACCGCGATCTTCATCTTCTTCTCTCTTTTCTTGAATCGTTCGGCAATCTCACACGCCTTACAAACAAGACTTCATCCTCCCCCTGCAGTCCATTCAAACGTTGAACCCATACGTTCGATGTCCCTTTTCTTCTATGAAACCAAAAAAAAGGTTCCAAGGCAATTCCTAAAAGTCACCATTTTCATATGGTCAGAACTGACTATGCAAAAAGTTGCCATTTTCGAAGACCGTCTTCTCCTGGGTTGTTTCCCCGGCCCTTTTCTTGATCGAGATGCGGCGCAGGCGGCTCAAAGAGCGCCACTGGGGCAAAGGACGGCTCTTACTGTTTTGATCAATATCTTCAGGTCGAGCCAAATGGACCAGTTCTGGGCATATCTTAGGTCCAATCGAACCATTTCCTGAAAGGGTGTTTTGCTTCTCCCGTCCACCTGCCAGAGACCCGTCATCCCCGGTTTCACATCGAGAATCCTTCTCAGATGCCAGGGCTCATATTTCTCGACCTCATAGATAACGGGGGGCCGGGGCCCGACGAGGCTCATCTCTCCTCTTAAAACATTGAACAATTGTGGAAGCTCATCGATACTGAATTTCCGGATGATCCTGCCGACTCGCGTAATCCTCGGATCAGATTTTATCTTATAGAGGAGTATGCCTTGATCTTCCTGACCGACCTTTTCCAGATTCCCTTGGATCAAGTTCGCGACATAGTCGCGATGTATGTGATCATCCCCATTCATCACCATGGATCGAAATTTATAAAAGGAGAAACGAGTTCCTTTCTTCCCTAAGCGTGACTGCCTGAAGACGATCGGCCCCGGAGAGGTTATTTTCACAGCTATCGCCGTGAGGAACATTAAGGGAAGGAAGAGGAGTATCCCGACGAGGCACCCGACAATATCCATTCCTCTTTTGAGGGCGCGCTGAAACTTTGAGACTTCAACAGATTCCTCAGGAAAGAGAGGGAAAAGGTCTGGTTGACCTTTCTCTTCCGTCAGGATCTTATGGAAGAGATCATTGGGATAGGTCCCCGTGACCACGGATCGGGTTACCTCTCCGTATCCATTCGTAATCCTTTCCATGCAGGATTGGACTCCTTTCTGATCGGTATCCGGAAGGAGAAGGGCAAATACGTCCTGATCAATCCATCCTTTGATGTCGATCTCCCGTGTCTTTTTGCACACAGAGGTCAAGAAGCTCCGGACCGGATTCGAGAGGCTTCTTTTCCCCTGGGGAAAATAGAAGAGCGCAATGGATAGGGGCGCCTTGGAACGGTCTGTCCGAAGCTTCTCCATTCTCAAACATCCGAGGAACTGAGATTTCGGAAGAATGTGGTTCTCTAATGGCCCAGAGTGATCCATGGATTTACTCCTAAGATTCGAGGTCCGCTCATCGATTGATATAATCGGTCATACTGTCTTGCGATCCTATCCCAGGAAAAATTCTGCCTGACGAAGGTCTGTGTCTTCAGAGCCCTTTCTCTCATCTCCTCCGGATGGGTCAGGGCCCACCTCAATTTTTCTTCCAGGTCGTTCTCGTCACCCGAGTCGAAATAGATCGTCCCTTCGGGCAACACGGCCTGATTCGCAGGAATGTCACTGCAAACGATGGGGACTCCGAGCGAAGCCGCTTCGAGAAGGGCCATCGACATAGCTTCGATGGCGGATGGAAAGACAAAAAGTTTCGCATTTTGGACGATCCCAAAGAGTGTGCCTTTATCCGATATAAAGGGGACAAAACGTATTCTCGGGTCTGTCCATTTCCTCAGCTCCCTCGCGTATTCAGGATCGGTCTTTTCGTCACCCACAATCACCAATTTCAGCCCCGTCTCTATTCCTGAAAAAGCCTTGAGCAAGAGGTGGCATCCCTTTGTTCGATCCAATCTCCCGGCGGAGAAGAGAAGGTAGTCGCCATCGATCCCGTAGCCAAGCAGGGTTTCCTTCGCATTGGCTGGGTCCAGCTGTACTGGATGATCGACGCCGTTCGGCAGGTAATGGACGGAGACCTTCCACCTCCCCTCATACTCCTTTGCCATCGGGAGCGAGACGCTTGTCAGTTGATTCGAAAACCGGATAAAGAAATAATCGATTAAACGGATGAGGAATTTTGCAATTCTTCCCCACTTTTCTCTTGCATACGCCGGCCCGTGAGAGGTGGACACCACAGGATACTTGATTCGCAGTAACGGCGACACAAAACAGGCCTCCGCATTGTGCACGTGAATGAGATCATAATCCCCTTTAACGAGAGCATGGATTGCTGAAAGGAAGAAGAGCGACAGGGCCGCAGTATGCTTTCCTGAAAGACAGGGCAACCGAACGAGCCGCATCCCCTCGATTTCAGCAGCCTCAGAGGTATGGCGGCGGCTGCAGTAGACCGTGATCTCGTGGTGTTCTTTTAATCGTTCCACCAAGGATTCGACCACCCGGTCTGCTCCTGCTTTCGAGGGCAGGCCTTTAATTCCGAGGTATGCAATCTTCATCGTAGAAGACCGGACCTTTTCCGATCGCCATGCGCAGCTTGTTCTTCAGGACCCAGAGGGCAGGCACCCAAAGTTGTTTCCTCATGGCCGGCACGGCGGTCCCTGTCATCCAGCAGTTTCTTGCGCAATTCTTGGCTTGCTTGCGCACATCTTCCGCCTCGGACGAGTGCCAGATCTCTTCGAAAGCCGTCTCCTGAAGATTCCCCATACGCCAGGGCTCACTCGAACCGTTACAGGCCAAAACCTCTCCCCAGGGGTCTACGAAAAAGGAGTCCCTGCCCGCTCCACAAGCCAACGGCCTTCGTTTACCCTCCAAATACCGGAGCAGTCCCATATTGAGATAGGAGCGGAACCAGTCTTTCACCCTCATTCGCAGTTCCCTTCTTCCGGATTGCAGGAGGATCTGAATATAGTCTCGAACCCCTCTGAGCGTGACCTCCAACTCCTCAACCTTGTTGTCGGACTTATGAAAATAAAAAGAGTTATGCATCGCGGAACCGGCAAAATCGACCCCCAGCCCTTCGCACAGGTGGTAAAGGTCTACCAGGTCCGATACGTTGCGGTCAGAGATCACGATGGCAAATCCAATATCCTTGATTCCCATCTCCTTGAGCCGGAGAATGGTTCGAAGGGCATGATCGAAACCATTCGGTATCCCCCTCAATTCATCGTTGCGCTTCGGTAAACCTTCCACGCTTACCCGAATCGTGATGCGGGGATATTTCTCGGCGATCGATATTATCTTTTCGGTAAAATATCCATTGGTGCTGATCTCCAGTCGTTTGGTCTTCTTGTCCAGGACAGCCACAATCTCTTCGATGTCTGCCCTCAAAAGAGGCTCTCCGCCGGTGATATTCAGACGTTCATGGCCGCCCGGCAGCTTATCCATGACTTCAGGTGAAATCTCCTCCTCACGACGGCTGGGATGCTTCCAGGTGTGACACATCTGGCATCGAGCATTACATCTGTAAGTGACAATGACGCAGGCTTCCATGGAATTTTGCTCTCAGGTCTTTCGACAAATCATCGACCAGGACCTCGTCAACAGCAGCTCGCGGGAATAAGGGGCAAGCTCCGCTTCGACCTCCGGTGTAAGAAACCTCTCACCCTCAAGCCCCCCATGGTCATGGTTGATATCCCGGCCTTCGAAAAGAACCATCTCGAGATGGTCGGCAAAGGCATGGCGGTACTGTTCGGGGCGCAAACGATTAAGATAGGCCCAGCTCGGAAAGCGATTCTCCCGAAGGTGGTCCCAAGGCGGAACTTCGCTGGAAGGAGATTCGTCCGGATAGGCCCATCCGAGGGCATGCCCCCCTGAGAGAGAGTAAAAATTATGGATGTTAGCGCAAAACAGTCCACCCCTAACCAGCAATCGCCGGATCTCCTTTCCAAACGCATTCACGTCGGCCACATGCTCCACCACGGCATTCGAGACAACCAGGTCATACGAATCCGACGGCAACGGATACTTTCCACTCCGGGCATCCGCCAAGACGAAAGTGATTTTCGACCGGAAAGAACGGAGGTTTTTGCCCGAGGCGCCTTCCAGAGACGCATAGTAAATCCCGTCAAAGAGCAACCGCCGCAGCATCGATTTCAGCGCCCGCTTGAGCCCGTCGTGCTTCAAGGTACGATAAAAACTCAAGGGGAGCATATCGGGTTTGACATAATTGACATCGAGGGCGGTCACTCTTGCGCCGGAGGAAGCGCATTGCAATGCGAGCGGAAATCTCTGGCCACAACCCAAGTCCAGCACCCTTTTATCGACCATCTCATCGAACCCGATCGATTTGAGGTCTCGCACGGTCTTTTCGAAAACGTTGTGACAATCGTGCTCGGCAAATCGCCTGCCCGATCGATAGTGATAGGAAAAGAGCCCGAGGACTTCTCGCAACACGTGCTTACCTCTGACCAACGGCTTAACGTCAACAGCTTCCATCACTCTCAATCCTATTTTCCGGTCAAGAGGTCCGTAAATAAGCTTTCCAGTCTTTCGACATGCTTCCCCGGAGAGTACACGGTTTCAGCTCTATTTTTCGCCTGACGCGATATCATCGCCACTTCTTGGGGATGCTCGAAGCAATGCTCCAAGATCTTCGCAAGATCTGAAGCGTCCCCTGTCCGAAAAAGATAGCCCGTCTCACCGTGGGATACGCACTCCGCCAAGGACCCGAGATTTGAAGCCACGACGGGTGTTCCGCAAGCATAACTTTCCAAAACGACGTTCGGCAGATTCTCGTAGATGAGCGCCGGCACGACGCACAAGTAAGCCTGATGAAGCAAACTCGAAACTTCTTCCAACCCTAATTCGCCGAGGAATTCGACCCTCTCTCTTAGGTCGTTCTTTTCAATTTTTTGCACGAGAGAGTCGGAATAATCTTTCTTGCCTGTCCCCGCGATCTTCAAGGAAATGTCCAAATCAGGCCTTCGCTCTCGCAGCCGAGCCAGGGCATCGACCAGGATGTGGACTCCTTTGATCGCTTCCAGCCTTCCCACATAGGCCATATAGCTTCCCTTGGCAAGATTGGGGCCGGGACCAAGGCGCGGCAAGTCCACAAAGGTGGGAATGCAGCGTATTCGCTCCTCTGAGAATCCTGCTGACATCATCAGTTTGTACATAAACGGGTTTGTGGTTACAAAGACGTCGACCAGGTCGAAATATTGACGGAATCGGTGGTACCACGTGGCCAGAGCATTCAGCGCGGAAATGGTCAGGCTGTTCTGAACACACCGGAACCGGACACTCGGCCATAACCGCCCCCGGACACAGAGCTCACAGGGGACTCCCCCCCGAAGGCAGTGAGTCTGTGGACAAAGCATGGCGTAATCGGACAGACGTACGACGATCGGCAGCCCTGCTTTCTTCAGGCCCACCAGGACCGAAGGGGATAATTTTCGCAGATAGTGCAGAACAAAGCCGACTTCGGATTGGCTGACTTCAATGATTTTTCGAACGGCCCTTTCCACATCGGAGGCGTAAACCAGGCGCGAAAAGGTCCGCCAAAGGCTCTTGCCCGTCAGTTTCTGCTCGCGAAAGGTCAACTCGTTCTCTTCACCTAATGGATCCACAAAATACGATCCATAGGGTGTGGGGCGATTCCAGGCATACCGGATGGAGAAGGGTGTGACTTCATGACCTTGCGTTCTCAACGCGTCCATGACATTAAACATGTAGCGCTCCGGCCCGCCGGAGACAAAATATCGATAATTAACCATCAAGATTTTCATCGGATCCCATTTCTGACCTGTTTTCTTCCACCATGGTCATCTCCAAAGTGCTGGTGCGTCTCTTTCTCTCACCATAGATGGCCGCCGCACATGTCCAGAAGACAAAAGAGCTCATGTCCATTCGCCAGAGGTCGTAGTACCAGAGTCCGAAAATAGCATAGTGGAACCAGATGCCGATAAAGGCGAGGGAAACGATCGTCCAATTTCTCTCTGTTCCATTACCCCCATGATTTGAGGCGCCAGCCACTGACCGCAAAAAATCCAAGTTCACATACAAAATCGTCACCAGCATGATCCAGTAGGCTGAGAAACCGACCAAACCCACTTCCGAGAAACTCGTCACAAGCTGGTTCGGGGTGGGAAAATAGCGCGTCCCGTACTCGCTGACCATCAACTCAAACATTCGGCCTGCCCCTCCAAGAGTCCCGGGATTGAAACTTCTGGGCCCCCATCCCAAAAACAGTCGATCCGAGAAAACCAGTTCGTCCAGAACACGGCGACTGACGTCAAATCGGTAACCGGGGTTAAAACTCATCAACCCCTGGATCCGAAAGGCCACGTCGTGCCACGGCACAAAGACCCCAGCAACGACCAATCCGATCAGAAAAATGCTGAGCAGGAGAAATCCATTCTTGAACCAATCCTTATGCATGAGCTTATGCACGGAATAAATTAAAACAGACGCCACCGGAACGATCACCGCCATCGCGCGGATTTCTGCAACCCATGCGGTTAAGAACAAAAAGATGGCCGCAACGAAGAGATAAAGCTTCGCCTTCGCCTCCAGGAGATAAGCCACCAGGAAACAGAAGGAATATCCAAGGAAAAGGCCGCCATTTGCAGTTCCATAAGACATCCCCAGGGTGAAAAAGATCTCATCGCCTCGTTTCTCCCATAATAAGAAGTTCGTAAGGGCCTCGATGCAAAGCAGGCCGGTGATCATAAACAGAAACTTCAGCCCTGTGGCGAAACCTTTTTCCTTCAAATCCAAATTCACGATGAGAAGAAAGAGCACGGGGTATCTCAGATAGATTGCTGTGGTCTCAACCATCGGCTTGATTTCCACGCGGTTGACCAGTCCCGAAATAAGAATGACTCCGGAAAGAAACAGAATAAAGGGCTCGATCATTCCCATCTGCCATCGACCCCTGGCCAAAGTCTTGATCACCGTCAAACAGCAGAGGGGGGGGATCAGGAGATAGGAGCCCCAACGGACCATGGGATAGTTCTCCAGAAGGTCTCCCGGATCCGATCTTCCTGCCAACAGCCAGATGTAGGCGAGAAAGAGAACCAAGACCCAACCCGGGCGAAATTGCATGATCAGCATGAGAAGAATGGCCCCCAAGACTCCGAATACCATCCAGGGGAACAGGCCGCACAAGATGCTGGTTGGAATGATGAGCAATGGCACGATGATCCAGGCTTTCGGCCGGACAATCTGAGTGTCTCCGAGCTCCCCGGATCTCATCCGCTCCCATATTCCCCGAAAGAGCAGCTCTTCTGCCTCCTTACTCTCTGCCAAAGGACCTCCTCATGAGGGCCGATTCCTCATTTCTGCTTGAAAATAGATGGACGTTCCTGTCCGATTGAAGAAACGCAGTGTCGCTAAAGAAAAAGGATAAAAAGGAAGGTTGGTCAGGGTCTTGACTGCCTTGAGAAAACAATATTCCTGTCTGAAAGACGATCTCAATTCTTGCCCAGCCTCTGAAAGATGAGACCCTCTTTAGCCCAACTCGTTTCCCTGGAACGAAGATAATGGACAAACAAGTAGGTGAATGAAGTGAAGTATCCCATCGTCGTTCCGATCCCGATGCTTTTGACGTCCGTTAACCCGATCAGCAAGAAGACGGTGAGAAAATGGACGGAGAATTCCAACAGAGCAGCCTGGGTCACGACCGATACGCTCTGCCGGGCGGAATAGAATCTGACCAGCGTACTCCTCAGCATAAAGGCCCAATAGCCAAGGCAGTAATATCCGAATACGTTCGAGGTGGAGAGGACCGCACCTTCGGAGTATTTGCCGTATCCGAAGATCAACCTCACAATCGGCTGGGAATCCAAAAAGAGGAGCAACGATACCGGCAGAAACACAAGAAAGGACAATAGAAACAGTTTCTCAAAGCTGGAGTTCACATAGGGCAGGTCCCCCTCGGAGCTCTTGTGGGACCACCAGGAGAAGAATACGTTCATGTACCCGACGGTTGCAAAGGACCATGGAATCTGGCAAAGCCTTGAAGCATTTTCTATGGCTGTCACACTACCCTCCTTGAGGAAATAAGAAACGATCACCCTGTCTAAGACGGGAATGGATGAGGCCAAAAGGAGAGCGACCATCTGCAAAGAAGCCAATCGTGAAACTCTGAGGAGATTCGGATGGTTCAAATTCCATTCTATTCTAAATTGTTTTCTTCTGAAGAGGACGATCATCACGCTGATTTGAACCAGGGCGCCGAATACAAGCCCCAGGGAAAGGGCGTGGATTTCCAGTCTCTCTCTAAGAAGGAGGACGAACAGAATCATGCCGGACGATGACAGAAGAGGCATCAGTCCCGCAGTCATGAAACATTTTTCAGCATTGAGAAGGGCAATGAAAAAAGCAGAGACCCCTGCCGCAACGATCAGTGGGGACATCTCCCATACGAGGGAGGCGATCAAACGAAGGTCGTCCTGACTCTGATTCGGCCAAAAAAATCTGAGGAAATACCAGGCCGAGGCATCGATCAGCAGACCCAGGCCGATCGTAAAGAGGAGAATATTCAAGAGCAAGGCCCCCAGGAATCTCCCTTTCTCTGAAGGATCTTTCCAGCGCACATCGGAGTATACGGGTATAAAGGCGAGCTCCAGGGTGCCCTGGAATAAGGCGAGGAAAAAGGTCACGACCGAGAAGACGATATAAAACCTATCGGTACGGAGATTCGCACCGTATTGAACCGCAATGATGATCGATACAATCAGCCCCCCGATGCGGCCCACTCCGTTACCGAGGATGGAAAGAACGGAACCCCGGACCAGAGGTCTGGCTGAAATCGATCTGAAGGAGTGTCTCCATGTCATGAGCTGCCACTTCCCCCGTGTGGTTCCAAACCACTTAATTCGATATGGCCCTTCCATCCACTTGCTGGTTCAAAGGTGTGTACTGGTTTCGTTGATTCAAGGAGGCCATTATATGGGATACCCGATGCAACTAAGTTGATTTCTTTCGTATCGCCGTTAAATCTTGAGAAAGGATAGCGTTGTTTTGAATTGTACCTGGCAAATTGAGGGATTTTCCGCCAGTCTAAACCCATCAACTGAGCGCAGGTCACATCGACCGCGATGGGGTCGAAACCCACCACAATCAATCCAGTTTTCACCGGTTTGGGCTTCAACGGGCCCTCACATTCCCCACCGACGATGCCATCCACAATGGTCAGGTACCGTCGTTGAGGTTCATCGTGAAGGATCCCTTTCGCATCGGCATGGAAAATAATCCGGTTCAAATCATGCACCATGCGCCAAACAGTGTCATTCCCATACCAGTCCCCGCTGATAATATGTGCTAAAGGGTTATCCCTGTGCAGTCGCTGGTCCAACCGGAGAAGAATCCTCCCAAGAGGACGGGCCAAACCCCAAACGGTTCGTCCCATGTTTCGAAGAGCAAAATCATATTTGCTGCGCATCGAGTTGATGACTGTCGGAATGGGATATTCGTCTCCGCCTGCGTCGGTGCTGCCGGCTCTAAAGTGGGGCAAACAGCCCTTATACCCAATCACTCCAACAAGGTTCTTCAAGCTGAGCGTCACCCCGGCCTTTCTATGAACTTTCAGCTTGGGCACATTGATAATAAGATCAGATTCCAATATCGTCCGCGGCAGAATATAGTGATGGTTTCCATTACAATGCATCTCTACTGCTGCATCGTCCGTGTAGTCGGACACCCTGAATAAGTGTGAGTATCTTTCTAAGGGCACAAGGCTGCTATTCTCTCCCAAATTCACTGTAAGATATCCTAAGGGATCCCCTGACAATTTTACTTTACCGATCACCGCCCCGGACCGAGCCGCTCTCAACCTGTAATCGCGGAGATCTAAAAATTTGATCTCTCCTTTCGCGTAACCGTTCCCCTGAATAAAACGAAGGATGCTTTCTACGCCACTTTCTCTGCACAAAACCTGGAAGTCTGCGCCTTGCATCGGGAGGTCAGCGATCGTGAGTTCATAATATTTGTCCTTTGCGGCAAGAAGGACATAGTCTAAGATTGGACGTATTACAGCCCCCTGGGAGACAAGTGCTTGGAAATAGGTTCTTTCGTCTGAGGCGGGATTATAATGGTTTACAAAATTTGGTTTGATGATGATCTTTGACCCCTCTTTGACCAAGTCGCGCAGAGGATTCCACGAGGAAGTCCCAAAATTCTCCGAATCCAGCCCTAAGAGATAAAATGCTTGACGTACGGCATCGTAGACTGGGTTCTTAAGCTTGGATGTGTACTTCGATGGGAAAGGGTACTCCGGATAACATTCGGAGGGATGAAAGGGAACTTTGGGATAACAGGCTTCATCCTTTACTACACTTACTTTCATCTTGTTGGTCTGCATCCCCCTGATTCAGTTCAGTAAACTAAGAAGTGTGCGCATTGCTCTACCATTGATGAGCTATTCCGTTAGACTTGTCGTTGGGAAACCGCCACAGTTGCCATACCGCTATGTGGTCTAATCGCCCTTTCCCAGAAATACCGCGCTTCCGAAAGAATGGGGAGTCCTATGAATTCAATTGATCATGCTTCAGTCGGTTGAGATGGTAAGCGACGCTCCTGGCGAATTCTCGTTCAAGTATAGACTTCTCATATCTCGCGACCCATCCATTATTCTTTCTTGAAAAGTAAAAAGGTGCCTTTTCTATCGTATATGTCCCAAAATGCACAAATTGAAACTCCAAAAGAAAAAACTCCTTACGGTTCGAAGCAATATCCAAAGAAATATAAGGCGTCTGAAAACTATTGAAAATAGATTCACTGAACTCCAATAAGCCGTCTGGCAAATCTTCCACATATTTGAAAAGCCCACTTCCACTGGCACGGAAATCCTTCGGTCTCGTCTGCCGATATAATGCGTAGTACTTTTCTCCGTAAATGAGAATTTTATAATCATTGGCCAAGTTAGGAACGCAATTTTGAATGATGAACTTTCTCCGATGATTGGATCTTCTGTCATATCTTTTTCGAACATAGCTTTTTACAACGTCCTTCAGTGCGTCAATCGGGTGCAAAGAACTGCTCAGCTTTCTCGCGATTCTCCTCGCTTCTCCATCGGTTCTTATCAATTCCACTCCTGTACTCGCACATCCAGACGAGGATTTTATTACAACCGGCAGATCCAGACAGCGTGAAAGCTGAGAAAATTCTTCAAAAGTTCCATAGGCCTTCGAATGGAGATTCTTTATACCAGGATTGGTATTCAAATCTCTCAGAACCTCCATGAAAACTTTGTTGTGATGTGCCCTAAAGCAGTAAAAGTCTGGTACAAGAATTGCGCCTTGAAGTTGTAAACCGAGCAGGATATCCTCGACATAACTCTTATAAAACAGATTACGGTCTTCAGAGGATTGATACAAAACGAATTGTTGATCAAAATTCTGAGTTCTGAAGTCTACCTGGGCAAACTCATACACCACTAAATCGTAGCCTTCTTCAGCAAAACAATTTTTCAGCAACGGAATGTCCATATTTGCTTCTTTATAACGAACGGAGCTGTAAAAGTGCCCACGGTAATCTGTCAATAATACAATTCTTTCTTTCATCCTAAAGTCCTTCGGTTGCGGCAAAAGGAACGATTCCGAATCTGATTTGCGATTGCCGATCGTCAATGGATGGTTGATCCACTGGATGGATGATTATTGATTGTTGATTGAAATTCGAGCTTGATTCTCAATCATCCATC
Organism: Thermodesulfobacteriota bacterium; assembly: GCA_041947025.1. Taxonomy (GTDB): domain Bacteria; phylum Desulfobacterota; class BSN033; order BSN033; family UBA1163; genus CAVTZZ01. The sequence goes on from JBHGBJ010000076.1 coordinate 17,200, forward strand.
GCCAATCATCTGACGCAGGCTTCCGCCACCCCGAATCTCTCTTCGTTCGGCCAAAGCCCCTTTTGAATTTTCCAGATGACCGGGCAATTGAGTTTATCTGAGAAGCATATCCCGAGACCATCTCATCAGCGGAAGCGGATCAGCATATCAGTGGATCAGATGTTCTTTCCTGATCTCCTGATATTCTGGTACCCTTCCAACTGTTACCCTGATGCCCTGATACACGTCTTAAGTCAGGCGACTTTTCTGATTTGCCAGCGGGATATCTCAACGGGCACATCCACGCCGAGCAGACTCAAAAGAATCCTGACGCGCTCCTGATCCGACATTTTTTTCTGGAAGATTCCTCTCAATTCTTTGAAAGGACCTGAAGCGATCTGAACGATGTCGCCCTTTTTCCACTCTTCTTCCAGATCAACAAGGTTATCCCTTCCCGTCTTCCCTTGAATGGACTGAATCACCTTTTCTGAGATAGGGACCGGACGGTCTCCCGTTCCCAGGATCTTGCTCACCCCTCTCGTCCATTTCACCCTATAATAGGAGCGTTCAAGATCGATTCTTGCGAAGAGGTAGTTCGGGAAGAAAGGCCTGATCCTTGGAACCATCTTTCCCCAACAGTAGTCCGAGGTCTTCAGAAGCGGCAGAAAAACCTCAATCCCCTGGTTCGTGAGGTGTGCCCGAACGCGCCCCTCACTCGCAGGTTTGGTCTGCACGACGTACCAGAGTCTTGAATCAGTTCGATCGATCATCCGTAATCGTTTCTCGTAGATCTTGTGTTGAATGACCGGCTGATCTTACTTTACTACCCATTCTCCTACGATCCATTCTTTCCTTCAATAAGCGGAACTATGTATTTTTATCCTAAGGGAGACCTTATTTTGAGGAAACCTGATTGTTAGAGCGGGGGCGGAAGGGGAAAAAAGGAATCAAATTTATCACTTATGGTCAATTTTTGTCACTATCTGTCCTCTGATTCGCACTGATTTTCCATGAACCATGCGACATTTTGCATCAATGTCATATCTCCGCACCTCCAAAATTCCCTAAAAATAGGGACACAAACCATTTTTTGTTGAATCCGGGTCTTCTCTAAATGGGGAAATGTCCCTATTAGCCTTAAAGTTGGCACATGGTTTGCTGTTCCCATTTCTTGGAACTATGAATTAATGCGCTCGTATTGATTAATACCCCTTGATTTTTGTAGTAATTTTCTTTAAATTGCAGTCTGAACGGTCACAGGAGAATAGGTCTTCACATCGACGAAGGGGGGAACTGAGTTGGGATCGGCTATCATTGGGTTATTCGCCTTGATGCTTTCAGTCTCCCTTTTCGGTTGTGCTCATGTGGGCACCGTTAAGTCTGAGTTGGATGACCCAAATTTTCAATCCCAAAATCTTCCTTCCCGTGCTCTTTCTGTGTGTGTCGTTTCGGAAAACTCTTGGCCGAAGGAAGACATTGAGACCATGATCGGCCGAGTTTCAGGTTTGATGGCGGAGCAGACGGGTATCCAACTGCAGGTGACCAACTGGATTGAGCACCCCCTTCCGTCCTTTACGCAAAAAGAGGGGCTTCAAAGTCTGGTAAAGATTATCAGCAAGGAGCACAAGGAGTATGATCTGGTGATCGGTTTTTCTTCGAGAGGTATTGCCTCACAGCTTATGGAAGTGCCCTTCGGTGCCTGGCTCGGGGCAATCGACGACAACTATCGGAAATTCATCATTATAAAATTTCTTGACGAAAGGGTCCTCCTGCACGAAATCTGCCACGCCTTTGTCTTTGCAAAAAGCCACAGCACAAGCGGCGTGATGAACGCTCTCCTGATTAAAGTTCCCATGCTCCCGTTCCTCTTCAATATTCCCAAATATTTATCGAAAGAGGACCGCCAGGAAATACTCCTCAATAAATGGAGGGATTTCAATCAAAAACCGTCCATACCGGAAGAGCATCAGGTTGACACCATAGAGCTGTCTGCAAATTTTTGAGAAGACATTTCCAGCCTAAGAAACCTGACACAAACCCAATAAACCCATTTTCGACCACGCCAATATAACCAGAAATAGCCATGCCAAAATACAGTCCTTTCCTACCCCTAAAATAGGGTCTTTACCCTATTCCAAAGCGCCTTCGATGAGGCTACAATTTCTTGTACTTTGAGGAAAGGAGGAAGTCTATGAAAAACCTCCTACGGTTTCTTTTCATTGTCTCTGGTCTCTTGGCGTTGACAGCCTGTGCCTTAAGGCCGTGTACTGTAAGACTCACAGAGGGAATCGCATATCTGGAGCCGGAATCCGATCAATACGTAAATCACCATAAACGCACCGTTCAGGGCAAGATCGATTATGTCGAGAAGTTGGGTGGGTATATTATCAAATCAGAAACTCAGCCTGCTGAGGTGAGGATCGTCAATCAGGATCGCGACCTTTTGGAAGAGCTTTACAGGCGCGGGGAAAACCTAATCTTTGAGGGGCACTTCACTGTGGGTGTGGATCGTTTTTTCATCCAAAAAATCGGACCCGGACAAGAAAAAAAGCCATAGGGAGTGCTCCACCTCTTTGTTTTGAAAAAGCCCAAATAGTGAAGTCCCTCTTTGAAACGATCGTCAGCGTATCAAGTTATCAGAAAGCGCCTGTCTGCGGTAGGCAGGGACATCAGGTTATCTAAGAAGTGAACCGCCACCCGCGAAGGGTCTACAGTGTTTCCCCCGGTAAATTACAGTCTACCCCTTACTCAAAATACAGTATTCGCCCAATTTCCTGGAAGAATTAAGTCAGGCTATGATGGGGAGTAAAAAGCCATGGAGTGAGAGATTATCCATTTATTAACAAAGGAGGGAGCGACGATGAAAACGAGATTTCGAAGCAGACTATTTGTGTATTTTCTTTCTTTATCTTTTCTATTAATGATGGAGGGGATACCCGGGGTGGTAGGGGCCGGGGAGCAGA
>JBHGBJ010000077.1:0-19621 GCA_041947025.1 Thermodesulfobacteriota bacterium
GGGCGATCTGAAGGAAGGGCAAGAGCTGATTGTGGAGGAGACATCGAAGACGAAGACCCAAGCCAGAAGCGTGAGCGGTCCGCCTTTAATGCCAGGAATCCGATAGAGGCAATCCTCAATCGATTGAATGATTCTTCAGGAGGAGATTCGAGATTTCATCTAAATCTCGAATCTTTTGTTTTTGACTTTTCGGTGACATTTCGATATCCTTAAAAGGAGGGCCTGATTAAGAAAATGAGATTTAAGGCAATTCTACTTTTCTCTTGTACCCTTTCCCTGTTCATCACTTCTCTCTCTTTTTCACAACCTTCGGAAACAAGAATGGGCCCGGGCATGCCACACTGGAGGAGAGAGAATCGGGGCTGGAGAGCATCCGAACTCAATCTCTCTCCTCAACAGTCGAAAGAGCTCAGTCTCATTCAGCAGACCTACTATCGGGAAACACAAATATTACGAGCCCAACTTCTTTCAAAACGACTGGAGCTTCGAGAGATCCTCACAAACCCCTCTGTGAAGATCGAGGCCATTCGTTCCAAATACTCCGAAATGAAGGAGATACAATCAAGATTCGATGAGAAGACTGCCGAATATCTGATCCGGGTGAGGACTTTCCTCAAGCCTGATCAACTGAGAAACTGGAACCCGGAAGAGGAGGTTCCTTTCCTTCAGCCAATGCCGCCAGGACCTCATCCAATGGGGCCTATGCGCCCGAGGAAGAACCCGCCCTCAAGGGATCAATCCAGGGAGGAATGAACGCTGGGAGCTACGTTGCTCAAACCCAAGGGAAACAAAGCGAAACGAAGTTCTTCACCCATCTACCTCGCGGTCTTCTCTGGAATCCTCCTCCTCATCCTCATCATTAACGGACTCCTGGAAATTAACCGGACCCGGAACGGTTTCTATCGCCTATTGGAGAGGGAAGCCACTGTTCTGATCCAACACTTCGAGCAGAATATCCAGGAAAACCTCACCTCACTTCAGTCCGTTGAAGAAGCCTCCGAGAAGGATATCGGCCGTTCACCTCTCTCCGGATTTTTTTTTGGTCTCGAAGAATCCGTCGCGGAATATCTTGTCGACATCGCTCATCAGGTGGACCAATTAGACCAAGAAAAACCCTTGGATGCTTCTGATCTTCAATCTCTCGTTGATCAACGCCTGATCACCTCAATCGAAATTTACGGCCCCAAAGGAAATCTGCTCAGAAGCTGGCCTTCTTCGATTCCTTTGGCTGAGAAAAGAGCGCTTCTGCAAGACCTCATTGAGTCGAGACGTTCCGTGGTGATCGACCTTTTCGAAAGACCCCTGTCAGAAGCCCACTGGTTCTCCGTCGCGATCTTACGAAAGACCATCCCGGGCATCATTGCCCTCCATCTCAATGGGAACCAGCTCCAAAGGCTCTTTCGTCAATTTGCGATTCAGAGGGCGGTCTCCGATATCGGTCTCAGAGAAGGCATCCTTTATCTCTCTGTTCAGGATGGAGAACTGAGCATCCTTGCCCACACGGATCCCTCCCTTACAGGAAGAAGAGAGGAGGATTCGTTCCTGAAAGGAGCCCTTGGGGCTCACCAACCCCTTTCTCGCCTTCTCCGCCTGGCAAAAGGAGAAGAGGTCTTTGAAGTGGTGAAGCCTTTCTTCCTCCAAGACAAACCCCTGGGACTGATCCGTATCGGGTATTCCTCAAAGGAGATCGATCCCCTGCTCAGCCAGGTCAAGAAAAATGTTATTCTTTCAATCATCTTCTTCCTGATCTTAGGAATTTCGGCGATCACTCTGATTTGGATCAACCAGAACCGACATCTCAAGAATGTGAAAGAGATGGAAGATCGAATCCAGTTAGCCGAGAGGCTCTCGTCGCTCGGCCACCTTGCTGCAGGAGTCGCCCATGAGATTCGGAACCCTCTCAATGCGATCGGCATGGGATTGCAGAGACTCAAAAGGGAATTTCTCCCCCAAGAAGAATCTCAAAAGGAAGAGTATCTCTCCTTCATGGAGTTGATCTCCAAAGAGATCAGACGGGTGAACGAGATCATCGAACAGTTTCTCAGTCTTTCTCGACCTTTCGAGCTAACCTTGAAACCATCTTCTCTCCAAGACCTTCTCAAGAATTTGACCACCCTCCTTCAAGAAGAGGCCTCCTCCCGAGGCATCCAGATCCAAACAGGAATGAGCCCAAATCTCCCTCTCATTAGAATGGACACTGAGAAGTTGACACAAGCCTTTCTGAATATTATGAAAAATGGGATGGAGGCGATGGAACCGGGAGGGATTTTGCGTGTCGAGACTCAATCTTTCAAGGACCAGGTCGAAATATCATTCTCCGATTCTGGCTCAGGGATTCCGTCCGAGCAGATGGAGAAGATTTTCAACTATTACTACACCACGAAAGAAAAAGGAGTCGGGCTGGGGCTCCCCATTGCCCATCGAATCATTGAAGCTCATGGGGGCCAATTGAAAGTGGAAAGCCGGGTGGGAGTCGGAACCAAGGTAACGGTCAGGCTCCCCATTGAAATTCGGGGTTCGTAGGGAACGCAGATCTGCGTTCCCTACAGAGTCAGATTCAGAAGGAAAAATGGAAAAGGCAAAGATTTTGATCGCAGAAGACGAAAAGTCCCAGAGGGATCTTCTGGAGGGTTTCTTGAAGAAGGAGGGATTCTCCGTCGACGCCGTGGCCAACGGTCGGGAAGCCCTTCGAAAACTGAAAGAAGAGGTTTACGATATTGCACTGATCGACTATAAGATGCCCGAACTCGACGGACTGCAAACACTCCGGGAGATACGAAGGCTTTATCCGGAGCTTCCGGTGATCATGATGACAGCCTTTGGAACGGTTGAAACCGCTGTGGCCTCAATGAAAGAGGGAGCCCTGGACTATCTGACCAAGCCAATTGATCTGGATGAGGTCCTTCTCATCTTTCAAAAGGTCATCGAGCGGTCTCATCTGATCAGGGAGAATAAGGAGTTAAGGCAGCAACTCCAAGACCGCTATACGTTCCATCACATCATTTACGGAAGTCCCAAGATGGAAGAGGTGATGGGGCTCATTGCCCGTGTGGCACCGAGTCAGGCCACAGTTCTCATCCGCGGGGAGAGTGGGACGGGAAAAGAACTGATTGCCCATGCGATTCATCATGCCAGTCCTCGCTCCCCCAAACCTTTGGTGAAGGTCAGTTGTGCAGCCATTCCCGAGACACTTCTGGAAAGCGAACTCTTCGGCCACGAGAAAGGAGCCTTCACCGGAGCGGCTCAAAAGAGAATCGGGCGATTCGAAGAGGCAGACGCCGGAAGCATCTTCCTTGACGAAATTGGGGACCTTACCCCGGGCACCCAGATCAAGCTCCTTCGGATCCTTCAGGAGAAAGAGTTTCAACGGCTGGGATCAAACCTCACCCTCAAGACGGATGTCAGGGTCGTTGCTGCGACCCACCGAGACCTCGAAGAAGCCATGAAGAAAGGCGAATTCAGAGGGGACCTCTACTACCGGCTCAACGTGATCTCCATCCACCTTCCTCCCTTGAGGGAAAGGAAAGAGGATATTCCTCTTCTCATCGACTATTTTATCAAGAAATACTCAAAGCAGAATCAGAAAACGATCTCCGATATCTCCAAAGAGGCCAGAAATCTTCTTCTCCATTATCCCTACCCGGGAAATGTCAGAGAGCTGGAGAATCTGATTGAAAGGGCAGTAGTCCTTTGCAGAGGAGAAGTGATCACCACACAGGATCTTCCCTTTCATTTGAAGGAAGGAAAAGTTGAAAGCCCCTGGGGATTTCCCAAAGCAAAGACCCTTCCTGAATCTCTGGAAGAAGTTGAACGGGACATCATCGTTAAGGCCCTCCATCAGCACCAGGGAGTCCAGACCAAGGCTGCCGAAAGCCTCGGTATCAGTGAAAGAGTGCTTCGTTACAAAATGAGGAAATACCAAATTCGCTCCAATGAGGTGAAAGAATCATGACTTATTACCGATACCGTTTCTCATTTGGATATGGGCTGCCCCCTTCGATCAAGAATCTCATGATCATTATGGGAATGGTTTTTCTCCTTCAGATGTTTGTCTCCAGATGGTTTGATGTCTACTTCGGCCTGGTGCCCTTCCTCGTTTGGAAGAAGTATTATCTCTGGCAGCTTTGTACTTATATTTTCCTTCACGGAGGGATCTCTCACATCCTTTTCAACCTCTTGGCTCTCTGGATGTTCGGCGGAGAGCTGGAAAATTATTGGGGATCGAGAAGATTCTTAGGATACTTTTTCTTCTGTGGAATCGGTGCCGGTATCTGCACCGTCGCTTTAACCCCGCATCAGTTCATCCCTGTGATTGGAGCCTCTGGAGCGATTTATGGAATACTCCTGGCCTTTGGCTGGCTCTTCCCGAATCGCCTCATTTACATCTACTTTCTCTTCCCTATCCCGGCTAAGTACATGGTGATCATCTTCGGCCTGATTGAACTCTTCTCTTCCATTGAGGGGACAGGGGGTGGCGTCGCCCACCTCACCCATCTGGGTGGCCTTCTCTTCGGATTGCTCTACATGGCCTATCCTGCGATTCGGCAGAAAATTCGACGTGAGTATTATAAGAGAAAATGGTCTCAAAGAGGCCCTGGCAGCGGGGGTGGGTACTATTCTTAAACACTCCGAACTCCGAACTTTAAACTCCGAACTTGGCGGCAGGATCTTCATCGGAACAAGCGGTTACAATTATCCTCATTGGTGGAACAACGTCTTCTACCCATCGGATCTCTCTCAGAGAAAATGGCTCGAATTCTATGCGGAATATTTTGACACGGTTGAGCTAAACGTCTCCTTTTATCGCTTACCGAAGAAAGAGGTCTTTGAGGGCTGGTATAAGAGGACACCCAAAACATTTTCCTTTGCCGTCAAGGGAAGCCGCTTTATCACTCATATCAAGCGATTAAAAGACTGCCGGGAACCTCTTGCCCTTCTCTTAGACCACGCTTTGCCATTGAAAGAAAAACTGGGGGTCATGCTCTGGCAACTTCCTCCACGATTTAGATTTCGTGAGGAGCGATTGGAGGAATTTTGTGTCCTTCTCTCAACGCTCCCTCGTTCGAAACGTTTTCGCCATGCCTTTGAGTTCCGGGATGAATCTTGGTTCTGTCGTGAGGCCTTTCGGACATTGGAAGAGTTTCATTTCGCCTTCTGTATCGCCCATGGCTCAGGTATCCCCCCTGTGGAACCTGTGACAGCCGATTTTGTCTATCTCCGTCTCCATGGAGGCGAAGTCCTCTATGGCTCCAATTATTCCGATAAGGAATTGAAACAATGGGCTGAAAAAATCCACGATTGGAGAAAAAAAGGGAAGACGGTATTTGTCTATTTTAATAATGATGCCTACGGATTTGCTGTGAAAAACGCCCTCACCCTCAAGAGATTGGTTTCCAGCATTTGAGGCATTCTTCTTCGTTCACGGTTCATTGTTCATCGTCCATCGTTCTCCGTTAATCGTCTATCCCCCTCATCCGGAGACTGCTCATGAAAATAGGCAACTGTCAAAAAAATAGGCAATTTGGAGGCAAAAGTTAAAGATTCTATTTTTGAATTGTTTTGTGTTTTCAAATAATTATAAAAATACACCCATGGCATGTTTTTTGCTGCCCCCCTTATACTCGAAAAAAAACTCCGGGGAGGAGCGATGAAAAAGGATAATACTGACCTCACCAAATTTAATGAAATTAAGATTATCACGACTGGGTACACCCGACCTGGATCCCAAAATGCAGAGAATGAAGTCAACCGGTTTCTCCGTGAAGGATGGACGCTGCTTGAAACCTATACCACCTGTTACGGAAATTCACCTCCCCTTTCCTCCCAACAAGAAGTCCACTTCGTATTGGGCAAGAAGGAAGTAGTTCAATCTGAACAGAAACCGACTGCCTTGCAGGCTTAGCTCAAGCCAGTCGATAAAGATAGATTCTCTTTGTCCGCCATCTCCTAACGGGAGGACGAGTTCCTAACCCTTCTTCCTTTTTCATCCGTTTCGCTGACCGGGGGCAATCATTAACAGGCTGTTGCCGAAAGCAATTCTATGCTTCGACAGGCTCTGCATGAACGGAAGGTCTTATGATCTCAGGAGATCACCGTTCGCCCTGAGCATGTCGAAGGGGAACGGCGGTTTTGGGCAACGGCCCTTTAAGAACGGAGTCCCAGTGCCGTCGGGTGGTCAAAGGAATTCGAAAGTAAGAAATTCATTAATAGTTTCGGATAATTAAAAATATCGTGCTTCCTGGAAGTGTTCTGCAGGATTAAATGTTGAAGACGCGCATCATTTTCTTCTTGCAAAACGACCGATCGTGTGTTAGCAATTAATAATTTGGGTTAAAATTTAAGGAGGAATAATGGAAAAGAAACGGAGGGTTCGATGTCCGCAGTAACGATGAAGGAACTTCTTGAGGCAGGGGTCCATTTTGGCCATGAGACAAAACGATGGGACCCCAAGATGAAGCCTTATATTTTCGGGGCAAGGAACGGAATTTATATCATTGACCTTCAGAAGACCGTTCAACTATTCAAAGAAGCCTATCAGTTCGTTCGGGACGTCGCGGCCAAGGGAGGGTATCTCCTCTTTGTCGGAACCAAGAAGCAGGCCCAAGAGACGATTTACGAACAAGCCACTCGCTGCCAGATGTTCTATGTGAATCACCGCTGGCTGGGAGGAATGTTGACCAATTTCCAGACGATCAAGCGGTCCATTGACCGATTGAATAAACTCGAGGCCATGAAGAACGAAGAGATTTACAATCTCTTACCCAAAAAAGAGGTCCTGGAGCTGGAAAAGGAGAGAAACCGGTTGGAGAAGTCCCTGGGAGGCATCAAGAACATGGACCGGCTCCCCGGAGCCATCTTTATCATAGACCCCAAGAAGGAAAGAATCGCTGTCATGGAAGCCCGAAAGAGTGGCATCCCCTCTGTCGGCATTGTGGACACGAATTGTAATCCTGATGAACTGGACTACATCATCCCTGGGAATGATGATGCGATCCGGGCGATTCATCTTTTCACCTCCAAAATGGCGGATGCCGTGATCGAAGGCAGACAACTTTATGAAAAACAACTTCAGACGGAGCAGGCCAAAGAGGAAAAGAAGATAGCGGAGCAGGTTGAAGCTCCGGCAGAGATACGGCCTGAAGAAGAGACCGAAGAAGTTGAGGAGGAGTAGGAAGGGAATGGAGATTTCTATCGAGTTGGTGAAAGACTTAAGACAGAGGACAGGGGCAGGAGTGATCGATTGTAAGACCGCCCTCAAAGAAGCCAAGGGAGATCTCGAGGGAGCGATCGAATATCTCCGCCGAAAAGGATTGGCCACGGCTGCGAAGAAGGCCGGCCGAATTGCAGCGGACGGCATGGTCTCCTCTTATATCCATGCCGGAGGAAAGATGGGGGTTCTGGTCGAAGTCAACTGCGAGACCGATTTTGTCGCCAAGACCGAAGATTTTCAAGCCTTCGTGAAGAATATCGCCATGCAGATCGCCGCTGCTAATCCCCAGTACATCAGGAGGGAAGAAGTTCCGGAAGATGTCCTGGAAAAAGAAAAGAGGATTTATCGATCTCAAGCCATCGATTCGGGAAAACCCGAAAAGGTGATCGATAAGATTGTCCAAGGCAAGATCGAGAGGTTCTATTCTGAAGTCTGCCTCTTGGAGCAGACCTATGTCAAGGATCCTGATCTCACCGTGAAGGAAGTCCTGGATGGCATGATTGCCAAGATCGGTGAGAACATTAACATTCGACGGTTTACCCGGTATCAGTTGGGCGAAGGGTTACAATCCGGGAAACAGCCTGCCTGTGCTCCTTCAACGGAATAAGGCAAAATCCCATGAAGAGAGCCCTTTATAAAAGAATCATCTTAAAGATCAGCGGGGAGGTGCTGACCGGGGATGGGGAGTACGGGATTGCCCCCGTGACGATCTCCGAGATCGCTCACCAGGTCAAGGAAGTGAAAAACCTCGGTGTCGAGGTGGCGATCGTCATTGGCGGAGGCAATATTTTTCGCGGGATGGCCGCAAGTTCAAAAGGAATGGACCGGGCCTCTGCCGATTATATGGGGATGCTGGCCACTGTGATCAATGGCCTTGCCTTTCAGGACGCATTGGAGAAGATCGATGTGGATACACGGGTCCTGACGGCCATTGAGATGCGCGAGATTGCAGAACCCTATATTCGGCGGAGAGCGATACGGCACCTGGAAAAGGGGCGGGTCGCCATCTTTGTTGCCGGAACGGGAAATCCTTACTTCACAACGGATACCACGGCTTCGCTTCGCGCCATGGAGATTGGGGCAGAAGTGATTTTGAAGGGTACGAAGGTCGATGGGATCTACGATGCGGATCCCTTTCTGAAGAAGGGGGCCCGGAAATATAATGAACTCACGTATCTCGATGTGCTGAAGAAACACTTGAAGGTCATGGACGCCACGGCCATTTCCCTTTGTATGGACTACCGGATCCCGATCATCGTCTTCAATTTGAAGAAGAAAGGAAATATCAAGCGAGTGATTTTAGGAGAAAAGGTTGGAACGAAGGTGAAAGGATGAACCATGGAGGATAAAGTTGTTAAAGAAGTGGAAGCCAAGATGGAGAAGACTCTTTCCGCATTAAAGGCCGATCTGAATAAGGTGAGAACGGGCAGGGCCTCGCTGGCTCTCTTCGATGATATTCGAGTCGACTATTATGGGACCCCGACTCCCCTCAACCAGATGGCCACACTGGCTGTTCCCGAACCCAGGCTGATCACCATTCAGCCCTGGGATACCTCTGTGATCGGCGATATCGAAAAGGCCATCCTCAAATCGGAACTGGGAGTCACTCCTGCCAACGATGGAAAGATCATTCGCATCACCATTCCACGCTTGACCGAGGAACGTCGAAAAGAATTGGTCAAGGTGGTGAAAAAGATGGCTGAGGGGACGAAGGTGGCCATTCGAAACCTGAGGCGGGAGGCAAACGATCAATTGAAGGGGTTGGAAAAAAACAAAAAGATCTCCCAGGATCAGCTCCATCAGTGGATAGACAAAGTCCAATCCTCTACGGACAAATTTATTGAGAAAGTGGACGGGGTCTTCTCCGCAAAGGAAAAAGAGATCCTGGAAATATAAGAACAAGGGGGTGATATTCGTGGCCTATGTGATTACCGAAGAATGTGTGGCTTGCGGAACCTGTGCTGAAGAATGCCCTTCCGAAGCCATTGAAGAGGGTGAGCCCTATGTGATTAACGAAGAAAAATGTACGGAATGCGGAAGCTGTTCTGAGGTATGTCCTGTTGAAGCGATCGTAGAAAAATAGAATGGAGGGGAGGGGTGTCCCTCCTCTTCTCCCTTCTCTTCTTTATGATCGTCCCTTCTTTCCTGATGATCTCATCACCCTTTCATTGAAAATCCATACCCGATATGGTAGTTTTATTAAAATACATTCTGTTCCGAATGAAAAGGCAGTCTTAAACCATGGAAGAGATCGATAAGGAGAATCTCCCCCGCCATATCGCGATCATTATGGATGGAAATGGCCGCTGGGCCAAAAAGAAGAACCTCAATCGGATCAGCGGTCACATCAAGGGAGTCGATGTGGTCAGGGAAACCGTTACCGCCTGCCGTGAACTGGGGATCAAGATCCTGACTCTCTATGCCTTTTCGATTGAAAATTGGAGAAGGCCAAAGGACGAGGTGATGGCATTGATGGGGTTGCTCAAGGAGTACCTTCTCAAGGAGAGGGAGGAGATGATTCGGAATAATATTCGCCTCGCTGCCATCGGCAGGGTGGAAGATCTCCCCCCCGATGTCCAAGATACATTACGAGAGTCGATACGGAAAACCGAATCTTGCGACGGAATGATTTTAAACCTGGCCTTGAGTTATGGAGGCCGTTCGGAGATCCTTCATGCCGTTCAAACCATACTTTCCGATTTCAAAACGGGACGGATCAAACCGGAGGAGATCAGCCTCCAACGGTTCTCCCAATATCTCTGGACCCGTGGGATACCCGATCCCGATCTTCTCATTCGGACCAGCGGTGAATTTCGCATCTCCAACTTCCTCCTCTGGCAGATCGCCTATACGGAGCTTTATGTCACCGAGACCCTTTGGCCGGATTTCGGCCGCAAAGAACTTCTCAAGGCGATCGCCGACTATCAATCGAGAGAGAGGAGGTTCGGTCTGACCAGCGAACAACTCAATGGGAAAGAAGAATAGTAAATTGCAGATTTCAGATCGCAAATTGCAGATTGAAAAAGACTGAAATCTAAAATAAGACCCTTGAAATCTAACAAATCTGAAATCTCAAGTCCGAAATTTGAAATTGAAAAAGGGCGGGCATGGGCACGATAGAAAAGAAGAAGATACGGACGGCCCTCGTGATGATCCCTCCAGTGATCTTCTTGATTGTTCTCGGTCCTCCTGCCGTAGTCATTCTGATGGTGCTACTGGCTACACTATTCGGTCTCCGGGAGTTCTATACCCTCACCCTGCCCCACTCCAAAGGGATCGAACGATGGTCAGGAACAGCCTTGACCCTGATTCTCTCTGTGATGATGGCCTGTGGGAGCCCCAATATGGCCTTCCCCTATTTCGTATTCTTGCTCTTCTTTCTTTCCCTCCTTTTCATGATCACTTCGAAAGACCTCTCGTCAACCATCTCCCATATGGGAATCCTGTTCTTGGGAGTCTTCTATATTGGATTTCTTCTCTCCCATGTCTCTTTGATTCGAAATAGGGCCGACGGAAACTGGTGGACCCTCTTTCTGATCGTGACGGTGTGGGCCGGAGACATCTCTGCTTTCATCAGCGGCTCGCTCCTGGGAAGACACAAACTCTACCCGAGGATCAGTCCGAAGAAAACTTATGAAGGACTGGCAGGAGGGATTGTCGGATCGATCATTGTGGCTCTCGCTTTTTCCCTGCTTTTTATTCCCCAATTGGGTGTGGGCTTCTGTATCTTTCTGGCTATCGCTCTGGGAGTCTTAGGCCAGTTGGGCGATTTCACCGAGTCGATGTTGAAACGAAGCGCTCAGGTCAAGGATTCAGGCTCTCTCATCCCGGGCCATGGAGGAATGTTGGATCGCCTGGACAGCTTTCTCTTCTCCGCCCCTTTTCTCCATTACTCCCTCCTCTATCTCCTTAAGGAGACCGTATGAAACGGATGGCTGTCCTGGGTTCCACCGGCTCCATCGGGGTGAATACGCTCGATATCCTTCGCCAATTTCCGGAAAGATTTGAGGTCGTAAGTCTTTCTGCGGGCACCAATATCGAGCTTCTCAAAAAACAAATCCTTCAGTTTCGGCCAAAGCTGGTCTCTGTTCTGAATAAAGAACTGTCAGAGACCCTTCGGAGAGAACTCCTCCGCTTCCCCGTTGAAATTGTCCATGGCGTCGAAGGGCTGATTCAGGTGGCCACTCATCCTGAGGTGGATCAGGTGGTCTCTGCCATTGTCGGGGCCGTTGGCCTCATCCCGACCCTTTCCGCGATCAAGACCGGAAAGACCATTGCCCTCGCCAACAAGGAATCTCTGGTCATGGCCGGGAAGATCATGATGCGCGAGGCGAAAGAGAACCATGCGGAGATCTTGCCTGTGGATAGCGAACACAGCGCCATCTTCCAGTCTCTCCTCGGCCACCAGAGGGAGCATATCCGCCGCCTCATTCTGACCGCATCGGGTGGACCTTTTCTCAACCTTCCAACCCAGAGGCTTCATGGGGTGACCGTGAAGGAAGCCCTCAATCACCCTCACTGGGAGATGGGGAAGAAGGTCACCATTGATTCCGCCTCGCTCATGAACAAGGGCCTGGAGGTCATCGAAGCCCACTGGCTCTTTGATATGCCTGTTGACAGGATCACGGTCCAAATCCATCCGCAGAGCGTGGTTCACTCCATGGTCGAATATGTCGATGGCTCCATCGTCGCCCAGATGGGGATCGCTGACATGAGGATTCCGATTTCTTATGCCCTTTCCTTTCCTCATCGGCTTCCCCTGAAGCTGCCTTCTTTAGACCTTTCTCAGATCGGGGGGCTGACTTTCTTCCCTCCTGACCCGGAAAGATTTCCCTGCCTTGGATTGGCTTATCGATCGATCGAGATTGGGGAGACCATGCCTGCCATTCTCAATGCCGCCAATGAGATCGCGGTGAATGCCTTCCTGGAGGGATCTCTTCGATTCACGGACATCCCCGTGCTCATTCAAAGGGTCATGGAGGAACATGAAGTGAAACCCGTTCACACCATCGAAGACATCCTGAGAGCAGACCAGTGGGCTAGAGAAAGATCGAAGATCATCATAGAAGGGAGA
Organism: Thermodesulfobacteriota bacterium; assembly: GCA_041947025.1. Lineage (GTDB taxonomy): Bacteria > Desulfobacterota > BSN033 > BSN033 > UBA1163 > CAVTZZ01. Next base: position 12,285 of record JBHGBJ010000077.1, read on the forward strand.
AGATTGTGATCACGACCATACTTTCGACCATCATCGTTCTGGGAATCCTCGTTTTCGTCCATGAATTGGGACACTTCATCTTGGCCAAGAGCTTGGGTGTGGGCGTCCTCACTTTCTCTTTGGGATTCGGAAAAAGACTTATCGGAAGAAAGGTGGGGGAGACCCAGTATCAGATCTCCGCTGTCCCTTTGGGCGGATTCGTGAAGCTCATCGGAGAGAACCCGGAAGAGGAGGTGAAGGAAGAAGATCGCCACCGCTCCTTTTCATTTCAACCCATATGGAAGCGCGTCCTGATCGTCAGTGCGGGCCCATTCTTCAACTTCTTTCTTGCGGCGGTGCTCTTTTCCAGCATCAACCTTTTTGGCATTCCTTATTCTCCCTCCAAGCTGGGAGAAGTGAGTCCGGGTTTCCCTGCCGAGAAGGCCGGTTTGAAAAAGGGGGATGTCATCCTGTCCATCAACGGAGAAGAGATATCGAGGTGGGATGAACTTCACAGAACGATCCGAAACAGCCAAGGAAAGGAACTTTCTTTAAAGGTCAAAAGGAACGGGGATATCTTTGAGGTGAAAGTCACCCCCCAGCTTTTCAAAGAGAAGAATATCTTCGGGGAAGAGATCGAGACGTTTAAGATCGGGATTGTCAATCCAAATGAAGTCATCCTTGAGAAGGTCAATCCCCTGGTTGCCATCGGGATGGGATTGACTCAAACCTGGCAAGGAATAGAATTGACCATTGTGAGTATCGTCAAATTAATTCAACGGGTCATTCCTGCGAAGACCATCGGAGGTCCCATTTTGATCGCTCAGCTGGCCGGGGAACAGGCCCGAAGGGGGTTGTTGAGCTTGGTTCTCTTCACCGCGATCCTCAGCATCAATTTGGGAGTGATCAACCTTTTCCCGATCCCGATCCTCGATGGAGGCCATTTCCTCTTTTTGGGACTGGAGGCGATTTTGCGAAAGCCCATCAGTATCCGCAAGATGGAAATCGCCCAGCAGGTTGGCCTGGTTCTTATCATTCTCCTGATGATCTTCGCCTTTTATAATGACCTGGTCCGAATATTCTCTCCAGGAGGATTCAGTTTCTAAAGCGCACCAGTGAGTCGTTGAAATCTGATTCATCGACAACGGCTCAAACAGTCTTTGGTGATTGGGATTTATCCATGAAGGTTCTTGGCATCGATACCTCCACGTCCTGTGGGAGTGTCGGGCTGATCGACGACGAGTCGATCCTCTCCGAATACCTTCTCAACATACCCGTCACCCATTCCGACAGACTCCTCGGAGCCATTGACCTTACTCTCAAGGAGGCCCGTTTCGCCGTAGAAGATCTGGACGGATGGGCGATTTCACTGGGTCCAGGCTCTTTTACAGGATTAAGGATCGGGGTAAGCACCATAAAAGGGTTAGCCCTTGCTACCCAAAAGCCCGTCGCAGGGATCTCCAGTCTCGACATCTTGGCCTCTCAAGTCTCTCCTACCCCTTATCTGATCTGCCCGATCCTCAATGCCGGGAAAGGAGAGGTCTATACGGCTTTTTACCGATACGGGGAAGGAAGCGATCTCAGACGCCAATCGGCTTACCAAGCGATCAAACCAGAAGATCTGGTCAAAACAATTATAGAACGAACGATCTTGATCGGGGATGGAGTAAGAGCTTACGGAGACTATCTTAGGGACTCCCTCCCGTCATCGGTCCTCTTCTCCCCTTGTCAACTCAATGTTCCTCATGGTTCGGCAGTGGCCAGATTAGGGCTTGAGCTCCTTCGAAGGGGAGAATACTTAGATCTGGCCACCTTTACCCCTCTTTATATTCGACTTTCAGAAGCCGAAATCAAATGGCAAAGCACTGCGGTCAAAATCCAAACAGTGTAAATTCCTCAAGATGAGATAGGGAGCACGGCAGCTATCAGTGAAATTGCCCCACAAGAGTTGAACAGGTTTAAGGTTGATCTGAGTTTTGGCTTCCGAATTGCATAGGCTAAATGTCAGTTTGACAAATGGGTGAGATTATTTTATGTTGTTTAATTAAATCAGTTGAAATTTCAATTCGTTACGTCTGGGGGTTGAAATGGTAAATAAAGAGGAAGAACTGATCGAAAGGTTAATGAAGGAAAACCAAGAATTTTTGAAGGCGAAACAAGCCCACGGCCAACTTGCCAAACAATTGGAAGAACTTGAAAATAAAAGCTTCGTGACTCCTCAGGATGAGGTCGAGATTAAAATCCTCAAAAAAAAGAAACTGGCTTATAAAGATCAGATGGAAAGAATCTTGGTGCAATACCGATAGAGATGGAGGATAGAGGAGCGTCCAGCAGAGAGCCGGACTTGAGGTTGGAAGTAACTTATTTTTTCTACCTTTAGCCTCAAGTGAAACGCTCCCCTTCGAGCTTTATGAAAAAGACGGGGTCTCAAATTATTATTGAATGTTTGAAGAAGGAGGGCGTGGATACTCTTTTCAATTACCCGGGAGGAGCGGTCCTTCCCCTTTTCGATGAGCTTCAGAGTGCTCCGTTCCGCCAATTCTTGGTTCGGCATGAACAAGCCGCTGTCCATGCAGCAGATGGATATGCCCGCTCAACAGGAAAGGTGGGAGTGGCTATCGTCACCTCCGGACCCGGAGCGACCAATACCGTGACGGGGATTGCCACGGCCTATATGGACTCTGTCCCCATCGTCATTTTGACCGGTCAGGTCCCTACCCTCTTGATCGGAAATGACGCTTTCCAGGAAGTGGATATTGTCGGTATCACACGGCCATGCACCAAGCACAATTATTTGGTCAAGGAGATAGCCGATGTAGGGCCCACCCTGAAAAAGGCTTTCTATCTCGCCCGGTGTGGAAGACCGGGGCCCGTCCTCGTTGATCTCCCCAAGGACGTCATGGTCGATTCGGCCGAGTTTAAATATCCGGAAAAAGTCTTCATTCGTGGTTATCAGCCTACCTATGAAGGACATACCGGCCAAATCCAGAGAGCGGTGAAGCTGATCCTGAAATCGAAGAAACCTGTCTTCTACGCGGGCGGGGGGATCATTTCGTCCAACGCATCCAAAGAACTCACCCTTTTGGCGGAAAGATTGGGCATTCCTGTGACCATGACCCTGATGGGGTTGGGCGGATTTCCAGGGAATCATCCCCTTTCACTCGGAATGTTGGGAATGCACGGGACTTATCGTGCGAATATGGCGGTCCAGGAGGCCGATCTCCTGATCGCTGTCGGAGCCCGGTTTGATGACCGTGTGACCGGCAAGATTGAGTCCTTTGCGCCCCAGGCAAAGATCATCCATGTCGATATTGATCCAACATCCATCAGTAAGAGTGTGAGGGTGGATCTTCCGATCGTTGGGGACTGCAAGCATGTCCTCACCCGAATCCTTTCCCTCCTCGAAGCAGAAGAGATCGATTCTTTCAAGGAGAGTCTCAATCGATGGCGCCATCAAATCGAAAAGTGGAAAGCCCTCTATAATATGGAATACAAACAGGGAGAAAAGATTAAACCCCAGTATGTCGTGGAGAAGATCTGGGAATTGACAAAAGGGGACGCCATTATTTCCACGGAGGTCGGGCAGAACCAGATGTGGGCGGCCCAGTATTATCAGTTCATCAGACCGCGGACACTGCTCACGTCGGGAGGATTGGGAACGATGGGTTACGGCTTTCCGGCCGCCATCGGCGCACAGGCCGCCTTCCCCAACAAGCTGGTGATCGACGTCTCGGGGGATGGCAGCTTCCAGATGAACTCTCACGAGCTGGCCACTGCCGTCCAGTATCAATTGCCCGTCAAGATAGCCATTTTAAACAATGGCTACTTGGGAATGGTCAGGCAATGGCAGGAGTTCTTCTACGGAAAGCGCTACGCTTCGTCTTGCCTGGAAGGAGCCACTCCCGACTTCGTCAAATTGGCAGAAGCCTATGGAGCCGTGGGCTTGAAGGCCACCCAACCCGAGGAGGTTGTTCCGGTCCTGAAAAAGGCCTTCTCAATCTCCAAACCTGTAGTGATCGATTTCTCTGTCGATCCGGAGGAGAACGTCTACCCCATGGTTCCGGCAGGAGAACCTTTGAATCAGATGAGGTTGGTCTAATCACGAATTGCTCGAATGATAACGAATCTAACGACTTCGGTTTATTCGTGACATTCGTTGTCATTCGTCTCATTCGAGAGCGGATACGATGAGACATGTGATTACTCTCTTGGTTGAAAATGAGTTTGGAGTCCTGGCCCGGATTGCCGGCCTCTTCAGCGGCAGGGGATTCAATATTGAGAGTCTGGGAGTCGCTGAAACTCTCGATCCTACGGTCTCCAACATGACAATCGTTACACGGGGGGACGACCAAATCATTGAACAGGTGATTAAGCAACTCAATAAACTGGTCTCCGTCATCAAAGTGGTTGACCTCATCGATAAGGATTTTGTGGAGAGGGAGATGGTCTTGGTCAAAGTTGCGGCCACTGCCGAGACCCGTGCGGAAATCCTCAGGGTAGCCGATATCTTCAGAGGAAAGGTGATCGATGTCGGAGCCAAGACATACACGATTGAGGTGACGGGAGACGAAAAGAAGATCAATGCGCTTCTCACTCTGCTTAAGCCTCTCGGAATTAAGGAATTCGTAAGGACAGGCCATGTGGCCATGGCACGGGGGAGTAAGCTTTCGACCGAACCCGGGGGTTCATCCTGACCCTGTCAGTCTCAGGGCAGGAATTTACTCAACACGATGGAAAGGAGTAAAGAATGAAGATCTATTATAACAAGGATGCGGATCTCAACCATCTGAAAAAGAAGAAGATTGCGATCATCGGTTATGGAAGCCAGGGCCATGCGCAAGCCCAGAATCTGCGGGATAGCGGTCTCGACGTGATTGTTGCCGAGCTGAAAGGGACGGAAAATTATCAGTTTGCCCTTAAAGACGGCTTCAAACCGACCACTGCGGGTGAGGCATCGAAGCAAGGCGATCTGATTCAGATTCTTGCTCAGGACCACGTCCAGGCGAAACTCTATGAGGAAGATGTGAAGCCCCATCTTCAAAAAGGAAAGACCCTTCTCTTCTCCCATGGATTCAACATCCATTATGGCCAGATCGTGCCTCCCAAAGAGATCGATGTGGTGATGATCGCTCCCAAGGGACCCGGTCACCTTGTGCGGAGAGAGTTTGTGAAGGGAGCCGGTGTTCCATCCCTCCTTGCCATTTACCAGGACTATACGAAGAATGCGAAGAAGACTGCCCTCGCCTATGCCAAGGGCCTGGGCGCGACTCGAGCCGGGGTGATTGAGACCACCTTCAAAGAGGAGACCGAGACCGACCTCTTCGGAGAACAGAGCGTTCTCTGCGGAGGGGTTTCCGAGCTGATCAAGGCAGGCTTTGATACCCTGGTCGAGGCTGGCTATCAGCCGGAGATTGCTTATTTCGAGTGTCTTCACGAACTGAAACTGATTGTTGATTTGATGTACGAAGGGGGTCACTCTTTCATGCGTTATTCGGTCAGCGATACTGCAGAGTATGGCGACCTGACCCGGGGCAAGCGGATCATTACGGAAGAAACGCGACAGGAGATGAAGCGGATCCTTCACGAGGTTCAGACCGGGGCGTTTGCGAAAGAATGGATCCTCGAAAATCAGGTGGGCCGGCCCGTCTTCAATGCCTTGCGGAAGAAGGAGACCGAACACCTCATCGAAGAGGTGGGTAAGAAATTGCGTTCCATGATGGGTTGGCTAAAAGAGCAGAAGGATTGATGACGCAGAAGAATCAATGGCCGATCGCCAGAGAAGGATTTCTATTTCTGATCCCGAGCGCACTTCTCACCATTTTTTTGGCTGGGATGGGATGGAAGCTTTGGACCTTCTTGGGAATCCTCCTGACCCTCTTCATCGCCTTTTTTTTCAGAAATCCGAAGAGGACGGCCCCGACTCTTCCGAACGTCATCCTCTCCCCGGCGGATGGCAAAGTCATTCATCTGGGAGAATGTGACGAGGATCGTTTTCTAAAGGAAAGAGTCTTGAAGGTGAGTATCTTTATGTCTCTGTTTGATGTCCACATCAATCGCGTTCCTGTCTCCGGAAAGGTGATCGAAAAGAGTTATCATCCGGGTCGATTTTTCGTCGCCAGCGCGGAGAAGTCATCCCTCCTCAATGAACAGAATGCCTTCGTTCTTGAGACAGAGGATCGGCTGAAAATCCTCCTGATCCAGATCGCGGGTTTTGTGGCACGGAGGATCGTCTGCTATGCCAAGGCAGGCGATACCTTGAGGATGGGAGAAATCTTTGGCCTGATCCGTTTCGGATCGAGAATCGACCTCTACCTCCCTAAAGAGGTCAGACCCGTCGTCAGGGTTGGACAGCATGTCAAGGGAGGGGAGTCGATTATTGGGTATCAACCATGAGAAGAAGAAGATCTCCAATCAGGATGAGGAAGGGAGTCCATATCCTTCCCAATCTCTTTACCACAGGAAACCTTTTCTGCGGGTTTTGGGCCATGATCTCCGTCTTTCAGGAACAGTATTTTTATGCCGCTGTGGCCATCCTTTTGGCGTCGCTCTTCGATCTCTTGGATGGCAAGGTCGCCCGCCTCTCAGGAGCCACGAGCAAATTCGGCATCCAGTATGACTCTCTGGCGGACCTGGTCTCCTTTGGAGTGGCCCCGGCCCTCCTCGCCTTCAGCTGGGCTTTGAGGCCCTACGGTCGGTTCGGTTGGCTGGCAGCCTTTCTTTTCGTTGTCTGCGGCGCCTTGAGACTGGCCAGGTTCAACGTCCAGACTTCTTCCGGAGAGACGAAATACTTCAAGGGCCTCCCCATCCCTGCTGCGGCTGCGACGATCGCCCTGACGATCCTGCTCTATCTTCGTTTGATTGAGACAGGTGGAATCAAAGACATCGTCATTCTGGTGATGATTTATGTCCTGGCTTTCCTCATGGTATCAAACATCCGGTACTTCAGTTTTAAGGAATTCAATCTGGCCAAGAAGAAGCCTTTCAGCCTCTTTCTCTTCATCGTTCTATCGATGGTTGTGATCGTCATGGAGCCCATCATCGTGCTCTTCGGCTTTGCCCTTTTCTATATCTTCTCAGGTCCGGTCATCATGCTGATGGCATGGCGGAAGAAGAGAGCTTTAAGAAAGATGGAGCCTGTCCCGGAAGAAGATTTAGTGATCCGCGGCTAACAAATTTTTCACTTGTCATTGATGAGATTTTCTTGTAGATTTATCTTAAAGAGTTTTTGAGCTTTTCACTTTTAACTTTTCACTGATCTTTTAGATGATTCCCTGGTAGCTCAATCGGCAGAGCGGGTGGCTGTTAACCACTAGGTTGCAGGTTCGAGTCCTGCCCGGGGAGCCAGCAAACAAAGGGCC
>JBHGBJ010000078.1:0-19579 GCA_041947025.1 Thermodesulfobacteriota bacterium
ATCAAGGGGACATTTTCACGTTGCAGTTAGGGGGACATATTGACGTTGCTTAAACAGTAAATTTTTTCCATGTGAAAATTATTTTTATTTATTGAGAGGTCGGCCCGAGGGTGAAACCGGCTCATTACTCTCTACTATAGTATTACCGTTCTTGTGCCAGAGGCAAGGATTCATCCGACGCACCGAGAGGCCAAAGGCAGCGGGCCTCTGGATTTGTAGTCAAATAAAGACACATAAAGGCAAAAGTTGAGTCAAGAAGTGACTTCATTTGACTTTATTTGTCTTTAGTGTTGGGGGCATTTCTTCATGCCGGGCTTAAACCTGTGTGTTCTTTCGGCCTGTGGGCTTAGGCGCTGGATCATCTCCTGCAATGCCAGATAGGATAACCGACGCACGGTCGGGGATTCTCAAAATGAATAATCCCTCAACACAAATCTCATGTTTCAGGCTCCAAAGACGTAAAAGTTTCCATCAATTCTTTAACCCTATTTTCATGCCTTGATACCAGGATTCGGATGGATTTTGGGCGCATCAGCTCCTCAATGGTCTCACGAATACAAGCCTGATACCCGGACATGATCCAGATGAATTCAACCGTGTAGTCGGGTTTCATCTTGAGTAAGGACCGCCGTGCCTCATTAATCTCGCGTCTGTCGCTTGGCTTCCATTTTGCGCCGTGTCTGGCAAGCAGATGTATCATTTTGATCTTATCCCTGGATTCCCAATTGTCAATATTCTCCTCTTGGGTACGAGGACCCCAAGAGTAGAAAGAACGGTGAGCCCACGATAGTCTCGATAGGAGACACTGGATAAGTGATGATCCCCTGTCTTCCATCGACTGCGGATCGAACCCGCACTCTAATAGTTTCTTTAGAATGTCCGGCTTTTCAGAATAACAGGCATTCCGTAGAAGGTCCCAAGCTCCAGGTTTTTTAGGATCGAGACGAACTTGTCTCAATTTAAACACATCAAAATGATCATAGATAGCGGCTAATTCAAGCGCGCTGGCGTCTGCCTCGGGGTCAGATTTTCTATCCGGCGAATCCGGTCCCTTTGCATATGGATCTGCTCCAGCCCATAACATGAGGGATACCCATTTAAGGCTGCCTTCACAGCAATGATGTCGGAGGGCAATATTGACCTGTTCCTGAAAGCTTGGGAAACGGTCTTTATATCGTTTGAAAAGCCCTAAGGCCGGACGTATCTTGGAGCATAAAGCGTATGCCAGCGGGTTGCCGGTCTCGACGTCACCACCATTATCAATGAAAAAGTCCACGATCATTGGGTCCCAGGACTGGAATACTGTCTTCATGCTAACTGAATGTATATCTGCGCCATGCTCAACGAGAAGTTGTATAAGGTCCAGACGACGGTTGTGCAGAGCATGTTCTAACGGTGAGTAGCCAGGTTCGTTTATGACAGTGCCCCCATCAAGGAGCACCTTTACCAGGCTGTGAAATCCGGATTCTATTGCCAGGTAGAGAGGAAATCTTCTTCTTACTCTCCTGTCGAGGTTTTCGGGAGGATTAACGGGCTTGCCAGCGGATATCCACTCCTGAACTTCAAAGAGTTTCCCTAATCTGCAAAGTTTAACCAAAGGTTCTATTTCATCATATGTCTTTGCACGCTTTATTGAATCCTCGTGCATGTTCGGTCTAATCCTTTGACTCCTGGGAATTGGCTGGAGGAGATGCAGGGGTGGAAGGAGCAGGGTGAGATTGAGCTCTCTTGTGGGCCGCGGCTTTAAGAATCCCTATAATAAAATTGCCCAACCGCTCCTCAAGACGTTTTGACTCACTGTCTCTCCAGTGTTGTCTGCAGTTCCCATTCGAATAGCCAAACCCAGCATCTTCTATCGTCAAATACAACCTGCCAGAAGGGATACCTCCTTCAGCATATCGGCTATATCCGAACTCATAATAACCATCCAGGTTGTGATCCTTTGGATCCCTTCGCTTCCGTGCTAATTCTTCTTTGATCCCGATATCGACATTGGCACCGTCAATTGATACGAATGTCGAATTTCCCTTTAGGAAAATAAGTCCTCCCATTGCCTCCAAGGTTTTGGCCAGAGTGTCCATGATCTGCAAGGCGCGGTCGAGGCTTTTAGGAGAGACCTCAATATTGAGAGAATGCCTTCGGGATGGTTCCAGAAGTCCGTTTTTATTGGGTTGATGGGACTTCAGTATCTCTGCTGTTTGCTTAACCAAGGGGTGAGGTTCCGTTAGAAACTCAGGGACGACAATAGATCTCAACTGTCGCTTCAGGGATTTGGATACTCTAAAAGAAGTTTTTTTCTGATTAACATCCTCATTATCGGAGGAATGTCCTACGATCTCAATGAATCTTTCATCATCTCCTTTTGGTAAGGGCTTCTGCTGAACCTTGATACCCGCCTGCTTTTTTGCCCAATAACCGAGACCCGGTCTGGGTATGTTGTGGCGTTTGCAGATCTTCGCCAGACCAACATCGGAGATCCCCCATTCTCTTGCCAAATTCCAAACAGCGCGAGACCAAACCTTCTCATAAAGCTCCTTACGGGTCAGACGGACAGATTGACCTTTGACATCCATTTCCTTTTTAAAACATTAACAATTTGAAATCATTAATATTTCTAAATTTTTTCTTTAAGCAATATCTCTTATTACCCGATGGACAAGATTGGATACTGAATGGTGGTTAAATACAATTTTACATCAGGAAATTGTATTTTTTTCTAAGAAAATACAATTCTTGGCTATTGTTTTGTACCTTCACCGATGGTACGCTCTTTGATTTTTGTTGTGAAATTCTCCTTTGGGATTTAGGGGGAGATGTCCCCATTGTCCCCATTTTGTCCCTTCTCCAGAATGATAAAGTTCATGTCCCCATTGTCCCCATTTTGTCCTTTTTTTTTGAGAGAACATAATGTACCCCTGGTCCGCGGATACCTATTCGCTCAATAACCCCTTTTTTCTTCAGGTCGTTTAGATCACGTGAGGCAGTCTTCCTGATACAATTCGCCACCTGTTTATATTCTGGATTAGAGATTTTCCCATGTGTCTTTAGATAACCGATCGCTTGCTTTTGTCGGGCATTGAGACCGAGCTTTGCCATAACCTCTACCGTCAACCAGTCACGCCAGAGGGTGATAACGAATGAGCCCGTGCGTTGTTCGAATTCCGGCTCGGACAGGCTGGCTTCTCGGCAACGTTCAATCATATCGAGCGTGCCGGTCCCCGCTTTCTCGATATAATGAGTCAGGTAAAGAGACTCTGCAATCAAGGGATTGTGTGGGATGGACGGATGGGGTTCTCGCAGCCGTTCCGGCGTCAGGGTAGGAGGTAGTTCACCCGGATTCCAGACCTCCAATCGGTCGGCGAATAGCATGACCTGTATACCGGCGTTTGACGTGTAATCACGGTGGGCTATGGCATTGATGATTGCCTCGGAAACGACTTCCTTAGGTAATTCGTATTCGACCGGTGCTTCAGGTCCCTTGGCGCGCGTACCCACACCCCGTGCGATCTTCGACATAACAAAGTCCACTGCCTGATCTACCTGTTCGAACAAATTGCCTTTGAAAAGCTGATAGGATGGGATCGGTTTCCTAATTTCTGTTCCATGAAAATGGAGGCACTTGACCTCGGCAGAGGGGATAAACCGCTGAGGGTTCCGCCCAAAAAGCAGTATTCCGGCATGGTTGGGGAGATCCTTTTCTAACAAGTTAAGATGTGCCAATGCTTTGGTTACCGGAGTTATTTCAGGCAGGGCAAAGTTACGTTCACGGTGCGCCTCATGGAGGAACCATTGTAGTTTATCCTCATCGATGTCTTGGAGAGAAGCCCGGGCACAGACATCAGCATCGAAGGGGACGGTTCGTAATAGACCAGTTCGCTCCAGATGATCTACCAGACTTGCATACAGTGCCGCAGTCAAGTCAGGCACACCTGTGAAACGACGGCGGATAAGTTGAGAACCTGCCTTACGGATTAGTTTGAGCATCTTGGGATGTCGTTTCTTATCATCCATGCCTTTGACGAAGATCAACCGCTTCTTGGATTTGGCGGTGGCCCGATCAAACTCCCGCTCCGTAGGCGAGAGTCCTTTGGCATCCTCGTTACCATATTCGTTCCCGAATAGTCCCACGTATATCTCACAACAATCCACCTCCTCCAGATATACGTCGTCGGCCCGGCGATCTGTTGCGGGCAAGTCCTCGAACAGGAATACTTTGAAATAGCGATTGCACAACGGGTCCCCTTGAATGAAGTCGTGGGTCGCCCGCCTCTCTTCCTGTAACTCCTTCTGAACGCTGCTCATGAAGAGAACGGATTTCTTCATCTATTCAACCTTTCCCGTGCAAGCTGTTTTTCTGAAATAGTATAATGTCAATCGCCGAATCGTTTGCCCGGGAAATCCGGACCAACTTATTCTTGAATGCTGCGACCTGACCCTGCCTTCCCCACAATTATTTTGACTCTCGTCACGGTGCCTCTCTTCAATTTTCGGATGATTATCTACGCGCAGCAGATGAATACCGGATGATTCCGAACGTCTTCGACCAGTGACGAAATCGGATAATTACAATGCATCATCGGATGATTATCGGATGATTCCATTATGAAGACCCGCTTTCCCTGAGGATGTACTTCGCACTCGGGCCTGACGCTCTTTTTGTACCGAACTCACGAATATGCGAAGCTTCGCTGTCATCCGAGCGCCTCTCCCCCGTACCAACACCTCATCAAGGTCATAGTTGACACTCGCATACGGACCCTTATCTTGAATTCCCCCGTATTCTTCACCCTGAAATTGACCCCACTATACCAGAAGGTCCGCAATATGGCAATACCAGCCCAAACGGCCTTAGGATGTCAATTCATAAAGCCCAGCCGCTATTCATTACCCTGTAGGAGCGGAAGCGGAAGGCGATTATGAAAATATCGAACTCAGGCCATCGCCCCTGCAAAAAGATCCGAGGAGCCAAAAGGGACAGGAGGACGAAAAGGCATAGAGTTTAATGAGACGGATCACATTGTTTCCGGGGTTTAGGGTTAACGGTTGAGTCGGAAGGCGGCCGGAAGATGAACCGTGTAACTTTAAATCTTTCGATGAATTCCGCAGAAACCGTAATTTCCGGCTAGAGCAAGGTTCGAGCAGTGATCGCCAGAGGCAGTTAATGCCTTACAAGTGACATATGACTGACCGCCACCACCCCCACGAACCGAGTTCCATGGAGGCAGACTCCCTTTTACACGGATGTACCCGTTTATCATTCGTCGCTCCTGTTTGAAGGCAGCAGACTCCGAAGAGTGCCAAGCATACCTGAACTGATCCCAGCTCAGATTAGAATATCGTCTATTGAGGTAACTGAGAATACCTTTCTCAGATCTTTGAGAACACTGCCCCTTGCCTTTTCGTACGATGCACCCATTCTTATAGAGTTCGTAGGTGAAAAAGTACTCCATAGTTTTGATCTTGCAGTGGATCTGTGTAATATACTTCCCCTCTAAAAATTAGGAAAGCAAAAGTTCAAGAAGAAAGAAACGCCGGATTGCAAAGAAATATCGCCTTTTTACACAAGAGACGACAGTGAGTAGACTGGGATTCCTCATACAAAAGTCCTTCACGGAGAAATTGTCTCAACATTGCAGTTTAGCCGCCGCCCGGAAGGTGGTCATCCGGAACTGCTCGGGGGATTGGGCTTCGGATATCTAATCATAACGATCACCCCCCTTTTCTTGCTTACGCCATGCCTCAAGAAAAATCGATACATTCTCTTTGAGTCCCTTGTCTAATGCCTCGCTCTTTTCGACTTGTTCAAGCCGACGCCGGAATTCATTAACATCAATTATGTGTTCAAGGCCCTCGACCGAGGCTCTGATCTTACGCATGGCAACCCGATCTCCCAGACCAAACATTCCCAGCGTATGCGACCAACTTTCGCCAGTAAATGCACGAGCAAGCCTTGAAACCGCCTCATCATTCTTCAATTGGTCGCTGGTCCAAGCTTTGACCCCAGTGCCATCGTCTTCAGCGAATTCCCTCCATCGGAACAAGATAGAGGGTAGCTGGGGATGGGATATCAACTCTCCCATTGCAGCGACAGACCCGATGGCCTTGATCGCGTGTGCCTTTAACTCGGGGATACGCTCCTTCTTGATCAGACACTTCTCAGGCAGTTCTGGGTCCCTGCCCTTGCGTGGCAAATGGTCCGCGATGGCTGAACTTGCGAAATCGATCAGCCAACCAACCTGGGCTTCTTTGCAAGCTGATAACAAAATTTCGCTTCGCTCATCAAGATCGCAGCTTTCGAACGTTAGCTTTCGAATAAGCCAGTGGATTCTCAAATGGTTGTCCCCGAATGAGTAACCTCCGCGCTCACGATCCTCATCTCTATTAATGTCATCGGCGATCTCGAAAATAGCCGAAATAAGAGGCTGTAAGTTGACTTTTTCTATTCTCGATGCGTGAACGTTGATTTCATCAAATAACAACGGTACTTTCGACTTGCCATTCTTACGAATTGAGATAAGTGCTTTACGGAAGGCTTGTTTGACATATTCTTTATCGTCGGAATGCTTCACAAATTCGTCAACCTCAGCGGACGGGAGAGTCTCATCCCCAATGCACATGCGGAAATAAGTGTCAAAATGTTTCTCAGTACACACAAGGCGCTGGGCCTCCCATTTTTGCATGAAATCCGTTGAATAGCCGACATTCTCGAAGCGGGGAAATAGACGCATCAGCGCCAGTTTGGCATGATTACGACGCTTCTCTGGAACAGTCTTAAGAAAGTCTTCGATTTCCTGTTTCGGATCCTCCCGGGCACCGTATTCAGACCTGATACCGCACACACGATCTTTATTGGTCCGGATGGTGTTATACAATTGAGGCTCAAATAATCGCATTATCTCTAATGCGACGTAATCGGCAGTATCGACTTCCTTTGCAACCGCCGGCCAACTGACCGCCATCGAGTTTGAGAGACGTACCAAATCCCGCGGAGTGTTGAGGTAGGGAGAAACCGCATCATAGAAAATATTCATAAAACGGCGCAATTGATCATTGTCTGTTGGTGGACCACAGAGTGCCTCGATCTGCGACAGAGCTGCTCTGTACAGATCATCCCGCGCTGGAAGCGGTAATTCGAAACTCGCTTGGATGATTTTTTCGAGGAAATGCGGACCCTCTGATGGGTACATTTCTGTGACAGCCTTCTCCGCGAGCTCGCGGTCAAATACGAGCAGATACATAACATTTGGCAATCGTCCAACAGATTTGACCAAGCGAAACACAAGGAGTGCCTCGTTGGGTGTTAGGCGATCAATATCGTCTATTAAGACAAGGAACCGCTTACTCTGTTCATCAAGAGCTTTCGACAGGCGTTGAAAAACCTTTTCGATGCTCTCACCTTCCGAAAAAAACCTCTTGGCGAAATCCACTGAGCCGGCAGTTAATGCGCCCCATATCCCGCCTGTAGCCAGATTCATGGCAGGCCCGACCACGGGGCCCGCTTGGAGCAATTTCTTGCCAAGTCTTGGTATCAATTCTTTGGCCTTATCGCTGAGACTTTTTTGGAGAGATGCATTCAATTCTTGGAAAAAAGCAAGCGTTAAAGCCTCCTCGCCGTGAAACCACCAACATTTGAAATCGATAAGTTCAAGTTTGCCAGAGTCTACATCAGTTTTGAGATGGTAACGGATCAGATTTACAGCGCTACTTTTTCCGGATCCCCATGGCCCGTTAAGGGCGATAGTAGCTCCTATTGGGGATTGGATGTTTCTAAAGCTTTCAGCAAGCGCCTTTGCAAACCGATCAATCCCGAAGCGGTCATCTTCGGGGACGAATATAGGGGCGTCATTGAAATACCGTGCTTCAATCATTTTTAACTTCTCCACACTCCATAGGGTAGCCACGTCCTAGTTAGGCTGGAGCCCTGGCATGAATTCATGAGATTAATATAGATCATTTTCAGCAATTAGGAAAGAGAGTTTCACGTGAACCATTTGGAAATTGCTATAAGATTAATAATTTGGTATAAATAGGGCAACTTACAGGGTGATTCACTTTATATGGATCAAAAGAATGAAAAACCATTCTATCATGGTCACCGCCAGCGACTAAGGGATCGTTTTCTTAAAGACGGATTCAAGGGATTTGCCCCCCATGAAATCGTGGAGATTCTTTTGACTCTTGCCATTCCAAGAAGGGATGTGAAAAAGGCAGCTCACAAATTGATGGATAGGTTTGGGAGCGTGAAGGGTGTTCTGGATGCTCCCGTTTCGGAGTTGAAAGAGGTCCTAAGGCAAAGTCAGGTAGCGCCTGTGGCATTGAAGATTATCCGAGAAACTGCAGACCTCTATCTCCAGCAGAAAGCGGAAGAACAGGTGTCACTTTCTACTCCCGAGGCGCTTCATGATTTCTGGCGAAGCCGGATTGGCTCATTAACTTACGAGACCTTCCAGGTAGCTTACCTGGATTCCGGGTATCGGCTTCTTAAAGACGGGATCGATACCCTTGAAGAAGGTACCATTGACAGGGCCGCAGTTTACCCCAGGCGGGTGATGGACGCCGCCCTCAGACGGAACGCTGCCGCCCTCGTTTTTGCTCACAACCATCCAAATGGGAACATCAATCCTTCAGAACGGGACAAAGTGCTCACGCGAGCACTGATTCTTGCAGCAGAAACACTCCAGATTAAGGTGATCGACCATGTGATCGTTTCAAACGATATGGTTTTAAGCTTCCGAAAAGAAGGCCTTATCTGATGAAGATTGCGAAAGCGATCTTGAAAGAGTTCTCTGACCTGAATGATGCCCAACGTAAGGCTGTGGGCCATACAGGGGGCCCCCTTCTCATCATTGCCGGCCCGGGCTCCGGGAAAACCCTTGTCCTAATCGTAAGAGCACTCAATTTACTCCTTCAGGGTTTGGCTGAACCTCGTGAAATTCTCCTCTGTACATTTACCGAAAAGGCTGCCTTTGAATTGAGGGATCGTCTTTCCCTCAGCGCCAAGAAGTTGGGTTATAAAGGCAATCTCTCAGAGCTACTTGTGGGTACCATTCACGGCATCTGCAATGATTTCCTCTTGCGATATCGTCACCGCACTCCTCTCGGCAACAACTACGAGGTCTTAGACGAGCTTACGCAGCTTTTCTTCATCTTTGACCACTTTGGTGAGATCATAGGGCCAGAGGAGGATGGAAAATACCTGGGGCGCTGGACAACCCGTTGGACGGCGATTGAGGGGGCTAGAAATTACTTCAACAAGATTACGGAGGAGTTGGTCAGCCCTGACAGGTTAAACCGGTCCCGCGAAGCATTTATTCAGGCCATTGGCCGGGCTTACAAGTCCTACGTTGAAAAACTTTCTGAGACCAATCGGATCGATTTTGCTCATCAACAGAAGCTCTTTCTGCAATTGCTCGAAGATAGAGAGGTGGCACGTGCGATCAGGGAGCGGGTCCGTTATGTAATGGTAGATGAATATCAGGATACAAACTACGTTCAGGAGCAACTTCTTCTCCGCATGGCCGGTTCCGAGAAGAACATCTGTGTCGTGGGGGACGAGGATCAGTCGCTCTACCGGTTCAGAGGAGCCACGGTCCGAAACATTCTTGAATTTCCCTGGAATTTTAAAGAGTGTCCTGTAATCAATCTGTCCATCAACTATCGATCCCATCCTCAGATTATCAGGGCCTACAATAAATTCATGTCTTCCTGGGACTGGAAAGATCATTCGGGAGAGAATCTCTATCGCTATAAAAAGGTAATTTCACCGGACCCAGACGGGACCTTTGCCGAATACCCGTCTGTCTTCGCTATCTGGGGTGAGAATCGGGAAGATGAAGCAAGACGATTTGCAGACGTGGTACATTTCCTCAAAAAGCATAAAGTAATCGAGGATGAGAGCCAGATTGCCCTTCTTCTCCATAGCGTTCGTTCTGAGCATAGTGGACCATATCTGGAAGCCTTAGCAGCACGAGGTATCTCTGCTTTCTGTCCAAGGGCGAGGGCCTACTTCGAAAATGAAGAGATCCAGTTCATGGTGGGCTGCTTTGCCGTACTGCTTGAATATTATGGTGATCTCCGGGGTGAAATATCAGGAAGGAACCTCCAGGAACTGGCTGCCTATGTCGATGAGTGTCTTCAAACCCTGGCAAAAGACTACCATGACCCGCATCCTCTGGCAAAATGCCTTCAGAAGTTTTCAACGGAGGTTGCATCTCTTGGCCCTGGGGAAACCCTCGATCGGCGCCTGGGTGACTATTTCTATGAGTTCATTGCCCGTGAGCCCTTCGTGACGTTTCTGAAGAACGAGAACCGTGCCCGCAACCTGGCCACATTTTCCCAACTCCTCAATGTCTTTCAGAACTATTATCATTACACAGTTATCACAGCCAGGAATCGCGAACCCCTCAGATTTCACTTCTTCCATAGCTTCTTGAGGCTTCTTTATGAAGGCGGAATCAACGAATACGAAGATCCTGACCAGCCTTTCCCAAAGGGGCATGTCCAGGTCATGACGATTCACCAGGCCAAAGGGTTGGAGTTTCCTGTAGTAATCGTCGGATCTCTTGCTGTCCAACTTTCTTCTCCAAAGGATGTTGACCGGACCATCGGCGGATATTATCTCAGGAAACCTTTTGAACCGGAAGATCGGATCACCGGGTTTGACCGGATGCGTCTTCATTACGTAGCCTTTTCAAGGGCTGAGAAGATCCTGGTTCTAACAACGACTGACCATCCGAAGATCCATTTCAATTCAATCTGGCAAGGACTTCCACAGTGGCCATATGTTCAGAAGAATCTTCTGAGAGCGCTGTTCTTTCGCCTCCGGAGCAGGATGGTGCCAAAGAAGACCTTCAGCTTTAGTAGCGATTTGAAAGTTTATGAAACCTGCCCGCGCCAATACCAATTCTTCCGTCATTATGAATTTATGCCTTCAAGGTCAGCCGAATTCTTCTTCGGAGCTTTGGTTCACCAGACCATTGAAGAGATCCACCGCTGGGTTCTCGACGGTAAAGCAAATCGATTGAATAAAAACAAGATTAAGGAATTCTTTGAGTTCAATCTTCATCATCTCATTAACAGGGGAATCCGTCCAATTGGACAGAGGCAGAGGGAAGAAGCTTTTGGTCAGGTATTGAATTATTTTGGCCAAAACAAGGAAGAAATCAGAAGGGTTATTGAAACCGAGGTCGATGTCTCCGTTGAAAAGGAGGATTACATTCTCACCGGCAAGATAGATTTGCTAATGGGCGGAGATGATAAGCTGGAGCTTCTTGATTTCAAGGCGCAACCTCGGCCCGTTGGAGATGCTGACCTGCTGAAATCATATCACAATCAACTGTGTATCTATGCACATATTCTGGAACAACGATACAGCAAAAGTCCAGACCGGCTTCTCCTTTACTGGACGGGAGAGCCTCAGAAGAAAGACGCTCTGATGGTATTTCCTTACCGACCGAAGATGGTTGAAGAAGCGGGGAGTCATTTCGACGCTGTGGTCAAAAAGATTCAAGCAAAGGATTTCAGACTCCAGGCGCCACCGGAATCCAAGATCTGCAAAGAATGCGATATTCGGCTCTACTGTCGCCAAGAGCTGAAGAAATAGAGGAAAGGATTGGTTTTGAATTGTCATTCCGGCGAAAGCCGGAATCAAGGGTTTTGAAGGCTCTGCATGCCGGATCAAGTCCGGCATGACATGCTTACAGACTTAATGGACTGACACCATCTATCCAAGGAGGAGAAACTGCCAAATATTTATTAACCTAAAGGGTTAATTTTTTGTTGACAAACGAGAAGGGCCATGTTAATAAGCTATAAGAACACTAAACTGGAGAAAGAATTCTGCGACTTAAAACTCCTCAAACGCCGCTGGGGGGACAGACAAGGTTATTTAATTGCGCAACGTTTGGACCAAATCAGAGCGGCAGACAACCTTGCTGTTTTGGCAAGGTTACCTCAATTACGTGTCCACGAACTTAAAGGGAATCGCAAAGGACAGATTTCCATTGATGTCAGACAGCCTTACCGTCTCCTAATCGTCCCTGACCATGAGGAGATGCCGTTGAAAGAAGACGGCGGACTGGACTGGCCGAAGGTAACAAAAATAAAGGTCTTGGGAGTGGAGGATATCCATGATTAAAACGAGGTCTACGGCTTGCCAACCGAACTATGCCATTCCTCCCGGGGAAACCCTCCGGGAAACACTTGAAACCATAGGAATGAAACAAGCGGAACTTGCAGAGCGTACGGGGCGACCCAAAAAGACCATCAATGAGATCATAGCCGGAAAAGCTGCGATAACGGCGGAAACCGCTCTCCAGCTTGAGAGGGTGCTTGGTGTGCCAGCCTCCTTCTGGAACAATCTCGAAAGGAATTACCGAGAGTCCCTAGCCCGCCTGAAGGAAGAGGAGAAGCTCCAGAAGCAGATTGAATGGCTTAGAAAGTTTCCCCTGACCATTCTTGAGAATATGGACTGGGTGCCGCGCGAAGACAATCCTATCAAAAAGCTAAAGGCCCTCCTCAGTTTCTTCGCTGTTGCAGGCATTGAAGAATGGAACAGAGTCTGGGGTGCACCTCAAGGGGTCTACCGGAAATCCAAAGCTTTTCAAAGCCATCCGGAAGCGATAGCTACATGGCTTAGAAAAGGGGAAATCGAAGCCGCTCAGATATCAACTCAACCATATCATTCTCGATCCTTCCACGCCGCGCTCAGACAGATCCGGTCCCTTACAGATAAGCCTCCTGAGGTGTTTGAACCAAAGATGAAGGAGGTTTGCGCCCAGGCAGGTGTCGCGGTTGTCTTTGTCCCGGAAATTCATGGGACGCATGTTTATGGAGTTACGCGATGGCTCAAATCCACAAAGGCGCTGATCCAAATGAGTCTTCGCGGGAAGACGGATGACCATCTCTGGTTTACCTTTTTTCATGAAGCAGGGCACATTCTTCTCCATGGGAAAGACCAGATCTTTATCGAAACAAGCGAAAATGGCTACAAGGAGTTGGGCCGAAAAGAAAAGGAGGACGACGCTGACCGGTTCTCGCAAGATTTTTTGATACCCCCTCAGGAATTCCAAAGCTTCCTTGATAATTGCGATTTTAGCCTATCTGCAATAAGGCGATTTGCGAAAGAAATCGGAATTGCCCCAGGGATCGTGGTTGGTCGACTGCAGCACGATAGTCTTATCTCGTTTAATCGCGGAAATGCTCTAAAAAAGAGACTTCAATTCTCTTAGGATTCGGCTTTCTTAGAACAAACAGAACAGAGATTAGGCAATTGAAAGATTATATGATAGCAGCATGATTATCTCTCCCTTAGATCATAAGTTCTTAGGTGTGTGTCCCTATTCATTTAGAGCTTTTTGTGTAACACATACGTTAGGATAGCGATGGCTCCAGCAGAACTTGCTGACACTCTTCGACGAATCCTTAGGCTTCGCCCTGGGTCAACGGATATCTTGTCAAATCGGGAGAGTAGCCAACTGGAGTTTAAACTCTCTTTTGATTTGCGCTCGGGTCCAGAATACGCACGATCCATGGCTGCTTTTGCCAACAACGAAGGAGGCTATCTCGTTTTTGGCGTCCGAAACGCGCCCCATCAACTTGTAGGGATTTCAAGGGATCGTTTCGAAGCAGTAGATCCGGTTAAGATCACCGATATCCTTAACAGTTATTTCAGTCCTGAGATTCAATGGGATTTTGGATTGGTTGAATTTGAAGGGAGGAATCTTGGTTTCATCTATACCCATGAAGCATTGGAAAAGCCCATCGTAGCCACAAAATCCTCTGGTAATGAGATAAAAGAAAGCGGAGTATACTACCGATATCGTGGCAAGAGCACACTGATCAAATACCCGGAACTCCGGAAAATAATTGATGATAGGCTTAATCGCGATCGAAAGGCGTGGCTCCAGCACTTAGAAACAATAAGCAAAAGCGGACCAACCAAAGTTGGAATCATTGATACGGTCCAAGGTAAGGTCTTTGGCGCCGGAGCACCTTTTTTGATCGACGAGAAACTTCTAAGACAGTTAAAGTTCATTCGACAAGGCTCATTTGGTGACACAAGTGGTGCTCCAACGTTGCGTCTTATAGGAGATCTTAAGTCGGTTGAAGGTGTGACTGTTGAGAAGATTGTTCAAACGGGTATCCACTATGATGACCTCGTTACTGCCTTCCTTGCTCAACGTCAACTGGACGCAGATGACGCAAAGTCCTATCTCATTGAGTGTGCCCATCAAACAACACCCTATACTCCTATTTTCTATTTCATATCA
Organism: Thermodesulfobacteriota bacterium; assembly: GCA_041947025.1. Lineage (GTDB taxonomy): Bacteria > Desulfobacterota > BSN033 > BSN033 > UBA1163 > CAVTZZ01. The sequence continues at coordinate 14,271 of JBHGBJ010000078.1, forward strand.
CAAGCGAACATAAGCCGAGAAGATGCCGCTTCTCTGCTTGACGCAGAAAGCAATACCTTAAAAAACACGCTCTCGACTCTGAAGAAACGGTTGAACGGAACAATGCATACTACCGCCTTCGGTAGGATAGATGATACTGTGAGGTTGCCAAGGGTTGCCAACTCGAGAGAGCTGTTTGAACAGATAATGAGCCAGCCTCCTGGAATTGCGAAACGCTCCTTCACTTATCAGGCGCTAAAGCAATACCCGGCTCTTGTGCGAGGTATCGCGGTAGAGATCCCTTGTGGACACTTATTTGAAGCGATATCGAACCTGGTGAAGCATGATATTGAGCGAGGAAAGGCTGAGATACTTGGATGTCTTCTGGACGTTTTTAATCAGAGATTTCAGACCTTAAAAGGCGGAGAGAAAACTTTTTTTAGAAAAGCTGTTGCATGTGTCGAAGAGCAGCTATACGGTTAAAAGGAATTTGCGAATGGGTCTCACGTAATTGATGGACAGGTAGTCTTAAAGATTGAAGTATGATCACACACTATGGGGAGACAAATGGCAAAGATTGACATCACAAAGACTGAACTGGTTTGGCCGGGGAAATACAATGAGGAGGGAACCCTCAAGGAGGTGCCGCGAGTTAACCTTCCTTTTCAGATCATTGAGACCATCAACGAAAGCCGGGCAACCAGAGAAACCAAAAAGAGACCTCAATTAACGTTGTTTGATGTTTACGAAGGGAAAGAAGGTGATACATTTGAAGAAGGCTGGAAGAACAAACTTATCTGGGGAGACAATTTGCTCGTAACAGGCGCTTTACTGGAAAAGTTTGCCGGAAAGGTTGACCTTATCTATATTGATCCACCCTTTGCGACTGGCGCAGATTTCCGTACCAAGTTCAAAATTGGAGAGAATGGACTACGCATTGCCAAGATGGGCGAAATACCCGATTTGGAGAAAGAAGCGTCTGCCATCGAAGAAAAGGTCTACCGTGACACATGGGGCCGCGGAATGGAAACATATCTTGAGATGCTTTCATCCCGGCTACGTGTAGCTCGCGATTTACTTTCAGAAAATGGCTCGCTTTATCTCCACTTGGACCCCACAGTATCACATTATGCAAAGTTGATGCTTGATGAGGTATTTGGAGCTGGCAATTTCAAGAACGAGGTTATTTGGTGTTACAAGGAAAGAGAAAGAATCCTGAACTTTTACAACCCAAAACATGATGTCATTCTCTTTTTTTCAAAATCTGATTCTTCAAACCGGCCTTTTAACTGGAAAGATGCCTGTGAGGAATATTCGGAAGTAACTCTTGCAAAGTTCAAATATGTGGACGAAAAGGGTCACTATCAAATCAGAGGAACAAACACGCAGGGTAGCCCTATAAGAGCAGCCGATGGCTTGACCCCTGAGCATGAGTTGAAGTATCCAGGATTAACTTACCGCGATTATTTAGAAGATAGACCTGGAGTAGCACCAAGGGATTGGTGGACAATTCCAATTATCAACAAAGCTGCTGATGAACGTCTGGATTACGCAACTCAGAAACCTGAATCACTACTTGAACGTATCGTAAAAGTGTCCTCAAAGCAGGGGAATCTTGTCGCCGACATCTTTTGTGGATCTGGAACTACCTTGGCAGTAGCCGAAAAATTAGGGCGACGGTGGATTGGATGTGATCTGTCCAGGTGGGCAATCCATGTCACTCGGAAACGATTGCTTGGAATTGAAGGTTGTAAGCCTTTTGAAGTTTTGAACCTTGGGAAATATGAGCGAAAATATTGGCAAGGAATAACTTTTGGAAGAAAGACGGACGAGCAGCAAATAGCTATTTTTCAATACATTGCATTCATACTGAAACTTTACGGGGCAGAGCCTCTGTCGGGTATGCAGCATATTCATGGCAAGAAAGGGAAGGCGATGATTCATATTGGAGCGGTGGATGCGCCGGTGACGATTGATGAAATCAATGCTTGTATTCAGGAGTGCCAGGCTATTAAACAGAACGAACTTCACATCCTCGGATGGGAATGGGAGATGGGGTTGTCCAATGTGATGGTGGAGGAAGCCAAACGCCGTGGGATTAAGCTCCTTCTGCTCAATATTCCCCGTGAGGTGATGGAGCAGCAGGCGGTCGATAAGGGAGACATCCGCTTCTTTGAAGTTGCTTATCTCAATGCGGAAATCAAACAGGAGAAGGGTAAAGCAGTGAAGGTGGCCCTCAAGGAGTTCGCATTTCCTTATGCCGACCTCATCCCTGAAGACGTTCGGAAAAAGATTAAAAAGTGGTCTGATTACATTGATTATTGGGCTGTGGACTGGGATTTTCAGAACGACACGTTCATGAATGGTTGGGTTGCTTACCGGACGCGAAAGGACCGGAGCCTCGTCCTCCATTCTGACTCTCATTCATATGATAAGACGGGCCGATACACCATAATGGTGAAGGTCGTTGACATTTTCGGAAACGATACGTCTCAGACCTTTGAAGTGGAGGTCAAGTAAATATGGCAAAAGCGGTTATCTCATACGACAAAGACCTCCCTGAAATCGAAGGGCGACAACCTCATCTGCCTCCTAACTCATACCTGAGAAAAAAGCCAAAGACGAAGGATGAGTTTGAAGAGGTTCCTGGTCGAAGACCAAGTAAGTTGCTCCTTGTGAACCGGCTTCGGAAAGAAGTTGATGAATGGCGGGCATCCGGATACCCTGGTATTTGTTCAATTTCAGAACGTCTTTTCACATACTGGTTTGATGAAGATCACCTGATAAACGGCAATGCCTTCCGATATTACTTCGGCCAGCGGGAGGCAGTCGAGACTCTGCTTTATCTGATTGAGATAAAAAAGATTCGCGATACGAAAGCTCTGATAGACGCCTTCGCTGAAATATTCTATTCCGAAGGAACTCAGATGAGGCTGAACGGAGGGATCGTCCATCAGACCACGATGGATGGAAAGAGGCAGATCCGACGTTACATCCCCGAAGTAGAGGGGGAGACGATTCAGGATATTCCGCCGGAGGATTTGAGACGCCATGCCTTTAAGATGGCCACCGGATCAGGGAAGACCGTCGTGATGGCCATGCTGATGGTGTGGTCCTATTTTCATAAGCGGATGATCAAGGACTCCGATCTGTCTACAAATTTCCTGCTTATTGCTCCAAATGTCATCGTATATCAGCGGCTGGAAAAGGACTTTGCGAGTAACAAGATTTTTTACGAGTTACCGTTGATCCCACCGGAGTGGCGGAATCAGTGGAACTTCAAGGTTATCCTCAGGGGTGAGAATACTACTCCCGACCCTTCCGGAAACTTTTTTTTGACAAACATACATCAGATCTATGAATCACGGGAGAGCGAATGGACTCCTTCTAATGCTGTTGAAAAAATCCTTGGGAAGAAACCTGCGAAGGATCTTTCATCTCATGAGATATCGATGCTGGAGCGGATCAAAGGGCTTCGTGACCTGGTGGTGATGAATGATGAGGCACATCACGTCCACGATGAGGACCTGGAGTGGTCAAAAACATTGCTCGGTATTCACGATGCCCTACCATCGGGCCTTTCCCTCTGGCTGGACTTCTCCGCCACACCAAAGAATCAGAACGGAACGTACTTTCCGTGGATCATCTGTGATTATCCCCTGGCTCAAGCGGTGGAAGATCGCATCGTGAAGGCTCCCCTGATTGTGCACCAGATCAATCGGAAAGACCCGGACAAAGTCAGCAGAAAAAACGTGATCGAAGCCTACGGTGATTGGTTGCTGGCTGCTCTAACCCGTTGGAAGGAACACTACAAAACGTATAAGGCCCTCGGTCCACGCCCCGTTCTTTTTGTAATGGCGGAGAAAAACGAATTTGCTGACGAGATCGGCCAATGGTTGATTACGACCAAGGAAACTAGCCTGAAAAGGAATGAAGTGCTGGTCATCCACACTGACAAGGAAGGAGAGATTACCGAAAAGAGCTTAAAAGAGGCCCGTGAGGCAGCCAGAGATATTGATCTCCCTGAAAACAGAATCAAGGTCATTGTGAGTGTTCTTATGCTCAGGGAGGGCTGGGATGTCAGGAACGTTTCTGTAGTACTTGGCCTCCGTCCTTTCAATTCAAAAGCCAAGATTCTACCAGAGCAAGCGGTTGGACGGGGACTTCGTTTGATGAGTGGAATTAGTCCAGACCGCACCCAGACCCTTGAGGTGATGGGGACAGAAGAGTTTGAGAAATTTGTTCGACAGCTCGAAACAGAAGGCGTAGGGATCAAGACGGTTGTGAAACCACCGGCCCCTCCGGTGAAAGTGGAGCCAGTGGAAGAAAAGGTCGGTTATGACATCGCAATCCCCCTGACAAAGCCTATTTACACCCATGATTACAAGCGTATAACAGGTATCGATCCCTTATCCCTTGATCCTGTTTATGACCAGGATGAGCTTGAGGAGCCTGTCCGAATTCGATTGAAGATGGAGTTTGCAACCACTGAAACTGAAGTTCACCAGGCTGATATTACCGGAGATTTGGGGCTTCTGCCTCAGGATATTCTGATATCCATCACGAATAGGGTGATAGCTGTGGCGAAGCTGCCGGGTGGGTTTTCCGATCTCTATCCATTCGTCCGAAATTATATCATCAATCGCTGTTTCGGAAGGATAATCAATATAGAGAAAGATGAGATTAAGGCTTACCTTCGACAGTTCTCGATCCAGGAAGCAATCGCAAAATACCTGGCTAGAAAGATCGGTGAACTGACTGTGGAGAAAAGGTCTATTGAGTTTGAAGATGCCCATTTCAAGCTTTCTAATGTAAACCCCTTTACATGGAGAAGGAATCTACCACTCCTAAGCTGCAAAAAGACCATTTTCAATTTGGTTGCTACCTTTAACGACTTTGAAAAGGCCTTTGCGCAGTTTCTGGACCGGTGTCCTGACATCGTTCGGTTTGCCTCTCTCGGAACTACGGAACAGGAAAGCGGGACTGCTTTTCGAGTGGACTACTTAAAACCAAGCGGTGCTTTGGGCTTCTACTACCCGGACTGGGTAGCCGTCCAGAAGACTAAAGAAGGCGAGGTCAATTGGATCATCGAAACGAAAGGAAGGGTTTGGGAAGGAACGCTGGCCAAGGATGTGGCCATAGATGAATGGTGCAAGAAGGTGTCAAACCAGACAAGAACAAAATGGTCTTATAAGCGCATCAACCAAACCGACTTTGGCGACGGCAAATTCCCTCGGTTCAGAGATCTTATCGGTAAATTGGACGAGAAGATTGACCCCTGATGTCAATAGTGGACACGAAATATTTTTCATGCAGCGACCTGCCTTACG
>JBHGBJ010000079.1:0-19196 GCA_041947025.1 Thermodesulfobacteriota bacterium
CCGGGTCGCCATAACGGCTTGCAAATTCCCGCATGCCCGGATCATCGAGGACGACGAGGTGGCCGTTATCGACCAGCTTCTCTCCATCGGTATAAAGGGTCTGGTTGTGTATAAAGGTGTCGATGTGTCGGTTCGATACCACTCCTCCGGCTCCGGCCGAGTGGCCGAGGGCGTTGTGCAGGGTATCGGGCCTGGAGTGGATACCTGTGAAGTAAACTTCCGTCGGTGCTCCGGGGTAGCCGAAGGCATTGGACTTGGGGTGTATCCCGAACATACATTCGCCCCACCAGCGTGCGTTCCGGTCTCCTGTCTCCATCATCTGGACCAGCCATTCGGTGCATTCGCCCTCTCCTGAAATCTCCACGGCCCAGTTGTCGTCCCAGACGATCTTGATCGGTTTGCTCATAAAGACCTGGGGAGGCTCAACCATCGGATTTATGGCTTCCGCATAGAGGATGCCGTAACCGTGTTCAGGGTTCATCCCGACTCTTCCTCCTGGGATGGCGAGCATGTCCCCCGGCATATTGAGGGGCCGGAAGCTTCCCATGATCCCACGGGGGTTAATATTAAAGGAGAGATCCGTGCCCAGGGGAGTGGTGACTCGGATGGTCTTGGCTTGCTCGATCCTTGAAGAAACTCTCCGTCCGATCTCGTAGATGATATCACAGGGCATTCGGCCGAATTCCGAAGCCATGATCTCTTTGCTTAAAAGCTCACTCCGGATGAAAAAAGCTCCATACTCGCTCCGGGCGATCTTCATATACTCCTTATCGATATGTCTTGCACCCACGGCATAGAGAGCAGCAATTCCAGCATCAATGATCACATCTGCTCCAGTCAAAGCTCTCTTTAAGACCCGTGATGGTTCTTCGATCAGACCCGGGAAGTTGTATCTCTCTGTTCTTCCCCTGGCTCGAATGACGGTGACATGGGCCCCCAATTCCTCGGCGGCAATCACGAGGGCATTGATGACTTCGTCATCCTGTCCACGGGAGACCAGGAGGGCAACCTCCACCTGATCCTTGATCTTGGCAAACTTCATGAAGTTGTGCGCCCCTTGAAGAAGCTCGAGAGTGATGCCCTTCATCTGTGATACTGCTCCCGAGCCCTCATCTTCCAACGATGCTCCGTGCACGAGTTTCTCTGCCATCTCCGATTCCTCCTTGTAGACTAGTCTTTTTCACCCCGTTAGAAAGGATTTGCGAGATATTAATTACCTCTTTTCCTTTTTGTTGTCAAGAAATTCCCTTGACAAGAATTCTTGTTTTGGTATGATAACGCAAAAAATTTTAGTGGGGATAAGCTCAAGCAGAGAATTCATTTGGAAATGGGGGGTAGAAAATGCTTGCGTTGTTAAAGAAAACGGAAACGATATTCAAGATTTGCCTTCTCATCTTGTTTTTGTTTCTCATGTGGGTCAGCCGTACTTACCCCAGAAATTCCCGCCTATTTCCTGAGATTCTGGGTGGGATTACGGTCGTCTTAATCTTGATCTCTTTCGCTCAAGACTTCCTTAAGGTCCGGAGGGGACAGGAGAAGGAAGTGGCAAAAGAACCCCCTCCCGAGGCCCCTCCCTCCGATATCGTGGAAGAGAAAATGAGATGGATGAAAGAGGTGGAGGAGAAAGCGGAGGACGCCGGCTATGAAGTGCTTGAGACGGGTCTCAGAAGGAAGAGGTTAGTCGAGAGCATCCTCATCATCCTGATCTCTCTCGGCATTGGCTATCTCGGGGGATTTCTCTTAACCGTGCCCTTTTACTTTATTGCCTTTGGCATCCTTCACGGCGAGAAGAAGAAGGCCGTTAAATATATCGTGATTGCCCTGGTGATCACTGCAGTCACCTACTTAAGCTTTACGAAGTTGATGGGAATCCCTCTGCTTCAGGGCCTGTGGTGGGAATTAGACTGAGCGTCCCGTCATGATTCCGTATAAGGCTGAAACGTAGTCTCAGATCATAGAGAATCTTTCGGAGGAACGAGGATGGACTTTTATTATATTTTATCGCTTGTGTTCACTTGGCAAAATTTGCTTGCGATTGTCATTGGAGGTTTTTCCGGTCTTGTTGTGGGGATACTGCCCGGGATCGGCCCTTCTGCCGGGATGGCGCTGGCTTTTCCCATCGTCATGAGCATGAACCCGATCACGGGGCTGATTTTTATGGGGACCATGTATCGTGTCAGTAATTATGGTGGCTCGATTACCGCTATTATCTTGAATACTCCCGGCGATAACTCCAATGCTGCCACCTTACTGGATGGGTTTCCCATGTGCGAGAATGGACAGAGCAATGTTGCCTTGGGGATCAGCGCGACCGGTGCCGTGGTCGGCGGCATTTTCGGGCTGATCGTTTTGATCTTTTTTTCGCCCCTCCTGGCTGAATTTGCTCTCCAGTTCGGGCCTGCGGAGTATATGCTGGTTGCTGTTTTCGCCCTCAGCGTCATCGCTGCCGTGGTGAAGGGGGCAACGGTCAAGGGACTGATCGCTGCGGGTCTGGGGCTGATGTTTTCTACGGTGGGGTACGATGTGATTGCCGGCCACCTGCGGTTTACTTTTGGAATGGATTTTCTGGAAGACGGAATCCCCTTCATCCAGTCCCTGGTCGGTTTCTTTGCCATCTCCCAGGCCCTGGCCTTATCCGAGACGACACTGAGCATTGCAAAAGTAGGGAAGCTGGCCGGCAGCTTCTGGACGGGATTTGTCACCTTTTTTAGACATCCCATGCTGGTCATTCGATCCACACTGATTGGACTTTGGTTCGGTGTTTTACCGGCAATCGGCCAAAGTTCCGCAGGCCTCGTAGCTTATGCGGACGCCTTGAAATGTTCGAAACACCCTGAAACATTCGGCAAGGGCGAACCGGCAGGAGTCATTTCGTCTGAGACCGCTACGAATGCGTGCATGCCCGGAGACCTGGTCTGCACCATCGCCTTGGGTATTCCCGGAAGCGTGGGGGCAGCCGTATTCCTGAGCATCATGATCGCCTATGGTGTGATTCCCGGGCCTCTTGTATTTACTGAGAAAGCGGATGTGATCTACGGTCTCTTTATCGCTTTGATCCTCACTCAGATCTTTATATTTATCATCGGCTTTACCCTTGCCCGATACTTAGCCCGAATCAGCCTCATCCCCAATGAGATTATCGTGCCGGCAGTCATCGTTGTCAGTCTCCTTGGAAGTTATGCGATACGGAACATGATCCTCGACGTCTTCCTGAGTGTGGCTTTTGGATTTCTGGGATTCATCATGAAGAAGGCGGGTTTCAATCCAATACCGCTGATTTTAGGGCTGGTTTTGGGAGAGATGGTGGAGAGAAACTTTCACCGGGCTTTGATGATCACAGGAGGATCTTATAGCATCTTTTATTCTTCGATCATCTGCAAAATTCTCATCGTGTTGACGTTTTTTTCTCTGGCAGGTCCCTACCTGACACCCGCAATGAGAAGGGCTCGTCGCTTGATCTGGAGAAGTTAAAGCTTCAAATCCTTCTTCAAGCCGGGTAAGTTCCTTTCTTGGGTTGGGTGGTCGAGTCCGATCTTCCCGGAGTAGACCTATGAAATCCAGATTGATGATGAAGACGGCTCGGAAGATCGTTCATCAGTCCGCTCGCATTCAGCCCGGTGAGGACGTTTGTATCGTTTGTGATACGAATACTTTTTCAATCGGACAGGTGATCGCAGAAGCCTGTTGTGCGGCCAGGGCTGAAACGGTCATGGCCGTGATGACCCCCCGGGAGATGCATGGCAATGAGCCTCCCCGCGTTGTTGCCGCTGCAATGCTTGGGGCGGATGTCATCTTGGCTCCGACGACCTATGCCATCACGCACCCAAGAGCTCGGCTGGAAGCAAGCAAACGGGGCGCGAGGACTGTCATTCTGCGGGGCATCACCGCGGATTCGATGATCCATGGAGCGATGCTCGCGAACTATGATGAGATCTCGGTCACGACCAGGAAACTGGCAGCAAGATTGAGTCACGCAAGAAAGATAAGAGTGGTTGCGGAATCAGGGACGGATGCGACATTTTGGGTGGAAGGCCGTGAAGGATTGCCTCTGGGGGGCATCACGACGGGGCCGGGATCGTTTACGTCTCTTCCGAGTGGAGAAGCGGCTATCGCTCCCGTGGAAGAGAGAACAGAGGGAAGAATCGTTGTCGATTTCTCCATGGATGGAATCGGTCTATTAAGTCGACCGATAGACTTTGAGGTGCAGAATGGTAAGGTGGTTTCCATCCGGGGGGGCAAAGGGGGGGGCAAAGAGGTGCACAAGTTGAAGAGATTGCTTGCGGGAGATAAGAACGCTCTTCAGATTGCGGAATTTGCCATAGGGACGAACCCGAAATCGAGGATGAAGGGCAATATGGCCGAAGATAAGATCTTAAGAGGCTGTGTCCACGTAGCCATAGGGGACAACCACACCATCGGTGGAAAATTGGAGAGTCAAATCCATTTGGACGGAGTAATCCTCAATCCCACGGTCGAATTGGATGACCGCTTCATCGTCAGAAAGGGGAAGCTCTTGCCTTTGGATTAGGGCCTATTTCGAAAGATCGGTCTTGATGCTTTGGACGGCGAAAACAGATACGTTATCCTGGGCCGCGGCAAAATGGCATCCAGCGGCCGTCTTTAAAAAGGAGGCGGGAAGTATTATCGCCTCCGGGTAGGGACAGCCTTCCATGATCCGTAGGAAACGGGATTTCGCCTCTTTGAAAAAGGGGATATTCGGGGTCCCACGGGAAGATCAGGAAAGGGTCACCCGATATTTTTGTGAGGACGGGAAGGACGGATCGGATCTCCCTCTTTTCTAAAGAGTCAAAGACTTCATCAAGGCTCTTAAATCGAGAAAGATCTTCCAGGGTCTTCAGGGTAGGGGGGCTGAGGACCGCTTCTCCCTTCATATTCTTTTCGAGCGCTTCTTTCGGGGTGATCCAGAGCCCGAAGGTGGTCTCTTTTTGATCGTAAGTCGCCTCCTGTCCGGCCGGAAAGCGTGCCAGGAAGAAACGGGTGTCGAATCTTTCAGATCGGGCTTCCGGTGTGATCCAATGGGCAAAGTAGTGGAGCTCGTCCAAGGCGAGGAAGATTTTCTCCTCCTGTGCCAGATGGCAGATGGTCAGCTCGTTTTTTTGAAGCAGATCCCTGTAGGTGATGAATCTTCTTCCTTCGGATGGATTTCTCAGAAGGAAAGGATCTCCGGCTTGATCATAAGCGAGAAGAACTCCTGCCTCCTCAAAGAGCTCTCGGATCCCGGCAACCCAGTGAGAAAGACTCTCCTCCGGGGAGATCGATTCTCCAAGAATCCGGTGGGCTTCTCTCCGCGTGACCCCTTTGCAGAGGGAATATATTTCTGGGGATCGATCATCCGGGTCGACCCTTCCCCCAGGATAGACGAAATTTCCTCCCATAAAACTGCTCTTCTCGTGGCGCTTGAGGAGGAATACTTCAAAATCCCCTGGTTTCTCGCTCCTGAGGAGAATGACGGTCGTTGCCTTCTTGGGAATTGCTGCCATGAAGGAACTCGCTCCAGAAGAAGTTATTAAGTTATTGAGTTACTAAGTTATTGGATTAGTAAGTCACTTAATGACTCAATGACCCAATGACTTAATTACCAAAGCCTACTCAATCCATTTGATCACTTTGTTCAGGTCTTCCCTCGGGGACTTAAAGCGATTGATCGGGTTCTCCCAATCGGGGAAACCGAGGGCCACGCCGATCACCACGCGCTTATTATCCGGAATATTGAGCACTTCTTTGATGTCGTCTTCGTAAGCGGTGATGAGACCGATCGGGCACGTTGCCAGACCCGCATCGTGGGCAGCAAGGACGAGATACCCCAAGGCCAAGCCGATATCCACCAGGCCGGCCTTGGAAAAGGAATCATCCTGGCAGATGAGAACCGCTGCGGGAGCGCCATAAAAGTTACAGCTTCCTTCATTGATAAACCGCTCAGGGTTGACCTTCATCTCTTCGAAAAAGGGATTCATCGACTCAAGGGTCTTGGCCCCTCGCCTGGCAATCGTTTTAGGCAGGGGTTTGACGGTTCCGGGACCGCAAGGGATCTGTTTTTCCCGATAGGCCTTGATGAGCCTTCGGCTCAGCCTCTCCTTTTCCTCCCCGAGGACCACAATAAATTCCCAGGGCTGGAGGTTGATGGCAGAAGGGGCCAGGATGGAGCACTTTAAAATCTCTTCGATTTTTTCCCTTGGGACGGGCTCCGTCTTGAAGGCCCGGATACTTTTTCTTTCGCGAATGACTTTCAGGAAGTCCATAGGAAATTCCCTTTCATCAGTGCCAATTTTAAACGGATGACCTGAAAATAACGTATCCGTGTTTGAGGTGTCAAGATGGCTATTAGGAGAAGGTTCTAAAAAAATCTTGAAAGCACAGCTCTCATTGGGATTGAGATTGTCGTTCCTGTGAAAACGGGAATCCAGGCCTGTCCCTGCGAAAGCAGGGAACGAGAAAGATACAAAACTGGATTCCTGCCTCCCTGCCTACCGGCAGGCAGACGCAGGAATGACGGTCAAAAGAGGCGAATGTTTAGTTGCATAAGAGACGAGATTGGATTATTCTTTGGGGCATGATTCAGTACGGTCTGGCCGAAGATATCGATTTGAGGGTGAAAGAGATCATCCGGAAACTGAGGATGAACCATATTGACGGGGCGCGGGTGATCTGTCTGAGGAGTAAAGGATCGGGAAGCAGAAGGGTGATTGCCCGCTGCCACGGACTGTCGCGAATCATGCAGGTGGCCCTTTGCCAGAAGCCTCATTATATCATTGAGGTCCTCTCCGAAAGGTTCGATCGGCTCAGCCATGAAGATCAGACCAGGGTATTGATCCATGAGATCCTTCATATCCCTCACGCTTTCGGAGGGGGCTTCCGGGCCCACAAGTCCTATGTGACAAGGGCAAAAGTTGAGAAGATCTATGATGAATTCAAGAAGATTGAAAGGAAGGAGAAGGAGGAGTTTCCAAAATGATCCGAGGAAAATTATGGTTTCGATGTGCAGCCATGCATGACCCGGTTACTCCGGTGGTGGTTCAGCCTGCCCTGATCGGCTGGGAGGCCAAGAAGAGAAAGGTCGAGCTTCAGATTGAGAGGGCCTTTAACGGGGAGGAATTGGTTCGAAGGATGAAGGGATGGGTGACGACTGACCCTCTGAAGGTCATCGAAGTGATCCATCGATTCGGAAGATTGAAGGTCTTGGATGACAAGGAACTGGTGATCGAGGTGGAGAAGATGGAAGATTTCCAGGAGCTTCAAAAGGCCCTTCAGGAGGCTTTTGGAGGCGAGGTGGATGCGGAGCTGATTCTTAAGAAGTAGACCTTCAGGAGGTGGAGATATGGAGAAGGGGCCCTTTTCTGAATTTGATCTGTCGGGAAAAGTTGCCATTGTCACAGGCGCAGGAAGGGGAATCGGCTATCACATCGCTCTGGCCTTGGCCAGATACGGATCGGATCTGGTAATCTGCAGCCGGACCCCATCAGAACTGGAGAAGACGAAGGAGGAGGCAGAGAGGTTCGGCCGTAAGGTCGTGATTCATCGGATGGACGTCACAAAGATTCCGGAGATCCACTCCATGGTGGAGGCTTCGCTCAGGGCTTTTGACCATATCGATATTCTTGTGAATAACGCGGGCGTGAACTTTCCCCAGTGGGCCGTCGACGTGACCGAAGAAGCCTGGGACGAAATCATCGATACCAATCTCAAAGGTCTCTTCTTTTGTGCCCAGGCAGTCGGAAAGGTGATGATCCGGCAAAAAAAGGGAAAGATCATCAATCTGTCTTCTCAGTCAGGAAGTGTGGGGTTGCCTCAAAGGGCGGTCTACTGTTCGAGCAAGGGAGGGGTCGACCTTCTGACGAAGGTGCTGGCGATTGAATGGGCTCAATACAATATTCATGTGAACGCCATTGCTCCGACTTACCTTGAAACCCCCTTGACGACCCCGATGCTTGGGAAGGAGGATTTTCGCAACTATGTCTTGAGAAATATCCCCCTGGGCCGGGTGGGGAAGCCTGAAGATGTCATCGGTGCAGTGATCTATTTGGCCTCAGAGGCATCGAACATGGTGACGGGTCATGTCCTGCTCGTGGACGGAGGCTGGACCGCCCACTAGAGGGCTGCTGAAAAACGCCCATCTGCGGCGTTCCCTCAGCCTTCATCGTTGCGGCGTACGTCCATGTACGCCTCACTCCTCAGGATTTCGGGGGCCTTGCATCTGGGCATTTTTGAGCAGCCAAGGAAGATTGAGTTTTTCAGGACCGTTAGAATATGGGGATTATTTTCCCAAAATTTCATGGAGGTGGGGAAAGGGGTCTCTCAGATGAGGGAAATGGAGGGCTTCGATAAATTCTTCTTGGAAGTCTTTCTCAATGGTCAGCTCCATGTATTCCACCCTTCCTGCAATCTCATCTGCTTCCGCTCTCTTATCCCGGTTTAAGAGGGCCATTCTCGCACCCTCTCCCGCCGCATTGCCAACCGCATGGATGTTTCTTAAGTCGCAATCAGGGAACATTCCCAATAGCAGCGCCTTCTCCGGATCGATCGTGCTTCCAAAGGCCCCGGCGAGAACGATTTGATCCAATCTTTCGATTCCCAATCGTCTCATCATCAGTTTTGCTCCGGCATAAATCGCTCCCTTCGCCAACTGGACGTTCCTTACGTCTTGCTGGGTAATGGTTATATCTTTTTCAATGGAGGTCTCTTCTTTCCATGCGATGACAAATTCGGGCCCGCCGTCGGAAGTTCTTAAACGGGGGGCAGGGATATCCTTAAAACGTCCGCTCTTCTCAATGATCCCATTTCGAAATAGTTCAGCGATGGCATCGACGATTCCGGAGCCGCAGACTCCTGTTGCTTTCGCAGTTTTCGATTCGGACTGCCAAAGGGGTTCTCCAAGGAGCCTGAAATCCACCTCCAGGGTATCCGGATCGATTCGCACCCTCTCGATCGCACCGGAAGCAGCCCTCATTCCGAAACGGATATGACCCCCTTCGAGGGCGGGACCGGTAGCACAGGAGCAAGAGATCAATCTCTTTCTATTCCCCATCACCAGTTCTCCATTCGTTCCGATGTCGATGATCAGAACCATCTCATCCTGGCGATAGGGTTCCTCGGCAATGAGGACGGCCACATTATCTGCTCCGACGAAACCTGCTTCAATCGGTAAGAAATGGGCATTTGCTGATGGGTGAGTCTTCAAACCCAAGTTCCTTGCCGGAACATCGATGGACCGATGAATCGCAGGCGTAAAGGGCGATACGCCCAGATATTGAGGATCGATCCCGAGCAGCAGGTGATGCATTGCCGTATTGCCGACGACGGTCCACTCTAAAATATCTTCTGGGGAGAGATTCGATCCTTGAGTGATCGTTTCGATTAATCGGTTGAGTCCGTCGATGATCGAGCGACGCAATTTTTCAAGACCGTCAGGATGGGTCGAGGCGTAGTGAATTCGAGACATCACATCCTCGCCATAAACTGCCTGGGGGTTCGTCAGCGAGTGAGTGGCGATAAGCTCTCCATTTCGAAGATTGCAGAGGTAGCCTGCAACGGTCGTCGTCCCGACGTCAACGGCCAAACCGTAAAGATCGCCCCCTCGCCCAGGTTTGACATCGAGAATCTTCCTGTCCATCCAGACCGCCGCAGCCACTTGCCAGTTTTCTTTCCGGAGAACTCCGGAAAGGGTTAAGAGAGTGAAATAGTCGATATCGAGAGAGGACAGATGATATCTCTCGGAGAGGGTTTTTTGGAGACGTTCAAAATCTCCGAGAAGATCATGTAGAGAAGGAGAGGTGAGTTCCACACCATAGGAAATAATGGCTGGTTTCAGTTCTATCGGCCTTACAGTTGCCGGCTTTTTTGGAATTTGTTCCTTGCCCCGACTCTCTTCGGGTACAAAGATTACGACATCACTTCTGATCCGAGCGGCGCAACCGAGCCTGTAGCCCTCAGCCCTTTCAGGGGTTGTAATGAATCTTTCCTCTTCATCGGTGAAAGGCGAAAGAATACCCTCGATCCGTTTGACCTTGCACTTTCCGCAGTTCCTTTCTCCTCCGCAGAAAGATTCGATCTCAACTCCCATGTCTCTGGAGACTTCGAGGATGCTTTTTTCCTCCGCGATCTCGCCTCTTCGACCAGAGGGCTGAAAGACGACTTGAAACTTCTTCATCAGAAATATATCTATCTCACTTTGGTGGGAATAGCAACGGAAAGTTAATATAAACGGCTTGTAATTAGATTTGGCGTATTTGTATTGTGAAGTGCATAAAGAATGTCCAAGGTTTCGTCATTCCCGCGAAAGCGGGAATCCAGAAAAGGGGCGCCTACTGGATTCCTGCCTACGCAGGAATGACAAGAATACTATTGATATAGGGCATGAATATCACTGGTATGAATGGTCAAATGATAATCTTCTTTTCGCGGTAGGCCTTTAGGTATTCAGTGCAGTAAGGGTCCTGATTGACGAGGACCCTGCTTGCATAAATCGATGAAAGGAGAGCCTCGTCCCGAACATCGATGAGGAGGGTATCCAGACCCGCATAGATCGCCATGGCGAGAAAAGTTCGGTTGATCAGTCTTCTTCCCGGAAGGCCCATGCTCACATTGCTCACCCCGCAGATGGTGTGGGAGGCCGGGAAGGTCGATCGGATCTGTTTAATCGTTTCCAGGGTGACAAGGGCTGTTTCGGGCTCGACACCTACGGAAAGGACGAGGATGTCAAAGTAGATGAAGTCAGGGGGGATATTTGCTGCTGCCAGCCTTTGATAGAGCCGATCCGCAATCTGCAGCCTTTCTCCGATTGTCTTCGGTATTCCCTTGTCGTCCAGGAGAAGAACAACGACCTTGCATTTCTTTTCCACGAGAACGGGGAAGAGTGCTTCCCATTTCCTTTTTTCACCTGAGATGGAGTTTAGAATCGGAGGCTCTGAATGCCGATAAACCGCCAGACCGGCCTTGAGGGCTTCAGGGTTGGCACTGTCGAGCATGAGCGGAATAGGGACTTCTTTCTGGACGACGCCAATCAGCCAGGGGAGGTCCTCCACCTCATTTCCTTCAGCGACCCCTGCATTGACATCCAGGAGGTGGGCTCCGGATTGGTACTGAGTTCTTGCCAATTCCCGGAGAAAGAGATCATTCCGATTCCGTATGGCCTCTCCCACTTTTTGGATCGTCCCGTTGATCGACTCTCCAATGAGCTGCATCTCTTGTTTTCTATTTCATTTCTTCATCAAAGATTTCACGACGTCGACGGCTGAGGCGGCATCCGAAGCATAGCCGTCCGCACCAATCTCCTTGGCGAACGCCTCGGTAACCGGAGCGCCGCCGATCACCACCTTCACCTCTTTTCTGAGGTTGGCCCTCTCGAAAGCCTCGATCGTATTTCTCATCTCTTTGATGGTTGTTGTGAGAAGAGCGGACATGGCAACGGCTTGAGGACGATGTTTCCTGATCGCCTCGACAAATTTTTCCGCTGGGACATCGATCCCGAGATCCACCACCTCGAACCCTCCACCTTCCAGCATCATGGCAACGAGGTTCTTCCCGATATCATGGAGGTCTCCCTGGACCGTTCCGAGGACAATCTTTCCGGTCATCACTCCCGTCGACTTGGAGAGGATTGGCTTTAGAACAGCCATCCCGGCATGCATGGCCCTGGCCGCGATGAGGACTTCCGGGATATAGACCTCGCCGCTTTTAAATCTTACTCCAATCCGCTCCATAGCCTGAATCAGGCCATTTTTCAAAATACGTTCAACAGGCTCTCCCCGGTCCAGCGCCTCCTGCGTCAGTTTCTTCACTTCTTCTGTTTTCCCTTGGGAAATAAGAGTATGAAACTTTTCCTGGTCAATCATTTTGCCTCCGCTTGGAATCCCTGTTGCCTGTCCCATTCCATAATAACCCCACCCAGCCTCCCCTTAGATTAAGGGGAGGTGTGGAGGGGTTAAAAATGGAGGGTCGAAAGAACCAAACCTATTTTGAATAAACCCCGACTTCATGAAGATAACGGCACATTTCAATCAGGGCCTCGAAATGAACACCTTCATGGACCGATCCTGCAACGGAAAAGATATATCCTCCCCCTTTCATTCCTTCTTTCAGACATCGATCCACTTCCTTGCGGACGAGTGTCAGATCCGGCTGACATAGGATCTGGGTTCCATCGGCATTTCCCATCAGGACCAAATCCTTGCCGAACTCTTTCTTGATTTCTCCCATCTTCATCCCTGCCACCGGTTCCAGACCATGGAGCCCCTTTATCCCTGCTTCAATGGCAATGGGAATATAGTCCCGGATGTATCCTTCCGAGTGCCAGAATACGGGGACAGAAATGGAATCGACAACGCGGCGGTAATAGGGAAAGGCGAGCTCTCTAAAATCGGAGGGAGAGACATAGCCATGATCTTTGAACCCCATGTCATCGCCCATGATGACGAAATCCACACCCAGTTCGACCGCATACTTCGACGTCTCGATGAACCATTCGGTTTTCCGTTCAACGCTTTCCTGAATCAGCGATCTCTTGTCAAACAAAGCATAACAGAATTCGATCAACCCGAAGGCTTCAATCGTTAAACCCAGGGGGCCCGCATGGGAGAAGAGGGCAAAGGCGTGGTCGGAATAGTTCTTCTTCCAATCCTCCATCAAGGGCCGGCTGTACCGCTCATGAACCTTTGGTTCGGGTGAGTATTTCAGGAGATCTTCCCGGGTGGCCACGGCCCCTCCCACATAACGGCCGTGTTCCCATTTTCTGCCGAACTCATCGATTCCGTTCCAGCCGGCAAAGCCCGCGCCGCCGAGAGACTCTTCCGGAGGAGGCGGATTGGGCGAATAGCCCAGGCCTGTCGGGTTATCGCCGCACCATGCCTTCCGGGCAATGACGAATACGTCAACGCCCAGTTGGGTCCAGGCTTTGATCATGTCGCCCTGCGATATCTGCCGGACAAACTTGGCCTCGATGGCATTAAAGAAGAGGGGGACCCTGTCCGGTTGTTTGTGACGGATGGTTGTGAGAACTCTTTCTTTTGAATTCATTGAAATTCTCCTCCAATTGCCCCTCCACGCCTCCCCTTAATTTAAGCGGAGGTTGGGTGGAGTTATTTATAGAAGACCGAAGGGAGCCAGAGGGCCAGTTCCGGAAAGAAGAAGAGCAGGCCCCACATCAGCATGAGGGAGATCAAGAAAGGCGCAGCACCCTTGTAGATCGTGCCAATGGGAACTTTGGTGATGTTTTTTACCACGAAAACGCAGATCGCCACGGGTGGAATGACGACGCCGATCATTTCGACCACAGCGATCATGATTCCGAACCATAGAGGAGGAAAGCCGAGTTTGAGGGCTACGGGATAGAAGATAGGGGTTGCAAGAATCATAAATGTCAGATCGTCAATAAAGGATCCCCCAATTTCGTAGATAATACAGATAAAAAACATTACGATATAACGGTTGACGTGAAGGGTGATGATCCACTCTGATATACCTCGGGGAATGTTGGTCACGGTGACGAAATGGCCGAGCACGGTGGAACCTGCAACGAGCATGAGGATCATCGAGGCAGTCCGGAGACCCTCCTTCACTGATTTAGCGTATGTCTTAAATGACATATCACGCTTTACAATCGCCAGAAGGAGAACGGCAAAAGTACCCACCGCTCCCGCCTCCGTAGGGGTAAAAAAACCCCGCATAATCCCGCCGACAACTAAGAGAAAGACGATGACGATCCAGAAAACCTCTGGGAGGGTGCGTATCCTTGCTCCCCACGAGAATCGCTCAGACTTAGGAGCAATAGCTGGATTAATTTTTGCCCACCCATAAATGACACCCATGAACAAGAGCGCTATGATCAGGCCGGGGACGACGCCGGCAAGGAAGAGCTGCCCGATCGACTGCTCTGTGAGAACGCCCAATAGAATCAGAACAACGCTCGGCGGTATGATGCATCCGAGGCTCCCAACGGTGGCAACAATTCCCGTAGAGAGTTTCTTGTCATAGCCGTATCGTTCCATCTGGGGGATAGCGACGCTGGCAAAGGTTGCTGCTGTGGCTGCTGAGGAGCCGCAGATGGTTTTGAAGCCTGTCGCACCGGCAACAGTAGCCATTGCCAGGCCGCCGGGAACATGGCCAATGAATTTGTTGGCTGCATCATAGAGTCTCACTGCTATGCCTGCATTGAAGCCGATCTGCCCCATCAGAACAAAAAGGGGGAAGACAGTGTACCCGTAATTCGTTATAACGTCATAAAAATCTCTTGCAAGGAGGTTGACAGCGGAATGGAGACCGTTCAGGTAGGCAAAACCGACAAAACCAACAATTCCCATTGCAATCCATAATTCTATACCCGTTGCAAAAAGAAGCAATAGGACTGTGAGACCGATAATCCCCACCATGACCTCATTCATTTTCATGCCTCCAGATTCTTACGATATCGAAGAGGAAGACGAAGCACTCAAGAAGACAACAGACTGCAACGCCGTAGGCGACTGGATAGAAAGGTATCTTAATGGTGGGTGAAACTTCCCCTGATGCGTGAAACCTTGCACCGACGTTGAAGAGGTTAAATCCGATGAATGCAAAAAAAACCAGGGCCAGAACGCGTGTAAACGTGTTCATCACGTCCCTGCCCCTCTTGGAAATTTTCTCGAAAAGGAAGTCCATGGCCACATGCCCTCTATCCAAGGAGACCTGCGGTATGGCAAAGCCAATGACCAGTGCAAGGGATAGGCCCACGACTTCGAAAGTCCCGATGATGGGATGGCCGCTTGCTCTCAAGAGTACGTCGGCTACCGTCAAGAGCATCATAAAGGTGACCGCTACACCAGCAATAATGTTCATAAGCCTACTGATGAACCGCAAAATATCGAATGGACCGGCCATTAGTTCTCCCTTGCAAAAAAGGCTTTCAAATCCCCCCATCCCCCTTTAATAATGAGACTGTGTCGTAATTACTATTTTGTCACCCTGAATTCATTTCAGGGTCTCGTAAGGTTTTGATTTTATGATGAAGCAAGCTCAGCATGGCGTTTTTCACTTTTCCCCACATTGCGACACAGTCCCTAATAGGGGGAGTGGGGGTTCATCACAGCGGTCAGGGTGCTTTCCCGAAATATCTCATTCGAACGGCGCCGGTATTTTTCTCTGTTTCTCCATTTTTCTCCAGTACCCAGCACGTTCTTCGATGAATTTCAACCAATCATTAATATCGGCCTCTTTGTATCCTTTTGAGACCATATTCTTTTTGTAACCCCCAATGATCGGTTCAACGGCCTTTACCCATCTGGCAGCCTCGGCATCGGAAAGAGTGATGATCTGTCCTCCCTGGCTCTTGAAAAAGTCCCGCGCGTCTATATCCATCTGACTCCACAAGGCCCCCTGTTTATCCCTTGTTTCGGCGGCCACCTCGGTGAATATCTTCTGAATGTCAGGGGTCAGCGTGTCCCATTTGGTCTTGCTTATGACCCAATAGAAGGTAATAACCGTTCCAAGCTGCCAGTCGGCCGTAACGTACTTTATTACTTCCGCAAACTTCCATTGCTTGAGCGTAGAAAAATCGACCGTTACTCCATCAATCACCCCTCTTCTCAAGGCATCGTAAGTGTCTACCATTTCGAGTGGGATTGGAACGCCACCCAGCAACTTGATGATGTCACTCATTTGCCCTGTAGCCCTGATCTTAATACCCTTCACATCTTCAAGGGTCTTTACGGGTTTGCTGACAGTTTCAAGAATGCACGGTCCTGAAGGGCTGAGGTAAAGAACTTGGACGTCATTCCACTCCTTGGGTTTGTATTTGTTATAGAAATCCGAAGCCACCATTGTCGATGTCCAGCCGCTTGTGAACCCTAAAGAAGGTAGATCAAATACTTCCATCACTGGAAAGCGGCCCCGCGTATATTGAATATGTGATAAACCTATGTCTGAGATACCTGTGACGATTCCGTCGTACATCTTGGGCGCCGTAAGAAGAGTCCCTCCGGGATAGTATGCGATCTCAACCCGGCCGTTTGTACGCTTCTTGATCTCGTCGCAAAACCACTGGCCCAGGGCCGACATCGGGTGGGTGACCGGCAGGTAATTGGCAGCCTTCAGCTTGATGACCTCGGCCCCGCGCACAAAAGAGTTACCCGAGAGAACTAAAAAAGATAAAACCAGCAGTAAAATCATCCCTCTTCTCATATGATGCCTCCTTTTGGATTAGGTTTCTCTGCGGCCGTTAGAGTTTTCCTGATTATACACAATTCCGTACAAAAAAAATCAAATAAATTTTGGCGATACCTCAAATCGATTCCCCTCTCACGTCGAAAGACCCATGAAACCCCCTGGGGGGAACCTCACCCCGGTAGGCCTTCGGCATCCCAGCCCCTCAGGGTATAATAATCCTGGAGCATCTTCCGGAGGTCTTCTCTTCGTATCGTCTTTCGATCTTTGCCCAGGGGCTCGTCGAAGAATCTTTCCGGAAGGGTATCATCCTTCGGGGTGATGCCTTCCCGGAGGTTAAACCTCCGGGTCTCATTCTGAATGTTGGAAGAGATTTTTCTCAGCCCTGCCTCGTCCAATTTGAGCCCGGTGGTTAATTCAACGATTGTCGTAAGATCATTCCAATCCCAATAGATATCGCGATAAAATCGGCATAGGATGAGGGAATCGTGGATGTTAAAGCGGTCTTCGAATTCGAGGAAGAGTTTGGCCTTCCCCTCGGTCTGATCCATAGGAATCATCCCGGCAATTTCAGCCTTGTAAAAGGTTGCTCTCAGGTGGCAGGCCCCGCGGTCCGAAGTGGCATTGGCCAACCCCATTCCTTTAAGGATCCTTGGGTCATAACCGGCCGGGTCGAGACCTTTCACATGGATGGCGATATCTTCCATTTCCCATGCTTTGGCAGCATGCCGAATGCCTTCAGCGAGAATAGCTCCGATCCCTTTTTTGGATGAAATATCGTGAAGAAGCTCGGCAACCTTATCCACGTCGCCCCAATTAATCTTTTCCTGGATCCGTCCCGTCTCTGAGGCTTCCATGGCAAAGGCACAGAGGCTCCCGGCGGATATGGTGTCCAGACCGAGGCGGTCGCAGAGGTCGTTGAGAAAGGCAATCTCCTCAATCTCGCGAATCATACAGAGGCCGCCAAAAGCATAGATCGTTTCGTATTCCGGGCCTTCGATCTTGAGGCCCTTGTGCCGTCCTTCCTTGATCTCGCTCAGATTTCCGCAGGCCATGAAACAGCGGGGGCAGGCCGATGGCTTCACTTGAGCCCTCTCAAGGAGCGCTTCTGCGCTGATCTTTTCCCATCCCTCAAAGGTCCCGAGGTGCCAATATTTCGAAGGAAACCCGCCAATCGAGTTGTTGATTGCCACAAGCATCGGAGTCCCGAGTCTTCGGTAACTCTGGGCTCCGGGGCTGTCTTTTCCCCGATCGAGAGTTTGCTTTGCAAACGGTTCGATCCTTTCCGGATGGGCCACTTCCCTTTTCTTCTCGCCGTGGAAGGCGATGGCTTTGACCTTCTTCGATCCCATCACAGCGCCGACCCCCGTTCTCCCAAGAGACCGCCAGTAGTCATTTTCAATCACTGCATAGCGGACGAGGTTCTCTCCTGCAGGGCCGATCACCAGGGCTCCCGATCCCTTTTTATTTAGACGCTTATTGACCTCGTCCTCTGTGAAGTAAGTCTCCTTTCCCCAGAGGTCTTTCGCAGGATGAAAGGTCACTTTTTGGTTGGAAATTTCGATCCAGACCGGTTCACTTGAGGATTGTTCCAAAAGAAAGGCATCGTACCCTGTCCGGCTCATGGGCTCTGCCAGTTTCCCTCCGCAATAGGACTCAGAGAAGATTCCGGTAAGTGGCGATTTCGTAAAGACGCCATGCCGACACGAGCCGTAGATCCGGCTGTCGGTTACCGGCCCGGTGCAGAAGATGAGCTTATTGTCAGGAGAAAGGGGATCAATCCCAGGCGGATTCTCCTTCATGAGAAGATGAATCCCCAAGCCCTTTCCACCCAGGTAGGTTTCATAGATCGAATCGGCAATTGTCTCTTCCTTGAAAGTTTTTTCCTTAAGATTGATCCTGAGAATTTTGTTGTAGAAACCTTTCATCCGTTTGCCCTTTCCGTGTATTTGGACTCTAAGAATGATAGATTACGTTTAATATTCTGTTTCCCCTATGTATTATTCTGGCTCCCATAGAGTGCGTCGAGGGGGCTTTGGGGGACGCTAATCACATCTCTTAATACATGAGTGTAAATCATAGTGGTCTCAAGATGCTTATGGCCCAGTAAATTCTGTATCTCCCTGATATTCACACCATTCATCAGAAGGTGGGTCGCAAAGCTGTGTCTCAGGGTATGCACTGAGGCCTGTTTCACAATGCCCGCCTTTATCACCCCTTCTTTAACAGCATTCTGAATCACCTTTTCACTGATATGATGGCGCCTAATCTTCCCGCTCCTTGGATCAACGGAGAGTTTTGATGCCGGAAAGAGATACTGCCATCCCCAATCTCTCGGGGCATTTGGGTATTTCCGTTCCAGTGCATCCGGAAGGTAGACTTCCCCGTGTCCTTCTGCAAGGTCTCTCTCGTACAGCATTTTGACCTCATCAAGATGCAACTTCAGTTGTCCTGTAAGAGTAATGTTTGATGCGCAATGCCTGACGCATGCCAGCAATGACTTTGGAAAAATCGGGTGGTCTTTTCCGGGGCGAGTCGGGTGAGAGTATGGCGGTATCACCTTTAAGAAAATGGTGGAGATACAGCCGAATCGCATCGTCTGCCTGTTTGATTTGCCAATCAGAGATATTCTTCTGTGATTTCAAATGATTCAAGAACTTTTGGACCCTCAGCTCAGGACTCATAGCTTCATTCTTATTTGAAAAGGCTAAGAATTTACTTACCCAATAGGCATAAAATGAGACATTCTTTTCAGGAACAAGAGAACGGGAAAGGAGAAAATCCTGAAACTCAGGCAAAAGCCGATTTTTCATCTAAAACCCCTGAATTTGCCAAAAATCCGATGATATACGCAATTCGTATTTTCTGCTATTATATGGGAAATGCGAATTGGAAGCAATAATTTTATAGACAGAAAGGGCAAAAAGGAGTAAAAAGATAGACGTAAGAGGTTCAATTCCAAATAAATACGCAATTCGTCTATTAATTGTTCGGCGGGAACGAAGAGAAAAAACCGTTCCCGCCGAACGCTCGGCGCTGAGCTTCGC
>JBHGBJ010000008.1:0-79387 GCA_041947025.1 Thermodesulfobacteriota bacterium
GAGATTGTCAAGTTTTTAGTTGAAATTATCTGTAGCCCCCTGGCGCATATATCTTCAGGTCCCCCTATGCCGCTTTTTGGAGTGCCTGTTCTTCATGGAGCTGCTCAATCGTCGCTATTACTTCGGGAATGCCCAAGTACCCTTTGACTCTCCGAAACCCCTTCTCACAATGAAGGAGAACTGTTGCAAGCCATCTCTGAGACATCGCGCTGTTACGATACCGTTTGATATTTCCCTCGCAGTCCCGGACGGTGGAAAACATGCTCTCGATGGGATTGGTGCAAGTCAGAGTCTTTCTTAACAAACCAGGAACTTTGAGTCGATGAAGAGTCAGGATGTCCTCAAAGGCTTCCAGCAGAGAGTCGGCTGCCGATTCATTGATTGCACGCAGCCATATCTCGAATTCCTTAAGCATCTTCTTGGCATCTTCATAACTGTTTTGTTCCAGAGCGGTCCTGAACCGCCGGTGCGCTTCCTTCCGATACTTCTTGGCCAGATGTCTCTGGATGTTGCGATCCTTATGGATCGTACACCTCTGGTGAATCAGCTTCTTCCCAAAACGCTCTTTGAGCGTCTTAATGATCCCTTTGCCTCCATCGGTAACCCAAAGAATCCTCTTCGAAAGCTTAAGTCCTCTGCGCTCCATATCGGATAAGAGTTCTTCACAAAGCTCGTGGTTCTCTGTCGCTCCCTGCCAGAAACCCAAAACGTGTTTGTGCCCTTCCGTATCGATCCCCAGGCCAACCATGAAGGCCTCCCCTCCCCGATGAATCGTGTCGATAAAGAGGCCAAACACCCTCAGATCCGAAAGGTCCCGCTCCCTGAACTCCCGAAGCTTCTGCGTCGTCGCCTCCACCAGATGACGTGACACCGTACTGGGGGAAACCCCAAACCGATCACTCGTCTCCAGCAAGGTCTCTCGATACTTCCGACCGGAAAGCCCACGTAACATCTTGCTCAACACTTCTTCCGAGAAGACGCCCCGTTTCTTCAACGCCGCGTAGCTCTGTAATGGAATCTCTCCGACCGGTCCCCGAAGCCGAGGACGCCGGATGGAAACCTTCCGATCTCCCATGTAAACGGATCCCTCCTGGTAGGCCCACTTGTAGTACCCTCGCTGCGATGGATAGTATTCCGGCCCTGACCGCTCTTCCCGTTCCATATCCATGATCGCTTCTGCTACCATACCCCCCAACTCCGCTATGAACCCATCGAGCCCTTGTTTGCCTACCCGAATGATTTCATACATCCGATTGACAATTTCCTCTCTCCCAACCGCCTGCTCAAATCCTCCTCTTGCTTTTCTCCTTTGGATCGTGTTTAATTTCATCGTGGCTCCTTTCTGTAAAAGAATTTCTGGTTCCGTGGATTATTCCACGGAGGGAGCCACATTTCAATTTTCAACTAAAAACAGTATATCCTCTGATTTAATTGCTGTGACGCTATTATATCCTTCAAGCAATCCTAGGAAATCATTATCACTCAATTCAGTCTTACATCCAGCTATTACTTCTTTTAAGATTAGGTTGTCATCAAAAGGTTGAAAATAAAGCCTATTCTCTCGGTCAAGTTCGTTGAGATCATAAAATAACCTGAACTCTTCCTCATGCTCCCAGGACAAGAATTTGGTCTTAATTAATTTCTTGAAATAACTTTGAGTAAGCTTCGAATCGTTGGGTATCTTATGCCATGTAAATAATGGTCTATTCTTTGAATAGTTAACTTGTAGTGCTTCTTTGGATACATCAAAGCCTAAGGCAATCCCGGTATGCTTCTCGGAATAATGGCTCCACAACAGTGGATTAGACCATTGTTTTGAAAAGCACAGAATGCCAAATTCTGCCGATATAACATCTTTAAATTTACGGAATGTATCTCTTAATTGGCATGTAGGATTTAAAAACCCTGCTTGAAATTCAAAAGGATCATTTAATTGATTTATAATCGATACCTTAAGTCTCCTTTTTCTTAATGCCTCTTCACCATACTTGTCCGATAAGAAGTGATAGAGCCTCATAATTTTTCATGAACCATAACGCTAAGGCTCACCGAGAGCCAGGTTTATCGGCGATTCGGTGGAGCCGATGGTTAGGGTGTACTTTGCGCCCCTCAACATGGCCTGTGTTACGGATAAACTCCTTATCTATTTCTGCATATAGGAACCTTGGTTACACCTCCCTTATCCGCAGTATGCGCCGATCGAGAGTGTCCATATGCCGACGAAGCCCAGCTTTCGATACAGTTGCAGTGCCATTCTCTTGAGGGATCACGGAATAAGGCTCTTCGAAGCAAAACTCCTTTCCATCTACGGTTCTCCTGAAGGAAACAGAAAGGAGGACTGTCCGTTTGACGAGCTCAATATCTTCTGGCATATCCTTTTCCGCAACGATCTCGGTAGCAGTATTGAAGTATCGAGCAATATCGAATTGTAAGGAAGCTTTTGGCTTCAGCTTCTGATTCCACGTCCGCGAGTCAATGCATTTCATAATTGGGGAGGGAGTACCATCAGCATGCCGATATACCGCAGAAGCCTGCAGTTGGACAGTATCAATGTCACATCCTGAATTGTTGACAAGCCTTGCTGATCGCTCGGCATCGTGAAGAATATCTTCGGGTATCTGCAAGTCGATACGAGGCTCAACTTGAAGCTCAACCAACTTCTTCGTGAGGTGCACGTAGCGCCATGTAACAACGACAAGCACGATCGTCGCGAAGCCCTGAATAATTGCACTTATAACAAGTAGGTCTTTCATGATCTTGAACTCCTAACAGATATTAGACCTAAAAATAATATTATGATATCAGTACTGTCCGGTTAAGAATTAAATAGTTCCAACTGGTTAGAAAACGGTTCCATTTCTTTTTGTAATTGAGAATCTGCAAGTACTTGTAATAATGATGAACTTTCGAAAAGGGTGATGCTGAGAATTTGCAAGATTTCGCTGAGTGAGAGATCGATTGCGAGCTTCTTCTTGATGATTACAACAAGGACATAAACCGAAATGGCGATCCAAATTTGAGTCTTGACCGCGTTTGGAGAAGTGCCATAGAATGCTTTGATTCGAAGATGTTGTTTGATCCATTTGAAAAATATTTCGATTTGCCATCGGTGTTTGAAAAGTAGTGTAATGGTCAAAGCTGGAAGAATAAAATTGTTGGTCAAGAAGACGAACCGCCGATTGGTCTCGGCGTCGAAATAAGTGATTCGTCTTAATGGATCGGGGTAGATTTGAGAGGTCTTGGGTCCCCGGAGAAGAATCGTTTGATCGCATCGTAACCCTGTGGAATGGTCTACCGGACGATGAGCGCGTCGCTGGTAATCGAGATTTTTCTTGGCACGGGAGACGAAGAATGCTCTGCTTTGATTGAGCTTGTAGAGGCGACCAAAATCGATATAACCACGCTCCATGATATAGAAAGCCGTCGGTTCGAAAATGAGTTGATCGAGGATTGTGACATCGTGAGTTGTGCCCTCGGTGATGCAGATAAAACAAGGGATAGAGCCGCGCAGGTCCATGAGGGTATGGAGTTTGATTGCTCCCTTGCGCTTGCGAAAGTGGGCCCAAGGAAAAAGCGAGAGGCAAAGATCGATCGTGGTGGAATCCAGGATATAGGTGGTCAGTTCGAGTTGCAGGCCGAAGTCTTCGTTGGCGTAAAGTTGTCGAGCGGTACGAATTAACACCTGAGCAAAATCGGCATAAATGCGCCAATCTCTCTTTTCGTTGGCATCGGCTAAGGTACTTCGAGAGACGTTGCCTCGGATGCCGGCATGATAGAGTTTGGGTTTCATTGCACGGAGACAGGTTTCGATGTCTCGGAGGCTTTCTCGATAGGTTAACTGAGCAAAAGCCATGCAGAGGAATTGATCGAAGCAGGAGAAGGTTCGGAGGCGATGGTGACCTCGATAACGTCGAACGCATTTGTTGAATTCGTGTCTTGGCAAAAAATCCATGAGTTGAGAAAAGACGATACGCCCACTGTGCATTGGCCATTCCTTTCCTATCGAAGATGAAGGAATTATGGCCAATATGGGCAAGAGAATTGAAATCGAAAACGGTCATATTTCTATTTATCATCCTGAGACTATTAAAGATTTTTGGATTTTAAACAAACTTAACCGGACAGTACTGTTATGATATAATAAATCTACCTATTACACAACGCTCCAATTTCAGGTAACCTTTCGACATTTAAAGGGTTTCTATGGCAAAGATCATGGATACTCTCAATTTCAAAGGCGGTGACTCTTTTTGGGAAGCTTACAGGGCGTGTGCTGAGGAAAACAGGGTTCGATCCGACCGTTCGCCTTTCTATGTCAGATGGGTGAAGGAGTTTGAGAGTTTCTTGCCGAACAAACCCTTGAGAGACAGGTCCGGAAAGGATATTGAAGCCTTTTTGGCCGACATGGGGAAACGCCAGGGAATTGCGGGCTGGCAGGTCCGGCAGGCTGAACATGCACTGAAGATATTGTACGAGATTTTTCTTCCTCAATATGCCCCTGAGGGACACGCCGCCGTCGGGCCTCCTGGAGAACATCCTGCCCAACAGGCGATAACCAGGACTGACGGGTTCCGCGACCGTGTGATTCCAGGGGAGGTGGAGAGACAATTTCCTGAATTGATAGAGGCCATTAAAACCGAGGTTCGTAACCGGCATTATTCGTATCGCACTGAGACCTCCTATCTTGACTGGACAAGACGATTCACTGCCTTTCATGCCTATGCCGATCCGAGGAGGCTTAATGCCGCTCCCGCTGTAAAAACTTACCTCGATTACCTGGCGGTAGAACGAGAGGTGGCGGCAAGTACCCAGAACCAGGCCCTTAATGCGTTGGTTTTCTTCTATGGACAGGTCCTCGGACAGCCTTTGGGGGAAATGGAGGAGTTTGCTCGCGCAAAGCGGCCAAGACGGCTGCCGGAGGTTATGACACGGGACGAAGTCCAGAAGCTTCTTTCCAAAATGACCGGAATCAGTGGCTTGATGGCCGGGTTGATGTATGGCAGTGGCCTTCGCCTCATGGAGTGCGTTCGGTTGCGCGTTAAGGATGTTGACTTTGCCAGACATCAGATCATGGTTTGGGATGGGAAAGGACAAAAGGACAGGGTCACTATGCTTCCGGAACGCTTTACCGCCCTTTTCCAGGAGCATCTTGCCAGAGTGAAGGCCATTTATACGCAGGATTTGGCTCAGGGAATCGCTGATGTGTACATCTGGCCGGCCTTGGTGAGAAAGTATCCGAATGCGGGAAAAGAATGGATCTGGCAGTATGTATTTCCTGCCAAAAACCTGTCGGTTGATCCACGGAGCGGCAAGGTGAGACGGCATCATATCAACGAAAACTTGGTCCAAAATGCCGTGAAAGAGGCAGCCATACAGGCTGCGATTAACAAGAGGGTTAGTTGCCATACCTTGCGTCACTCCTTTGCCACGCATCTTCTTGAAGCGGGCTATGACATTCGCACGGTACAGGAACTCTTAGGACATGCCGATGTTACCACGACCATGATTTACACCCACGTACTGAATAGACCCGGACTTTCAGTTAAAAGTCCAGCCGATATCTGAAGAAAATAAAGAATAAAGTTACAGTTCAAACTCCCAGGAGCATCCAGCCTCGACCTTCCTTTTATGGCAGCAGATTATCAAAAAAGGATACACCCGTCAAGGAATTTTGGGGGGAGGAAAATTTCAAGTCTCTCTTTGTAAAACAACATTCTTAAATCCCTCCCAACCTCCCTTTTCCAAAGGGAGGGGTTTATTTCTCTTTTTTTAAAGGGAGAAGGGATTTTCGTGGTTCGAGGGTAACGTATTCGTCATGAGGGACTTCTCAGAATATCGATCCATTCTGAAATATTGGAAGACCTTATGAAAATCCTTTGAATGGAACGGATCTTCTGACATGCCGAAGAGGTGAGTTTCACAGTGGCAATCCGTAGAGCCAAAGCCTGGTATTGTCCATTCGGCAATCTTTGAAAATGCCTTTGCGATCTCACATTCAAGGCGCACGGAGGATCGAATCGCCAAAATGGAATGGAAATCAGCTATATCCCTCAAGTCGTCAATATGCCAGTGGTGCTGCTTTCTGAGATGTCTATGGCGCTCCATCCTTTTGGATAGATTGGCCATCGCGGACCCCACATAGACATAAAACCCCTTTCTAAATGAAACCTTCCCCACTTTCCCGATCCGGATATTACTCCGCCTTTTCAGATGCAGGACCACAAGATAACTTCCCCGGTCTTTGGCTTCTTCTTCAATGTGATCCCAGGGAATCCGGAGAAGATTTGTTTTAGGAGATAGGGATAGGTCCTGTTTCCATCCTATTGCGAGAGAGATCACCTTCACCTTTTCGCGGATTCGAAGAAGCGTTTGAGAGAAATTCAGATCTGTATGATAATCGGGCATGAAGATTTTGGCGAAGGGCCAATGAACGATGAAAAGGACGACCGTCCCTATTCCTTCTTCTGAAAGCCTGGCCAACTCTTCGATATGCCGAGTCCCTCTTTCAGTCACTGCGTCAGGAAACATGGCGACTTCCTTTCCAACAAGAGTGCAGGACTTCACTTCCAGAAGAATTTCTCTGCCCCGGTCTTCGAGGAGGAAGTCAAATCGACTTCTTCCTATTCTGACTTCCGGCTTAACGATCTTGACCTTCTCCAAACCAGGAATTTTTTTGTGCTCAAGCAAGTATCGGGCTACGTCATTTGTCCGATGAGTGTGGAGCATGATCGGATGTCCGTCCCGCTCAACAGCCACGGCTGTATAACGAGTTTTCCGATCCTGTGATTTCCTTTCTTTGACCAGGTAGATTGGGCATCCCGGAAGCAGAAGTTCTTGAAGCCTTCCAGGATTTGGAAGAAAGGCAGAAAGGATTCGGCCATTCCATTTGCATCGGACCAAAAACCGGTTGGGACGGCTGAGGAAACGGGCCCAGATGATATTATTGAAAAAATGCATTTTTTCGCCACGCGTTTTCATATCTAATAACATGGCATAATGCCTTGCCTCCACTTACTCCTTGGCCAAGTATCGTAATCCCCCTCAATCCCCCTTTAGAAAAGGGGGAGATATTGGCTGATAACACCGTCAGCGGGCAATTAAGCCTGTTAAGTTGATTTTCTTAACGAAGAGGTGGGGAGGACGAAACAAGTCCTCCCCTAAAAGATTATTCGTCTTTCCAGGTGGGTTTTCGCTTCTCCAAGAAGGCTTTGAGTCCTTCGGTGGCATCATGAGTTTTCATCGCCTTATCGAGATAAACCTTCTCTATGGCTTTGAGTCCCTGATCCATATCATCGTTAAGACCCGCAAGGGCCGCCTCTTTGGTCAACTTCAAGATGATCCCGCTCAACTTCGTAAACTTCTCTATGAAACCATTTACCTCCTGAGAAAGGGAGGCCTCAGGCACAATCTTGTTAATTAGTCCAAGGCTCAGAGCCTCTTGAGCGCTGATGACATCCCCGGCAAGAATCAGCTCCATCGCCTTTTTCCGGCCGATGATCCTCGGAAGGATCAAAGCAGCAATCGGAGGAAATACCCCGACCTGAATCTCGGGCTGTCCGAATTTCGCTCTTTCCGTCGCAATGACCATGTCACAGTAGAGGGCGACTTCGCACCCTCCTCCAAGGGCCGAACCATTTACAACAGCGACGGAAGGAACTTTCAAGGCGTCCATTAATCTGAATATCTTGTGAAAGACTTCGATCATCTTATAAACCAGATCGCCAAGATGTTCTCCGACATCGACCCCTGCGGAAAACGCCTTTCCCGCAGCCTGGATGACAAGGAGCTTGAGAGATTTCTCTTTTTTCAAACCTTCAAGATACGCATTCATCTCCTCCATCATCTCGATATTGAGGACATTGAGGGGAGCCCGGTTCAGTGTCAAATAAGCCACACCGTTCTTCAGCTCTGTCTGAATGTTTTTAAACGTCATTTTTTTCA
Source organism: Thermodesulfobacteriota bacterium (assembly GCA_041947025.1). Classification (GTDB taxonomy): domain Bacteria; phylum Desulfobacterota; class BSN033; order BSN033; family UBA1163; genus CAVTZZ01. The sequence continues at coordinate 7,942 of JBHGBJ010000008.1, forward strand.
CCTCCTAAAAAGGATTCCCCCTTCCTTGAAGACTTTGCTGCAATTAGCCCCTCTGCCTTCGTCAAGCTCAGGGCAGGCTCTGTCGAACCATGAACGGACTTATGACACAGCCTCTTGCTGGAAGGGGATAAAAAGATACCCTTTGGGCAGAAGAATATCTCTGTCCCAAAGGGTATCCGTCATGCTAAACACCATCTTAACCTTTACTTCTTCTGGGGTTTGCCCAACACTTCTTCGAAGAATTTTTCGTCTACCAGTTTACCTTCAGCAATATTCTGGCGGTACTTGATGAAGTCGATCGTATCTGCGCCTGTAATCTTCTTGGAATTGAAGGCACCGAATCCGAGGTAGGCTTCTCCCATCATGTTGGCGGCCAACCAGTGTCTGTTGATGTTCTTCGACTGATCCCAGAAGAACTTCTTCTTGTTTCGGATACCGTCGATCGACATAATCAAACAACCGGGGAAGAGATTTGCAAAGGTCCAGCAAATCTTTTCCACTTCTGCATCGAGGAGCGCGAAGTCAAATTCGTTGTTCTTGAGCTTGCCGTTCACCAGATCCCGTGCCTGTTTGAACGCATCGCCTGCCTTGTACTCACCATACACGAGGTCGCCGTCTTTGACATAATCTTCGGTAATGATCTGCGGGTTACGCAACCATTTGCCTTTATCATCTTTCAGAACGGGAACGCACTTCGTGATGAGACCCTTACGCCACATCTTATAGGCGGACCACATCTCACAGCTGATGCAGCTCCACATCGCATCTTCGATGCTCAGGTAGAAGGGAAGGAAATCGGAAGCACCGCCCACAGGGGCCGACCCATGGCGAGGCCCAGCCTGCCCAAAAATGGCAAGGTCAGAGGAAATGGTGAGATCGCACGCAGTCCCAATCTCCTGTCCCCCAGCCACTCTCATTCCATTCACTCTGCAGATAACAGGTTTCTTGCACATCAGGATGGCATCGACCATGTTATTAAAGAGCTCCATGTACGCTCCATACTCTTCGGGTCGCATGCTGTAATATTCTGAATACTCTTTGGTATTGCCACCGGTGCAGAAAGCATAGGGCCCGGTTCCGGTAAATACGACTGACACCACGGAGCGGTCCGTGGAAGCATTCTCGAACCCGGCGATGACGCCCTTCACCATCTCCGTGGTATAGGAGTTGTACTGGGCGGGGTTATTGAGTCTAATCCAAGCATTAAAGAGTCCCTGAACGACGTTCCCTTTAGGATCCTTCACAGGCTTTTTTTCATACACGACACAGGGAGCCTCTGTCCCCCAGTGTTCCTTGCTATGGCGATCGTGAAATTTAATTTCATGCTCTCTCGGCATCCAACTTATTGCCATAAACATTCCCCCTTTCTTTGTGATGAGAGTTAAATTCTTAATCCCCCCAACCCCCCTTTTGCAAAGGGGGAGAGGGGGGATTTTATGCTTAAAAATCTGGTGTCAACACAATCCTTTTTTCGGGTGACCCGGCTTTATGAACCTCATCGAAAACCGACTGGATCTGGCTCATCGGACGGACGTCTACAAATGGAGCGATATTGATCTTTTTTGAGAGAACCATGTCCAGAACGATCGGATAATATTCTGGCAGGCATCCCCAGGACCCGATCATCTCTGCATCAAAAGCCATGAGCCGAGAAATGCTATACTCATTCTTAGCCAGTCCGAATCCGATCACAATCAGTTTACCGGTGAAAGAAAGAAGCTCCAGAGCAATCTCCTGTCCTGCTTTGGTTCCAGTGATCTCGAAAATCTTCCAACCAAAACCCGCCTCCAAGCCATTTTTCTTGCAGATATCCCGGAACTCGTTTCGGATATCCTTAATCTGTTTGTCTTGCGAGCTGATGACAAAATCAGCCCCATAGTTCAAGGCTCTCTGCAACTTCTGAGGATTTCTCGCGATGCCGATGACCGTCTTCGCACCCAGAGCCTTAGCGGTCTGGGCCATATAGACACCCACGCCTCCGGTGACCCCGATGATAATGACGTTATCCCCTGGATGTAGATCTGCCCTTTTGGCAGCTTGATAGGGTGTGGTCACAGCATCCGCAACAACCGCTAACTGCTCGAGAGGAATATTTCCACGGTTTCTCACTTCACAGAGATCGATTGAAGGGACCGGGATGTGGCTTGAATATCCCCCATAAATTCCCAGGCTGTTTCCAGGCATCTTCTGTGCCAGGCAACGATTTCCTCTTCCGGTCTTACAGAGGAAACATTTACGACACGGCATGACTGCAGGGATAATCACTTCCTTGCCAATCCATTTCTCATCTCCCGCTACCACGGTCCCGCTGATCTCGTGTCCCAGTGTCAGAGGCGGTTTCTGAACGGTTGGAACACCATCGTAAAAATAGCCCAGATCCGTATGGCAAACCCCGTTGCCTGCCACCTTTACCAATACGTCACCCGGTGCCAAGGTCGGTACAGGAATGGATGTCTTTTCCAGCCTGCCAGGTTTGACCTGACCTGTCTCCTTCTCTTTCGTCGTCGGTTGAACCATCTGCCACGTTAGAATCTTATCAGGTACTGCTGACATTGATTTCACCCCCTTTTGAGATTTATGATTTATGATTCTTGATTTATGATTGCAAGCTTGTGAATTTCAATCCACGATCTACAATCAACAATCTGAAATCGTTTAGGTCATTCCATATCCGCCATCCACGGGAAGCAGTTGGCCGGTGATATAATTTGACTCATCGGATGCAAGAAAGACAAACGCCGGTGCGACCTCCTCGGGCGCAGCAAATCGATTGACCAGGATCCGCTTCATATAGATTTCCTGTAACTTAGGATCGGTACGGATCTTCTCGCTCATTTCCGTCGCAACGATACCCAGGAGGATACAATTGACCGTGATCCCATAATCGGCCAACTCCCGGGCTGCAGACTTCGTCAAAGTAATCACACCTCCTTTGGCTGAACTATAATTAATCTGTCCCTTTGTCCCTGCAAGGCCGGCCGTGGAGGTAACATTGATGATCTTTCCGCTTTTTTGCTGCATCATATATTTCGAAGCGGCTTGGATCGTGAGGAAAGGTCCCTTCAGATGAATATCCACGACTTCATCCCACTGTTCTTCTGTCATCTTATAGAGCATGGCCGGTTTTGTCGCCCCTGCGTTATTGACCAAAATGTCGATCTTTCCAAAATGACTGACACAGGCCTCGACCATCTTCACTGCATCTGCCTTCAGGGCAACATTCCCTTTCACAGCCACAGCCTTTCTACCCATCTTCTGAATCATCTCAACGACTTCTTGGGCGGGCTGATCCCGGGTTGCATAGTTGACAACGACATCTGCCCCTTCTTTCGCATAGGCAAGGCAGATTGCTCTTCCAACGCCTCTTCCTCCGCCTGTCACCACAGCCGCCTTACCCTCTAACCTGCCCATCCACTTCTCCTTTCATTGCCCATGAGGGACGAGGGACCGTTCCCCTCAATAAGATCGCCTCAAGGCGCAAAGCCCTGCTCCTCAAGCCCCCTCGGGCCGCTCATCCATCCTTAATCGATCTTTAACTCGAGGTTGATCATATCGCCCCCTCTTGTAAATCCCATGGCACGGAAAAATTTGAGGAGGTCCCAATCGTTCCAATTGACCAAGGTATAGACAACTCTGACCCCGAGGGCTTTAAGATTCTTAATAAACTCCTGACCCAATCTTCTCGCGATACCTCTGTGCTGAAAAGCCGGATCGACCCCAATCGTACTAATCCATCCGATCGTATCCGGGACTCCAAACTCCCATCCTCTCACCTCGCCGACGATAAAACCGATTACTTTCTCTTCATATTCAGCAGCAAGGCAAGAAAGAGGGTATCGAACATCTGGGACTTCAATCTGCTTTCTCCAATAATCCCGCCTGGCTTTTCCTAAAATCTTACGATCAATCTCAACGACCGCATCCAAATCCCCAATCGTCAGAGGTCGGATGTGTAATCCGGTTAAAAGCTCCTCTTCCATTGGTTTCTCTCCATCCTACGCAGGCCGGCCCTATTCGACAACCGCAATCACTGCTTCTGCCTCAACCTCTTGCCCTGCTTTAACTAAGACTTCCTTCACGGTTCCGGTGACTGGAGAAACCACGGGCATCTCCATCTTCATCGCCTCTAAAACGGCGACCTGATCATCTTCTTTTATCTTATCTCCCACCTTTACGGAAACAGAGACAATCTTGCCCACCATTGGAACAGTTACTGGTGTTGCCATATGTTTTTCCTCCTCTCAAAAAAGCTTTTTATTTAAGACCCAAAACGTTTCTTGCAATGATAAACTTCTGAATATTGGATGTCCCCTCCACTATCTGGTAGGACTTTGCATCGCGATAAAATCTTTCCGCAGGGTACTCCGTAGAAAACCCATAGGATCCGAAGATTTTCATAGCTGTATTCGCTGCCTTTACAGCTGCCTCCGCCGCATAATACTTTGCACAAGAAACCTCAATGGTGTTTCGCTGCCCAAGGTCTCTGTTAGCGGCAGCCCGATAGACGAGAAGCCTGGCTGCTTCCTCCTCTACGAACATTTCTGCGATCTGCTCCTGGATCATCTGAAAATTGGCAATCGGCTGTCCGAACTGTTCCCGCTCATTGGCATACTTGACGGAGTGCTCCTTGCAGGCCCTGGCCACTCCGACCGCTCTGGATGCAGAGGAGAGTCGAGTATTATCCAGCATATACATACAGATCTTAAACCCGTCGCCTTTTTGTCCGATCAGGCTATATTTGGGCAACTTGACATCTTCGAATATGATCTCTCCTGTTGGGGCACAGAAAAGACCCAATTTGGTATCGATGGCCTTCTGGGTCACCCCCGGAGTATGCATATCGACGATAAAGGCTGATATCCCGCGGTGCTTTGCTGCCCGATCCGTATAGGCATAGACGATTCCGAGATCGGACACTGGAACCCCTGAAATCCACATCTTTGACCCGTTCAAAATAAATCCATCCTCTGTCTCCTGGGCCGCTGATTTCATGGAGGCCACATCGGACCCGCTATTGGCTTCGGTAATGGCAAAGCAGCCGAGCAGGTCACCCGTGATCAATTTCGGAATCCACCGTTGTTTCTGCTCCTCTGTTCCAAAGGCGAGGAGTACAGATTGAATCGAGTTCATTTGGAGGTTGAAAGGGAGACCCCAGGAAGGAGAGATCCTTGCGATCTCTTCCGTCATCACCGAGGCTGCAAGATAACCGCTCTCGTTTCCGCCATATTTCTCGGGCGCAAGACATCCGAAGAATCCCAGTCTGCCCATCTCCTTAGCAATTTCCCGACGAAAACGGTGCTCCTTTTCATCTTCCTCCATCGTAGGTGCAATCTTCTTCTCCGCAAAGTTTTTAGCCATTTCTCGCATTGCTTCTTGCTCTTCATTCAACTTAAAATCCATAACACCGCCTCCTTCCTTCTCAGATTGTGCATTTTATAACAAACTCCTTTTCTTTTGTCAAGATAAATTTAATTGAGGAATTCTATTTGCAACCTATTGTTTTTGCTTGAAATTTTTTTTTTAACGAAAACTCTGGCAAAAGAGTTTCTTGACAATTTAAGGCAAATGAGGGATAAGAAAACATGCGAATCATGAGTATGGACGTTGGTTCCCGTACCATTGGAATAGCAATCAGTGATGAACTCGGATTGACTGCTCAAGGCCTCAAGACAATCAGACGGAGATCAGACGACGAGGATCTAAGGGAACTCTCGTTGATCATTGAACAATTTAAGATTGATAAGATCGTGGTTGGTCTCCCAAAAAATATGGACGGAACAGTTGGAAAACAGGCGGAGATGGTTCTTCAGTGGATCAAATCTTTTCAAGAAAGAATCAACCTCCCTGTAGAAACATGGGATGAGCGCCTTTCAACCGTTGAGGCCTCCAAGATTCTGTTGGAGGCTGACCTCTCGAGAAAAAAGAGGAAAGGGGTCATCGACAAGTTGGCGGCAGTGATTATCCTTCAGGGATACCTCAACCAGAGCAGGAAGCAGAATGACGAATCTTCCTTTTCGACATAAAGCCCTTACTTTCTCTCTTGGCGTTTTCCTTATCTTTTTGATCTTCATCATCTTCTGGTTTCTTCTTAGCTCCCCCTCCGGAGCCTCCTCGACTAAAGTGATTACACTAAGAAGGGGGATGCCGCTTAAAAAGATAGCCACAATCCTCGAACAGGAAGGGATCATCAGAAATAAACACTTTTTTACTGCAATGACCACCTTGCTCGGGAAAAAGGGAAAGATCAAGGCAGGAGAGTATGAATTCCATACCCGGATGCTTCCCTTAAAGGTACTCCATTCACTGGTCAAGGGTCAGGTGAAACGCCATCTGGTAACCATCCCCGAGGGCTTCACCCTCTCTCAAATCGCTCAAACTCTGCAAGATCTGGATATCGTCGGAAGGGAACTTTTTCTTCAAAAGGCGTCTTCGCCGGCAATGATTGCCTCGCTCGGCCTCTCCGATTCCCCCCCGAGCGGAGCTTTATCCACCTTGGAAGGTTTTCTCTTTCCTGAAACCTATCACCTGATCAAAGAGATGCCCGCTGAGGAGGTGATCAAGGTGATGGTCGGTCAATTTAGAAAGGTCTTCGGAACGGAATTCCAGAGCCGGGCTTCTCAGATAGGAATTTCTCAGAGAGAAGTGGTGATCTTGGCCTCTCTCATAGAGAAGGAGACCCTCTTATCGGAAGAAAAACCCCTGATCTCCGCCGTCCTCCACAATCGCCTGAAAATGAAGATGCCTCTTCAAAGCGATCCCACGGTGATCTACGGAATTAAGAATTTTGACGGAAATCTGACGAAAGAACATTTGATGAAGCCCACTCCCTATAATACGTATCTCTTCGGCGGCCTTCCGCCCACACCAATCTGTAACCCTGGGAAAGAATCGATTCGGGCCGCTCTCTATCCTGCTTCGGTCAATTATCTCTATTTTGTCTCCAAGAACGACGGGACACACTATTTTTCTTCCAGTATCGAGGAACACAATCAAGCCGTGTGGAAGTATCAAAAATTCAAAAAGAACTTGACAAGAAAATGATATCTCATTTATCTTAGGTTTTCATTCACAACGGAAAGGAGGTCTTTCATGAAAGACGTAGCAGTCATTGGTGTGGGACAGAGTAGCTTTGTCAGAGGTTATGAGGGTTCTATCCGAGAATTGGCCTTCGAGGCCTTCAGGGAGGCCATGCAAGATGCAGGTATCACCCAGCGAGACGTGGATGCCTCCGTTTTCTGTTCGGCCCCTGAATACGATAAACAACGTTCCCCAGCGGGCGTCCTCGCAGAATACCTGGGCCTTATTCCTCAGCCCACGTTTTACATAGAGAGCGTTTGTTCTTCGAGCAGCACCGGCGTAAAAGTGGGATATAGCATGATTAAGGCTGGCCTTCACGACGTGGTGGTCGTCCTCGGGTTCCAGAAGATGTCCGAAATCACCTCTGCCGAATCCCAGGAGAGAATGGGCCGTGGTGCCGATATCCAGTGGGAGGCGCCGTTTGGGACCATGATGCCGGCCTATTATGCCCTTTACGCACAGGCCTACATGGCGAAACATGGTCTGACTCATGATGACCTGATGAATGTCCGAATCAAGGCATCCACCTATGGTGTGATCAACGAAAGGGCGGTCTATCGGAAAGCGGTAAAGCCGGGAGACTTTAAACAGGGCGACCCCGAAGCCAAGATGGCAGGCCCCGTCGCATGGCCCCTTCGGGTGGGCGATTGTTGCGCAAACGCAGACGGAAGTTCTTGTATCATCCTTGCAAGTGCCGAAAAGGCCAAGGCCCTTTCCAAGAAGCCCATCTGGATCCTTGGGATCGGAGCAGCCTCAGAGGCAGTCAACATGGCAGCAAGACCCGATTTCACCAAAGGTCTGAGCGTGGGCTACGCCGCTGCCGCGCAGGCCTATAAGATGGCGGGAATCACTCCGAAAGATGTCAAAGTCGCCGAAGTCCACGACTGTTTTACCATCGCTGAGATCATGGCCTACGAAGGGCTTGGATTCGCGCCGGCAGGCGAAGGAAAGCAGCTGATTCGGGAAAAGGCGACCTATAAAGAGGGAAGAATTCCCGTCAATGTCGATGGTGGGCTTCTCTCAAAGGGGCATCCTATTGGTGCGACCGGCGGGTCCCAGATTCGTACGATTGTTTTACAGCTTCGCGGCGAGGCAGGTCCCATGCAGGTGGCCGGGGAGCCGAATATCGGTCTCGTCCATAACATCGGCGGCGTCGGACTATACGGCAATGTCACAATCTTTGGCAGAAACTGAGAGAAGACCAATGACCAATGAACAAGGGTCAATTGGCAATTTTCAATGGAAAACATTTTCCTTCTCTCATTGATAATTGATTATTGAGCATTGCTAATTTTGCATTGATTATTTTCCTGGGAGGTGAGCTATGGGTTTCGAGAAATTTGGAAGGAAAAGTTTTACAGCAATAACCAAGACTGGAAAGTTTGTGGATCTCCTGTCGGAAGGCAAGGTCGAAGGAACGGTTTGCAAGAACTGCAGCACGAAATTCTTCCCCCCAAGGGCAGACTGCGCAAAATGCTTCTCAAAGAATATGGACTGGTTCGAGATGCCCAAGAAAGGCAGACTTGAGACGTTCACCACCGCCTATTACGCCCCCTTTGGCTTCGAGACGGATCCTCCTTATACGATGGGAGTTGTGGACTTCGGCCAAGGCCTGAAGTTATTTGCCAGACTGGCAAAGGAGATCAAACCCGAAGAGGTGAAGGTGGGCATGGACGTCATCATCAAACCTGTCAAGTATGATGACGGCCAGTTCTCTTTTGAGATTGCAAAAGCCTGATCATTAGAATCTGTCTTGGGGAGATCAGAATCTGTCTTGCGAAGACCCTGATTCACAAAGGTATCGAAGGTCAGGTTTCGCGAGGAAGATAAATTTTTTCCCAGGTTTCCGCGTCAATGGACATGCCCGTCAGTCCCCTGGGACCTTGGCTGGCCAGGAAAACGGCCACCTTCTTAATATCATCCGCCTTCCGCATCGTTGGTCTCTTTTCCGGAGGGGGATTCGGATCGAAGGTGGAACTCGTCCATCCCGGGCTTAGAGCATTCACATTAATCCTGAAACGGCTGACCTGGGCCGCCAAGGCCAGGGTGAAACCTTTAACTCCAAATTTTGAAACGCTATAAACCACATGGCCGGTGGGAGAAAGGAAGGTATTGTCCCATCTCTTTCTTCCTGCCGCTGATGAAATATTGATAATATTGCCTTCTTTCTGGTTCATCATCTGAGGCAAGACTGCCCTGGAACAGAGAAATACCCCGTTGAGGTTGATGTCAATGGCATTTCTCCAGTCCTCGGCCGAGGTTTGAGTGATCAGGCCGGTGGGACCAAGAATGGCAGCGTTGTTAAACAGGATGTCTATCCTCTTAAACCTTTCGATGGTCTTCTTAACGAAGGTCTCGACTTGATCTTCTTTTGAAACATCTGCCCGAATCGCTAAGGACTCCACATTCAACTTTCCGATTTCTTTCGCTACGGCATCAATTTCTGATTCGTTGCGGGAGACGACGACGACCTTTGCTCCTTCTTCCGCGAGGGCTAAAGCGATCGATCTTCCAATCCCTCTGCCCGCGCCAGTCACAATGGCAACTTTCTCGTTCAGGTTTTCAGAATTTATGGTGCTCTCCTTATCTCCAGCGGTCTTGGGAATTCCCCATCAAACTCAGGTATCCAGCGTAGTGTGAAAGTAAAGATCCTCAATCTTGATGGGTTTTCTGATCAGTCCCTGTTCCAGGGATCCTTGAATGGCCCTCTCAACCGTCTTTCGCATGGCCCGAAGCCCCAACGGATAGGGGTCTTCTCCGAATACGGCTGCTTGCTCCTTCCAGTCGTTTCCCTCAAAGTATAGATAGGCTGCCTGGGCACGCTTTGCCCGCTCGTAAGCCACCTCTTTGGATCGCTGAAAGGCTTTGTAGAGTTCCATCGCCACCCATGGGTGCTCTCGGAGGACACTGTTCTTGATCACCACATGGTGGTTCGCCTGGTGACAACCCGTTCTGCTGAAGAATTCTGAAATAATCTTTCTCCCCTGGTCATCAACCAGCTTCCGTATCCTTGGATTCTCAGTCAGGGGCGTACCGCCATAGCGATCGATTACATTGGGATCGCCTGCGGTGATACCCATTAAGAGGTTTGGCGGAAATATAGCATCCAGTTCTCCCCGCTCAAGCATCACGTCCGGAGTCTGGTCAACGGTGAGCCAACGATGGGTGATGCCGTTTCCCACCTCATATCCTTTCAGGTGAAGCCCTACTGCTCCTCCGTGACTGAGCTCCTTGGTGCGCCAGTTGTACCAAAGGTTATCCCAGGCCTCAATGCCGTACAACTCCTTCAGCATGACTCTGAACCACAGGGCAGCTGTCATGGCATAGTCATGAACCCCAATCCTCTTTCCTTTGAGGTCTTCAAAGCCCCTTATGCCAGAAGAAGCGTTGACATAAAGATCAGCCCAGAAATGGCCTCTGCTCATAAATACTGGAATGGGGGTCCACTCCCATCTGCCCTTGCCGAAGGTGTCGTTCCTTTCTTTGGTGATGAGAGTTTCTGAGATAGACATTTCGGAAGCATCGTATTCCAGCCCGTTCTTGAGCCCCCTGTAAAAGAGCATTCCATCCCAGAATGTGATCGTCACAATTTCAAGGTCAATGTTCTTTGGTTTCACAGTACCATCCCTGAGGGGATCTATCCGGGGGTTGTCGAAAAAAGACATCGTGAGTTTAAGCACTCTTTTGACTCCCTTCCTCTTATTCTTGTATCTTTACTCGTGACAGTAATGGCCGGAATACCTCTTCCTTTGCTTCATAATAGATCGAATCTCCAAAAAAACGGAGACGGACTCTTCTCTTCCTCACCAACAGATCCAGTGACCGGAACACTTTATCCGGAGCCACTGCCATTCGAATTGAGAGATCGGCCAACGAAAGAGGTCTTCGTTTAAGGATCTTCAAAATCTCCTCTGTTAAGTCCCCTCCCGGCACAGGGGAAAGATGGCGATCAAATTCTGAGATGATTGAGGCCTTCTTTCCAAAAAAGGCTCGGATCTTCTCCATCTCCTTCTGATTTAAAGGAACTGCCCGCTTTTCAGACGGCGGCCGGACAACCGTATTTAAGTGGATCCGGTCAGGCCGGATCCGTTTAATCACGCCCTTCATTTGCCGGAGTTCCTCCGGCTCATCGTTGACCCCTTTGCAGAATAGGATTTCCAGCCAGATCTGTCCTTTGTAAATCTTCCGAAACTCAACCATTCCCTCGATGATCCTTCCGATGGAAAGCCTCTTGTGGGATCGGTTGATCTTCAAAAAGATCTCCGGGGAAACCGCATCCAAGGAAGGAAGAACGACATCCGCCTGAAGAAGATCTTCTCTGACTTCTCTCTCGAAAAAGAGAGACCCGTTGGTGATCACAGCCACTGGAATGGAAGTGATTTCTTTAATGCCTTTAATGATTGACCGAATCTCGGAGTGAAGGGTGGGTTCCCCTGAACCCGTCAGGGAAAGATAATCAATCGATGAGCTTCCTTTCGATAAGAAGCTTCTCACCTCTTCAAGCACCTTTTTCGTAGGAACATATTCTTTTCGAAAAAGAGTCTTTCGTGTCGTCTTTCCGATTTGGCAGTAGATGCAATCATAGGTACAGATTTTGTGGGGAACAAGATCGATTCCAAGGGATCTTCCCAGTCTTCGGGAAGGAACCGGACCATAAAGATAACGGAACCTTTTCATCTGATAGTCAATTCATTGGGTCGTTAAGTCATTGCTCATTGAATAACCCAATAACCTAGTAACGATTTCGATAAATTGGGGATTTGGTTATTGGTGCATCTACGATGCGGCTCATGCTCCAAATTTTTTCAATTTGAGCCCGTTGGCCAGCATCAATGGCATAAGATCCACCGCCGGAAATCTCCCCAACTCCCCTCTCTGACAATGCTTCTCCGTGAAGCGCCGCACGCCGTCCGGCCTGATGTATTTGGAGTAAAGGAGAACAGGGTTGGGATGCCAGCTGTGAGATTTTAAGACGGCGGGGGTGGAATGGTCTCCGGTGATCACCAGGACGTCGGGCTTTAGCTTGAAGATCGAAGGGATGATCCGATCGATCTCTTCAATGGCCTTCACCTTGGCCTTAAAAATCCCATCTTCTCCAGCCATATCGGGCTTTTTCAAATGAAGATAAAAGAAGTCATATCGGTCAAAATATCTCCTCAGGCTACTCACTTCATCCTGCAAGGTCTCCCCGGTCTCCAGAACCTCCATGCCGACCAGTCTCGCAAGCCCCCGATACATCGGATAGGTGGCGATGGCAGCGGGCCGGAGTTTGAATCGGTCCGCCATCGTCGGGATGTCCGGAGTCTTCGAAAACCCTCGAAGAAGGATCGTATTGGCGGGATAGAATGGCTTGAGGATCTCGGTGGATTTCCGGATATAACCGCTCACGATTTCAGCCGTTCGTTTGGCTTCTTGAGAAAGGGGTTCGGCTCCCTTCGCCTTCAGTCCGTTTTTCTGCGGGTCCGTATCCGTGAGGTCATCTCTTAATCCCTCCCCTCGAAACAGGATGGCAAATCGATGTTCTTTCCCCGGATGGACGGAGACCCGTATTCCTTCATACTCTTTGATCTTGTCCTGGAGGAATCGGCAGAGATCCCGGTTCTTATCGGTCGAAATTCTGCCGGCCCTCCGGTCGGTAATGATTCCTGCTTCATCGATGGTCGCAAAATTACCCCGAGCTGCCAGGTCATCTTTTCCCACTGTTAATCCGATGCCCAAAACCTCCATCACTCCTCTTCCGATCTCATACCGAAAGGGATCATATCCGAAGAGAGCCAGATGGGAAGGCCCGCTGCCGGGTGTGATGCCCGATGAGATCGGATCAATCAGTCCACACGCCGATTTCGAGGCCAGCCGGTCAAGGTTAGGCGTCTTGGATGCCTCCAGTTCTGTCTTTCCCCGGACCGGCACGCCCCCCAGCCCATCGATGACCACCATCACAAGCTTCGAATCCGTCTGGAGTACAAGGGAACAGAGAATCTCTTCCGGAATCATGCTCTCTCTTTAACCTCCGTTTTTTAAGCTCAAATGCCAAAGTTCAAATTTGGTTCTTCACCTCATGGGACGTTATTTGAACTTTGGATTTTGACCTTTGACATTTCATGACTCCCTCTTTCCATATCTTTCATAAAAAACAAACTCAGAAATTTCTTTCCTCTTTGGTGAGCCTCCTCTCGCGGCAGGGTATCCCAGAGGAGTCATTGCCACCACCTCCACATTCGAGGGAACCCCCATGATCTCCTCTACTTTTTTATGATCGAATGATCCGATCACCACTGTCCCCAAACCCAGGGCGTGGGCAGTCAAGCAAAGGTTCTCCATGGCAAGGCCCACATCGAACATCAGCCAATCTCCTTTGACCGTTCTCGGTTCGCCTTTGGAAAAGCCGGAAACCCCCTTTTTCCCACAGAGGATAAGAATCAAGGGAGCATCGGTCATCGAGGAAAGGGCTGGGTTCGTCTCACGAAGGGCCGTCTTCAATTCCGATTTGGTTTTCTGATCCCTGACTACAATCACTTCGCAGCATTGCGTGTTAGCCCATGAAGGGGCCCATCTCACCGCCTCCATGACTTTTCGGAGCGCTTCTTCGGGAACAGGATCGGGCTTATATTTCCGGATACTCCGTCTTTCTTTGATCACATCCATCAGATCCATTTTTCATCTCTCCTTTTCTTAATAATTATCCCATAATCCTTCCTTTGTAAAGAAGGATTCAAATGAGGAGGCTTGGACTTCTCATCCCTTCCGTCCCCCCAGAAAGAAAGGGGTTCACCCTTTCCAATGCCTATTCTTAGGGACGGCTAACTCAGAAGAGCATCAGCTTAAGAATTTTTTTTCAATATGTTATGTGTTATGCTATTTATTAGCATTCAGGTAAACTCCTAAGGAGAGGCGGTTATGACACAGATCGAGTATTTTGACCGAGAAATTGAAACGATGAGCCAGGATGAGCTTGCGATGCTTCAGTCTCAGAAGCTGGAGACGCTCATGAGAAAGGTCTCTGCTTCCAATTCTTTCTATCGGAACAAGTTTCGTTCTGCGGGAATCATTCCTGAGGAGATTCGATCCCTAGATGATCTTAGAAGACTGCCCTTCACGGTAAAACGAGAATTCGAGGAAGATCAGGAAAAACATCCTCCTTTCGGAACAAATCTCACTGAACCCTTGGAGAATTACTCCCAGTACCGCCAAACTTCTGGAACGACGGGGAAGCCCCTCAAATTCCTCGATACCCGGGAGAGTTGGAATTGGAGGGGAAAGGTTGCGTGTTATATCTTAAAGGGGGTGGGGGTCAAGAAAGGCGACCGAATCTTTTTTCCATTCAATTTCGGCCCTTACACGGCCTTTTGGATAACGTATGAAGGAGCCTACCAATTAGGAAACTTGATCATACCGACAGGAGGATGGACTTCTTTACAGCGGCTGCAGTCTATCTTTGAAAATCAGGCCACGGTCATCCCAACCACCCCGAGCTATGCTCTCACCTTGGCAGAGACGGCATACGAAAACCGGATTGATCTTGCCAGCTCGAGCGTGCGGATCCTGATGCTCACGGGTGAGCCCGGAGCGCTGGTTCCGGGGATCAGGGAAAAATTACAGAGGCTCTGGAATGCCAAGTGCTTTGACTACATCGGGATGACGGAGGTTGGAACCTGGGGATTTCAGTGTACCGAAGAGCCTAATGGTGTTCATATTATCGAGAGTGAGTTCATCGCTGAAGTCATTGATTCGGACACGGGAAAACCTGTTCCTGAAGGAGAAGTCGGGGAGCTTATCGTGACCAATCTGGGCAGAGCCTGCATGCCTTCTATCCGTTATCGAACGGGAGATCTGGTGAAAGTTAAGAGAGGACCTTGTGCCTGCGGACGAACTTTTCGGATGCTTGAAGGAGGGGTCATCGGAAGGAAAGATGAGATGGTGATCATTCGAGGCGTCAATGTCTTTCCAAACGTCATCAAGAATGTTGTGGAAAACTACATTTTTGCCGGAGATGAATACCAGATCGAAGCCTTCAAAAAGGGAGGGGTTGATGAAATCGCGATCAAAGTCGAAATCAAAGATGAAGATAAGAAAGAAGGGATTCTGAAGAGTATCCAGGAGGAGATCAAAAGGAAGCTCAATCTTCGAATGGAAATCAAGGCAGTACCAAAAGGGACCCTTCCCAAGTCCGACTATAAAGCAAAGCGATTTGTGGATCGGAGGAAAGCAATTTCCAATCCGTCGTAAGTCCCCGATCTCTTTGATCTTGGCGGCCTGCCATTTTCACTATTCTTTTATCATTTGTCATAGGTATGATGAAGGCCCCGGTCCTTTTCGGCATTCATCGCATGAGCCATTTCATCCGTCATCATGGCACCGTGGCGGTACTGAAAAGGCCACATGCTTTTCAGGTCAAAGAGACCCACCCGGTCTCGGTCATGCAAGATGTGTCCCAGGTCGGGTTGAAGACCGGGCATGGCACTGAGTTGCCCGTTGATAAAAGTGATACTTCTTTCCTCGGTCGGTACTCCAAGACGGGCTAACAGATCGGATAGGGTGCTCCCCTCGGGAAGGGTAACCTGTAGGTTGGCATAACTCTCCTTCTCTGCCTTGCTGCCATAGCGAGCCAGAGCCCCATATAACCAGACATCCACAACCATATCGGCCATCCTTATCCTCCTGCAACCAGCGGGAAAATCCCGACCTCATCATTAGAGCTCAAAACCCAATCCGGCGGACGAGCGCGACCATTGACAAAAAATACCTTGACCTCCTCAAGAGGCAATTTCAACTGATTCCCTAACTCTGCCACCGTGGCCCCTTCCGGCAGCTCCACTTCAAATGGAATTCCCGGCGCTGCCGTGCTGAAATAACGACACAAGGTTGCAAAAAGTTTGACTCGAATTCTCATCTTGCCCTCAAGGGACCCCCCGGCAGTTGAAAAACCCGGTATTGGACAGTAGAAAAGGCATGCTCTCTCTAAAGGAGTCATTCGGAAGGATCAACCGACCATTATAAAATGGAGTGGCAGGGTTATTCTGCCCTGCCACTCCACGAAAACTCGAATATGCTCTATAACTTCCCGTAAACGGAATCCAGTTCACTATCAGACACATCGTAGACCTGATTGTGAGGAGGAAGGGGCTCGTATTTCATGAACTCGGGCATGCGGTCGCGCTCCTTACCGAGGCCAGCCGCCTCATTGAAAGCTCGCTCCTTTCGCAGTATCTCCGCCCCGATCTTGGCTACGTCCTCTGGCTTCCACTTTGTACCCAGAACACCGTTGCATTCTTCTACCATTCCCTCGAAGCCGCTCGGAATGTCTAAGATCGCAAAGGCGATGAACAGACAGTGACCTGTGGAATCAATAAATGCCGTCGTTGCCTGGAAGGCCCTGCTGAGGTCAGCCTTCCCTTGAGGGCTAAGGGGGTCTGCCTTGCCGCCGACGCTCAGGATTTCCGGTGCAATGGTATAGCCGGCGGTGTGGTCGGCGCCCATCGTCGTGGTCGCGTAAGTGATACCGATCCCCTTTACTGCCCGTGGCTCGTAAGCAGGCATGCTCTGGCCTTTCACAGTAGGCACGCGGGCCAGGCCATAGGCTTTTCCAGTAAACTCTGTGCCACCTCCCAGAATACGGCCCAGAGCTGTTCCTTTTCCCATCTCGTGGACGAGTCCGATGGCTTTCTTTCCATTCCCAAAGGGAATGACACCCGCTTCCATAGCCACTGCTATGGTTGTCCCGGTCTCAATCGTATCCAGACCATAAGCGTTGCAGAGTTGAACCATTTCAGCGATGTCGTCCAGACTGTCAACCCCACAGTTGGCACCGAGGGCCCAGTCCGATTCGTACTCCACACAGGAGGTATGCTCCTTCCCGTTGGCCCTATACCAAGTATTAGAGCACTGGATGATGCACCCGGGACTGCACGCATGGTTATAGACTTCTTTTCCCGTTCGCGCTTTATTCCCCTCGAAGATAGCCTCTCCAGCGGTTTTGGCTGCGCCCTCAAAGCGGCCGTTCGAGAAATTCCGTGTCGGCAGGCCGCCAGCTTCATTCATAATATTGATCAGGATAGCAGTCCCATAAGTATTCAGGCCGCCTTTGGGTTTGGTCACCGCATGGGTGCGCAATGCATCGGCCAGTTTCTTGGCTCCCTGCTCGAACAGGGCCTTGTCCGCGATGGCCACTCCGGCTCCCCCCTTACTGTCCACCACGATGAACTTCAGCCCTTTACTGGCTAAAACCGCACCCAAGCCACCCCGGCCGGAATATCGGCTGGGGCGATTGCCGAGTAGATCGTTGAACACGATACCGGAGTTGGCATAGCCATATTCCCCTGCTGCACCACAGCCGGCAATGTAGGTCTTCCCGCTAAAACGCTTGAAAACCTCGGGAAAGACCTGATAGAGATCTCTACCCTTGTATTCGTCAGCAGGAAGGAATTCGACTTTGGGCTTGCCGGCCCCTCCGTCCCACATCAGGTGAGCCATCCAATATTTGCCCTTTTCTTTGGGTTGGCCTTCCACGACCAGGGCTTTGATCTGCATGGAGGATAAATACGGGGACCAGGGTGACCCCGCGTTCGACTCCTTGATACCACCCGTCAGGGGTGACTTCGCACCCACCGAAACACGGGCCGATGTCGGAGCGGTCGTGCCTGTGACCATGCCAGGAGCAAAAATCAGTTTATTGTTGGGACCGAGGGGATGACACATGGGAGGGACTTCATCTCGAACCATGGTGGACGTCAGACCACGGCCGCCCAGATTCTTATAGGCTTCCGGGACTGCGTCCAAACGATAACTACGGTCATTCATGTTCAATCGTAAGATCCACATAAAGCGACTCCTCCTTTCCTCAAAAATATTCTGAAGAATTTTTTGACACCAAAACGACCCGACTTTCTTAAAACAAAAAGGCAATATCAACTCTTTCTTAGAGATGATATTGCCTCCTTTGCTGACTCGGCAGGCGTAAGGATTACTCTCTACGCCCTAACGCCTATTCTTCCCCAAGGGATGAGATAGGTCGGAGGATATCTGTATACGCTCCTGCGTTTTTTTCCATATTATTGCACAATTTGGGTTAAAGTCAACCCTGAGCGCACCTTTGACCCTGCTCAAAAAAAAGGGCTGGAGGCAGCCGATCGGAAGGGCCTCTTAGAAAGCATATCGGAATTCTTAGAAACAGAGAAGGTATGCTTGCCGGAAGCTTGATTTTCTTCTTTATCTTGCTCCCGACCTATCAGGAGAAACAAAGTGAAGCCGAGGGCTCCTCGGGTCAAAATAAGCGGAGCCCTCGGCTTTTGATGTTGAACCATTCGATGACCCGCCACGCAAAAATCACTTCGTGATCTTCTGCATCACGGGGGGGGCATAGACCCCCAGAAATACGGCGGAGTGGCTTCCCGGTCCACCGGCAACGGTAAAATAGATGTTATCCGGATGTTCCACCATCGTCACCACACCATCTTTGGCAAAAGGCTCGGCCGATTCTCGTCCGGCCCAATCTTTGCTCACCGATTCCACGGTGTCGCTGTGCGCAGGCCTCCAGCGCTCCAGCGGATATCGGGCCTTCTGATAGAGAAACTTTCGCATCTTTTCGATCGTCCAGCCTTCGTCAGCCAGAATCTTTGCATGCTGGGGCCCGAAGGAAACCAGCACGGAGCCACTGATGACCCCGTGGGAAGAATCGGGACGGGGCAGCTCTGCGGTCAGCATGGCTGTGGCCACCGAATCCAGGACTCCTTCGCCGGTTTTGCTATTGTTATCGTTGACGTTGTTTCGATCACCCAGAGCGAACAGGATTACAGCATTTTCATCCTTCCCCATAGGCTCAAACTTCGGTGGAGCAAGCTTCTCCAATTCGTAGTATCTGGTAACCTGCTTATTCCTGCGAGCATTGGAATAGATCTGCTCCTGCAATGAGGGGAAGGGGTTCTCTTCACGGTTGACCGCCCAGGCCGCCGTGTAACGGGCAAACTGGCCGAGGGTCGATTTGTTCACTTCCCCAGGCACTGCCCCGCCTGTATTGATCATCAGTAACCGTAAGGTTCTTCCGATGGTGGCGTTGGCCTGCCATCCGGGACCATAGACGCCAACTCCAGAATTAACGTTCAACTGGGAGATATCGGTAATGGGTCCGGTGACAATGACCATGGGCGCCACGGGTTGGGTTGTGACACACTGACGATACAAGTCGAATTCGGGTTTTGAGGCTGCTTCCATCATGGCAATCAGGACAGGCATGTACTCAGGCTTGCAACCTGCCATGACAGCGTTAATGGCGATGTTTTCGACTGTCACGATCCCTTTCCTGGGGCCGATGATTCCGATCACATCCTTGGGAGACCGTTTGGTTCCTGCGAGCATTTCCTTGACCTTCTTCGGCGTAGGAGGCACAAGGGGCAAGCCATCGCTCCAATCCCCGCCCAGGAAATCTTCGTTCATCGCCTTCATTGCCTCAAGCAGGTCTGTTCCTTCATACACTTTCGTTTCGGTTGCCTTGTCCTTTGCCGTTTGAGGTGGTTTTTGAGGCTGCTTCGTCAAGCCCGCGATGATCTTGTCCATTGCGGCGGGCGTGATGCGTGTCCGGACCACTTTTTCCACCAGTCCGGCAACCGGGTGTTGTATCACAATCAGTGGATATTCAGGCATGCCTGCGCTCTCAATGACCTGAACGCCAAGGCTTGCCAGCGCGGTTGTTACCAACGTCACAGAGGGAATTCCAAGCTTCTCAACTTCTATGCCTTCACGCGTAACTCGCGTGGTACATCCCCCTCAGTCACCCACGGCGAGGATCGCCACGTCCACGGGTTGCTTCTTGATATACGCCTCCACATCGGCCCTCCAGGCGGTCCCCTTCGGCCAGTGGTAGAACTTGGCATTCTTATATTTGGCTTTCAACTGATCTTCGATTTCGGCCAGCAAATATTCCGCGCCTGGCTTTCCATTCCAGTGTATCGCGATTCTCTTCCCATCGAGGGTATCCACCCGTTTGGCTAATTTAGCCGGCTTGATGTCGGCCTTCCCCGACGGAACGAGAACCTCCAGCTTTACCGGCGCTGCAGCCATCGCTTCCTCCCTTGGAGGGATAGGCACTGCGGTCAATCCAATGAGAATGGGCAATGCCAGTAATCCCATCAAACTTCTTCGCTTCATTGTTTTCTCTCTCCTTTCATATTTTGGAAATGTCGAAATGTACCTCTACTCTAAATATTCATCAGGTCTTCTCTCGCAGAAAACCACCTCCTTCCAACGTTTGATCACTCCTCACCAAACCCACTCCAGCCTCTCTTTCCATGACTCCGGAAGCCATTTGCCCACCGATGCCCAATGCCTTGACTGGGGAGGGGCGAAGAGGATCAACAATGCCAGCGCCACCATGGGCAGGTCCATGAATATGGTGACCGAGGCCAAGGTATCGATCACCGCTCCGAAACAACCACATTCAATGCTTCGGCCCTGGGAAAGGACGATTGCCTTGGCGATGAAGAATGATACGCTCATGAGAGCAATGCCCAGCGCTGACAATCGGGTCAAAACTCCAAAGAGCAAACCGAGCCCGCACAGCAGTTCGATGAAGGGCATGATCAACCCGAACGGACGGGCCAAGAACATCGGAAGGATCCCGAAGTTGTACACCGCATCGACCGAGTAGCGTTCGATATCAACCAGCTTGCCGTAGCTCGATATGAGAAAGAACCCCGCCAGGATCAGCCTGAAAGCCAGGATGACGTAGTGGTTGTTTTCCAGAACCTCCAACCAATGAGAACCTGCAATTCCCTTTAATTGGCCAGTTTGAACTCTATCCATTAATCTATTATCTCCTTTCAACTCTTCTTCGGCGGCCACTGCGTGGCCGCCTTCAGGATATCGGGAAAAGCCAGATCAGCCTTTTTCCTGATATCTTTCAAGTTGTGCCCCGCAATCGGATGCTCCACAACGACCAGGGCCATTCCGGAAACGCCCTGCTCTTTCATCGTTGATTTCACCAGTTCCTCGAAGGCCGTGGTTGCGATCATGACGGTGGGAATTCCCTTTTTTTCAAGATTGAGCTGGTCCACGACCAGCCAGGAAGTACAATGCCCTCAGTCTGCCTGCATGGCAATGACCAGATCCGGTTTCAGTTTTGCAACAGTCG
The DNA here is from genome assembly GCA_041947025.1 of Thermodesulfobacteriota bacterium. GTDB lineage: Bacteria > Desulfobacterota > BSN033 > BSN033 > UBA1163 > CAVTZZ01. Next base: position 29,141 of record JBHGBJ010000008.1, read on the forward strand.
CTGCCACCTGTTCGCTTGCCTCCAGATTCTTGGAGATGGCGGCTGTGCTCTTATCCACCTCCCACAGCTTGATGACCTTCGTATTTTTCACCTGCTGGGTTAGAAGTTCCGCAACGCGGGTCAAAAATTTATCCCCGTTCATCTTTCCGTTCCAGCGCAGTAGAACGGTCTTTCCCTCTAAACTCATGGGATGGGGATTGATCTTCACCGGCCCCACCTTGGGCATTTTCTCTGCAGCCCCCGCGAAAGAGCCCCAAACGGCACCTGCAAATAAAACGAAGGATAAAATTGTCAAGAGCCATAAGCGTCTTTTGTGTCTCATCCTTTCCTCCTCTCCTATCCCTCACTTCTTATCGATGGGGTATTTTAACTCCTGCCACTTCGACCACCCCCCCTCCAAGATCTTCAGGTTGGTATATCCCCATCTCTCCTTCAATTGAGTGGCCGTATCAATGGAGTCTTCCTCGTGAGCACAGTCGCAGTAGAGGACCAAGGTCTTGTTCTTTGGAAGCTTCCCAGGGCTCTTCAGCTCTGGAGCCCACGGAAAGCTGACGGCCCCTTTCACGTGGCCCACGTCGTATGCGCCCTTGGGCTGCGTATCAACTACCAGGATCTTGGGGTCTTTGCTGTCGATGAGCTTCTTTAGTTCTTCCGGTTTGATTCGTGGTATCTCCTGGGTCGAAGCAGACGCTAAAATCGTTGTCAACATCAACACTGAAATCCCTAAAATGAATACCGAAGTGATTGGCTTCTTCATGAATCCTCCTTCTCTCTGTTTTGATCTATTCTGAGTTGTGTCTCCTACACATCAAGAAAATCTCACCCGTTCAAATGGTTCTCTCGAATCATTTTCGATACCCGGACCCTTTCCGCTTCCATTTCCATGTCCTTTCTGATTTGATCAAGCACTTTTTCATTGTGCTCAATAAAGGCTCTTTCAACCTCATCTGGATTTTTGGACCGAAGGGCATTAAGGATCTGTAAATGGCCCTTGTAAAGATCGGGAAGAATCGGCTTCAGTTCTATTTTGAAGGGCTGCATCCTCGTTTTGATGGAGTCCAGCATCTCTTGCAGGAAACCATTTTGAGTCGTCTTGTAGACCATGGAATGAAAATCGAAATCGAGGCGTGAATACCGGACAAGATCTCCTGATTCGATCGCTTTGTATTGCTCTTCCAAACACCGGTTCATCTTATCAAGGACTTTTTCATCGACATTCTCGGCAGCCAATCTCCCTGCCACCCTTTCCAGAGCTCCACGGACCTGGAAGATTTCAAGAGCCTTCTCCAAAGTCATTTCGACCATGAAGACACCACGGTTGGGAATGTTCTTGAGCAAACCTTCCTGCTCTAAACGTCGAACAGCTTCCCAGATGGGTGTCCGACTGACCTCCAGTTCCCTGGTGAGTCTTTCCACATTGACCCGTTTGCCGGGTTGGAATCGGTAATCAGCGATCATCTCTTTGAGTGAGTTGTATACCTTACTGCTCAGGACCTCTTTCTTAATCCTTGCCATATTCACCTCACTGCAAGTCTTTCAAAAATGATATATCACAGATCGAAATCTTTGTCAATAGTAAAAATTTCATGAAATATGGTACATTATCGTTCGTATCTTCATAGAATATCCAATAAATTCAATTGATATACATGTAACATTCCTCTTCTATTAATCAACTATATTATTTTATTAATTTCATGAAACATGAAATACATGTAGTGATTGTTTTGATCTATTAAACAACGAACCAAGAAATTGAATATTGATTATTGACACTTTGGCCACCAATATAGAAAAATAGTAGAGATGAAGGAAGCCTACCCCGAAAAATTCGTACCGGAAGAAAGGGTTTTTAGCCATATCCACCCAGGGGACAGAATTTTCATTGGCACAGGCTGCGCCGAGCCCCAATATCTTCTTCAAGCCTTCATTCGGTATATCGAATCTCATCCCAAGGCATTTCCCGATGTCGAGGTTTTTACACTCGGAGTGGCACCCTATTCAGAAGAAAGATTCAAACATAATTTTCGTTACTCTTCTTTTTTCGTCGGCCCCAATATCAGGGATGCCATCAACAAGGGTACAGCGGATTATACTCCTATTTTTTTGTCCGCGGTACCGGACTTATTCTATCGCCGGATTATACCCGTCGATGTGGCGCTCATTCAGACATCGCCACCCGATCATCACGGCTTTCTAAACCTGGGAGTCAGTGTGGATATCGTGAAAGCCGCCATTGAAAATTCTTCTCTTGTGGTCGCCCAGGTCAACACGTTTATGCCCCGAGTCCATGGGGATGGCTTTATTCACATCAACGATATCCATTACATCATCCCTCACGATGAACCTATCCTGGAATTTCATGATGAGGCGGATAACGAAATCGCACAACGAATCGGAGGGTATGTTTCAAGGCTGGTACAGGATGGGGATACGATTCAAGTGGGCTATGGAAGTATTCCCAACGCCATTTTGACTCACTTAGATAGCAAAAGGCATCTCGGTGTTCACACGGAACTCCTGAGTGACGGGATTGTGGACCTGATTAAGAAAGGGGTTATTGATAATACGAGAAAGAGCATCAACCGCGGGAAATCCGTGGCCTCCTTTTGTATGGGGAAAGAGGAAACCTATCATTATATTCATGATAATCCAGCCATTGAATTCAAAACGATCGATTATACGAACAATCCTTTGGTGATTGCCCAACACGAAAACATGGTCGCCATCAATAGTGCGTTGCAGATAGACCTGACGGGACAGTCCACAGCAGAATCAATAGGAAAGTTATTTTACAGCGGAATCGGAGGCCAGGCCGACTTCATGAGAGGTGCTCTATTGTCGCGCAAAGGGAAAACCATCCTCGCTTTGCCCTCCACTGCTAAGAATGAGGCGATCTCCAGGATCGTTCCATTTCTGAACGAAGGAGCAGGAACGACGCTTAACCGGGGAGATGTTCATTATGTTGTCACCGAGTATGGCATTGCTTATCTGCATGGGAAAAATATCAGGGAGCGTGCAATGGAACTGATTTCCATCGCTCATCCGAAATTTCAATCCTGGCTTATCGACGAGGCAAGAAAACTTGACCTCATCTTCAAGGATCAAGCCTTCATTCCCGGGAAAGAGGGCGTGTATCCCGAACAGTTCGAAACCTCTCGGACGACGAAAAAGGGCCTGAACGTCTTTCTCCGGCCGGTGAAGATAAGTGATGAGCCCTTACTCAAAGACCTCGTGTATTCGCTTTCTGAAGATAGCCGGTACCGAAGGTTTGTCTCCTCGCGAAGGGAAATGCCACACGATTTCCTGCAAAACCTCGTGGTGATTGACTACACCAAAGAGATGGCCATCCTTGCCGTAATCCCCCACGAGGAAAAGGAAGAGGTGATCGGGGTTGCTCGATATGCGATTTTAGAAGATATGCATTTCGCGGAAATCGCATTTGTAGTGCGGGATGCTTATCAAAATAAGGGCTTAGGCACGGAATTGTTTTCTTATCTCACGTTCATCGCAAAGAAACAGGGCCTTCTGGGTTTCACGGCTTTAGTGCTTCTGGAAAATCAACCCATGCTTCACTTAATCCGAAAGATGGGGTTCGAGACTGAAGAGAAACTCGACGATGGGATGTATGAAATCAAGATGACGTTCAGGAAGGACGGGCGCTCCGGAACATTTCGTAGGGAGGCGGCGAGATGAAGGAACTTCTCAGACTCTTCCGTTGGCAGGATGCTCTGGACATCCTCATTCTTACTTTTGTCTTCTATCGTCTCTACCTTTGGTTGAGGAGGAAAAGAGCTCTTCGAATGATCCTGGCCATTTTAGCCCTGCCTTTTTTCTATCTCCTTGCCCAATGGATCGATTTACCCCTATCGGTTTGGGGCCTTCAGAACCTCTGGGCAGTCATCCTCCTCGTCCTCGTCGTGATTTTTCAACAAGAGATCAGGGAAGTTCTCGGAAGCATCAGTCTTCCTTCTTTCTTCTTCGGCAGGCCCGTGGCACTCTCTTCAAAGGTGATCGATACGATCACAGAAGTTGCCTTCCGAATGGCAGCCAACAAGATAGGCGGCCTCATCGTGCTCCAGAGAGAAAACGATCTTGATGAATTCATTCATGGACAGACCCCCTTGGATGCAGAGTTGAATGAGGATATCCTGGTAAGCATATTTAATCCCCAGTCTCCACTACATGACGGGGCCGTGATCCTTCAGGGAAATCGAATGCGCTGTGCGACCGCGCTCCTCCCCGTCTCCCGGTCCTTATCCCTGCCCAAAGAATGGGGAACCCGGCATCGGGCCGGGCTGGGGATTACAGAACTCTCCGATGCGGAATGCATCATCATTTCGGAGGAAAGAGGAGAAGTCTTGCTGGCTTCCAGGGGGGCTGTCGAGAAAAAGGAGAGGAAAGAAGATTTAAAAAAGAGTCTCTCTATCTTTTCTTCTGCTTCAGAGGAGAAAAGAAAGGGGAAGAAGATGTTGAAAAACCTCTCTGATAATCTGCCGATCAAGGCCGTTCTCCTGGCTCTTGTTTGCATCCTCTGGATCTTTTTGATCGGCATCCGACAGGGGGAGATCACCTTTAACATACCGATCGAATATTATTCTATTCCCAAAAATTTAGCCATCTCAGGGGAACCTCCCAGGGAGGTCAATGTGCGCCTCAAAGGTTCGCAAAGGCTTCTCTCATCCGTCAAACCTGACCAAGTGAGATTGCAGATTGATCTTTCCGCTTGCCGCTTGGGAAACAACCAAGTTCCTCTTGCACAAGTGAATATCAATGTGCCCTCTGGAATTACAGTCAGCCACTACTATCCTCAAAATATCCGGATTCAACTCTCGCCTGTTCCTGCCACCCCTGACAGGAAACGTTAATTCTTTTATTCCAAGCTGAAGAGAAACCAGAGCCTCTGTCCTGAGTCTATCGAAGGGGCGAAGGATTGACACCTTCCCTTTCTTTTTGGTAGGATTTTCGCAAATGAAAAAATTGGATGCGATTACAGACGTCCCTGGGATTAGAATCGGCCATGCGAGTGACTTCAAGGCTCTAACCGGCTGTACGGTTATTTTATGTGAAGAGGGGGCAACCGGAGGGGTCGATATCAGGGGAACCGCAACCGGGACCAGGGAGATTGATGCCCTTTCCTTGGGCCATCTGGTCGATAAGATTCATGCTATCCTCTTAGCCGGCGGCAGTGCTTTCGGCCTGGACGCTGCAGGAGGAGTGATGGCTTATCTGGAGGAAAGGGGAAAGGGATTCGATGTGAAGAAGACAAAGGTCCCGATCGTTCCTGCGGCGATCATCTTCGATTTTGGCATCGGCGACTTCCGCGTAAGACCCGACCCTAAAATGGGATACGACGCTTGTCTCAATGCCTCACGGAAAGTCGAAGAAGGAAGTGTCGGCGTTGGAACAGGAGCCACCGTAGGAAAACTCTTTGGAGTCGAAAGAGCAATGAAAGGTGGAGTAGGCACTTCCAGCCTGCGAGGCCCCAAGGGCCTCATCGTCGGAGCCCTTGTTGTCGTCAATGCTTTTGGCGATGTCATGGATCCAAATTCAAATCGGATCTTAGCGGGAGCGAGGAAATCCAAGAGGAGTCTTCGCTTCGCAAATTCGTCGAAGTGGATCAAACAAGGCGTGATCCGAAAGGAGTTCGGAGGAACCACGCCATCGAAACCTGCTCCCTTCAACACAACCCTCGGAGTGATGGCCACGAACGCGGATTTGTCCAAGAAAGATGTCCTTCAGGTGGCCCGGATCACCCATCTTGGTTTGGCCAAAATGATCTCCCCTCTCCACACCACATTTGATGGAGATCTTCTCTTTGCCATCTCCTGTGGAAAAAAGAAAGCCAACGTAAATACGATCGGTCTCCTCGGAGAAGCGGCTTTAATGGAAGCTGTCAAGAGGGCGATTACGAAAGCCGACGGATTTGGAATCCTTCCAGCCTATAAGGATCTCACCTTTTTAAAAATTAAAAGGTCTTGACAAGTCACTTAAATATGACTAAAATAGTCATATAGGTTGAGGGCTGGAATTTACTCGTACCGATAGGAGTAATCAAGACAATGAAGACAGCAGCGGTTTCAAAGTTAAAGGCATACTTGAGCGAATATTTGAATCAAGTGAAAGCCGGCACCGAAGTGCTGATTACAGATCGCGGGAAGCCTGTGGCTCGACTGGTCCCAATTTTACGGACAAAACCAGCAAGAGAATCACTCACCCGAATGGAAAAACAGGGCTTGATCAAACTTGGATCAGGTAGGCTTCCGAAAGATTTTTGGACCATGCCTCGGGCAGAGGATCCACAAGGGCTTGTCCTCAAAGCCTTGCTTGAAGAAAGAGAAGGAGGAAGATGAAGTTCTGGGATTCCTCAGCGATCATTCCTCTATGCCTGAAAGAACAAATGTCCGAAACGGTGAAACGTTTGACTAAGTCTGATGAGGATCTCGTCGTTTGGTGGGCAACAAGAGTGGAATGTTTGTCTGCCCTATCGAGACGAAGACGGGAAGGGGCTTTAAATACCGACTCAGAACTCAAAGCCAAAGCCATACTTTCTGCACTGTCAGCAGAATGGTCGGAAATACAACCCAGTGAACTTGTTCGACTTCGAGCGGAAAGACTTCTGGCGATTCATCCCTTAAGATCGGCTGATGCATTTCAGCTTGCAGCCGCATTAATATGGGCCCAAGAGAACCCTCAAGACCTTGAAATGGTCTGCTTAGATCAAAACCTCCGTGAAGCAGCCCACAAAGAGGGATTCACCACCCTTCCATAGTTAAATCAAATTTGAGGTCTGAATCAATAGGAAAAAGTACGGAAGGTTTACCCTCCGAAGCTTTGGCGAAGGAGGAGTAAGGATAAGCCCCATCTTCATCTTCTCGCTGATGCGCCAGACAACCGTATTCTCGAATGCGCCACGGCGGTTGAGGCCGACTTCATTATCAAAGGAGATCAGCATTTACTAATTTTAAAAAGTATCCAGAATATTTCAATTATCAAGCTTTCCAATTTTCTTGAAATTCTTGAGAAAGATTGACACTTTCTTTCTCTTTCTGATAAGATGCAATCCAGCGTGGACATTTTAACTTTATTAAAATCCCGAAGATCAATCCGCATCTGTCAAGACAAACCCGTCCCCCAGAATCTTCTCCTTCAGATCCTGGAGGCAGGAAGGTGGGCTCCTACTGGAGCCAATCTCCAACCCTGGCACTTCATTGTAGTCACAGATGCTGAGAAGCCCCTCACCCTTCCCCTCTCCCTCGAGGGGAGAGGGGGGAAAAGGAAGGGAGTAAAGACATGGATCAGCAACTGATTCAGAGGGCGGCCAAAGATATTCTTCGTTCGAAAAAGACCATCGCGTTTACAGGGGCAGGGATCTCTGTTGAGAGCGGCATCCCCGATTTCAGAAGCGCTCAGGGTCTCTGGCAGAAATATGATCCTGAAGAGTATGCCCATATCCAAGCCTTTTATTCGAATCCCGAAAAGGTCTGGCTGATGCTCAAGGACATGTTTTCCCTGATCATGACAGCAAGGCCCAACCCCGCCCATATCGGATTGGCGGAATTGGAAAGAATGAGCCTTCTGTCCTCCGTCATCACCCAGAATGTGGACGGACTCCATCAGGCTGCAGGAAATACCAATGTGATCGAGTTTCACGGAACCCACCGGACGCTCACCTGCCTCAAGTGCTCGAACAGGGTCGACGGCACATCCCTCAAGATGGAGGACCTCCCTGCCCGATGTCCTCGCTGCTCCGCCCTTCTGAAACCTGACGTGGTCTTTTTCGGAGAGGCCATCCCCTGGGAGGCCCAGTTCATGTCATCCAAGGAATCGAGAACCTGCACTGCAGTTCTTGTGATCGGCACTTCTGCCGTCGTCTATCCAGCCGCAAACATACCGATCGCGGCCAAGGAAAGGGGGGCGACCGTGATCGAAATCAATATGGAGTCCACTCCATTGACGGACCAGATATCCGACTATCTTATCTGCGGCTCGGCAGGGAAAATCATCCCCGCAATCGTTGAGGAAGTGAAGAAGTTGAGAGGATCAACCCCTTAGAAAGTCTTCCCCCTTCTGACGGGAAAGCCAAAGCAGGGCATTAAACCCCGTGTCTTCCCCTGCCGCCCTCGCCTGCCGGCGGCCAGGGACATGCGGTGAAAAGGAGCGGCGGCACTTTTTCTAAAAGGGCAAAAGAAAAGTTAAGAATATTGAAATCTTAGCTTCAAGATGCTACGATGTTAGAGTAAGAATGGGGTGAAGGTTTTTATTTGAAAGAGCAAACGGCCGTAGACTCAACTCTACGAGAGGAATCAGTCGAAAAGGTCGTTTTTGACGATCTTCAGACTGCAAATGTTCTTTTCGGCGCTCATAGCGAAAACCTACGCCGCATTGCCAGGACCATCGGCGTAAAAATTAACGCAAAAGGCAATGTCCTGACCATTCAGGGTGAAGGCCTCGATGTCCATCTCTCAAAGCGTGTCCTGAGTGATCTCTATTCTCTTCTGAAAAAAGGATATCCTCTCTACCCGACCGATATCGATTATGCGATTCGAATGATCTCAGACGATCGGATGGTCAACCTGGAGGACATTTTCCTCGATACGGTCTACATCTCTTCGAGAAAGAGAGTGATCACGCCCAAGAGCCTTGCACAGAAGCGTTATATCGATGCCATTCGGAAATTCGACCTTGTGATTGGCATCGGCCCTGCGGGGACAGGAAAGACCTATTTGGCCATGGCGATGGCTGTCTCGTTCCTCATGAAACAGGAGGTTGAGAGGATTGTGCTGACCCGTCCGGCGGTCGAAGCGGGTGAGAAGCTGGGATTTCTTCCTGGAGATATCGCGGAAAAGGTGAACCCCTATCTTCGCCCCCTTTACGATGCCCTTCATGACATGATGGATTTTGACCGGGCTCTAAAGCTGGTGGAGAAGGGCGTGATCGAGGTGGCCCCATTGGCCTTCATGAGAGGAAGAACCCTCAACGATTCTTTCGTCATCCTCGACGAAGCCCAAAATACCGGATCCGATCAGATGAAGATGTTCCTTACCCGGTTAGGATTTGGATCTAAGGCTGTCATCACGGGCGACATCACCCAGGTCGATCTCCCTGAGAATAAGACATCGGGGTTAATCGAAGTTCAGGGGATCCTAAAAGGAATCGAGGGGATTGAATTTGTCTATTTCTCAGACAAGGATGTGGTTCGACATCCCCTGGTTCAAGATATCATCAAGGCTTACGAAAGAATGGAAGAAAGGCGCCACCGTCTAAAGGAACAAGGATCTCTTTAAAGAGATGGAAACTCCAACCTTGAAGAACAAAAGTGGTTGGTGCTCAGAGCTCAAAGTTCAAGGTTCAAAGGAAGAGGAACTGCTTTGAGCCTTCGGCTTTGAGCCTTGAACGTTTCGATATTCGAATTTCGGATTTGACGGTTTCGACCCAAGGTCACTCTTTATGAAATTAGCAAAGAAATTCTTAACTCATATTCCTTTCTTCAAGACCACCAACGGACTAAGAGACGTCTCATGGATGAAGAGGATTAAGACACCTTCCTATCAGAAATGGTTTATCGGCATCGGGACCGCACTCATCCTCACCCTCTTCCTTTCGCCGACGCTTCAGCTTCCTCTAAAAGAGTATCAGGTAGGAGATATCGCCAGCAAGGAAATCAAGTCCACCCAGGATCTTTTGGTCGAAGACGAAAAATCAACCCAGGAGAAGCGGATCGAAGCTGAAAAATCGGCCCTCTCCGTTTATGATTACGATCCTTCCGTTCTCACCGATGCGGAAAATCGTATCCGGTCCACCTTTGGATCATTGTCAAACTCCTTTCGGAAGGTCGAAAGAGGGGTCAACAAAACCCCCCTGCGCAGGAAAGAATGGGAAACCTCCCTCCGCCTTCCTCTCACCCAAAGAGAATGGGAGATCCTTCAAAGAGAACGTTTCAATCCCTCTATCGGGGAGGCCGCATTGAAGGTGATTGCTCCCATTCTGACAAAAGGGATGGTCAACGATAAAGATCTTCTCGATCCGGATGTGGATAAGGGGATGGTCATCCGGAACATCCAGACCCGTGAGGAGAAAAGAAACTTCCCTCCCTTTGCCTTCTTCGATCTCAAAGAAGGAAGGAGCAAGCTTTGGGCCCAAGCGGATCTCCTCTCATCGCCTTTCGGAAAGGAAATGACTCCGGTGATCTTGAAGATTGCTGAACACTTCCTCAAGCCCAATCTGACGTTCAATAAGAATGAGACCGAAGAACGGAAAGCAAAGGTCATGGAAAGGGTCAAACCCGTCTATTTTCAAGTCAAACGGGGGGAAATGATTTTAAGGGATGGAGAACGGATACGGGAAGAGCATCTTTTCAAGATCAAGGCCTTGAAAAAGGCCCAGGAAAGAACGCATATCCTCTCGCTGCTGATCGGTCTCATCCTCCTGACTTTCCTCATCCTGGCCAGCCTTTATCAATTCTCAACAAAGAATATTCGCAAGATCATTCTTTCCCAAAAAGACCTTCTCCTTTTCACCACGAGTCTTTTGGGTGTAATTGGCCTCCTCAAGCTCTTTCAGCTGATGACGGATGTCCTGGGTGGGGAGTTCTTTTCCATTCCATCCTCTTCTTATTCCTATCTTTTTCCGATCGCTGCCGGCGCCATGCTGATTCGTATCGTGATCAATTCAGAGGTTGCGATTGTCTTTGCGATCCTCTCCAGTTACTTCTCGGCGACCCTGATGGGAAACCAGCTCTTCTTCTTTATCTTCACCTTTGTGGGAAGCATCATTGGTGCCCATAAGGTGGCACGCTGTGAACAGAGGAGCATTCTCATCAAGGCCGGCCTCACCGTCGGAGGGGCCAATATCTTATTAATCCTTTCTTATTACCTGATCTCTGGAAGTCCTTTCAGGCTGATTCTTCTTGCAGAAATGATCATGGGGTTTTTGGGAGGGATCCTCGCATCGGTCCTGGTCCTTGGCATCGTGCCCATCATCGAGAGTCTATTCGGTTATACGACGGACATCAAACTCCTTGAATTGGCCAATATGGACAATCCCATTCTCAAAGACCTTATCCTTCAGGCCCCTGGAACCTATCACCACAGCATTATCGTCGGAAGCTTAGTGGAGGCGGCCGCCAAATCGATTGCCGCCAACCCTTTGTTGGCGAGGGTCAGCGCATACTATCATGATATTGGAAAGCTGAAAAAGCCACTCTACTTTATTGAGAATTCAGGAGGAATGGAGAATCGGCACGATCACCTCACCCCGAGCATGTCAAGCCTCATCCTCATTTCCCATGTGAAGGACGGATTGGAGTTGGCCCGTGAAAATCATCTGGGACAGAGATTGGCTCATATTATTCAACAGCATCACGGGACAAGCCTGATCTCTTATTTTTATCAAAAGGCCAAGGAAAAGGAGGAAGCCGAAGCGGAGTCCCTTGATGAAAAGGATTTCCGTTACCCCGGCCCCAAACCTCAGACCAAAGAGGCAGGGATTGTGATGTTAGCGGATGCCGTAGAGGCAGCCTCGCGCACTCTCTCCGATCCCACCCCATCCAGGATCAGAAACCTGGTCCGGCGAATCACGAACAGTATCTTCCTGGATGAGCAGTTGGAGGAGTGCGAGCTGACCCTGAAGGATCTTCAAAGGATCGAAGAAAGCTTCAGCCGAATCTTAACCGCCATTTTCCATCAACGAATCGACTACCCTGCACCTCCGGCCTCCGAGTCTCCCAAGAAATCAAGCGATGAAGATCTGGATTCGAAATCGACAAAGACATATCCCTTTAGACTCAAGAAAGATAAGAAGGGTACTGCGAAGGATATTGACCAAACTGGAACTTCCTGATGCCGAGCTAAGTCTCCTATTGGTCAATGACGATCAGATCCGGGTATTGAACCGAAGATACCTCCGCGCGGACAAGCCTACCAATATCCTCGCCTTTCCCATGAGAGAAGGTAATTTCTCCGGCCTCCATCCCCATCTCCTGGGCGATCTGGTGATCTCGGTCCAAACCGCCAGGCGTCAAATGAAGCAGTTCAGGCTGGACGAGATGCAAATGATCACCCTCCTGATGATCCACGGTATTCTCCACCTTCTCGGCTATGAACACGAAGGGACAAAAAAGGGAGCCCGGCAGATGGCCGCTAAGCAGAAAGAACTCTTCAACGCTGTCACAAAAGGCGGTTAGAGCGGTCATCGTTTAGATGGTTTTGATTGTTTAACGGTATGAACGACCTCAACGAAGATTAACCATTCAACGGCATTCTCATTAATTGAAGATCCAGATTTTTCGGATTCTGTTAAAGCGCCGGAGGGAATTCACCTCTTCGGGTGTCATCAGATCAGGAGCAACCCGATCTTTCAATTTTAAAAGGCCACCCCGATCGACCCACTTCAGGATGGGAAAGACGAAACGACGAAAGAGCCCCTTCTCCTTAAAGGCAAGACTGCTGTTGAAGTCAATCAGAAAGGGCTCTTCCTTTTCAGAAATGAGGATATTTCCCTTATGTCTCATATCCAGGTGAGCCACCCCTCTCCGATGCATCTCTCCAAGCGTCTTCCCCAGAGTGAGAAAAAAGGAAGCCTGGAGAATCTCCCCTCTCCGGATGGGTCTGCCCGGAACAAACTCCATGGCAAAGGCGAAGCGATCGATTCGCTCGACAGCCAGCGGGATACCGGGAACCCCCGCTAACCGAGAGTATATTTTCCATTCCTTCTGGATGAGCCACAGCCCCAAGGTCCAGCGAAAAATAAGATTTCTTTTCCTCACATCTTTGACCATAAGGGCGCGGCCTTCCGCCATCACTCGATTCAGGTCCGGTTTTCCCCAACGACCCTTCGTGATGCAGGTTGAATGATTTCCAATGTCTTTCCGGTTCACAAATCCCTCCCCTCCTCCCTTTACGAAAGGGAGAGGATGAAAACTTCCCCCTTTTTCCCCGCCCAAGCGGGGCAAAAGGGGGATTAAGGGGGATTTAAAAGATACTTCTCCAAAAAGGCTCGCTCAAGATCAGCAGTGTTCCAGCAATGACAATCAGAAGAATTCCCTCTTCACTGTTTTCAATGAAGTTCCCATATCGCCACGGGCTTTCCCGGTCCGAATAAGGCATCCATTTGGGAATATAGTCCGGGACTTTCTGATCATAATCGTCAAATTGATTCCCGAAGATCTTTCTCAAACGGTCCCCTTCGACTCTCTTCTTATAGGGGATGTAGTGGAAGCAAAACATAAAGGTCGAAGCGGCAAGGAGATAAATGTTGTCCGCAAGGATACAAAAGCCTGCGGTAATGAGGATCGACCCGATATAGAGCGGGTTCTTGACATAGGCATAGGGACCGGTCACCGTCAGGGACTCATTCTTCTGGAGATGACCCGCCGCCCATATGCGAATTCCTTCTCCCAGAAAAATCAAAATGATCCCAACCGTTATTCCCGGTTGTCTGGGCTTCGCAAAGATCACTAACAGAAAGGCTCCAATAAACAAGGGTAATTTTCGCATCTTCCTTATATCCATAGACCCCTCCAAATTCTCCACCGTGATATAGATCATGACAAGGACGGTATTCCTGCGAAGCAGGAAACCCGTATTTCAAACACTGGATTCCCCCGCATCAAGCCCGGGGCAGGCTTCAAACCCGTATGACAAACCGCAATCCCTTTTGTCCTCATGGACAAAAGGGACAGGAAATCCCCTCATCCTGTAAAGGACAGGGAGGCTTTCTTTTTCTTATAGATAAAGCAAAGATTTCTAAAATAGATAAAATTGCCGGGCAAATAGGCCACGATAAAGACAGGATCCATTCGATGAATCGCATAGAAGAGGACGATCAGTCCTCCTGCCAGACTTAAATACCAGAAAGAGACAGGGATGACGCTTTCTTTTCTCTTCTCAGAAGCAATCCACTGCACGATGAACCTCATCGTAAACATGATTTGGCCGGCGAAACCGAAGATCAGCCAGAAGTCCAGATGAAACTGGGGATATTTTGCCGAAAGATCTCTCAAGAAACTGGCTGCGAAACCAATGAGGGTGATCATCTCCATCTTCAAAACCTCTCCTCTATATCATATTGGATACGGCGGCTCTTCATCCACCTGACTGCCAGAAGATCAACGAAGGATCGCCACATGCGATTCCGAATGTTATATTTTGATTTTCCGAATCTTCTCGGGTGGTGAGCGACCGGGACCTCTACCACCCGGTAGCCTTCCCTCTTGACCAGGGTGGAGAGAAACCGGTGCATTCCGTTGAACACCGGGATATTCTCGACACACTCCTTCTTGAAAAAACGAAGCGTACAGGCGCTGTCTTTAATGCTTTCGCCGCTCAGCCAGTTCCGGATGAAGTTCCCGATCTTTGAGGATACCCTCTTGAGCCAGGGATCTTCTCTCCTCTGCCGCCATCCCGTAGCCATATCATAACGGTCCAAATATTTCATCAATCTCGGGATATCGGCCGGATCATTTTGAAGGTCCGAATCCAGGGTGACGATCTTACTGCCCCTGGCCTCCTTCGTCCCCGCCCACAGGGCTGAGCTCAAGCCGCGATTCTCTCTGAATCGAAGGACACGAACCGATGGGTACCGGGAGGAGAACTCTTTGAGCACCCTCCGGCTCCCGTCGGAGCTTCCATCGTCAACAAAGATAATCTCATGGGACAACCCGATCTCCTTTAGAATATCGACTAATCGGGGAACCAGGAGAGGAAGATTTTCCTCTTCGTTAAAGACGGGGATAACCGCCGAGATCTCAATGTCTTGTGTCGTATTCATAAAACCTCAAAGGGGCCAAACCCTAACGTTTCTGGAAACCTTCCTGTTGATCCACCTATCTATCTGTTCGTTACCAGAGCCACATCTTTGTCTCCGGTCTTTCGCCGCGAGATCAATTGGACCTTCGGTGGGCCTTCCGTATTTTGAAGCTGAGAGAATTCATTGAACGGGATGATACAGAAGACCCTCTCCGGGGACTCCACGAAACGGAGAAGTTCCGATCGGGTATTCAGCTCAATAATCGGCACAATCCCCGTGTAAAAGTTGTAGGGCGAAGCCCCTATTCTTCCATAGACACCCAACTTCTCTCCGGGCAAGATTCTGGAGGTCACCTCTTCAGAGATGAAGCGGGCCGATTTGTACGGATTGATGAGGGGGAAGATCACCCTGGAGCTATAAAAGAACCCGGCCGCCACAATCCCGACCATCAGGCAGAGGATCGCCCCGTAGTTTTCAAAACGATATAATACGAAGATCGCAAGACCCCCCCCCACCAACAGGAAGGCAAGGGGGAGGCTATAAGGCACGTAGGATGGAAGCTTCATCGAGACGACCAGAGGAATGGCTGCACCTGCCAACAGGGTCAATCCAATGAACCCGTAGAGAGGAATCGAGATCCATGCATGTCCGAAATGATCCATTGGAGCGGACACAAGATCGTTCCAAAGTTTCCCGACCATGAGAGAGGCAGCCGGATAGAGAGGAAGAAGATAGAGGGCCCTCTTCCCTTTCGAAAGCGAAAAGAAGAGAAAGATCAAAACGAACCATAAGGTGATAAAGAGGAATTCCTTCCTTTCTTGGACCCTTTCTCTCGAATAGCCATACGCAATGGCCGCAGGGAGGAAGAGGGTCCACGGCAAAAAATCGATCGGAAAATTGTAAAAGTAATAATAGATCGGCCGGGGTTTGGACCATCCTTCAGAAAACCGATCAATCGTATGCCTGAAGAGGGTCATGTTGAGATAGTCTTCTCCCCCTTTTATCACGGCTGGAACATACCAAGTTAGGACGATCCCTACAAAGAGAAGCATACCGGGAAGAAGTTTCATCTGCCTCATTGACTTCCAGTCCTTTTGCACGGCGAGATAGACGAGGACGACTAAAAGAGGCAGAATAAACCCCACAGGCCCTTTCGTGAGCGTGGCCAAAGATAGGCTCGCATAAAAACCGTAGATCAACAGAGTCTCTTGTTTCCCATGCCCGGTGGGACCTAACTTCACACCTTCTTCCTCCTCCGCCGGCAGCGTGACGGGTCGGAATTCTTGGCCAGCCGAAAGGCCCGGACTCGCCCCAAGGCGAGGGCGGCGATATCGATGCCATTGGAGAAAGCAGAAAAGGGCGGCCGTGGTAAAAAAGGTGAGCGTCGTATCGATATTCGCCCGGATCGAGAGGTAAGCAAATTCAATACTGGTCGCCAGGATCAGTCCGGATAAGAATCCTGTCCGTGAAGAATAAAGAGCCTTGCCAAAGAGAAAGGTGAGCAAAACAGTCAGAGTTCCAAAGAGAGCCGGAACGAACCTCACTGCATAGGAATGAAACCCTTGCCAGAAGAAGGAGGAGACGGCGACAGCCCAGAAAAAGAAAGGGGGTTTGTCCGGATAGATCTTCCCGTTGTAATGCATCAGAATCCAATCCCCCCCGGTCACCATCTCCCGCGCCACCTGGGCATAGCGGGGCTCATCCGGATCCCAGAGGTCCCATCGGCCCAGGTTGACGAAGTAGAGGGCGACGCAAAATCCGATGAGAAGAAGGACCTGGATCCACTTCTGAGGATAGATTTTAGAAGATAGTCTGACCATAAGGTACCTGGACGGACGATCTTAACTCGATCTGTCCGCTCCCGGCCATTACATCCTTTCTATGACGACTCCCTGAGGAGAGACATAGACCAAATCCCTTCGCTTACTCTCTTGCGCTAACCTTCGGAGGAAATCCCCGCCATTTTGAACGATCGGATGGAGACGGACATACTCGCTGAAGAACCTTAAGCGGTCGGTCCTTGTCATCACCCTTGGCGTAGAGGTATTGAGCTGCAGAAAGCTTTTAAACAGATGATTGGAACCCACCCTTTTATTCAGAAGGACATCCTCCAAATCGAGGAGGCAGAATTTCCATTCCTCTCCTTTTCCTGAGACGACAATGTTGCAGGTCTTCATATCTTTATGGAAAAGTCTCTTTTGATGGACGGAGGCAAGCCATCGAGCAAAGGATCTCACAAAACTCCTCTTCTCCTGGAAGTCTCGAAACCCCTTGAGAAGGTATCGATCCATCTCCTGGTCCTCCCCGGAGGCCTCCATGAGTAGAAAGCTCTCTCTGGGTCCAAGCCATCCCCTCCTCTCCGCCATGGCGAAGGTCTTGATCGAAGAAATTCCTCTTGCCCTCAGTCCATTCGCGGCAATCCAGGCCTTGAGTCCCTTCGATCGCCGGAAGGTGTCTTTCACCCTCCCAAGGATGGTAGGAAAACGGAACTGTTTAACACAGACTCTCTCCGAGCCCCCATTCAGAATAGAGACAGCCACCCCTGGTCCGTCCTTCACTAACAAAAAAGGCTTCTCTCTCACGAGACCCCGATGCTCTTCGATGCTTCTCCGGATACGATCCAGAGGGACCTCCCTGCGATGGTAATAGCGGACCCCCTTCTCTTTACAGACGGAAAACTCTGTGCTCTCCTTCAGGCACCGTTTCGTCCTGCTCAGCCATTGCCTCTTTTGAAGATCTTCCATGAAGGCACGTATTCTTTGAACCCGCCTCTCTTTTTCCTGAGAATAGAGGACCTCCCCTTCAAAGTATTTTTCAATAAATCGTTCTTGTTCCTTTTCTCCCCAGGAAGCCCTTAAGGAGTGGAACAGCTGTGATAGATTCCATAGCCTCTGATCCAAAGAGAGGGTCTTTAGGATCTTGGCGCGATGCAAGTCGGTGAGAAAAAGAGAATCCCCATCCCATAAGAAATTTCCCCCGTGGAGATCTCGATGGAATAATCCTGAGTCGTGGATCTTTCTCAGGATTTTGGCTAATTCCAGGATGGACGGATGGGGACTGGGCTTGCCGCCTTCTCCGATGAGGGGAACACCCTTTCCAATCGCCTCGGACAAAAAATAGCTTTCTCTCAGAAAACCTCCCTTTACTCGCTCTAACCAGCCCAAGGCCTTCGGGATATTCAGATGCTGACGTCGCAATCGATAAGAGATGAACCACTCCTTTTGTCCCCGCGAAGGAAGAAGAAGATATTTGAGTGATTCGATCCAGTCTTTTGTTCTGTCCCTTTTCAGGAAAATCCTTTTTCCATTTGGAAGATAAAAAAGGCAGGCCCACCTCCACCTTGAATCTTTGATGACTTCCGCCTTCATCTCCCGGACGGAAGAGATGGGATCTTCAAAAAAAGTAGCCGGAAGATGGTTATAGATTTCTCCTTCGATCCAACCCCTCATCGCCCCTCGGGATATTTTCTGATACGTGGAAGTCCTCATCCCCTCTTCCATCTTCCAAGCCCAATCATCGCCTGATAAAACCGTTCGATGTCCTCCACCTGGCGGTCCAACCGGAACTCGTTACGGGCCTTTTGATAAGCGGCCTTTCCCAAAGATTCTCTCATGCGGGGATGACGAAGTAATTGAAGGGCTGCATCGGCCAATGCCTCTGGAGTATCTTTAACCACCAGACCGCAACGACCATGATCCACGATCTCGGGAAGCATCCCCCGGTCGGCCGCAATAATCGGTTTCCCCATCGCCATGGCCTCCCGCAAAGCACGGGCGGTCCCATCCGAGCCGGCCATCAAAAAAACAAAGATATCCATACACGCCAAGGTATCGAGATAATCATCGGTCCGATAGCCTCCCAGAATGACCCATTTTTCAATACCGAGACGTCTCACAGGCTGAATCACACTCTCTTCCATCTCGCCGGATCGACCCACCAGGAGAACCTTGATGTTTGGAAATTCCCTGACAATCGCTTTGACTCCCTGCAAAAAAAACTCGGTTCTCCGGTATCTCTGAAACCGAGCAATCATCCCAATGACGAAATCTTCGGAACCAATGCCAAAGATGGATCTCATATCCTTGAATTTCTTCTGAGGATCATACCGGCTGAGATCTAAAGCCGGGACAATCTTAGCCACTCTCTCCAAGGGGATCCCGAAATGCTTCCCATCTTCCTTCCTTGCCCTTTCAGAAAAAGTGATCATCCCATCGGTCAACAATGAAATGAGCAAACGATTTCCAAGGCTGGGTTTTAACGGATCCCTCTTGTGATCCGTCCGAATGATGGCCACAGGATACCCCGCCCTTCTCCCTGCCAACCCTCCGATCAGGTGACCATGGGAGTGATGAACATTGAGAATATCAAATCTTTCTTCTCGAAGGTACCGAGTAAGATCTAAGATGTCTCGCAGAAGGGTCGGAAAAAAGGAGGGCTGATAGACCCTTATGGAGTGGTCGAGCCGGAATCGATCCGTGGCTTTGATTCCTGCTTTGAGAACCCTCTTCTCAATACTGTCCTCGACCGGAAGGGGAGGTTTCCGATAGGCAAAAACAACTTCATGCCCTCTCTGCTCTAAGCCTCCGCAGAGGTTGACCGTGGGATCGGCAGGTCCTGTCCACTTCCAGTTGCTGAAAAGATGAAGAATCTTCATGATCTAAGTAATGTAACTTCCCCCCCCTGCCTGCCGGCAGGTATTTCCCCATTAAGTTAAAGGGGGATGAAGGGGGGGTTATAGAAAGAAGTTGTCGTTCTCGACTCTCTCAAGCTCTTCGACATTCCTCTTGGAACGGATGAACTCCTCCAGCCACCAATTGGTGTGATTGTAAAAACACCCCACGTCCTTACACTCCTCTTCGGCATCGAAGGTGATGATCGATTGGGCCGTCTTTTTCAGAGTCTCCCTGAGTTTCATTTCCGACAGATAGCCCTCCGATTCCCCGATTCTGGCTTCCTCGACTCCTCGAAACCCTGGGCAGTGGAAAATGCCGAAAGGGGTGACCACGGTCCTGAAGAACTGCAGGTGGCAACGCTTGGGCTGTTTCTTGATCTGATCGGTCTCCAGGTTGAGCATGGCCTTCAGATTTGAGCTCTCAAGGATCTTCAAGTCATCTCCGGCAGAATCGTTGGCCTCCCTGAGGTGTGTACGAATCTGATCGATAATCTTCTCTTCTCTCTTCTTTTCCACATCCTTAAGCAAAGTCTCCCGATGAGATTCTTCCATTCTTACCAGACAGGGTTTAAAGGAGATGTAGTCGAAGGAGAAAGCCCTGGCCAGTTCCGCCGATTTTGCCATCTCCTCAATATTGGAACTCAGTCTCTTTCCTCCAATTTCCACCCCCTCCCAGACGATGACGAACGAATACCCGAGTGAAACAGCAGGGTTCCTCTCTTTCGTTCTTTTTGCTTTTTCCAATACTCTGTCCAGAGTTACCTTTGTCCTGGGATGATGCAATCTCTTGAAGGTCCCTTCCTCCGCCGCGTCAATGGAGATTCGAATCCAATCTTTCTCTCTGAGGACATCGGCCACCCTCTCTATCTTCTCCAATCTCGACCCATTGGTCACGATTCCGATCTGCAACGCCTTCTCCTTAATGTACCGGACGATCTCTTCAAAATTCTTGTAAAGGGTGGGCTCGCCCCCTCCGATCAGGATCACCGAGAGAAGGCCATGGGATTGGAGGGTATCGATCGTCTCCTTGACATCCCCCAGGTCCAGGGTTTTCCCGGAGTTGATCAGCTTCGAATCGACACAGAAGGTACACGAGAAGTTGCAGGCGGAGGTCAGATCGAGATTGATGGAAACCGGGCTGAACATCGGGAAACCTCGGTCAGGATCATCCACGTCAAATTCTCTCTGCCAGCGAATATAATCCTTCAGCCTCCGAAGGGAGCTATCCTGTCTTAACTTAGAGCCGAAATCATGCTCTCTTTCTTTCAACTTTTCCATGGATGCCCTTTCTTAAACTCATCAAAGGCGGTATCAATCGTTTTAAGGAGATACATGTTATGGAGAATGTGACGAGCCCCGATGAGTGGCTCGGTGCTTTTCTCAACGGCCTCCATAAAATTCTTGATGGAAAGCTCAAGAGGATCAACGATTCTCAATTTCTTATTCCCATAATTAAAATAGATTTCATAATTTTCCAAATCGAGGCTCCGGGAGACAATCTTATCGTTCAAACCAAAAGAGAAGTCACGGGGAATCGCCCTCTGATAGGTCAAACCGATGAAGGCCTTACACCTCTTTGCTCCGAAACGGTAGACAAACCGGATGTTGAGGGCCTCCTCTCCTCTCGATTCGAAATCCAGGCCTTCCATCTCTCCTTCGCCCAAGAGGCAATAAAGGAGGCTGAGGGCATGGGGGACGGATTCCGGAATCATCTCTTTTCCCGGAAGCGGGGGAGACATCCGGATAAAGAATGTGTTCTCCTCCTCCACCGAGATCTTACCGCAGACCGCTTCGTAAGCCCCGGTGGCAAAGGACCATTGAGAATTCATCGCAACTGTCAACTTTCTCTTGAGGGCCTTCTCCAAAATTGCCTTAACCCTCTTTTCCACATCAGCGGCATCCTGCCGGACGAAGGGCTTTTCGCAGAAGATATGGAGCCTTGCATCCAGAGATCTTAAAAGGTATTCATAATGGGTTGAGGAGGGAGAGGCAATCGCCACAACCTCCGGCCTTTCGCTTCTTACCATCCCATCGAAGTCGGTATAGGGGCGGGCCTCGATCCCGTACTTTCGGAGTGCAGAAGAAGCCTGAAGCGTTGTCTCCTTTGTCGTTCCGAGAACGGAGGTCACCTCTCCTCCAAGCTTATGGAAATACTTTCCGATATATTCCCCGATCCCATTTCGGGTTCGGCCAGCCCCGATGACGGATATTTTCATGGTAACGGTAAGCTCTTTACCAACAATCTGTGCCAAAAAAAATTAACTCATTTTAACACAGTTTGCCGTGCATTGGTAATATCCTTGTCGGATAATGATCTCATTGGCTTCTTGAGCGGGCGATCACAGATGGAAATCAAGATAATTCTGGTGGCAGCTAAGGGGATGCGCAAGATGAGGGGGCGAAAGAATCCCTAAGGCGTTGTGCGATCGCTTCCTGGCTTTATGAAGGCGAGTCTGGCAGATCTATCCCCAATCTTTTTCTCAAGGACGATATCGACTCTTGCTCTCTTCTCTATTTCCCGAAGGTAAACATCTCTCTTGTCCGCCCAGATGTAGAAGCCTTCTCGCCTGATATCCGCTATTCTCTCCACACATTTGTACGTTCTCCCTGTGACCATGGGCAGTGTTCCCTCGAATATCTCATCCGGCGCAAGCACGATGATCTCCGATCCTCCCGCCTTACTTAACGCTCCCTTCGTGAATCCCAGATAATCTCGCTTCTCTTTCATGGAAGCGTAATAGACCGTCATGAGGGCAGAGGTGGAGACGCAGATGATCAGGACAAGGCTTACGGTATCCCTTGATCTCCACCGCGATAGGAAAAATAAACTTCCGACAGATAAGAAACCTAAAATCACGCCGAGTAAGGGCTGGCCGAAAAATATTCCAAGAAACGGCAAAAAGGCACTCACCGCCGCAGCAGCCCAGAATGCCTTGATCATAAGACCCTGCCATCCGAATCCGCCTGGACGAGCAAGCCACGAAGCAGTCATGCATGCACAGGCGGGAAAGACAGGGGCGAGGTACAGCCCTCTCTTGGCAGATGCAATCGAAAGTAGAATGAAAGGGCCGATGAACCACGGAAGGTAAGGACTCGTTTGAGGTTTCTTGAGAAATGAGACAAGGGCTGGGATGAATGCGAACGTCCAGGGTAGAAAGTTCAGAGGGAAAACTCTAAAATAATAAAATGGGCCCTGCATGTGCCCCAGGGCTGCCCCCTCCCGAGCACCGGTGAATCGCATTAGGTTATTCACTACGATGACGTCCCGTAAGAAGGGCATCCCCCCTCTTTCATAGAGTGCAAGAATCCATGGGAGAATGGTCATGAACATGACCGCGAGCACCCAGAATGGAAGGATCGTCTTTATGATCGAGAAGTCTCTTTTAATGGCGATGTCTGCAACGACGGCAGCGGCGACGATGGCTGGACCGACGAGCCCCTTCGCCATGAAGGAGAGTCCAATGCCGAGACCCATGAGCAAGACATGCCGCTTCGTAGCTCCTTCGGAGAGCCTTATATGGGCATACATCGTAAGTGTCACCGCGAAGACCAGCGACATGTCCACCTGGATCCACCTCGCGAGCCGGAAGAAACTCCCCGTAGTGATCAGGATTCCCGATGCCAAAAGCCCGTTTACGGTACCTTCTCTGAGAGAGGCAATGAGGAAGGTTAAAAATAAGACAAGACACGCAAAGAACAGGGTCGCCAGACGGTAAGAGAGATCATTATCCCTGCCAAAGAGGTCACCGAACATCGCGCCGACCGCATAATAAAGGGGGGGTTTTTCGAGAAAGGGATTGCCGTTCAACCGGGGAACGACAAAGTCCTTTGTATAGGCCATCTCCGCGCAGACCCCTGCGACCTGCGGTTCGTCCGGTCTCCACAAACCATGTTTGATTCCAGGAAGCAGGGTCAGGAGAAGGATCGTTGAGAATAGAAGGATGGTCGCCCGATTCAATTTACCGCTTCCGCCGGTCAAGAAAATTACGGATTTCCTCAACCACCCCTGCAACGTCTTCTTCCTCCATGTCGGGAAAGAGGGGTAATGAAACGATCCGGGCCGCCACGTATTCCGAATTCTTGAGGAAACCCGATGCCGGCCGATAGCGCTCCCGGTAGAAGGATAGCTGGTGCACAGCCAGGAAGTGAAGCCCTGTGCCGATATTCCTTTTTCTCATTTCCTCACGAAACTCGTCACGGGTGAAACCGGTTCTTTCCGGGTCGATCAGGACCGTATAGATGTGCCAGGAGTGGCGTGAAGGATAAGGCACTCTAACCGGCCTGAGGATCTCCGGAACGCCATCGAGGAGCTGATCATAGAGCGCTGCGAGTTTTTCCCTCTGACGATTCATCTCCTCGATACGATGGAGCTGAACAAGCCCTACCGCAGCCTGGAGGTCCGTCAGGTTATATTTCCAGCCGGGCTCAAGGAGGTCGTAGCCGCTTGAGACTTCCCGGCCGTAGCGTTTCCAGGCGTCCTGATCGACGCCGTGAAAGCGAAGGGTCACGAGGCGTTCCCTCAATCGATCATCCGAAACGGTGATGAGGCCCCCTTCGCCCGTGGTAAGATTCTTGATCGCATGGAAACTGAAAACTGCCGGATTCCTCCCTGACCCGATCCTCTGTCCCCGGTATTCGGTCCCGACAGCATGGGCTGCATCTTCGATCAGGATCAGATCGTGGTCCTTGCAAAGGGTCCGAAGAACATCCAGGTCGCAAGGCTGACCGCAAAAATGAACCGGCATTATCGCCTTCGTGCGCGGTGTGAGAACCGCTTCGGCACTGGCCGGATCAAGCTGAAATGTCGTGCGGTCGATATCTGCAAACAGAGGTTTTGCACCCAAAAACTCGACCATATTGATCGGAGAAGGCCACGTCAGCGAGGGCGTGATCACTTCGTCGCCCGGACCGATGCCCAAGGCCTGAAGAAGAATGTGAAAACCGGCTGTGGCAGAAGTCACGGCAACTCCGAAGGGGGCAGAGACATAGGCAGAGAATTCCTTTTCGAAAGCCACCGCGCGAGAGCCCGAGGTGATCCAGCCCGAGCGGAGCACATCGCTTACCTCCCGGATCTCGGCTTCGGTGATGCTCGGCCGTGCGAATGGGAGAAATGTCTTTCTCATAATCCTCCTTCTTTGGCTCCCTCTGATGGCGTTCCGCCAGCACGCATGCTTCGTTTCCATCTCCCATCCTCCGCATCCTGCTGAACGGAAAGCCAGCCTTCCCTGCCTTCTATCGTTTCTCTTCCTATCACCGCTCCGGTCACCTGGTCCTTAGGAGAAAGGAGTCTTCCCAAGGGCAAAAGCTGCCCTCTTCGAGACCAGAGCTGATCCAGAAACTCCTGAAACAGGCTCAAACAGGACATACCCTCCACCTCCGCATGAATGGTCAATACATTGAGGGATCCGTCTTTTATGAGAGAGAAAAGATATTGATTGTAATTCTCCCGGGTAATCCCTTCTCGCCCAAGCATCTCATCGAAAGTCGGAAGGGTAGTCGGGATCTGAGGCTGAGACAAGACCTTTTCTCTGACCACCGGATAAAAGATAGAGGTCCCCCGGCAGTCGCTATTGTAGCGGAAAGGCAGTTTTGCCTTTTCAAGAAGAGCCTCGTCCGTCGTGCGCCAGGCAGGAGCAGCAGAACAGACCGGGGCGGTTCCGGCGGACTGACCAACCATTTCAAATCCTCGAATAAGTTCTTGATAGATCTCTTGACGCGCCATGCGGCCGATCTTTGTCTGCCAGCGGTAATGATCCCAGGCATGCAAACCGAGCTCGTGCCCTTCGGAACCCGTGGCTTTGAATATGTGACTTAGTTTCTTACCGATCAGCGGGCCGCGCCACAGGGTTCCCCTCAAGAGGATATCCCAGCCATAGAGTCTCGGGGCTTCCGTGCGCCACATCTTACGAAGGAACTTGGGCCGAAATAGGCGCCAAATGTGCCGGCCCATGTTATCCGGCCCTACCGAGAAGAAAAAAGTTGCCTGTATTCCATGGCTCCTCAACACCTTCAGAAGATTGGGCACACCGATTTGGGTTCCCCGGAACGTGTCGACGTCAATACGCAGGCCGACTTTGAACAAGGCTTTCTCCGTTTTCCATTCTTCTCTTCTTTTCTTCCGGGCCCTCCACAACTTGACGAAGAAAGAAATCCAGTGTGCTGAATACCGATGCCTTCAAATCCACTTTGGGCTCCCAGCGAAGAAGCTGCCGTGCGTTTCGGATACTGGGACGGCGGTGTTGAAGATCTTGATACCCGGCCCCGTAGTAAGCACTGCTTTCGGTATCCCGAAATCCGGCAAAAGGCGGAAATTTTTGGCGTAGCGGGTGCTGATCGAACATCTCGACGAGCATCTCGCCAAGGCCGCGGATGCTCGTCTCATTATTGGGATTCCCAAGATTGATAATCTGGCCGTTACATCGGTCTCCCTCGTTT
This sequence comes from Thermodesulfobacteriota bacterium, assembly GCA_041947025.1. Classification (GTDB taxonomy): domain Bacteria; phylum Desulfobacterota; class BSN033; order BSN033; family UBA1163; genus CAVTZZ01. Next base: position 54,996 of record JBHGBJ010000008.1, read on the forward strand.
TCAATGATGCAAGAAAGGCCTTCAATTCCATCCCGGATATCGGTAAAGCAACGTTTTTGCCCGCCGCCGTCAATGAGCAGGATGGGACTCCCCTCCACAAGATTTAAGATGATCTGGGTGATGGCCCTTGAACTGCCAATCCTCGCTGAGGTGAGGCTGTCCAACCGGGGACCGATCCAATTGAATGGCCGAAACAGGGTAAACCTCAGCCCTTCCTTCTGGCCATAGGCCCAGATCACCCGGTCAAGAAGCTGTTTGCTGCAGGAGTAGATCCACCGCTGCATTCGGATCGGCCCGAGCACCAGCTTGGAGCGGTCTTCGTCGAACTCCTCCTCATCGCACATCCCGTAGACCTCGGAAGTGGAGGGAAAGATCAGCCGCTTTCCGTATTTGACACAGTAACGGACGACCTTCAGGTTCTCCTCAAAATCGAGCTCGAATACCTTGAGGGGATTCCGGACATATTCAATGGGCGTGGCGATGGCCACAAGGGGGACAACGATATCACATTTTCGAATGTGATATTCGACCCATTCTCGATGAATGGAGATATCGCCTTCCGAAAAATGGAAGTTCGGCCGGTCGAGAAGATGCTTGCAGTAGTTCGAGTGGAGGTCCATGCCGTGGACTTCGTATCGATTCCCTTCGAGTAGCTTCTCGCTCAACGCACTGCCGATGAAACCGTTGACACCGAGAATGAGAATCTTTTTCTTCCTCTTCTCTTGAGCGCGCTCATGGGTCGAGCCTCCAAACCTCATTCCGGGCACGAGCAATAGCTCCCGGGCCAGTTGTTCCCCTGTCACATGGATACCGTTCTCGGTCTGACCATAGTCCACGGCAATGGCATTCTGACCCGTTGCGATCACCAGAGGTTCTATGGAAATAATGGTTCCGGGCAGGCAGCCCTTTGTATCGAAGCGTACCTCCTGTACCTGCCAGAAAAAACATTTTCTGTCACCGGCAAAGCTAAAGGCCCCGGGAAAAGGCTTTGTGACCGCCCGGACAAGGTTTCTCACCTCTTGCGCTGTTTTGATCCAGTCGATCTTCCCATCCGCTGGCTTTCTCCCCCCGAAATAGGTTGCCTTTCCATGGTCCTGAGGCATGCGCGGGGCAGTACCATTCCTGATCTGGGGAAGAATCTTATCGAGCACCTTCTCTCCTGCCTGAGCCACCTTTCCATGTAACGTAAAGGCGGTGTCGTCATCACTGACTGCAATCCTTTCTTGGGCCACGATGTCCCCATCATCGGGACGCGGGGTCATGTAATGGAGCGTGATCCCTGTTTCCTTTTCTCCATTTACTAATACCCAATTGATCGGCGCCCGGCCACGGTATTTGGGAAGAAGTGAGCCGTGAAGGTTGAGGCATCCAGCCTTCGGAATGTCGAGAATCTCGCACCGAAGCAGTTGCCGGTAGTAAAAGGAAAAGAGGATATCGGGATTCAACTCCCTGAACTTTTCCAGCCAAAGGGGATGATTGATATCCTCCGGCGCAAAAACCGGAATGTGATGTTCCGAGGCAAGTTTGGCCACGGAATCGAACCAGATGGCTTCCTGGGGATTATCTCTGTGGGTGAATACGGCTGCAATCTCAAACCCATGTCTTAAAAGGGCCTGGATCCCCATGCAGCCGATGTTGCTATAGGCCAAAACCACAGTTTTCATCGACCTTCTCCCACTGTAAATCCTTTTGAATTTCCTTCGAGGCATTGGAACCCTGCCCCATCACCTTGGAAATCATATATCGGGGCCGCTCTCTCACGTCGTAGTAAATCCGGCCGATATATTCACCGAGCAACCCCATCCCCAAGAACTGGGCCCCCACAAAAATGAAGAGTAAGGCAAAAAGGGTAAAGACCCCCCCGGCGGCCCACTCGGGTCCGTGCAGCAACCGCATGGTCAGAATGAAGATCCCCAAACCGAAGCCGAAGGCGGATAAGATCACACCAATGACGCTCAGCGCACGCAGGGGGAATGTCGTCATGCTGGTCAAGAGATCGAACTGGAGATTGATCAACTTCCATAACGTGTATTTTGAATCCCCATTTTTGCGCTCCTGGTGGGGGACGTCGATTTCTGCGGTCACCCGGGCAAAGCTATTCGCCAGGACCGGTATGAACGTGCTGTGTCCGCGGCTTTCCAGCATGGCTTGCACGATATCCCTGCGATAGGCGCGGAGCATGCACCCATAGTCATGCATCATCACACCTGTTGTCTTCTGGACGATCCTGTTTATGATCCAGGAGCTCAGCTTCCTGAAACCCGTATCTTTCCGGTTGACACGCACCGTACCGACGACATCATAGCCTTCCTGTGCCTTCCGGACCAACATGGGGATTGCTTCCGGAGGGTTTTGCAGGTCTCCGTCAAGGGTGACCACAATATCGCCCTTGCTGCAGGAAAAACCTGCCAGTATGGCACCATGTTGGCCCCAGTTGCGGGTTAAGAAAACGCCGATCACTTCGCCCCCATGATGCCTTGCCGCCTCCCGGATCAGTTGCGGAGATCCATCTCGGCTCCCGTCATCGACCAGGATGATCTCGAAAGGAAGGTTCAAGCTACGGCAGGCCCCAAGGCAGCGCCGGATGAGTTCAGGCAGGTTCTTTTCCTCATTAAAGACGGGAATAACGACCGAAATCATCATAGACACTCTTGGGCATTCGAAATTCGGCTCTCAAACTCTTCTATTTAATCAGCCGGGCACAAACCACATTATATTATGACTCAAAGAAATTAAGAACAGATTAGAACCGGATTAAGATTTCTTAATACCTCTGTCTGCCTCAAGGCGTCCTCGAAGCCTCCAGGCGGCCAGCGTATTTCATCATTACAAATCCATCGGCCTTATCTGTCTGGTCAGCTTCCGGTAGGTAGCTCTGGGTACTTGAGTACACATTGCTCTGCACCAGCAGGATAATTTTTCGTGTACGATTGTGATCCTCTATCTGTTCGACCAGTGCGTCGATCCCCACCTGCCGGCCTATGGTATCGGGGTAGTTCAATCCATACCGAAACTCGCCGCCTCCGCGGAGAATTTCGATATCGCTCCGTTTCAGAATCCAACTCACCGCAGGAACGAGGGAATCGTTTGAATAGATCTGGTCTCCCGGAGCAATCTCGCCAATATATCTTAAGAGAAAAGCTTCAGGAGTCCTGGACGACGTCAATGTTCTGGGCACTACAAAATGTGTGCTGAGCATAAAGATCAGGGGACCGATAGCAAAGAGACTTAAACTCGTTGCCGTTCGCTTCGTGAATGCAGAGGCAGCACTTAGACCGAACCAGGCAAGGCATGCTGCCGATCCAACGGCCCACTTCGATGTTTCATCCTGCGCGAAGACGGGACCGGAGGGCATTTTGAAAAGCCCTGTCGCTATGATAACGGCGGCTATCAATCCGGCAACGGCCGCGGACGTCCATGCAGCAGCCCTAAAAGATCTGGTTCCTGACCCTTTCATGCTCTGAGTCAGGCCGACGGCAAGAAGCAAACTCAGCGGTGCAAAACAGGGAAGGATGTAGGTTCCCAGTTTGCCTCTGGAGAAAGATAGAATCAGAAATGGAAAGAAGAGCCAGCACACCGCATACCGGATGAGGGGATGGCGCCAACCGGCTTTGCATACCCCCCTGATCGCCGCGGGTACCGCGAATGTCCACGGGATCGCACCGCCAATCAGAAAGGGCAGCAGAAACCAGAAGGGTTCAGGATGAAGGGACTTGGTATCCGGGGACATGAAACGCTTGAGGTGTTCGACAAAAATAAAATATCGCCAATAGTCAGGCTCTCTCAGATGAATGATCATGGCCCAGGGAAAGCTGACGGCCAGGGCCACGAGGAGCGGAATCCAAGGGAGTGTCAATAGCTCTTTCCAACGTCTTTGCCACAAGAGGAAAGGGACGGCCGTAAGGCATGGAATCGCAAACGCGAGGAATCCCTTCGTGAGGAACCCCAACCCACAGGCGATCCCTGCCCCTACCAGCCAGATGATCCTTGTTCGGCCGGAGCCCGATTGCAAAGCGAGGTAGAAACAGACGATCGATGCGGTGACAAACATTGAGAACACAGCATCCAGTGTGTTGAACACACCCAGAATATAGACCTGCGGGATAGCCGGGAAGATGACGGCGGCTGACAGTGCTGAAGATCCGAGGTCTGAACGGCGGAGCAATAGAATAAGCAGCACGGCTGAAAGGGCAGTCGCCAAGGCGCAGGGTAGGCGAAGGGCGAACCGGCTTTCTCCAAAGCATGAAATAGAAAGAGCGGTCACCCAATAGCCCAACACGGGTTTTTCGAAGTAGCGCAGACCGTCGAGTCTTGGCACGACCCAATCCCCGGTTGCAAGCATCTCTCGGGGAATTTCCGCGTAACGCGTCTCGTCCGGCAGGTAAAGCGGACGAAACGACAAAGGGGCAACATAAAACAGTAAGAATGCGATCACCAGAACGACGCCGCGATGGACTGCCGAACTGAAGTCTAAAGACCCCCTTCCTGCCATTGGCCATATTCCTGATCCTGCATTTTCAGCAGATCCTTCCCCATGAACCACGATTCCTTGCCTTTCTCACTTCTTCGCTGTTGACCTATCAAGAATTACAGGAGACGGCGACTCGCCAAAATGATTGTCCTAACCGAAAAAGATTGTATGGACGACATCGGTCAGCTTCGAGAGAGCAGAAGAACTCCAACAATAATGATTGCAACTGCAACACCCCGCATCCAGGACAGGTCTTCTTGAAAAATAAAGTAACCCGCCAAGGTAACCACAACATACCCAACACTTAAGAAGGGATAGGCATAGCTCACCTCTGCACGGGCGAGCACCAGCAACCAAATAGCCACACTGACCACATAGGAGGTCAAACCTGACAAGATGAATAAATTACTTGTTACCTTTTTAATGATGGGAACGAAGTTTTGAAATTGAAATTCGAAATAGCCGATACTGAGCATTCCCTTCTTCAGGAGTATCTGGGCAAAAGCATTTAACAAGACACCAGCAAGAATCAGAGGGATATACTTAACCATTTTAAAATTATTCTTATGGGTTAGCGGTTAATTTAAGATTAAACGGAGATTAAGATTTCTTAATTTCAAGAATGATTCTAATGGATACCTTGAAGACCATCATTCAAGAGACGAGGCTTGCGAGGGGTCACCGCCTGCCATTTCCTGTCTTTCACTAAGGATTCCCATGACGGATTCGAAACACCACTGGATGTAATTAACACCCCATTTGTCCGAATGGCCCAATTGAACGCAGAGGTTTCGTCGTCAAAAAACTGGCGTGGCTCATTGAAATAGAATATCAGCTTTGCATCATCAATATTTAGAAAAGCATATGGCCTGTCTAAAGCTTTGACCTCAGCAATCTTTGTTCTTAGATTTGGTCCCTCCGCAATCAGAGGAATGGCAACAATCACATAAATAAGCCAGACCGCAAACATTGACCCAACCATCCCCCAAACGTGTTCCTTCATCGTGCTTACGATCATGGTGGCACCCAGTAATGCCAGCGGCACAAAGGCATAGCAAGGAGCATCTATCCTTCCTGCAAAAAAACGGAGGGAAACTCCAGAGATAGCGATCAGGACAAGTCCCCAAAAAACCCCGACTCCCCTCACCGCGCCTTGAATACCCCGGCCCAGCGTGCCAATGGCAAATTCTCTGAGCACACCCGCCACCAGAATGGCGACGAAGGGCAGGATAGGAAGCAAATAATAAGGACGTCTTGATCCTGAGAAGGTAAAGAAGAGGAGGATGGCTCCGAACAGTATCAGGACCTCGGGGATTTGAGCGATACCGCGGCGCGCCCCCTGCAAAAAGCGTACAATGGCAACGGGCAATAGGAGTGACCAGGGTGCTGCCAAGTACCAGATCTTGACAAAATATGTATAGAAGGGATCTTTATGATCGTATAGCCCGAAGAACCTTAAGATATTCTCGCGCCAAACATCGCGCAGAGGTTCCCATGTGGCAGAATGAATACTGCCTGCTGCCGGCAAAGCAAGCAAACCAGCGAGGGAAAGCAAACCGGCCGCAATCAATATCTTTATAGACGGCATCCATGACCAGTCCCATTTTACGATAGAGAGGATTAGGATACAAAACACGGGTAGAGCACAGAGGACAAGCCCTTTCATATTGGCGCCAAGAATCATTATGACACCTAATCTATAAATCCACGTGTGCCTATGGTCGGATTTGTGCTTCATGAAATACCATAGACAAAGCAGAATCATTGCAGCATTGGTCATCTCTACTTGAGCATTGCGCCCCCAAAAGACAAAGCTATAGGTTGTGGCAAGGGTTCCAATTGAAATAAGGGCCGTTTGCTTATCAAACCATCTTTTTGCCAGGTCATAGGTGAGAAGAAGCATCACTACAGCCCAGACAACGGGTGGAAATCTAACCGTGAACTCGCTAACGTCTCCGTTGAGATACGATAACGGCAAGATCTGCCAGTAGGATAACAGAGGTTTGTCCCAATAAGAACGAGTGCCCAGCATTGGGGAAAGAAGATCGCCAGATCGCAACATAGATCGGGCGATGACGGCCCAGCGTCCTTCTGAACCCCACAGCGGGGCCAGCCCCAAGTGGACGAGTAGTATTAATACGGCAAGACCTAAAAGAAGATAGAAAAAGGATTTCGCAACCACGAGTCCCCTGAGTATTGTGCTCCAGGTGTCCGCGACCGACTGTTTCTTTCGTATCGGTCTTTGAGAGGCGTCGTTTCAGGATCCTTCATTCGAAGAAAATCCAGTCCAGTCTGGAATGTCATTGGTTGGACACAAATGCCATATCTCTATCCCCCACTCTTCTGCGGGTGATCAGGTGAAGAGATACGCCATTGTACTCCCTGGTCAGCCTTTCATAATCCTGATATCTAAAGAGACCGAATACCCTCTCTTTTGAACGAAAGAGATCGATCATTTCCCCTTCGTTTTCAATTTCCAGAATGGGAACGATCCCCGTGTAGAAATTATATTGAGCGCTTACCGCTGATCCGATATCCCCATACATCAGAAGTTTCTCTCCGGGTTTCATCGTCTGCACGATCTCTTGTGAAATGAAGCGGGCAGATTTGTAGGGATTGACCAGCGGGAAAATCATTCGGGTCGTATAAAAGAACCCAATCCCCACCGTCGCCACAAGAAGCATAAAAACAAGCCAACGATATCCAAGGCCATGGGCAAGAGATAGAAGAATGCTCGCCCCCACGAGAAGAAAGATGAAGGGAATAATACTCCAACGTGGAACATATGAGAGATATTTTGCTCCCGATCCTGCTCCCTTAATGATCATCTTCAGAATCTTTGGGGTAGAGGGTCCTACTGAGAAGTTGGCCACGGCAGGGATCGCATAAAGAAATATTCCCATCAAAAAGAAGAGGATGATAAAGAGGTAGACTGGAAGAGTGCCCCAGACCTTCTGGCCCGAAAACTGGCCGGAACCTGAGAGGTAGTCATCCCAAAACCTCCCTACCATCAACGATGCCGCAGGGTATAAGGGGAGAAGATAAATGGCTCTTTTCCCTTTTGAAAAACTGAAAAAAAGAAAAATCGCGGCAAACCAGACGAGAAGAAAGAAAAAACCTCTTGAAATCCCCTCTTTTCTTTTGCAAAAACCATAAACGATGGCTCCCGGGAAAAAAAGGAACCACGGCAGAAAATCAACAGGAAAATTGGTGAGATAGTAGTAGAAGGGCCGGATATGGCTTGACCCTCTTGCAAAGCGGTCGATGGTATTATGAAACAGGGTCTCGTTGATGAAGTCTCGTCCCCCTCTCAGTACGGCGGGAAGATACCAGGATAAAACAACTACAAAACATAGGGCCATCCCTGTAAAAAGCCTCATTCTCTTCATGGCCTCCCAATCTTTTTGGACCAAGAGATAGACTAAACTCACCATGAGGGGAAGGATGAAACCCACCGGTCCCTTGGCCAGAGTGGCGAGGGCCATACCGATATAGAATCCATAGATGGATAGACTCTTCTTATCTTTATCCTCATTCCCTTCTGCCTTGCGATGCTGGTACCAGTGCAAAAAGATAAAGATTGAAGCTGTTGTCAAAAAAGTGAGGGTAGCATCGATATTGGCCCGCGTGGAAAGATAGGCGAATTCAAAACTGGTGGCCAGAATCAGCGCTGAGAGGAATCCGGTTCGTGAGCCATAGAGCTTTTTCCCCAGAAAGAAAGTGAGAAGCACCGTAAGGGTGCTAAAAAGACCCGAAGGGAACCTCGCCGAAAAAGAGATGAAACCTCCCCAGAGAAAAGATGAAAAAGCAATGAGCCAGAAAAAGAGGGGGGGTTTATCCTCGTATGTTTTTCCATTCACATGCATGAGAATCCAATCCCCTGTACCGACCATCTCTTTAGAGACTTGAGCGTAACGAGGTTCATCCGGATTCCAAAGGTCCCAGCGTCCAACTCCGATTATGAAAAGCAGCGAACAGAAAATCAGGAGGATAAGTATCTGAATCCAGGGTTTGTTTAGTGAATCGTTAATTTTTTGATGTTCGGTTTTCACAGAAGTCTCAGATTTCGCCATAGCCCTAATATTCCCAATCAACAAAGACCGCAGCCCCATTCCTCTATCTCAATTCCTCAGCGATTGTGTTTGGGGTGTGCGTCCTTTTGTGTATTTTGTCCGGTGGCTTTACCAAGAGGGCTAAAGCTCACAAAAATCACTATCACTACCCACCCCCCTAAGCTTCCATCGATCCATTTCATTCCCCACATCGTAGCCAAATCTTTCTTAAATAGTAGGGGCTTGTCTTTAATTGGGTTCTCTGCATCAAGGATTGTATACTACTCATGCGTTGTTCTCGTGCCTCTTCGTAATTCCTTAAGGAACCACGCCGCCAAGGGATAAATTTATTATTCAGGGTTCAGAATCTCCCCCCTACAGCAGGATAGTTTCAATCCTTGAGTCCGTTTTTGATATTAGTATTATAAATATTAAGTTTGGATGAACCCGGCATTAAGGTTTCTTAACTCTGAGGAGGACAGATTTAGGCTTTTTGAAGGGGCAAATAGACCGTGAACGTCGAGCCTTGGCTCAATTCACTTTGGATCTCAATTTCCCCGTGGTGGGCTTTAACAATCCATTCAACGATACTCAGGCCTAGACCGACTCCGCCATTTTCTTTTGATCGGGATTTATCCACTCGATAGAAGCGATTGAAGATATTGGCTTGCTCTTCCTTCGGGATTCCGATCCCTGTATCGATCACCTTCACCTGAGCAAAATCCACATCCTTCTCTACACGAATTTGGATCGAACCTTTCTCCGGAGTAAATTTGACGGCATTGTCGATCAGATTCGTGAAAAGCTGCTGCAGGCGCATCTTATCACCCATGATGGTCGTTTCCTGGCAGGAATCAACACTCAAAGCAATATTCTTCTGTTCGGCAAGGACCTGGAAAAGATCATAGATGTCCTGGATCAAGAGATCCAATCGGACGGGAACCATCTTCAATTCCGCTTGAGAGGCATCGAATTTGGAAAGTAGAATCAGATCATTGATCATCCGATTCAACTGGTCAGACCGCTCGATAAAATGGGCCAAACCCTCCTGATACTCTCCGGTGGTTCTCGCCTTGGACAGAAGGACCTCTGCCTCTCCTCTCAGTGCACAGATCGGAGTTTTCAGCTCATGGGAGGCGTCCGCAGTAAATTCCGCCATCCGTTTAAAGGACTCCTCCAGACGGACGATCATCTCGTTGATCGTCCGAATGAGATCATCCATCTCATCCCCCGTCCCTCTGGGCGTCAATCTCTGGCTGAGGTTTTGAGAGGTGATGCTTTTAGCTTTCGAGGCGATATAACCGATGGGTGAAAGGGACTTTCTGGCTAAGGTCCATCCCCCTAATGCCCCAAAAACCAATACGATTGGAAAAGCGGCTAAGAGGTTATATTTGAAATGGGAGAGACTTTTTCGGACAAATCGAAGGTGTGTCCCGATCTGGACAGCATAAGTCAGTTCTCCGTCTTTAAAATAGGGAATCGTTACAAAGCGGTATGGCGTCCTTCTTCCGGCGGAGCGAAAATCTTCTAAGATCTTTTTTCCCTGGCGCATCTGATTAAATACGATGTTGCCGGAATCATATCCTATCTCTCCGAAAGTCTTTGAACAATAGAATGTGCTTCCATCTTCAGCAAGCACTCGAAAAAAGAGAGGGTAAAAAGACCTCACCTCTAAATTATTTTCAATATTTCTAAGCTTCTTCTCCAAGTCGTTGGCCTGGGACAGGATTTCCACAAACTCTTCGGTCTCGTCCAAGAGCATGCGGTCAACTTCCTTGATGAGCTGATGTTTCAGGCGAATGTAGAGAAATGAGCAAATGATCAGGCTCGAAATGAAGAAAGTGAAAATATACCAAATCGTCATCTTGACGTCGGTTCTTCGAAGAAATTTAGTCCTGGTCTTTGAGGACATATCCAACCCCTTTTATGGTATGGAGAAGTTTGGGTTCGAAGTCTTTATCAATCTTGCTTCGGAGGTGAGATACGTGAACATCAACCACATTGGTGGAGGTATCAAAATGATAATCGAAAATCTTTTCTGATATCATCGCCCGGGTAATGATCTGACCCGGGTGTCTCATGAAGAACTCGAGGAGAGCATATTCCGTGGGTGTGAGTTCGATCTTGATTTTGTCCCGAAGCACCCGGTGTCCCTCGGGTTCCAAAATAAGGTTTGAAACCTGCAATCTCGGCGGAAGACTCGCTCCCTCGCTCCTTCGCAATATCGCGCGAATCCTGGCCAGCAATTCACTGAAAGAAAAGGGTTTGGTCAGATAATCATCGGCCCCCAAATCCAGGCCTTTCACAATATCACTCTCCGAATCTTTTGCCGTTAAGAAAATGACGGGCGTCTGAATATCCAGGCCCCTGATCCTCTTTAGGATTTCTCTCCCGTCCATTTTCGGAAGCAGGATGTCCAGGATGATGAGGTCATAACCCTTACGGAGAGCCCGCTCCAGGCCTTCCTCCCCGTTAAACGCCACATCGATAGAAAAAGAGTTTTCCAGCAGCCCGGTCTTAACGAATCGGGCAATCCCTTTGTCATCCTCGACTAGTAAAATCTTCATGTTTCATATTCTAACAAATCCCGCACAAAATTCAAAACTCCATTGAAATCTTCCTTCTTTTTTCTTAAGATAGGGGCCATGAAAAGAAGGGATATTCTACTCAGCTTCCTTTCGGCCATTCTCCTCATCCTCTCCTTTCCGAACTTTGATTTCGAATTCCTGGCCTGGGTTGCTCTGGTCCCTCTTTTTTATTCCCTTGAAGGGAAAGGATTATACGACAGTTTTAAGATTGGCTTTCTAACAGGTTTGATTTCCTTTCTTGGAATTTTCTATTGGATCATCATTGCAGTCCATACCTATGGGAATATCCCCCTGATCCTAAGCATCCCCATTCTCCTGTTGCTGGTCGGCTATTTAAGCCTTTTCATCGGTGCCTTCGCATTCCTCACTCGCTTCATCCAGATCCGCTCGGGAATCCAAAGCATCCTTTTTTCACCCCTTTTGTGGGTCGCCCTGGAATACCTCCGGTCTTTTTTTCTCACCGGCTTTCCCTGGGCCTACATGGGTCACACCCAATATCTTAATCTTCCCTTCATTCAGATGGCGGACCTCACCGGCGTTTATGGCCTCTCCTTCGTCATCCTTCTCGTCAATACCGTGCTCTTCACGGCCCTTCGCCAGTGGCCTAAAAGGACATTTCCTCGGAAAGAGGCCGTCTTCGCCGCCCTCGTCCTTCTGGGATTCTTAATCTATGGGTACTTAAGAATAAATAATGTGGATCAAGAGGTCACCCGCAGTCCTTCATTGAAGGTGGGGCTGGTTCAGGGAAATATCGACCAGTCGATCAAATGGGATGAATCTTTTCAACTTGAGACATTAAAGATCTATCGAAGGCTATCCATGAAGGTGGCCGAAGATAAGCCGGATCTGATTATCTGGCCTGAGACGGCGACCCCCTTTTTCTTTCAAGAGGAGAAGAAATATCAGCCCCTTGTCATGGAAATTCCTGAAAGGACAGATGCCTTCCTCCTCTTTGGAACCCCTTTCTATAAGGCAGAGAAGGGAAAGATCGACTACTATAATAGTGCCTTCCTACTCTCTCCGTCGAAAGACCTGACCGGACGCTATGATAAGATTCATCTTGTCCCTTTCGGGGAATATATTCCTCTCCGGAGCCTTCTCTTCTTTATCGAGTCATCCATAGGGGAAGGCATTGGAAACTTCAAACCCGGTAAGGGAATCGTTAATCTTTCTCTCCCCCAGGGAAAATTCGGGGTCCTCATCTGTTTTGAAATCATCTTTCCGGATCTCTGCAGGAGGTTTGTCAAGGAGGGAGCAGAGTTTTTGGTCACCATCACGAACGATGCCTGGTTCGGCAGAACTTCTGCCCCCTATCAGCACCTCTCCACGGCCACCTTCAGGGCAATCGAGAATCGAGTCTTCATTGCAAGGGCTGCGAATACGGGAATCAGCGCTTTCATCGATCCCAAGGGCAAGATTATCAGACAAGGAGGCATTTTTACCGAAGAGGCGATCGATGGAACCATTCGAATGATGAAAAATAGGACGTTTTACACGCTCTATGGAGATGTCTTTGCGTGGATCTGCTCGGTTTTTTCAATCATTCTATTGGGCTATGCCCTGCTTCACAAAAACCGCAGGAATAATTAAGCCGGTGAGGGTCTGATAAGGGGCACGGGAGAATCCCTATCCCCTCATCGATTCCCAAAATCATTGAAGGAGCGACTATGGAACTTCTCTATCTCAGTCGGAAGGATGTGGAAGATCTGAGCATCACGATGAAAGAGGTGCTTCATGCGGTGGATCATGGCTTCCGCCTTAAGGGACAGGGCAAAACGGAAATGCCCCCGAAACCCGGCATTCATCCCAGAATGAATGCCTTTATCCATGCGATGCCGGGTTATGTAAAAGAGGTTGAGGCCGCCGGCTTAAAATGGGTCAGCGGCTACCCTTCCAATGTCGAAAAGGGGTTGCCTTATATCACGGGTCTCCTCATCCTGAATGATCCGGAGACGGGAATTCCAATCGCTGTCATGGACAGCGCCTGGATTACAGCCATGCGCACCGGAGCCAGCGTAGGTATTTCGGCGAAGTACCTTGCAAAGCAGGAAAGCAGTGTCGTCGGTCTGTTAGGCTGCGGGGTTCAGGCTCGTACGAGTCTGAGGGCCCTGGTTGAGATCCTGCCGAAGATTTCTAAAGTCCGTTGTTATGACCTCTATCCCGAAGCCGCGAAGCGCTTTATTGATGAGATGAACTCGACCTTCCCGAAACTCCTCATCATTCCTTGTGCAAGTCCTGCTGAGATGATCGAAGGAGCAGATGTAGTGGTAACGGCCATTCCTATGACAGCGGAGCCGAAACCGCCGCTTCGTGCCGGGATGCTTAAGAAAGGAGGCCTCGCTGTCTCACTCGATTACGATACCGCGTGGACCGCTTCAGCCATGAAGGAGTGCGATAAATTTGTTTCGGATGACGTGGGTCAGCTGCTCAGCACCAAAAAAGACGGGGTCTTCTTCAAAGGAATTCCTGAAAGGATTTATGCAGAGCTTGGAGAACTGGCTGCCGGGTTAAAGCCTGGCCGCGAGACCCCTTTTGAGAAGATCTTTTCTATGAACATGGGAATTGCCGTAGACGATATGGTCACAGCCAAACTGATCTACGGGCGCGCAAGGGAAAAGAAAGCTGGAACCAAACTGCCCCTTTGACGTCTCTCATAGCCCAAGAAACTTTTGATATCAGGTGGAAGGCAAGCCGGTCAACCTTGCCCTTCACTGCCCTGTCGGTCTCCCCCAGTCGCTCGTTGAGGGATCGTAGCCTATCGGGCACTCTCCTTTCAGTTGATCGATTACGACCGGACACGGGTGGCACGCAAAACGAAATTCGCAGGCTCCACAAGCCGCACCGTTCATATCGCGGCCTTCCCAAAAAGGCTGTATCAGACCTCGCTGAAAAAGGCTGTGGATGCTCTCGATCGCAACATGGCCTATCTCTCTCGGGTCTCCGGGGCACGGTCGATAACTGCCGTCGGGCCCCAGAGTAAGCCTGCCTGTGCGACAACATCCTCCCTTCTGTTTAAGAATGAACTCCTCGACACCCGGCGGGACAAGAGATTTCTCCCCGTACATATAATCCTCAACTTCCGAAAGGCCTTTGAGAAAACGGTCCTGATAAATATCCGATGGATGGAACTTCGTGAGGCTCCTTACCACATGAGAGGGCGCAGGACCGACGCCCGTTGAGATGAAAAATAGCCTGAAGGAAAGTCCTTTCCTCTCCATATAGCGAAAGTTTTCAACCATCCGGGCAAAGCCACCCCTTTGCCCGGTTACGGAGTCATGATACTTCTTCCGATGGGAGTAAACCTGGAACACCGGGACGATCCTCCTCTCTGCAAGATCATCAATCAAAGACCGGGGCAAGGGTGCGTTCGTAAATAATTCAATGGAGCCGATCTTCTCTGCTACAGCGATGGATGCTGTCTCAATCACCAGATCTTCCACTTGAGCAAAATCCCATGTATGGATCTTCAATCTCTGACATCCGAGGAGCCGCGCCTCGACCAGCGCCTTTCTGATCTGGTCCAAGGTCAGGGTCTGGGGCATGTTTCGGAGCCTGAAGGAACATCCCAGGCAAGGCTTGAGGCGAAAGACCAAGCCGTCCGAATAACACCATCTGCAGTTCTGGGAACATTTCCCGGGAAGCACGATGTGTAGGAGCGGCACTTGAAAGGGCCTGCGATAATACGTAAAATCTTCAATCGGATCAAAGGGACGGATCTTCTCCACGAAATAAGGATATTCCGAGAAAAAACCTGCACCGGTTTCTTCCAGAACCTTCAAAAAATCGCTGGCTTCATCCATAGACATTCCACTTTGTTCCGCCGCAGTATCCAACGGGTGGTTACCCTCCAGATTTCGAAGAAGATCGTTGTGAACCTGATCCAATGCGAAAAGACGGGCCTGAACAAGCATGTAAAGAGCCCCCCCTTTCGGCCCCGAAACCTGTATGACCTCTGGAAAGAGCCGAAAAAACTTAGTTTTCAACTTTCCTCCCGTCGCCCCCGATTCGTGGAGGTCTCTCTCCCGTCACAACCTCCGAAGGCATTCCCTTTCGGAGAAGCTCTAACAATTCGTGCTCAGAAACTCCCAGTGGCGGTAATCCCGTTGGTATAGGTTCATGACGTGGTCATAGAACTCCGGCACTTCTTCCAAGAGGGAGTAAGTTTCAACCAGGATCTCACGAATCCATGCGACATGATCTCTGCAAAATGATGGCGAGGGTTTGGTGATTTCCTTTCCCGACCAGAAATGGGAAAAACAGCATTTGCACAGCATGAGGATGGGGCAGGAATGGCAGTGACGAGTGATGACCTGATTGTACTGGTTGACCACATCGGCGATCGCCTCGAAATCCAGACCTTTCTCCACCGTGCCGATCTCAGCAAACCCGGGGACTCTTTCACAGGGCTGGAACCTTCCATCTGGAAGGACACAGATCTTTTCGCCGGGAAGACAAGCGCCAGTTGCAGGAATCTCTGGCCGGCCCGGAGGTCCCATTATTTTTCTCATCAAGTGGATACGATTCGTTGCCGAGACAAAGAAATTGATCAAGGGTGACGCTTCCTTTGAATGACTGTACAGAAGGCCCTTCAGCTCTTTTGCCTTTTCAAGGAATCGCTTTCTATCTTGAGCAGAAAACCTTCTATAATAATCTGTGAAATATGGACTGACCTGATTGAACATAAACATGGAACGCCGGAATTCTTCCCTCCCATCAAAGAATTTTAATAACTCAAACATATCGGTGCCCCAGTCGTACGTCACCAAGAAACCGAGAAGTCTGTAGCCGGGATGGCGTTTCCAGAATCGTTCAACGTTGGCAAAGACACGGCCAAAGGTTCCACGACCATCAGAAAGTAACCTGTTTCTATCATGTTCCTTCCTGGGGCCATCAAGGCTCACCCATATGCCGAAATGGTTTTCTACAAGAAAGTCAGAAATGTGGTCATCCAGTAAGAGTCCGTTGGTGCTGACGTTAAAAAGGATGTCTTTCGTCCCCCTCTCACGGATAAACTGAACGGATCTTACGAGTACTGAAAATTGCAGGAGAGGTTCCCCTCCGTAAAAGGTGATCGCACCCTTTCTGCACGGATCGGATCTTCTCATTTTGGTGAGGTTCCCCAGATAGTAGTCAATCGCTTTCTGGGCTACCCTGAAACTCATGGGTCCGTGAGGGAAATTTGAAGCATAGGGGTATTGGTCCGAGTTGACACAATAACGGCACTGCATATTGCAATTGGAGGTGAGGGTGAGGATGAGCTGCCTGAATCCTTGGCGGTCGATGCTGTTAATGATATCGGATGGGGTGACCCTCGGAGGGGTCCTCTTACGCCGTTTTTGAGCAAGAAAGGCACCGAAGGCCGCATGTCTTTCGTTGACAAATCTCTCCCAAGGCTTCCGTTCGTTTGTCGGATCTTTTCGTAACCTTCCAACATTCCGGGAGTCTCGAGACAGGAGAAAATGTTTTAGCCCTTCGGGACACGGATAAACCATGCCCGTGCAGTCATCGTAATAATAATCGGCACCACTAGCTGTATTGAAATGGAATCCGCGGAGCGTAGATGCCATCGTTCTGTTCTGATCTCGGTGCACATGGCTTAGCCGTTAAGAAGTGATCCGGCAGAGGTCACTCATGATACAAATACCCTGCGGCGCCTCCACTCGTCAGACCCGTTCCTGTGGCCAGGCCCGTACCTACAGGACCTGTCGGAGAAGTCAGCCCGCATCCGACGCCGCATCCAGCCGCACACCCGGCGCCACATCCCGTGACACAGTCCCTGCTGGCCTCGGTGGTCGGCGCACCTACCTCCTTGAACCCCTCAATCATCGCCTTGGCCGTCTTCTTCGCAACGGCTTGAGCAGCCTTTTCAATCTTATCTTTCTGTCCCCGATTCAACTTTGCCATGGCCGATTCCCCCTTTCTCGGTTCAGAATAGAATTAAAGAAGGCTTGTAATACCCGAATTTGTACTCGTCTAAATAACGCATGGTTTAGCCGCCTGTCAAGAACAGAATGGAACATTAAGGCGTGCCAACGCAAACGTCTATTCTCTTGACCAGGTGGGTGAAAAACTATTCCCATCCCCACATCCTACCTGGATTCATGCTCACCCTGCAATCACACTGACCCTTCTCATTAACGTCTGCCTTTATATCAAAGCAGTTCGAACATCTCAGATTAGCCAACATCCTCACGAAGCTACATCTTTTCTCACACGAATTGCTCATGGAACCACCTCCTCTCGATCCGTCTCAATCGAAAGATAATCATCGACAGGATACAGTTCAAGCCTGCAGCCACCTTTTTTCAAGGGACCGGGGAAAAGGTCTTTCTACTTCACTTTAGAACTAACCAGGCTCCCAGAACTAAGAGGGCAAGACCTGCGAGTCGGGGTAAATCGATGGCGCGAACCGTCGCTCCAAGAATGCCGAAATGATCGAGCACCAAAGCTGCGGCGAGTTGCGAAGCCACAAGCATCGTTAAGGCCGTTGTCAAACCTAACCGCGGCACGGTATAGCCGATCGTCCCCACGATCACCACACCTAACGCTCCTGCAGTCAGGGCGTACCCAGGCACATTGTGCCAAGCATTTAAGTGCCCCCCGCGGGCCGCAATCATCACGATGGATGCCAATATCCCGCCACCTGCATAGGTTATGAATATACTCTCCTTCGAACCGATCCCTTGGTCCATGATTCCCATAAAGTGACCTTGAAGGGCTACAGAGATCCCTCCAATGATCGCCATGATGATCAACCCTGCAGTATTCATTCTATCCGTCTCCTCCTTGAGAGATCAGACTCCCGATGATTCCCTTCCATCGGGCACCTGAAGCTGAAGTTATTCGAAAAAAGCGGTTTTGTCAATCGGGGAAACACACTACGTGAAGCCAATTCAGAGATGTTCTATTTCTTGAAAATCGTACTTAGAAACTTCTTCAACTCGTCCCACGATTTCCTGTCCGCGTCGGCGTTGTAAGCAATCGGGAAATTGAATTTCTTACCGATCTCATCAGCATCGGGATTGGTAAAGCTGTGCATGGCCCCTGGATAAGAGACAAATTGGAAATCCGCACCGGCTGATTTCATCTCTTTCTTGAAGGCATCAATCTCTTCCGGAGTAATGAACTTATCCGCAGCACCGTGAAGGACGAGGATTTTTGCCTTAATACTGCCGGGCTGGGCAGGTTTCACAGCCGTTAGAACTCCATGAAAGCTTGCAACCCCCTTGAGATTCACGCCCTCCCGGGCCATGTTGAGGACAATCCCGCCTCCGAAGCAATAGCCAATCGCTGCAATTCGCACGGGATCAACGGTGTCTTGTCGTTTTAGAAAGTCCATCGCTGCCATAAACCTCGCTGTGGCCACGTCAAAATTCTTCATGAGCTCTGATGAAAACTTTTCTGCATCATCGGGGTGCATTGCCACTTTGCCGTCACCATACATATCCACGGCAAGTGCCGTATAGCCGAGATCTGCCAGCATTCGCGCTCGCATCCGGGCATAATCATTCAGCCCCCACCATTCGTGAACCACTAATACCCCGGGTCGCTTGCCCTTGATGTTCTCGTCATAGGCCAAGCAGCCCTTCATCACCACTCCTTGGGCACTGTACTCGACAGTCCTCCCCTGGATCTTTGGTTCTGCTGAGGCAACGCCTGCAAAAACCACCAACACTGAGGCCAATGTGAAAACAATAAGTTTGCTCATTGAATCCTTCATCGCATCCTCCTTCTCTCTCAATTCATTAACCCTTATCATAAAGCGTACCGTCCATCCTTTAAATTTAAAGATAATGATTGGACGGGCGATCTTCAATCCGATTCCTCGAGTTTGTATTACGGAAAGGGAATCACTATATTTAGTTTGAAGGAGAAAGAAGTAAGAACGAAAAAGGGAAAACGGATCCACAGGTAAAGGAGGATTGGAATTGACAAAGTACTGAACTGCAGGGATACCGGTTTGGATTGCGATTCGGTGATTTGCGGTAAGACCGATGATGAAGTGATTACCAACATAGGTCAACACGTGTTAGCCACCCATGGCATGGAGGGATTTTCAAAAGAGTTTTACAATAAAGCACGATCCGCCATTCGCGAGGGACACTGTAACGATGAAGATTCCGGGGAAGCATCCTTCGCCTGTTCCGATGAATGCTGTTGCTGACTCCTGTAACTCAATGATTTCTTCAGACGGATGGGGGCCAAAATGAAGGTCTGCTCTTGGAATGTCAATTCCATCAAAGCGAGAAAGGCCCTGGTCCTGGAGTGGCTGAAGCATCGAAACAATGACATCGAGATCCTCTGTTTCCAAGAGATTAAAACGGTAGAGGAAGATTTTCCTTTTCAAGATTTTGAGCAATTCGGTTTCGAATGCCATGTCTCTGGCCAAAAATCGTATCACGGCGTTGCCACCTGCACAAGAATTCCCCCTCTGTTGACTCAAAAAGGGCTCGGTGACCCTGTCTGGGACGAACAGAAGCGAATCATCCTGACCAAGATAGGGGAAACAAGCCTCATCAATATCTATGCTCCCCACGGAGGCGAAAGAGGAACGGAAAGATTTGAGTATAAACAGAATTGGTACAGAAAATTGATGACCTTTCTGAAGGACCATGATTTTCCCAAAAAGCCTGCCTTAATTCTCGGGGATTTTAATATCGCTCACAGGGATATTGATGTCTATTCCCCGGAAGAACTGGCGGATTCTGTCGGAACCCTGCCTGAGGAAAGGGGGGCCTTTGAGGAACTTTTGAATTCAGGGTTAATTGATATTTACAGGCATTTTAACCCCGAGAAGAAACAATTCACCTGGTGGGATTATATCGGGGGTGCCATATGGAAAGATCAAGGCATGCGAATTGATTATATCCTTTGCACGAAGCCCTTACTGGAGAGAGTAAAGTCCATCGGCGTTGATCTCTGGCCAAGAAGGCGGAGAGAACCTATCCCCTCGGATCATGCTCCGTTAATCGTCGAGCTTGAAGATATCTAACATGATCCTTTTTCTTGCCCTGCACTCTCTAATTTCACAGACTTTCGACTCACTCTAAACCCTCCCCCTACTTTACTTTTGAGACCAGGATAAGTTTATGGCCGCAGTCGCTGCAATATTTCGAATGGGTGCTATTCTCTGCTTTGCAACGTCTGCAAATACCTATTCGATTTAACCAGATGCTGTTTATTAAGTGGAAGACCATGGAAGTGATTAGTGCAGAAAAGGTCCATACGGCAACAAATATCCATGTCAGCTCCGAAATGATCAATTTCTCTATCAAAAAAGATACAAAGTAAGAAAAAATTGTTCCTGAAAGGAATAGGGCTAAAAATATCTTGGTAAATCTCCTTCCCTTGAACCACAGGTAAGGTATGGTAAGGCTTACTAATGAGACAAGAAAGGAGGTGAGGCACCAGATCTGAAACTGATCCTTGAAACTGATGATCAGAATCTTCAACAGTTTCAGCATCTCCCCGAAGTTAACTTCTGGTTCTCCAAACGATGCCAATCGATTCTCAAGATAAGTGAAGAGCGGTAACAGTCTTTCCAGAAAAAAGAACCACAAGGAAGCGGTCCCTACGACTAAGGCTATCCCAAAGGTGATGTGCAGGATATTCTCAAAATATTTACTCAGGAGATAAATCTCAATGCTCCTATTGTAGACGTTCAATTTTCTTGTCTCTTTGATGAAGAAGAAGGATGGAATGACAGAAGCCGAAATGCCAAGACCCATAAAAGTCAATCCCATATAAAGAAACATCGAAGGAAGCCCAGCCTGTACAAATAAGTCGGCCGAGTGGCTTTGATAAAATATGTATGGCCACAATGTCTTGAAAATGAAAGCAATACATAAAATAAGTGCCGCATAAGCAAGTGGCTTCACCACCTTATTCCCTTTTTCTTCGAATGAGCCGCCCACCTGTTCATAGAATTTACTCACAAAGGGGTTTCTCTCGTAAACCAGGCTCGCAAAAATTCGATTGATCCATTTTTTCCGGATGAGGCGCCAGACAAAGACCCCAAGGGCTAATATGAGAATAACGGGGGTTAATAGCTCGGCAAGAAATAGCAGATTCATCATGAAGGATATGCCAAAGGGATCTTCCATTTACACCGCCAGCAACGGAAAGGATTGACTGTATGCTATTGTTTAAACCAGCACATGAACAGAGGAGCATTTTCTATGCCAGATGCGCTTTCCCTGCTCTAAATTGATTTTTAAGGGATTTTCTCTTCCAAGGGGGATTCAGAGATGGTCAAATTCTGAACAGGTGATGATTCCTGTTGACGTTTCCTAGGGGAAATGAGCATATCTTTGGGGTCAAGGCCCCGAGGTCTTTTAGGAGCTTCTATTTCTTGACCAATTCCACCTCTACATCAATATTCACTTCGTCACCAACAACCACGCCACCGGTATCAAGAACCCTGTTCCACAGGATTCCGAAATCCTGTCGGTTAATCTTTGCGGTTGCCGTTGCCCCGCGTCTGAAATTGCCTCCGGGGTCTTTCACCTCCGGGGTCGGGCCCTCCACATCCACGGCTATCTCCTTCGTCACGCCACGAATGGTTAGATCTCCTATGACTTTCAATGCCCCCGTCCCTTTTCTTTCTATCTTCTTGGAAACGAATGTGATGGTGGGATATTTGGCCACATCAAAAAAGTCAGCACTTCGCAAATGCTCATCCCTCTTGGCATGGTCCGTGTCGATCGAAGCCGCATCGATCGTAATTTCGACCTTGAGATTGGTAATGTTCTGGTCGTCGATCGTAGCCGCCCCCATCACCTTGTTAAACCCCCCCTTCACGTTCGAAACCATGAGATGACGGACCTTGAATTGAATGCTTGAATGGGCAGGGTCAATTTGCCAGGTCGCCCCGTAGGCAAAGACCGGAGCCAACAAGAAAAGAAGAATCGCCGGAAAATAACGCTTCATTATGATCTCCTCCCTCCGATAAAAATTAAGTTCCTGTGTTTAAGATAATCACTCATCTCATGAAATTCAGCCCTTTTCACCCTCCCTATTTGATCAGGAGAAAGGCATAGCGGTTCATTTCTTGTTTGTGATCTGAAAGGACTTCAAGGGGATAACCGATCTTTCGAACCGTGGCATAGACATCTATTGCCATTGATTCGGGAGAGGGTCTTGCCATCCTTGGGTTCTTGCAGAGTTGTCTGACTCCAGGGCATTCGGCACAGAAATGACAGGAGTCCATGAACAGGAGAAAAGCCTTATAAAACCCCGAGAGGAAGACTTCCCGCTCCAGTTGCAAAAGCTTTGAGTTAACCTTGCTTGTCCACGCAAACCGATCCTCCGGCCTGGCGACTCTCTTGGCAAAATGAAAAACCACACCAGTCTTGTACCCTTGGAAAAAGTCTTTGCATTCTGCCACAGAAGGAGTATTGGGCGGACAGGTGCCACATCTGCCAAAGTTCTTGCATCCGAACATACACTTCATCCGTGCCCACTCGGCCACGACAATTCTCTTCGGATCGATCCATTTATAATCGCCATAACCGTGCCTCTTAAACATGCCTTCCAATTCTTTCCGTATGACCTCCTTTTTCCCAGCACTCGTTTTCATGAGATTCCCCCCCTGACAGAATTATCTTATGATTTTATGAAGATTTGGATACCGCCTGCATTTTAACCACAACGTGTCCCCATCCGCCACAATGTGGACCGGTATCAAAACAACCCGTGGTGTCAAACATCACCTCGTTTGGATCCCGGCCGTTCATCAGGTTCTCAAAAAAAGCATTGAGAAGTACGGTTAAGTTTGGCATCAAAAACATACAGACGCGATCAGGATTTTCTTTGGTCAGCAGATTGCCCGAACTGTCAAAAATCAGTTTTTGACCGACGATATGCTCTGAATGGCAACTTTTCGATTCGATGACCTCCGCGACCAGCCGGTATTTTGATGCCTCAACGGCGTTCTTAAATAAGCGTTGAAATTTCGGATTTTGTTCAATCCTCTTCCATTCCTGATCGTCCAATTTTAGTCTCCGGCGAATGATTTGAGCGATTTGATCTTTATCCATCTTGTCCTCCATTGTTTTAAACTATCTCATTGAACTTCTCTTAGACCTTCTGATTCCTTTTTCGATGAGGTCTAAATAGACCTCTTGCATTGGCACCGAGCAGGCCCGCTTGGTACGAGCGTTCGTCCATGGGTGAGAGATCGATGACCATACGCCGAGTGAGGAGACGGACTTTTCGGACCTTATCTAACTGTCTTCCTATTCTTTCAAGAGGTTCGTCGCTCGTCACCCATTTAAACCTATCAAAGGCTTCTAAGCTCATGGGAACCGTATAACCTCGCAGTGTCTTTTCGCGCTCCAAATTGTAGAAATGCTCAAAATAGGACATTACTAATTCCCGCAAGGTGCGATAGACGGGCTCTCGAAATCGCAAGCCGACGAAATTCGATTTGGCCACAGCACCCCAGTGCCCGTCACGCCCGTAAAGTGCTAACATATGATCGTCATCCCTGTCATTGGGAAGCATTTCCAAGACCAGAGGTCGATGCCCCAAACGGCGTAACGCGGCAGCCGCAAACAAAGCGCCATCAAAGCAATGAGCAATGCGTTCGCGAAAGACGCGAAGCGGACACCGATAAGCCCTTTCGGCACGATAAGGAAGCTTATCGAGAAAAGCCTGGATCTTGTTCGGGGTATTCAACTCTGTTATCTTCCGCCTCTCGGACTCAGTCAATACATGGTCAAAATCTTCAACGGCCCCCATCAGCACCTCCTTTCTTGTATCCACACTCACAAGAATCAAGATACACAATCGTGGTGATTTTGTGCAAATAAAAAAAGCCCACCATTTCTGATGGGCTTCTGGACTCTGCT
Organism: Thermodesulfobacteriota bacterium; assembly: GCA_041947025.1. GTDB lineage: Bacteria > Desulfobacterota > BSN033 > BSN033 > UBA1163 > CAVTZZ01. The sequence continues at coordinate 78,958 of JBHGBJ010000008.1, forward strand.
TTCGCGGGGAAAAATCTTAATCTTGGCAACGTCCTACTCTCCCACACAGTTACCCATGCAGTACCATCGGCGCTGAAGGGCTTAACTTCCGTGTTCGGAATGGGAACGGGTGTTTCCCCTTCGCCATGGTTACCAAGAATTCTCTGTTTACGTTTCAAATCCCCCTTTCTTCCCCCTTTTCTAAAGGGGGATGGACGGGGATTAAAATATGGATCAAGGGACTTGGCTGATATTAATTCAATTATGGTCAAGCCGATCGACCGATTAGTATCAGTATGCTCAATACCTTAACGGTACTTACACATCTGACCTATCAACCTCGTAGTCTCCGAGGGGTCTTATCCCGGTATTGCTACCAGGAGGGATACTTTATCTTGGGGTGGGCTTCCCGCTTAGATGCTTTCAGCGGTTATCCCTTCCGAACACGGCT
>JBHGBJ010000080.1:0-18952 GCA_041947025.1 Thermodesulfobacteriota bacterium
ATTTTTCCACCCGACCGCCTCTCCCCTTTTTTAGAAGACAGGTTTTTTCATATTACGACACGGTCTCCTGGCGGGAGTCCCGCCAGCATTTTCGCCGAGGCTGGAAAGCCTCGGCTATCCGTGAAGCCCCGCCTTGTAGGCGGGGAGCTTCACTCGTCTTTGCAGAATGCCCGATGCTGAAGCACGGGGAGCTTACTTACCTCCCTTGGTCGCGGTCCAATTGACGCTGCTTCCACCGGATTGATAGGTTCCTTGCATGGTGTTACCGTTCACGCGGCCCGTATAGCTGGCATCGCCAACCCTGAAATGAATCAGATCCCCGTTCAGCTTGCCATTCATGACGGGCATGTTCTTGGTGCCTGACTTGAACGTTCCGGAAAAGGTCTGAAAAGTCTGTTTGAGTGTGAGTTCTCCCTGGGGGAGCTTCCATGTGCCTTGGACTTTTGCAGGGACAATCCAGAGGAGAGCCGTGGAGTACGAACCGCAGTCGCTTCCTTCCACAGTAGCAGTCTCGTCGGCCGCCCATTCCTCCATCGTAAAGGAATTCGACACGATACGGGTGCCAGGCTTGAGATTCAGAATCAGCGGCCGGAGCTTGAGATTGAGCTCTGGCAGAAGAAACATCGTAATAACGGTGGCCTGTGAAAAATCACTCTGAAAAATATCTGCCTTCATAAATTGGGCTTTGTCGAGAACCCTTTCCTTCGCCGCGTTTCGCTTCGATAAGTCAACCATGTCGGGGTTATACTCGATTCCCAGGGCGCGAGCACCGCGCTTTGCAGCCGTGATGACCAGACGGCCATCACCGGAACCGAGATCAATCACATAATCCTGAGCCGTGACTTTGGCCATATCGAGCATCTTGTCCACCAAAGCCTGGCAGGTTGGCACCCAAATCACATCCTTTCCGGCCTGGCCAACCTCGGGCTGGAATTCAGCGCTTGCCCCTGTCTGCGCAAGCAAAGCAGAGGTGATGACGGATAAACAGAGCATTAACCACGACTGACGCACCAAACGGGATCGCATCATACTTTTTCTCCTCGTAATTAAGTTTATGACCGGTTTGAATAAGAACTGCTTTGGGCGTGAATTCAAATATACAGGGAAAAAGGGGTTGATGTCAAGGCCGGGGAAATCCTTGCCTGGCCCCTGTTTTTCTGTTAAAAATGAACCACAATTTCGATTTTGCAACTGTAACAGAAAGGATTTTTGGAGATGCCCCTTCGTGCTCTTTTAGAAACGCAAGACCTCTATGTGGTTTCGGTGATTGGAGAAGATCGGGTCGGGATCGTCTCCGGGGTCACCCAATTCCTTTTTAAGAGAGGGTTCAACATCGTTGATATTGAGCAATCGGTGATTCATTCCCAATTCACAATGGTCCTTCTCGTTCAACCTCTTCGTGCTCCTTTCCACTTAAGCCGGCTTCGAACAGGCCTCAGCCGCCTGGGCAAGGAACTGAGAATGACCATCACGCTCACGCCTCTCCGGGAATTTCGAGGCTTGAGATTGGCCGAGACAAAAAAGCCTTATGTCCTTACGATCTTGGGGGCCGATCGGCCCGGGGTTGTAGCCATCTTTTCATCAGCCTTAGCCAAACATCACTGTAATATTGAACGGATCAAGATGATTGCGAGAGGAGAGTTTTTGGCGATGGAGATGTGGATCGATCTGAGGGAAACAAATTTCTCCGATCTTCGGATGGACCTCACCGAAGTGGCAAGAGAAGCGGGGATGGACATCATCGCCCAACCTGAGACCACCTTTAAAAAGAGAAAGAAAGTGATCGTGTTCGATATGGATTCTACGATTGTGGATGGTGAGATTATCGATGAAATGGCGCGACTCGCAGGAGCAAAGGAGAAGGTGAAAGCCCTGACGGAAGAGGGCATGAGAGGCGAGATTGATTTTGCTCAATCCCTTCGTTCAAGAGTCTCTCTTCTGAGGGGGTTGAGAATGAAGAGCCTGGATTCGATTTCGAAGACATTGAAACTGACCAAGGGTAGCGAAGAGCTGATCGCCGCGCTGAAAGAAATGGGGTTTAAGGTAGCCCTCATCAGTGGAGGGTTCACCTATTTTACGGATATTCTGAAAAAAAGATTGGGATTTGATTATGCCTTCGGAAATGAATTGGAGATCCAGAGGGGAAAGCTCACCGGAAGAATCAAGGGAAGGATCATCGATGCGGAGAGGAAGGCAGAGATCATGGACGAGATCTGTCGGAAAGAGGGGATCACACGGGATGAAGTGGTTGCCGTGGGAGACGGGTCGAATGACCGAATCATGATAGCCAATGCAGGCTTGGGAATTGCGTTCAATGCCAAGGAGATTCTTAAGAAAGTGGCTGACGGAGCCATTACCAGAGACCATATCCGGGGGGTTCTGTACTGTCTCGGAATCTCAGATCTCGACCTGAAGAAATAGCTGTCCCCTTTCTTCCAGTTACCCGATAAGCCCTCTATTTTACAGGATTTTACAGCTCTTCATTCCCACAAAAATATCGCTTGACAGGAGATTAAGAAAAATCTAATCTGCTGAATCGTTAGCCTAATAAGTCATGAATGCCGTGTGAGGATAAACATGGACGGTGTTTAAATGATAAGTTTATTCTTCTGAATAAAAGGAGGTGAAAGAACAAGAGAGCAACGGTGGAGACATATCGGCAGTAAGAGAGGAAATTCAGGAATTCAAAGGAAGGAGGAGGAACTTTATGAAAGAGGCGGTATTGGCTGTCGTTATCCTACTGCTATCTATTGGGCAGACATTTGCTCAAGAACAGTGCCCCGAATGGGCAATGCCAAACTCTCAGTCTGGATGTGCTACATGCCAATGTGCCCCAGTCCCTTTAGATTATATGGGCTCATTCGACAATGATTGGAATTGGACATACAATCCGACTTATCTTTATGAAATGTCTCTATGGGGAACCGATAATGCCAGCACTGATCCAATTCTTTGGCAACCGAGGGGGACAGTGAACTGGACGCCGGTTCCAAACCAACAGCCACAACTGCACGTTCAGTATAAGAATTCCGGAGTAGCCACAAGAGCATCTTTTCAGTTGCCTCAATATGTCATCGAATATCCCGAAGTCTATCGATGGACGGAAAATGGTGTTTTCCAAGCATTTGTGGCTAACTTTGAGCCTCCCCCTGGATGTGTGCCGGGAGGCAATATGGATTGCCCGGGGGAACCGGATCCCAATTCACCCAATCCTTGTTGCCGACCCTGGACACCGGCGTTCAATAAGAAACTTCCTTTAGGGGTTGTGCCTTTTTCCGATATACAGTCTATTTGCTGGGTGGAAAAAAATGTCTGTTCGGATCTGTTCGGTGTTCGGAATGAAACTCAGTTGTACCTCAGCTATGACTTTCTGACGTCCTCTTCAAGAAACAGCCCGGTTCGAGGGAAGTACTCCTTCTGGCCTCCGGTGACCAATTGGACTTATGCTAACTTGCCCATCGTGATCGCTTATCTGGGGCTTTATGCTCCTGACCCTGGTACACAAACGACAATCAGGGTAAGGTTTGATGATCAAGACCACGATCTCCTGTTTCTGGGCGGAGATACTTCTCCGGTTCCAATCGTGCCATTATTGGCACAGATGGAAGGAGACAAAGTTAATGAAAAGGGTAAGGTGAAGGAGAAGACAAAAACAATTTCAGTTGAGAACATCCGGGCGCGTGAAGTGGAAGGCAACCTTATTGTCCAGTGGGGAGGCATAGATCTGATTAGACCTTACTGGCAAGTAAGAGTGCTCATCGGCGACTCTTTCTCGAATGAAACTGCAGAGATTTCTGCCTCATTAACCTATGCCGGCTTAGAGGTCCCCCCCCCTTCCGGAACAGCCGTGTTGCCGGCGGCTTCATGGGATAAGCTGAAAGCAGAACTTCGATCTAAGGGAAAAAACACGGCCCATATTACCATTCATTACAGAAGAAATTACCAGAATAACACGACGGGTAGAAACGAATTGATGCAGGTCCGTTCTCAATCGGATGTCTTAGCTTACCAGTTTGAATAGATACGATGAGCTCTCTCTCCCGTTCTTGAAAAGGCGGGGCCGGAAAATGGCCCCGCCTTTTTGTTACTCCTGTCCTGCGGAATGTGTTATATTTCAAAGCAATTCTTATGACGTCGCTTCGGCACATCAAAGCAGCGGTTTTTGATTTCGACGGGACCCTGGCGGTCTTGAACATCGACTTTGACGCCATGAGGGAGAAGGTATTCGAACTGATCAGGCAGTTCGGCGTCAGGGAAGATGCCGTCAAGGAGGGATACCTTCTTGAGATCATCGATGAGGTCCACCAGATGTTGTGGGAAAAGAGTCGATTGACGGCTGAGGAGTTTTATCAAAAGTCCCATCAGATTCTGCATCAAGTGGAAATGAAGGCGGCAGGAGAGGGGAAGCTGCTTCCGGGGACAGAAGGGGTTCTAAAAAGGTTAAGAGAGAAGGGAATCAAGGTTGGAATCATCACAAGAAACTGCGAGGAGGCTGTCCGAAAGGTTTTTCCGGAGATCGATCGGTTTTGCGATGTTTTCATCTCAAGAAATTTGGTCAAGAAAGTGAAGCCCCATCCGGATCATCTTTTCGCTGCGATAAGAGCCTTAAGTGTCTCCGGAGGAGAGGCCGTGATGATCGGCGACCATACGATTGACATTCAGGCCGGGAAAAGGGCGGGAATGATGAGCATCGGGGTGTTGACAGGAAGGACGAAAAAGGAGGAGTTTGAGAGAGCCGGAGCAGACCGCGTTCTAAAAGAGGCATCGGAAATTTACAAGCTATTGGAGGAGCCATGAAGAAGAAAGTGATCCAGACCGATCGAGCACCAAAGGCAATCGGACCCTATTCTCAGGCAATCCAGGCAGGAGATTTGCTCTTTCTCTCCGGCCAGATTCCGATTGACCCGAAGACCGGGGAGATGACGGGAGGAGAGATCCGCCAGCAAACCGGGCAGGTTTTGGAAAATATGAAAGGATTATTGGAATCCCAAGGACTCGGTATGGAGGATGTGGTCAAGGTGACCATTTTTTTGGAGGACATTGAAAACTTTAATCAGGTAAACGAAGTCTACGCGACTTACTTCTCCTCTTTCCCGCCTGCCAGGTCAACAGTGGAAGTGGCCAAGCTTCCGAGAAATGCAGCCGTCGAGATCGAAGCCATAGCGATGACGAAACACAGAGATCAATAAAGGGGCGCTGACGTTAAAGACTGTTATCCGTCATGCCGGACTTGAGGAGCCTGCCCCGTACTTGATACGGGAGCATCCAGATTCCCTTGAAAAGACTGGATTCCCTTGCCTGCCCCCGCCTGCCGGCGGGCAGGCAGGGGCCTTCACCGGAATGCCGCCCTTTTTTGAAGCCCGCGATCTATGCACAGAGACTCATTAGCAGATTGGTTCTTCTTTATCTTTTGCTCTTATGGCGAAGGTCGGGGGTTCCGCCCGATATCAAGCTTTTCAGTTTCTTGATCGCCTCGTGGTCTTCACCCAGGGCAGGAACAAGAGATTGGATCGCCCGGCCAATCGTGACATTACATGAGGCCTGAAAGTCTTCCTTCACTTCGCGAGGCAGGCTGCCGTAGAGCCTTACCAGGTTGTCCGTCCAGTTGGGTAGATAGCTAAGATCGACTTTCGCTTCTGGATAGACATACCCTTCCAGCGATCCTGCTTTGGCCGCAAACTCATAGACGTCTTTGTAAATTCCCATTAGAGCCTCCCTTTTCTTGCGAAAATGCTGCAGAGTGCCCCGTCCTGTCTGTTAGACCCGACCGCGGGGGAAGAGTGAGAGGGTTACTGCAAATTGAATAACGACAACAGTTGTGAGACGTGTTTGACGATCGCCGTCGGAGTTTCTGCCTCAAGCTGTGCCTGGCTTCCAATGCCGGTTAAGACAGCAATCGTCAACAATCCGGCTGTCTTGCCCGCGCGGATATCCAACGGAGAATCCCCTACAACGACGGCGTGGTCCGAGGGGACCTCCATACGCTTCAAACACTCCAAGATCCCATCGGGTGCAGGTTTCAGAAGAAATCCGTCTTCACGGGTTATGATCGCCGTAAAGTATTGTGAGAGGGCATGATGATAGAGGGGACGAACTGCAACTTCTCTGGCCGAGGTCACCACCCCAAGCCGGATTCCTCGTCCTGCCAGCCCCTTCAGGACCGGTTCCAATCCATCAAAGGGCTGAACGTTTTGAAAGACTTCCTCGTAGACCCGCGGAATAACTTTCATGAATTGTTTGATCTTCTCATCCCGGTTGGCTATCCCCTCCGGTAGGATTCGGTTCCAAATCAGGGACCCTGTGGCCATGGGCTCCAATACCTCTTCTTTTCTTATCTGGATACCGAATTGGGAGGTGGCTTGGCGAAACACCTCATAATAGGCTTCAACAGAATCTGTCAGGGTCCCGTCCACATCAAAGACAATCCCTTCTATCCTCCTGTTGGCCCAGGAGATACCCGAATTTCCGTCCATACTCAAAAAACCTAACACGCCTATTTCCTTCTTGTCAAACGGGAGGGCGCTGCCCCTGGCGGTTCAAAAAAACTTCAATCGTCAACCTACAATCGTCGATTATCGATCTCGATACCCAAAGATTTTTGATTGATGATTGTTGATTGTCGGTTGAGATCAGAAATTTCTTAGGGAACAACAGTATGCGGCGGCGTTTTGAGGGACTGAAGATTGTTTCATAGCAGAAGCGAGCACCCCACAAGAGCAAGAGGCTCTGTGGGGTGCGAATTTGGCAGGCCTTGAGGCTTAATTGTACCGGTAATACCCTTCGACCCAGACTCTTCTCTCCGCATAGTATCCCGGGGTTTGGCGGTCCTCATAATGGCCTTCTATCCAGTTTCTATGGCGATCGGAATGACCGGGAACCCAGACCTTTTCCCAGGTTCCTGAAACCCATTCCCGGATCGTTTCCCAATGACCTGGAACATATTCAGGCCGTGAAGGCGGAGGGGGGCAGTAGCGGGGTTCGTCCGGCGGATAATGAACCACTTGAGGTGGCTGCTCAGGATGGCTATGGGTAAAGAGCTGTAAGGCCATCGTCCCCAGGGCGACTGCCCCGAGAGCAATTCCGGCTCCTTTCCACATATTGCGTTGTTTCGATCCTGCCTCAGCCGAGCTGAAGGTGAAAAGGGCGACGAAGGTTATGACCAAGGCCATGGAGATTATTTTTTTCCACATAGGGAGCCCTCCTTTTTAGTTCCGTTTTTCAATCTTTGCTTTTTTAGACGGGGAGGCTTGGGAGTTTATTCAGATTGAATAATATCAAAGCGACACGTACGAAGATGACTTCGGGACGGGAAAGATCGAGGAATCAGAACTGGGCTGCAAGGGTTATGATGAGCACTCCTTGGCCGTATTTCGGGCCCCCGATAGAGACCGTTCTTCCTGGCGAGAGTCTCACTTTGGTATTCAGGACGTCCGTCCGCTCCTCCTTGACCTTCACAATCACTTCTGCGACATTTCTTTGCTGTCCGGTCAAGGTGAGTTCAAGGGTCTTTCCGGGGGGAACCGAGACAGAGGCAGGCTGGTTGGAAAAGAGAGTGAGCGTTTCTTCTTTCAAAAGGCGGTAGGAAGAAAAACTGAAAAGGGACTTAAATTGGTCGCGCATATCCTTCGAAAAGGAATCCGTTCCTCCTCCCACGTTCGAAGCCTCAAAGACCTTTAGCCGCGTCTGAACCTGGCCATAGGAGAAGGAAGGAAGAAGAAAAAAGGTGATCACCAAAATTAGAATGAGGAATGGTCTTCTCATGATGTCGATGAACTTTGCTCTGGCGACTCGAATAACCATATCACAGTCACATCCGCCTTCTCAGACTCGAAAACCATGACATTATAGGTATCACTTGCGACGTATTCTACCACAGACGGATGAGAAAGGGAAGGAGTTTTTTTGATCAGGAGTTGAGTTGTAATGAAAAGAAGGAGGGCTATCGTCCCCACAACAGGAATCAAGACTCTCTTCCGGAGAAGGACACGGAAGTCTATCCAGGATCGGAGGACTTGCCACCGAGAGGGTTTTTCTTCTGATTGAATGGCCCTCTCAATCTTCTGCCACACCCAGGGGAAATCCTCCCCCTCGACAGCCTCTTCCACAGGAGCTTTTATTAAGGTCCTGAGTTCTTCCATGGACCTTAGGACATCCTGGCAGGCCTGACAATCAGGAAGGTGAGCCTCGACAAGGGACTTTTCTTCACTGGTCGTCTCCTCGTCGAAATATTTTTCTAGAAGTTTTGATAGGGTGGAACAGGAGCCTTTCATCCTTTTCTCTCCCTCTCCGTATCGTTCTTCAACAATTCCTGGATCCTCTTTCTGGCATAGTGAAGACGTGACATCACTGTCCCGATGGAACATCCCATCGTCGCCGACATCTCCTGATAGGAGAGCCCCTCGATCTCTCTGAAGATCAAGGCCATTCTCTGCTCCGCGGGGAGCTTCTCCAGAGCGGTCTTCACCCTTTGCTCCAGTTCCTTATGGAGGAGGATACTGTCCGGCCTCTTTTCAGCTCCGTCCGGTGGTTGGAACCCTTCCATTGCGTCGAGGCTTGAAAAAGGAGTCCTTTTCATCTCCCGCACATGATCGATAGCGGTATTCATTGCCATTCGATAGAGATAGGTATAAAATTTTGACTGACTCTTAAAATTCCCAATCGATCGATACAATTTGATGAATACCTCCTGAACAATATCGAGGGCCTCTTCCCTTTGCCTCACCACCCCATAGGCGATCCGGTAGACTTTCTTGTGATATTGATCGAAGATCTCCTTCAATGCATCCGCATCTCCTTGCTGGCAGCGGGAGATCAATTCGATTTCGTCATGACTCACTGGCTTTTTACCTTTTAGACGCAAAATAGGTTTAAATATTCACTACTTTTTGCTTGATTTTATGTTCAAATTATAATATTAGAACACAAATATTTTCATACCTTTTCTTTTCATGGCCAATAAATGAATCGATTCAAGAAAATTGCGATATTGGTCATCGGCTGGGCCTTTATTGGGTTAGGGATTATCGGTCTTTTTCTCCCTATCCTTCAAGGAATACTCTTCCTTATGATTGGTTTGGCCATCCTTTCCTCTCGAAGTCGGCTCATAAGGGGTCTTCTGAAACACCTCGAGGAACATCATCCCCACTTCCACGAACGGGTGGAGAAGTGGAGAGAAAGATTCAGGGATTTTTTTAAGAGAGATTAATATCAAATCCCCGTTTTAGTCATTAAGTTATTCAGTCATTGGGTTATTAAATGACTTAATGACTAATGACTCAATGACTGGGTTTCAAGAGCTTTTCCGGAACTTCCAAAAAGCCTCATCTTCGATTGGACCGTTTGCCGGATCGCCTCCCGGCCAGGGCCCAAAATCTTTCGGGGATCGAACTCCTCGGGTTTTGTGACGAAAACCTCCCGAAGGGCACTCACGAAGCTCAGCCTCAGGTCGGTGTCGATGTTAATCTTACAGATGCCCAGCGAAATTGCCCTTTGAATGGCTTCATCCGGGATCCCCTTTGCCCCGGGGAGTTTGGCACCGAACCGTTCCGCCTTTTCGAGGACAGGTTTGGGAACGCCGGAAGCGCCATGAAGGACCAGGGGAATATCAACCCTCTTGGCGATCTCTCTTAAGCGTTCAAAGTCGAGTTTGGCCTCGCCTTTGAACTTGTAAGCGCCGTGTGATGTGCCGATGGCTATGGCCAGCGTATCCACTCCCGTCCTCTTTACAAAATCCTCTGCTGCCTGAGGATCGGTGAGAAATGCCTCTTGATCGGATACGGCGACTTTCTCCTCGATACCCTTCAGCCTGCCTAGCTCTCCCTCGACGGAGACTCCTTTCTTCTTGGCCATTCCGACCACTTTTTTTGTGATTTCGATGTTCCCTTCGAATTCGAGATGAGACCCATCAATCATCACAGAGGTAAAACCATTTTCAACGCAGTTGCGAATGGTTTCCAGGTCCTTTCCGTGATCGAGGTGGAGGGATAACGGGATTGAGGCCATTTGGGCGGCAGTGCGGACCATGGAAACGATGTAAGAGAATCCGGCATATTGAATGGCACCTTCGGACACCGCGATAATTGCAGGAGATTTTTCCGCTTCCCCGGCGGAGACGATGGCCTGCAGAATCTCCATATTGTTAATGTTGAAAGCGCCAATGGCATAGCCTCCCTTCTTAGCGAGACGGAGCAGTTCTTTGTTCGTATATAATTCCATATTGCTTCTCCTTTCTAAATCTATTAGTATCAGGAAAACGGTCGATTGGCAAATAGAAAAGCTCAAAGCTGAAGGCTCAAAGCTCAAAGCTGAAGGCTCAAGGCTCAAAGCTGAAGGCTCAAAGCTGAAAGCTCAAAGCTGAAAGCTCAAAGCTGAAAGCTGAAGCAAGACCTTTGAGCTAAATTGTTATGTCGATTGAAGAGATCATTCAATCCTGGAAACGCTCGAAAGCCATCTCCCCGTGCGTCACTGCGCTGAGGACTTTTGGGAAGCGGGAAGGTCAATATCGGCCGTTCCCGGATTTCATCCACCCCCTCTTGAGAGAGGCTTTTGAAAGGGAAGGGATCGAGCGGCTCTATTCCCACCAGGCCGATGCAATCGAAGCGGTTCACGAAGGAGAGAATGTGGTCGTGGTGACCCCCACCGCCTCTGGGAAAACCCTCTGCTACAACCTTCCGGTATTGAATTCGAAACTGAGCTTGCCTTTTTCGAAGGCCTTTTACCTCTTTCCGACAAAAGCCCTTTCCCAGGATCAGATGTTTGAGCTCCAGAAACTGATTCAGCGGATCGGAGAATCGGTTGCCACCTTTACTTATGATGGAGATACGCCTCAGGATGCGCGCCAGGCGATTCGTGCCCGGGGAGATATCGTGATCACCAATCCGGATATGCTTCATACGGGCATTCTTCCCCATCATACCAAGTGGGTGACCTTCTTTCAGAATCTGAAATTTGTGGTGATCGACGAACTCCACACTTACCGGGGGGTTTTCGGTTCTCACATGACCAATGTCCTGCGACGGTTGAACCGGATCTGCCGTTTTTACGGGTCGAGCCCTCAATTCATCTGTTGCTCCGCAACGATCGCCAATCCCAAGGAGCTGGCCGAAAGACTTCTGGAAAGAGAGGTTGCCTTAATCGACCGGAGCGGGGCACCCTCTTCGGAGAAGATCTTCATCTTTTATAATCCCCCTGTGATCAACAAAGAGCTTGGCATCCGAAGGGGTCCGATCCAGGCGGCCAGGAGGCTGGCCGCGCCCTTCATCAAAGAAGGGATCCAGAGCATTCTCTTTGCCACCAGCCGGCTCAATGTGGAGATTTTGACCAAATACCTGAAAGACCGGTTTGAAAAGAGGTTGGAAGAAAAAGGGAGGATCCGGGGATACCGGGGAGGTTATTTGCCTGAGGTTCGAAGAGAGATCGAGAAGGGATTGAGAGAGAAAGAGGTCAAAGCTGTCGTTTCCACCAACGCCCTCGAGCTTGGGATCGACATCGGGGATCTCGATGTCTGTTTGATCGCAGGATATCCGGGTACGATCGCGAGCACCTACCAGCAAGCCGGACGAGTGGGAAGGAGATCGGAAAGATCGCTGGCTGTCCTCATTGCCCGGAGCCAGCCGCTGGATCAATTCATCATCGAAAACCCGGACTACTTTTTCGGGAGATCGCCGGAACACGGGCTGATCAATCCGGATAACCTCCTCATCCTCATCAGCCACATTCAATGCGCCGCCTTCGAGCTCCCTTTTCGAGACGGCGAGCAATTCGGCCGGGAAGATCTGGGTGAGATGTTGAGGTACCTCGAAGAGAAAGGGACGCTCCATCACAAGGGAGCCCATTGGTATTGGACGCGGGATGCCTACCCGGCGGAGAAGGTCAGCCTTCGCTCCATCTCGGAAGAAAATTTCGTCGTGGTCGATACCACCAAGAAGAGGGAACAGGTGATCGCAGAGGTCGATTTCACCGGTGCCCATACCACTCTTTACGAGGGAGCGGTCTATCTCTGTGAATCGGAACTCTACACCGTAGAGAAGCTCGATTATCCGAATCGAAGGGCTTACGTCAAGAAGACCCATGGCGATTACTATACGGACGCGATCGACTACACCGATGTTTCCATATTAGAAGGATTCGAGAGGAAACAGGGGAAGGGCACGGTCTTCGAACACGGGGAGGTCAGGGTGGCCACCCGAGTGGTTGGATATAAGAAGATCAAATTCTATACCCTTGAGAACTTGGGTTACGGAAAGATTGAGCTGCCGGATCTTCAGTTCCACACCACCTCTTATTGGGTCACCTTTGGGAGAAGTTTGGTGGAGGGGCTTCCCTATCCTCGTTTGGAGGTGATCGAAGGCGTGTTGGGGCTGGGTTACGCCCTCCATTCCATGGCAGCCCTTCACCTGATGTGCGACCCCCATGATCTTAACCGCTGCGTCGGAGACCGGGGAGCGAAGTGGTTCCTCCGGCTTTCGAGGGACTCCAAGGGGCTCTACTCCTCCTTCAATGCCGCGGAGGAAATTCCAAAGGAGAAGATGGACCTCTTTGAGCCGACCCTCTTCCTCTATGATAATTACCCGGGAGGAATGGGGTTCAGTCACCAGCTCTTCGATGATACGCAAATCCTTCTTGAAAAGACCACGAGACTGATCTCCAGATGTGAATGCCGCTACGGGTGTCCCTCGTGCGTAGGACCCATGAAAGAGGTCGGTGAGAAGTCGAAAGAGGTGGCTCTGACACTGCTCAAAGAAATACTGAAATAGGAAGTTCGGAATGCGGAATGCGCCTGCCTGCCGCAGGCAGGTTTCGGAATCGCCAAGCTATTATTGAGGATTTGATAACTCCGCAATCCGCCCCTAAGGGGCAGTACCTTAGGTACGCACTCTGCAATCCGCAATTGGAAAAATGGATCTCAAAGAACGTCTCGATCGATTGACCTCGGTCGGATCCGCCCAGAAAGAAGAGAAGTCGCAGGTCATCGGCGATCTCAGGCAGAGACTGGACCGGCTTCTCGAGCCGAAGAAAATCTATCCGAAGAAGGCGATCCTTCCCATTGAAGAACTGGTGAAAGGAGAAGTCGTCTCGACTCCGGACGGGGAAGCTTTTCGGGTGAAGGAATATTTTCCTCCCCACTTTCGGTATGGGGAGATCACCCTCGCGGATATCCTTGAGATTCCCACTTACCCTGCTCATCTCCTTTCGAAGGATGAGCGGCTCAAGGAACTGGATCTGCGGAAAGCCCTCTTTCTTGATACAGAAACCACCGGGCTGGCCGGGGGAACCGGGACTTTCGCCTTCATGATCGGACTGGGTTTTTTCGAGGGAGACGGGTTTCTGGTCCGCCAACTCTTTATGAGGGACTATTCCGAGGAGAGGGCTTCTCTCTCCCTGCTAAAGGAGCTGCTGGAATCCTTCCAATTCCTGATTACCTTCAATGGAAAGCAGTACGATGTTCCGCTTCTTGAAACCCGATTCATCCTCTCCCGGCTCTCTTCAAAGATCAAGGAGATGCCAAATTTTGATCTCCTGTATCCTTCCCGGAAGGTTTGGAAAGGGGCTTATGAAAACTGCCGTCTGATCACTCTTGAATCCCGGCTTCTCGGCATGGAAAGGGAGGACGACGTTCCGTCGGAATGGATACCCTACCTCTATTTTGACTATCTCCAGAAGGGTGACGCCAGTAAGATTTTCCGGGTCTTTTACCATAACCGGATGGATATCCTATCCATGGTCGGCCTTGTCGGGAGGATTCATCTCGTCTATCATGATCCACAAGCTGCCCAGCCTAAAAAGGGGATAGAGCACTTCGCACTGGGAAGGCTCTTCTGGGAGCATCGCCATCCCGAGAAGGCGATCCCTTGTTTTGAGATCGCCCTGAAGCGGTGTGATGAAAACCTGTCTTGGGAAGTGATGAGGTGGCTGTCGATGGCCTTTAAGAAGACAGGGCGGGGTGAGAAAGCCCGTTCCCTCTGGGAAGAGATGTTGACCTGGCCGTACAAAAGGGATCCCTTTCCTTACGTTGAATTGGCAAAGTATCATGAACACCGGATGAAAGACTTTGAAAAAGCCATCGCCTATGTGGATCAGGCATTGGAGCAGATATCACCCCATCGACAAACGGAGACTCGGATGCTTCGGCAGAGGAGGCTGAGGCTGGAGCAGAAGAGGGCGAAAAATACGGCTCGATGATCGGACCATAATCCCTTCCATTGTCATGCTGAACTTGGTTCAGCATCTTACGATTAAGAATTGTGAATGGAGAGTTAGCTATTGACAGATTCCGACTCAATTTATATATTAGTTTTAATGCCTTTGAGGGCTGGCCTGAGAAAACTAACTCATTAAGAAAGGAGGGAGGAGGGATGCCCAGTTATGACTATCGATGCCCTAAATGCAACAAGAAATTTACCGCGACCCTCAGCATAAGAGAGCACGATGGTGGAAAAGCCAGATGCCCCAAATGTGGCGGGAAAAAACTGGAACAATTGATTACCGGTTTCCAGGTGAAAACTTCCAGGAAGAGTTAACGGAACACCAACGGCCAAATGAGTACCAAAGTTCAGAATCAATCAATAATCCAATAATCCCCCGCCCCCCCTTTAATACCTGCCTGCGGCAGGCAGGAAGGGGGTAGGGGGGATTTCGATACTGAAATGTTCGAGAGTCCTTTGGATCAACAGCTTCCAAAGGCGGCGGTTCTCTTCCGGGGGAAAGAGTTCGAGAAAACCCCTTGAAAATCTTTTCGTCACGTCTTCCGTCAGTGCGTCAATCGATGTGCCGGCCTGGATCTTCTCCAAAACGAAGCTCTTGAAATCCTCGATGCATTGACGGGCCATGTGCAGATGTCTCTTTGTTGCTTCCCGCCCGATCACCGCTCCGTAGTGCCCCCTGCACAGGATCTCAGGGTCGATGGTCTTCATCCGCTCAATCGATTTTTCAGCCTGATCCAGCCTGAACCAATAATTGGGCCGGAAGAAATCAGGCGGGGTGTAGAAGCCCGAGCCATCCGAGCAGAAAAGGACCCCTTCCTCTTCGTAATACGCACTCAGGCAATCGGGCGAATGGCCGGGAGTCTCGAGAAATTTGATCTTGGTCCCTTTGCCGAGATCGAGAGTGGATCCTTCGGCGAGAGCGGTATCGAGCGGGAATATGCCAGAGGGATTGAGGATTGGCGCTTCTGAAACGAGGCCTCTCTCCATTAAAGCCAATGTCATCCTTCGGTCGGAATCGAAGATCTTTGCAAGAATTCGCTCGCTCGAAAAGGTCGCTCGATTCTTTTCGGAGGATAGAATCTTCACCCATGGATACTTTTCCATGAGGGTGGGGAAAACCATCATGTGGTCGAAGTGGGAGTGGAGGACGATGAGGTGCGAGACGGCTTCAGGAGAGACATCCAATTGACTCAACTGATTCAAGACGGGGTAGGTCATGCCGCTGACGGCCCCTTCCATGATGACGTAAGTTTCCCCTTTGATGAGATAAAGGTTGAAGAATTCAGATCCCAAAAGGGTAATATTATTCGTCACTTTGAATGGAAAAACCATACACTTTTAGTAACCCATTCGCCTCATAGAATCAACTTGAAAATCTTTTTGTATATGTTTAAAATGCCCTTATTCCGGAGGAAGAAAAATGTTTGAGTTCAATGAGGAACAAAACTTAATCAGGAAGAGCGTTCGTGAATTCGCCGAGAAAGAGTTAGCCCCAAGGGCTTCCTATTGGGATGAGCACGAGGAGTTCCCATGGGAAATCGTCGGGAAGATGGCAGAGATCGGGCTTACGGGAATGCGCCTCCCCGCACCTTATGGCGGCGGAGAAACCGATCTGGTTGCTTTCGGGATCGCATTGGAAGAAGTGGCAAGGTTTGATCAAAGCTGTGCCATCATCCTTTGCGGCAGCAATATAACGGGAAGGGTGCTGCTCAGCGCTTCGGAGAGGATCAGAGATTCCTTCCTGCCGGATATCGCAAAAGGAAGGAGCATCCTGGCTTTTGGCGCTGCAGAGCCGGATGCCGGCTCCGACCTTCGGGCGTTGAGAACCATTGCAAAGCGTGACGGGAACACCTATCTTGTGACCGGAGAGAAGTCGATGATCACCTTTGCCGGGGTGGCAAAGAGTTTTGCGGTGCTTGTTAAGACAGAAGTCGAAGGCAAAGAGGGCATTAGCTGCATCTTTATTGAAGCCGACAGGAAAGGAATCGATATCCAGCGCCTCCAGGGTTTTGGGTGGAGGGCGACCCAGTGGGGGAACGTTTCGTTTAACGATGTCGAGGTTCCCACGGAAAATCTGATTGGAGAAAGGAACCAGGCCTTACCCATGTTGGAAAAGACGGTGCAAGAACAGAGGGCTCTTACGGGCCTCATCGCTTTGGGTACGGCTCAAGAAGCTCTCGACCAGGCTATCAAGTATGCCAAGATCCGCAAGGTATTCGGGAAACCTTTAGGGAAATTCGAAGGGATACAATTCAGATTAGCGGAGGATCTCACTGCCCTCGAAGCGGCCCGGCTCTTATGCTACCGGGCTCTGTTTTTGATCGAAAAGGGCGCGGGCTCCCAGGCGACCGTCTGGGCAGCGATGGCTAACCTCATCGGAGGGGAAACAGCCTATCAGGTGGTGAACCATGCCATGGATGTTTATGGAGGTCTGGGGTATTCAAGAGAGCTTCCCTTTGAGCGTTACCTCAGGGACGTGAAAGCCATCCAGATTGCCAACGCCACGCTCAAGATCGAGATCGGCAAAGGGCTTTTGGGAAAAGAATTTGTGCCTTATGCGTAAGTTGGCAATCCTTCGTGACGGTTTCGTCGCCGTCAGAGGACTAAAATGCGTGTGCCTTATAACTCTCCGCTATTCCCCCCTTAAGTTAAGGGGGGATGAAGGGGGGGTTATGGACTTCATTTTCTGAGTAAATTCCTCGTTCTTAATCTCTCCTCGAATCCCGATCTTCACTTTCTCAAGAGGAATCTTTTTTCCCGATGCAGCAATGGCGTCCTCCGTTGCCTTGACCAAGCCGAAACAGCAGGGGACTTCCATAAAAGCAACGGTGACGCTCTTAATGGAATTTGCCTTGAAGATCTCCGTCAATTTTTCCTTATAATACTGGACATCATCCAGTTTCGGACAGCCCACGACCGCGATCTTTCCTTTCAGGAAATCCTGATGGAAGTTTGAATAGGCAAAGGGAACACAATCGGCCGCTACCAGGAGGTCTGCTTCCCGGAAATAGGGGGCGCTCGCTGGAACCAGTTTCAGTTGAACCGGCCACTGGGAAAGCATCGAAACGGATCGAGTTGCAGAACCCCTTTCGGCCTTAGATTCCGAGACTTCAAAATGCATGGCCCTTGAAGAAGGACAGCCGGCAAATACGGGTTGAGCCTTAGGCTGTGGTTGGACATCTTGTTTCTTGTGATGATGAATTTCCACGGCCTTTTCGTCGAAATCCTCGGCCTCCCTTTCGATAACGGCAATGGCATCCTGGGGACAATGCCCGAGACAGGCCCCGAGGCCGTCACAAAATTTTTCGCTGATCAACTTGGCCTTTCCATCGGCGATCCGGAGTGCTCCTTCGGCACAGTTTGGAATGCACAGCCCGCAACCATTGCACTTCTCCTCGTCAATCTTCACAATCTTTCTCGTCGCCATTGTTTTCTCCTCTTGAAGCTATTTTTGATTATAATATAGAATCTGCGCAGGATTCTTGCCTTGATCTAAGTCAAAAAGATAAAAAAAATTCGAAATGTTTGATTGAGTTGGGAGTTCTTGGTGAACCGACGTGATCCTGAGATTGGAAGACTGGAGGGCAAATTGTGCCTACCTTGTAATCGTTGCTCGTGGAAGTTCAGAAATAATGAACTGTGTTAGCACTGGTTTGCCAGATACCCGGGGCTGAACGATGCGCCACCCTTGAGATCCTCAACCCAAAGACGAAATTCAAAAAGTTTTTTGAAATCTGGAAGTATTTCATTTATGATGGCATCGAATTTCACCGGACGAAAAGAAGGGAACGTTATGTCCTGGACGGCTTTGGGAGCGGTGGTCTTTTGGGGATTTTCCTTCATTGCAACGAAGTTTGCCTTAAAAGAGGTCCATCCCTTTACGCTGCTCTTCCTCCGCTATGCGATCGGAGCTCTACTTCTCCTCCTTGTACAATATGGCCGGGATAGAGGGCTTCTGAAGATATTTTCCTGTCGCGATTGGGTCCAAATCTTCCTCTTAGCTTTGGTGGGAGTTTCCGGCCTCGGCCTTCTTCAGGCTTACGGGCTTCTCTATACGACCGCCATCAATACGGGATGGATCGTAGCGATCAATCCCATTTTGATCATTCTTGCGGCGCGCCTTCTCCTGGGAGAGGTCATAACGATCAGAAAGATCTCCGGGATCTTCCTCGGGTTTTGCGGAGTCTTCCTGATCATCTCAAAAGGCGTGATCTCCCTGTCGCTCTTTCATTCACCGTCCATCGTCGGGGACCTCCTGGTTCTAACCAGTGCCTTGGCCTGGACCACCTTTACCGTTATCGGGAAAAGTTTTGCATCCCGATTCACCCCTCTCTCAACTTCTACGGCGATCATGCTATCAGCCGCCGTCATTACTCTGCCTCTCATCATTCTGAAGGGAGAATGGAATAAGATTCTCTCTCTTTCTTCTCCTGCCTGGATGAGCGTCTTTTTTTTGGGAGTCTTTTGCTCCGGGTTGGCTTATCTTTTTTGGTATTCGGCTTTGGAGAAAAAGGATTCGAGCGTTGTGGGGATGTACCTCTATTTAGAGCCCATTGTCACATTGGTGGGAGCTTGCCTCCTGCTGAGGGAAGAGATCCATTGGACGATCCTTTTGGGTGGAGGGATGATCCTGATCGGGGTTTACTTAGCATCCAAACGATCGTGAGACAAAGATCAGACGACAAAAACCTGTTTAAGCAACGTCAATATGTCCCCCTAACTGCAACGTGAAAATGTCCCCTTGATTG
>JBHGBJ010000081.1:0-16923 GCA_041947025.1 Thermodesulfobacteriota bacterium
ACTATCGGTTAGAAGAAAACATTAAGAATAATTTAAATAACTTAACTACGTCCCCATAGCCCGTCCTTATGGTATACAGATCAAGTGGCTGGATATTGAAATAAACAAACCGTACAACGTGGGACATGTCTATGCGGGCGCAGAAATGTATGCCAAGTTCTATGAGAACATGGTCTGGATAGGTAACGAAGAAACCAATGTCGTCGTTCTTCTTGCGCTGAACGCGCGTGACGGCAAGAAGCCCCAAAAGGAAATAATCGACTTGTTTGATGCGGTTATTCGAAGCATACTGTTAGTGCAGAAAATGTGAGCATGATAGTAAGGTTGAAATAGGGTCTAACAACCGCATCAACCTGACGCGGATTAGCCGCGTCAGGTTTTGGGCATTGGTGGTTGCCCGCGCAGGTTATGCAAATCGTTCGTCTTAAATAATAGATTCAAATAAGGGTGAAATTCTTGCGATACGACATCCAATTCAAACCGAGAGCCGTGAGAGACATTGAACGCTTACCATCCCGTATTCAGACCCAAGTTCTTGCAAGAATTGAAGATATGAGCGATGATTTGAAGGGAGACGTCAAGCGGCTCACAAATTTCACCCCGGAATACCGCTTGCGAGTTGGTGATTATAGAGTATTGTTTGAGGTTGAGAAGGAAGCGATCGTCATCTATCGGATTCGCCATCGGCGTGAGGTGTACCGATGAACGGAGGTGGCCCATGGTTACTTTACATGCCCAGATCATTAAGAAGAACGGAAAGAAGGACTATGTCGTCCTACCATATGAAGAATTCCTTAAGGTTCAAGAGCAACTCGAGGATTACGATGATCTTCGCTCCCTCAGAGAGGCCAAAGAGACGGAAAAGGATGTACCGACTATTGGATTCGCTGAACTGAGTAAGAAAATTCGAAGGCGAACAAGTCAATCCAGGCGACGGTGAATAGCCTGCAGCTTACCCCATCGCCTTAGCCCGCGCCTGATCTTCATCGTTCGCGGCACGCCTTCGGCGCGCCGCGAACGATGCGAGCTGGGTTTCGCCCCAGCGCCAGTCCTACAGGCCGCAGAAGGCGGCCTTTCGAACTGTCGCTGGAGCCTCGTCGGCCTAACGCCGTCATCGACCGTACGTCGATTCTCGGCGCTAAACCGACTCGGCTCAGCTCGCAGCGTTAGCCGTAAAGAATAACTAAATGGGACCTATGATCGTTGAAAATTATAGAAACGTCGGGGTTGACGTTGCCCACATCGTCCGCAGGATTTTATCACATCTTTCGCCAGAGGTTCTTGAAGGACTTCATGAGGTCCGGTTATTAGAAAGACATGATCATGCTTTTGCCTGCTACAAAAAAGCGGAAGGAGCCATTGAGATCTACTTGGTCGATCTGCTAGGATTCTTACCCCCCATTTTTTGGAAAGCCTTTTATCCTTTTACTTATTTGGTGGTTGGCATAGCAGTGGCACATGAACTGGATCACCACGTCAACCGTTTATTGAGCGGCAGCGCAGCCGCTCCGACATCAATCAGAATGCAATCGATGGTCTGGTCAATGTTCTGGGTTCCTTCTTGGGCGAGTGTATTGTTCGATGCTTCGGAGGGCGCTGGCAAAATGAAGAAGGGGAATGGTGCGTATGCTTCGATGATAAGAATGCTGTTTATCCGTTCAGAAAGGTTAGAAAGCAGTTTGCTAACGGCGAGGACGACTCCGTCAGAAGCTTTTTTGAGACGATACCAGTAATTTTTGAGCAGCATCTTCAGAAGCCTGAGCAAACGGAGACAACGGAAATCCCTTCTTTATCGGCGAGCATGCCTTTTTACAAAACAGAGGGGTCGGATCAGTCGCCTGTGGAGGATCGTATGAAACAGCTTGAAACTTTTGTTCGTCAGGCAGAAGAAGCCTACAGCAGCCTCTATGATGAGCCGTCGCGATCCGGCCGGGCGGCAGCTTATAATGAATGTAAGGAAAACATGGCAGAAGCTATTCATCTGGCCCGGGAGATGGGGCTTAAGTATAAGGTTACGGAGTTGGAGAAGAAGTTGGAACATTACAAAAACGTCTTTCGCCACCAGATGGATTTTTAGCTTTACAAAACATTTTCTTTTTGATAAGAGATTTCTATGTCCGTAAGGGATAGAGAATTAGGAGAAGCAATCAAGGCGGGAATGAAGACCCTGATCCTTCTGGAGGTCAGACTGCTCCGGTTGGAGAGGGGTTTCACTCCTCATATTGTGATCGAAGAAATGTCCCAATCGATCCGGGATACCAAGAAAGAGATCAGCCGTCTGGCAAAGGCATTTGACCCGGAAAAGAGGACGCCCTTGCTCAAGAGGATGATCCGTCAGGCAGTGGACGAAGAGATCGACCGGGCCATTGAGATGCGGAACGTCAAATGTATTCGGTGCCTGCACGGAAGATTTTATGATCGCATGGGAGCAGCCTATGTGAGCTTGCCTCTTGAAGCCCGGGCCGAGACCATCGGGTGTGATAAGCTCCAGTCCAGCCTCAGAAAGAGCTGCCGGCGCTTTGTGGAAACGGCTGAGGCCATCTCTCTGGACGACTATCTCAGCGAGATGACCTTCCTCTATGAATTCAGGGAGGTGATCAACCGGATCGAAGAGATCTGGAAAGAATACTTCACAAAATAGTCTTTCTCGTCTATCTGGTTTCTTTAGTTTCTCTGGTTCCAACCAAAAAGACTAAAACGAGAAAAACGGGTTTACGCCATTGCTTCTGCGACCAACTCCGTGAGATCCATGACCTTGATCCGTCCTTTTTTCTCCTTGCGAAGCCTTGCCGAAGCCAGTTGGAGGTTGGCCTTGCAGGCCGGGCAGGCGGATACCACGGTATCCACGCCGACGTCCAAAGCCTCCAAGATACGCTGATAGGCGATCTCTCCTGAAAGCTCGGTGTTAAATGCCTTAAGACCTCCTCCTCCACCGCAGCATTTGGCGAGGAGCCGGTTATTCTTGAATTCCACCAGGGTCACACCGGGGATCTTTTTAAGCAAATCCCTGGGAGGCTCGAAGATATTGAGGTGACGACCTAAGTCACAAGGATCGTGATAGGCTACCTTCATCGGATTCCCGTTCTTCAATCTGATCTTTCCTTCGTCGATTAGCTTGCTCACAAATTCGAAGGCGTGAACCACGGGGATATTGAATGAGACATGTTTTGGATAAAGCTCTTTGAAAGTCTTGTAACAACCCGCGCAAGTGGTCAGGATCTGTTTGGGCTGAACCTTTGAAAAAGCTTCTTTATTCTTCTCAGCCGCCTCGGTAAACTCCTTGGTTCCCACCAGGTAGGAGATGTACCCACAACAATTTTCGTCTTTTCCCAAAGCCGTGTAGGAGATCCCTGACTGGTCCAGGATCTTCATCAGGTTCGGCACGATATGGATGTCCTGGTACGAGCTGACGCATCCGGGGAAGAAGAGGGTATCCACCGGTCCTTTCTTCGCCTTGAACGTCGAGGGAAAAACATCGGTCCGTTTCTCCTTCGGCTCTCCAAAGGGATTTCCGGTAGCCTTGAGATTTTCCATCAGTGTTTTGTGAATGTCCGGGAGAAACCCGGCTTCGACCAGCCGGCGTCGTCCCGCTTCCACAATTTCTGAGACAACGACCCCTGCAGGGCAGACCGCCTTGCAGTTGAGACAGGTGGTGCAGAGGAAGAACTTATCCGCGACCTCTTTGGATGGTTGTAGAATTCCCTTCATCAAATAGTAAGCCTGGATCACCCGTCCCCGGGCGTTTTCCGATTCCAATCCCGTCCTGGCGTAAACCGTACAGCCGGCACGGCAAAAGCCACAATTGATACAGGCAAAGACCTCGTTATCCACTTCTGGACCAAAACTCTTGATCTTTTCCGGAGTCTCAATAAATTCTTTGTAGGTGAAGAAGTCATAGATCGATTTTTCCCTGTCGTCAAACCCCATCTTGCCGGGGTTGAGAATGTTTTTCGGATCCAGGGCCTTCTTGATCGTCTTCATCACCTCATGGCTCAGGCCCAGTTCCTTATGAATATAAGAGGCCTTGGCAACACCGATGCCGTGCTCGGCAGTCAAGGTCCCATTAAATTTCAGGGCGAGATCGATCAAATCCTGGGCGATCAGTTTCACTTTCGCCCATTCTTCCTTGCTCCGAGCCTCAATGATCAGACCGGCATGAAGGTTGCCGTCACCAATATGACCAAAAATGGGGATGGGAAAATCATGCTTATCACGGATCTTTTGAAGTTCACGGATCGTTTCGGGAATTTTGGACATGGGGACACCGAAGTCCTCCACAAAGGGGATCTGCTTTGCTCCCCTTCTCACCTTGGAGAGAGAAGGGACGAGTCCCTGCCGGCCTGCCCACATCTTCAATCGCCTTGCCGGATCGTCATCCCACTGATTGCCGAGGCCATGGCAATCCTTTGATATCTTGTTAATCCTCTCAATGTTCTCTTTCACCGCCTGTCGGTTTCCATCAATCTCGATGAAGAGGATGCATTCGACGTTGTCCGGGATATTAAGCCCCATGGCCTTGTTGACCACATCAATCGAAAGTCGATCCAGAATCTCGCATGAGGAGAGGGGGATTCCGGAGGTGATGATGCCTTCCGCAGCCTTGCCCGCATCTTCGACCGAGGGAAACCAGGCCTGAGCATAGGCAATATATTCGGGCACGGGCAGGATTTTTACCGTGACCTCTGTGATCACTCCCAGGGTTCCTTCTGCCCGGCAGAAGAGATGGGAGAGATCATATCCGGAAGAGGTTTTCGGGACGATGGAACCCGTTTTCATCACCCTTCCGTCCGAAAGGACGACCTCCAGTCCCAGGATATAGTCTTTGGTCCCGCCGTACTTGATGGCCCGGTTGCCGCTTGCATTGGTTGAAACCATGCCTCCGATGGAGGCGATCGTGGCGCTGCCGGGATCAGGTGGAAAGAAGTGTGTCGGAGCGAGGGCATTATTCAACACCTGACAGATCACGCCAGGCTCCACGATCGCATAACCGTCCTTGCGGTTGATCTCTTTGATCTTATTCATCCGGCTCACATCGACGATGACGCCCCCAAAGCAAGCGAGGACAGCTCCGACCGTGCTTGTTCCGGAGCCCCGGGGGATGACCTTGATGTTCTTGTCATAGGCCAGCTTAAGAATTCTTGAGACTTCTTCGGTTGTCTTCGCAAAAACGATAGCATCGGGGATCCCCTGATGGACTGACATATCTCTGGAATGGCAGAGCCGTTCGATCTGATCCGTCTTGACGTTCTTCTCTCCTACGATTTCGACCAATTCTTTGATGTAATCCATTTCCGCTCCTTTCTGTCATCTCCGATGGGCTTATTTTTTTAAAATTCGAACTAATTGTAAATGATTTCTATTCCCTCATTCAACTATTTCTTTCTCAAAAAAGAATTTTCCATGACGTGAGTGTTACCCTGCCCGCCCTGTACCCTATTAGGTTCAGGGCAGGGCAGGGTAAAAGCCCCGAGTGACATATTCTTATAAAAAAAACTTGTTATTGGATTTTTTTTGTAGTATATAGCCAATCAAACAAAAGAAAGGGGGATGATTTTAGATGGAAATTGAAGGTTACTTATTGCCGGACGATCTCTATTATCACAAGGAGCATTTCTGGGCCAAGGTCGAGGGAAACAAAGTGATTGTTGGAACGACCGATTTTGCCCAAAAATTGGCGGGCCAGGTCGTTTACGTGGAATTGCCTTCAACGGGTAAGGCGGTTGAGCAGGGGAAACCCTGTGGCTCCATGGAGTCTGGTAAATGGGTGGGAAGGATTTATGCTCCGGTCTCTGGCAAAGTGGAAGCCTTTAATGAGGCGCTGGAGGATTCTCCCGAATTGATCAATGAGAGCCCCTACGAGAAAGGATGGATGTTTAGAGTGACCCCATCCAATCTTCAGGAAGAGCTTAAGAATTTGATGCAGGGCAAGAGCGTGGAAGAATTTATAAAATCCGAGATTGTGCGCATTAAGAAGACGAAAGAGTAAGAAAGCCTGCCCCATCTATGGATAAGCACTTCATCTTCTACGCGATGTTCATCCCTTCCCTCGTCCTATTCCTCTGGGGCATGTGTTTCCGCATCAGCCTTTATTTGCAGGGGACAATAAAAGGGGCAGAGGGTGCCCAGCCATTCAGGAAGCTGACCATTCTCATGCAAAGGGGCTGGAAGGGTTTCTGGGCGAGGCCTGGTTGGTATGTTAAGGTTCTTATCCGGGACATCATCTTTCACAAGAAACTCTTTGGCCAATCCTCCTATCGCTGGCTTGCCCATACCCTTCTGGTCTTCGGTTTTATTGCGACGTTTACCGTTGACATGATCAAAGGGCTCAGCACAGGATACCTCGTAGAATGGAGCAAAACCATTCCAGCTCTCTCTTTTGCTCATGCCTTTGAAACCGGATCGGTCCGGCCTTTTTTAGACTTTTTCCTTGAGTTCTTCAGCTTCCTGATCCTGGTGGGGTGTATGTTGGCGATCATCCGCCGTTTCATCCTGCGTCCGGATCAGTTGAAGACAGAAGAGGAAGACATTACGACGCTTGTTTTCATCCTTTTCCTCGAGTTATCGGGTTTCTTCATTGAGGGGTACCGGATTGCCCACCAAGAAGTGGTAGCGTCCCGGGTCTATCTGGCCAATTTCACACCGGCGAGCGCTAATAACTGGCTTTCTTTCGGAGGGTATTTTTTGTCCCTTTTCTTAAAGAATCTAAGGATCAATGCCGATTTTCTCTGGTACTTCCATGTGGTCCCAAGCCTGATCTGGCTCATCTATATTCCCCATTCAAAACTCCTCCACATCTTCACCTCTTCGGTCACTGTTTTAGCCGATCGCTCGAAACAACAAGCTTAAGACGTGTATGGGTGTGCACGATCCCTTGACAAAATGGCTATGGAGTGATAAGAAAGTAAAAAAAATCACAATATCAATAAAGAAGGAGGAGATTCTATGACGATCAGTAAATGGATGACAGCAGGGACGATTCTAAAGATGATGGCTATGCAGAATCCTGATAAACAGGGGGCTGCGGATAAATTGAGGAAGATGACATTCAAGGAGTGGAATGACAGGAGCTGTCGTTTGGCGAACGGCCTGGCCAAATTAGGGGTGAAAAAAGGGGATCGGTTTGCCATATTAGCTTACAATTGCGTAGAGTGGCTGGAGATTTATGCGGGTTCTGCAAAGGGAGGGCAGGTGATCGTTCCGATCATGTTCCGGCTTGCGGCTCCCGAGATCGAATATGTCGTCAACCATTCCGAATGTAAGGCGTTTTTTGTCGCGAAGGAGTTTGTTCCGATCGTCAATTCCATTCGGGGTAAACTTCCTCATATTCCACCGGAAAACTTTGTTTATTGGGGAGATGATAAGACACCGGAGGGTTATCAATCCTACGAATCTCTTCTTGCAAAAGCTTCTCCTCAGGAACCGGATGTGATCGTCGATGCCGATGATATGTGGAATATCATGTACACCTCCGGAACGACGGGCAAACCCAAAGGTGTTGTCAGGACCCACGAGAACAACCTCTCCCAATACATCTTAAATGCGATCAACATGGGCCTCAGGCCGGACGATTGCGTGATGCTTGTGATGCCCATGTGCCACATCAACTCGATCTTCTATTCCTTTACTTACACCTATGTCAGTGCAAGGGTTTTTGTCTACAATATGATCAGTTTCGATCCCCTGGATCTGCTCAAGACCATCGAAAAGGAGAAGATTACTTTTACCTCTCTTGTTCCTACCCATTACATTATGATGCTTTCTCTTCCGGATGAGGTGAAAAGGAGCATCAATGTCAGCTCCATGCGGCAGCTTCTGATTTCTTCTGCACCCGCTCGGAAAGATACCAAGATGGCCATCATGGATTATTTCAAGAACGCCGAACTCTGGGAGGCCTATGGCTCAACAGAAGCGGGGTTGGTTACACTGCTCAGGCCCGAAGAGCAGTTTAAGAAATTGGGCTCGATCGGAAGGGAGATCTGGGGAACAGACCGGATCAAGATTTTGGACGAGAACGGGACCGAAGTGCCGAGAGGGCAAGTGGGAGAGCTTTATTCGAGAACCCCTCACATTTTTAAGGAGTACTGGAAGGACCCCGAAAGGACAAAAACAGCTTTTAAGGGCGAATGGTTCTCGGCAGGGGATATGGCCTTTCAGGATGAGGATGGATATTTTACTCTTGTCGATCGGAAGGCCAACATGATCATTACCGGCGGTGAGAATGTCTTTCCTTCAGAGGTTGAAAATATCCTGGGGTCCCATCCTGCGGTGAAATACGTGGCGGTGATCGGCATTCCCCATGAAAAATGGGGAGAGGCGATCAAGGCTGTGGTGACCCTTCAGCAAGGTAAAAAGGTGACCGAGAAGGAGCTGATCGAACATTGCAGAGGGAAGATTGCAGGATACAAGATTCCGAAATCGGTCGACTTCATCAAAGATGAAGAAATGCCCATGACCCCGACCGGGAAGATCCTCCATCGGATTTTAAGGGAAAAATACGGCAAATGGAGTGATGTCAAGTAGGGTTCTGCCGGGAAGGGCAGCTTTCTCAAATGCCCAAGGATTTCATCCTTGGGCATTTCTATCCCGACGAGCAGAAAACCCCGGCCTTGGCCGTGGTTGAGTGCGCCAGCGTGTGGTCGGGATGTCGCCCCATATGGCGTCTGTTGGGGACCACGGGCTTGTCCGTAGGGCTCCATAAATTTCCCTTGCAAAATCCCTTTAGATAGGCTATGTTAGATGTTACCAAGGGCTCAAAACGCCCTTGGTTTCATTTTGTCAGCCTGTTTTGATCAGACATAGCAAAAAGAGAGGTCCCGCTTATGTTAAGAGGTCTAAAATGGAGAATGACCCTCTATACGGCGATCAGCCTGTTTGCCATTCTCCTGCTTTTGCCAACAGCGACCTCTGAGCTACCATCGTGGTTCACGAAGGTGATCCCATCAGAGAAGATTCATCTCGGTCTCGATTTACAGGGAGGGATGCACCTTATCCTCGAAGTGGAGGCTGAGAAGGCTGTCGAAAGCTATGTGGAAAGGATCAAGAACAATCTGAGGGACGACTTGAAGGAAAAGGGAGTTCCGGTCGGAAAGCTGGAAAGGGAAAAGAGCGATCAGATCGTCTTAGAGGTTTCCGGAGAGAAAGAGAGATGGGAGCCCCTCCTGAGCCAGCGTTACGGGATGATGCAAGAGCTTTCTTCTTCAGCCGTGGACAAGGGGATATGGAGAGTGGTCCTGGTTCTGGATAGCAGGCAGGCGGATCAGATAAAGAAGAATGCCGTTGACCAGGCCTTAGAAACCATCCGGAACCGCATTGACCAATTTGGAGTCTCCGAGCCGGAGATCACGCTCCAGGGCACGGATCGTATTCTCATTCAACTTCCTGGAGTCAAAGACCCCGAAAGGGCAAAAAGCCTGATCGGCAGAACAGCCTTATTGGAATTCAAGCTGGTCGATGAAGAACATGACATCGAAGAGGCACTGAAAGGAAATATTCCGGAAGGGGATATCATTCTCTATGAGCGGTCTGTGGACCCTAAAACAGGAGGGGTGATCAAGAGGCCTTATCTGTTGAAGGAAAAGACGTTGATGACCGGAGAGGTTTTGAAGGATGCCCGGGTGGCACTCGATTCCCAATTCCACGAACCCTACATTGCCATGGAGTTCGATGATATCGGGGCGAAATTATTCGAGCAGATCACCGGGGCCAACGTGAAGAAGAGGTTGGCCATCATTTTAGACGATAATGTTTATTCCGCTCCTGTCATTCAGGAAAGGATTGCCGGAGGGAGAGCTCAAATCACCGGCCGTTTCACGACGGACGAAGCCAGTGAACTGGCCATCGTCCTCAGGGCAGGCGCCTTGCCCGCCCCCGTGAAGATCATTGAGGAGAGAACCGTAGGCCCATCCCTTGGGCAAGACTCCATCCACAAGGGGATGATCTCCATAATCATCAGCTCGGTCATGGTTGCTCTATTCATGATCTTTTACTACCGGGTTTCAGGGATGGTCGCGGATTTGGCACTGGTTCTTAACGTGATCTTGACGCTGGCCACTCTTGCTATTTTCCGGGCGGTCCTCACCCTTCCGGGCATTGCGGGCTTGGTCCTCTCCATCGGGATGGCGGTGGACGCAAATGTTCTGATTCACGAGAGGATCAAAGAAGAGTTGAGGTGGGGAAAGACGGTTCGAGCAGCCATTGATCAAGGGTACCATCGGGCCTTTGTCACGATTATCGACTCGAATCTGACGACCTTGATTGCAGGAGTCCTCCTCTATCAGTTCGGGACGGGTCCGGTGAAAGGATTTGCAGTCACACTCTGTATTGGAATCTTGGCCAATATTTTCACCGCAGTTTATATCACCAGGGTCGTCTTCGATTTCATCACTCTTAGACCGGGAGTCAAGAAGCTCAGTATTTGATCGAGGGGAAAGCTCTGTTATGGAATTGATCCGACCGGATACCCATTACGACTTTATCGGGAAGAAGAAGTTTACCCTCTGGATTTCGGCCTCAGTGATTCTTCTTTGCCTCGTCTCTATCTTTTTCCTTGGGGGGCTCAGGTACGGAGTCGATTTTGCAGGCGGGATACTGATGCAGATCCGATTCTCAAAGACTGTAGACATCTCTGAAGTGCGGAGTGCGTTAGACGCGTCGGATGCCAGAGAATCAATGGTTCAGGCCTTCGGGGGAGAGAACGAATTCCTGATTCGCATCGACAAAGGATCTGAAGATTTTGAGGCCTTTTCGAAAACGATCCAGGCGTCCCTGCAAGAACAATTTAAGGGCAAGGGCTTGGATATTCGAAGGGTGGAAGTGGTGGGGCCTAAGGTCGGCAAGGACTTGAAAACGAAGGCGCTCTGGGCCGTGGGGCTTTCCTGTTTAGCCATATTGATCTATGTGGCTTGGCGATTTCGTGACGTGGCCTTTGGCCTTGGCGGTATTATCGCCCTCTTTCATGACGTCATTGTGGTTTATGGGGCGATTTCTCTCGGCCAGATCGAATATTCCTTAAATGTAATGGCAGTCGTTCTGACGATCATCGGGTTCTCGATCAATGACACGATTGTCATTTTTGATCGGGTCAGAGAGAACATCAAGAAGATGAGGAAGGAGAACCTTGAAACGATTTTCAACGTGAGCATCAACGAAACCCTTGGAAGGACGATCCTGACTTCGGGGACCGTCATGATGGTGGTGGTGATCCTCTTCTTCTTCGGGGGGCCGGTCATTCATGACTTTGCCTTTGCGATGATCATCGGCCTGATTACCGGAACGTATTCGACCGTCTATATTGCGAGCCCGGTCGTCTTGTTCTGGGAGCAGCATATTTCAAGGCGTAAAAGAAGATAACGGCAGGATGGTTGACACGGGTTGTATCATATATTAATCTATAATTTTAAGGTGAACGGATGAAGACGTATCAAGCCAAGAAAGAAGAAACAGAGCACCAATGGTACCTCGTGAACGCAGAGGGGAAGGTTCTGGGACGATTGGCTACAGAACTGGCAAAGGTATTGAGAGGAAAGAATAAACCTTCCTTTACACCCTATGTGGATACCGGGGATTTTGTCATCGTCGTCAATGCGGAGAAGGTGATTTTGACCGGTAAGAAGATGAAAGATAAGATGTATTATCATCACACCGGTTATCCGGGTGGCTTTAGGGCGATCAGTGCCGAAAAGCTCATGGCGAAGAAACCGACGGAGATCTTAAGAATAGCCGTGAAAGGAATGCTTCCTAAAAACAATTTGGGCCGACAGATGCTGCGAAAATTGAAGATCTACGCAGGGACGGATCATCCCCATGAGGCCCAGAAACCCGTTTCACTTGCCATTTAAGGGAGGAGAAGAGTGACAGAACCTATTTATGCCACCGGCAAAAGAAAGACATCCATTGCGAGGGTGCGGCTCAAACCCGGTGAGGGAAAGCTTCTCGTCAATGAGAGAGGGATCAAGGAATACTTTGGGAGAGAAACCTGTGAGATGGTGGCCCTTCAGCCCCTCGATCTCACCGGCACCCGAAATCAATTCGATGCAGACATCAATGTGATGGGAGGGGGCATTTCAGGGCAGTCGATTGCCATCCGCCACGGAATCTCCAAAGCCCTCCTTCAATACAATGCGAGCTTCAAGGATGCCTTGAAAAAAGCCGGGTTTTTGACAAGGGATTCAAGAGTCAAAGAGCGCAAGAAATATGGGAGAAGAGGAGCCAGACGCAGGCCTCAATACTCTAAACGATAATTCCATGGCCATTAATGATTCAGCCTGAAAGGGGAGGTCATGGTACCTCCCCTTTTTAGTTTATTTGGTTTTTATTGTTTATCTGGTTTCTCTTGTTCACGAAACAACTAAAGAAACCAAAGAAACGAGACAAACGAAATAAACAAGATGATACTGAGGGGTGAAAGATGAAGACAAGAGTAGGGATCATTGGTGCAACGGGGTATACGGGGGTTGAATTGATCCGTCTTCTCCTGCATCACCCTGAGGTGGAGGTGGCGGCGCTCACCTCACAAAAGTATGCGGGCGTTCCGATTGACCAGGCATTCCCATCCCTGACACAAAGACTCCGGACAAAGTGTGAGGAACTGAGTGTCGATCAAATCTGTGAAAAGACAGATTTCATCTTTACAGCCGTCCCTCATAAAACCGCCATGGAGACCGTTCCGCTCTTTTATAAGAAGGGCAAAAGAGTGGTTGACCTCAGTGCAGACTTCAGGTTTCAGGACGCCGCTCTGTATGAGCGCTGGTATCAAAGGCATACCAGCGCAGAGTTGCTTCCGGAATCGATCTATGGGCTGCCGGAACTCCATCGGGAAGAGATTAAGAAGGCGAAGATTGTCGGGAACCCGGGATGTTATCCAACAGGGGCATTGATCGGCTTGATTCCGCTCATGAAGAATGGATTGATCCTGGACGAAAACATTGTGATCGACTCCAAATCCGGGGTGAGCGGCGCCGGAAGAGACGTGGTTCTCGGGTCGCTCTTCTGTGAAGTGAATGAAGGAGTGAAAGCCTATAATATCTTTAAACACAGACACCTCCCTGAGATCGAGCAAGAATTGACTCAACTGGCAAAGAAGAAGATCTCGGTGACCTTCGTCCCCCATCTGATTCCGATGGACCGAGGAATTTTGACAACCCTCTATGTCCATTTCAGGGGGAAAGTGAAGGCAGAGGATCTCCTGGACGTTTATCAAGAACGGTATCGAAGCGAGCCCTTTGTTCGCATCTATCCCAAAGGGGAAGTTCCCAACACGAAAGATGTCAGAGGCTCCAACTTCTGCGATATCGGCATGGTGGTTAATGAATCGGACGGCCGAGGCGTCGTCGTGACTGCGATTGACAATCTGGTCAAAGGAGCCTCCGGCGAGGCCGTTCAAAACATGAACATCATGCTGGGACTTCCAGAAACCATGGGCCTCGACGTCGTACCACTTTTCCCGTAAAAGGAGGGAACGCATATATGTGTTCCCTACGGTCTACGTCTTTCCATTTTACATCCCCACCGGATTCTGTTAAATTACTCTTCAAATGGCCACCAAACCGATCACCCCGATGATCAAGCAGTATCTTCAGATCAAGAGCCAATACCCTGATTCCATACTCTTCTTCCGGATGGGAGATTTTTATGAAATGTTCTTCGAAGATGCCGAGGTCGGCTCAAAAGAGTTGGACATTGCCTTGACATCGAGGAACAAGGGCCAGAAGGATAGCGTGCCTCTGTGTGGGGTCCCTCATTTCGCCGCCGAGACCTATGTCTCCAAATTATTGCAGAAAGGGTATAAGGTTGCCCTCTGCGACCAGATCGAAGACCCGAAGCTCGCCAAGGGAATTGTTAAGAGGGATGTGGTCAGGGTATTCACGCCCGGACTGGCAGCCGATTCGATCCAACTGGGAAGTGGTGAAAATAATTACCTGATGGGATTCTGTGCGGAGGGAGAAGTCTTCGGCCTCGCCTTTCTTGATATTTCTACGGGCGACTTGAAAGCCTGTCAAATTTCGGGATTTGACACATTCCTCAATGAGGCCCTTCGGAATGAACCCAAAGAGGTTTTATCGCTCAAAAAATTTCAGGAGCATCCCCTCCTCGGAAAATTTAAGAAGGCTTTTGAAAATCAGTTGATCAATATCTTAGAGGATTCATCCTTCGATTCCGTCCGTACTCTCAAGCGGATTCAGGGCGAGGAGACCCTCCAAAGAGCCCCTTTGGCAGTCCTCGCAGCGGAGATGGTCCTTCGTTACGCGGAGGAGAATCAGAAGAAGCTTCTCTCTCACATTCGTGCTCTCTCTCTTTATCAGGTTCAAGATTTCATGGTCATCGATGAGGTGACCCGCAGAAATTTGGAACTCACCCAGTCGCTCTTTGAAAGAGGCCAGAAAGGTTCCCTCTTCTGGGTGCTCGATGAGACGGTGACGGCGATGGGGAGCCGTAAACTGAAAGAGTGGTTGAATTACCCTCTCATGGACACGAGAGAGATTGAGCGCCGCTTAGAAGGCGTCTCCGAGCTGAAGGAGAAAAAGATCGAAAGAGAGGAGATCCGGGGTCTCTTGGGTGGAATCCAGGATATCGAAAGATTGACTTCAAGGATCTTTCTCGGACACGCCAATGCGAGAGATTTGGTCGGGTTAAAAAATTCGCTGAAGAACTTGGCTCCTCTGAAAAGAGCCGTACAACCATTGATCAGTCCGATCGTGACGGAGGCTGCTAACCCTATTGAGGATTTTGATGATCTTCTTCAACTTCTTGAATCCTCCATCGTCGACCATCCACCCTTGACCGTTAAAGAAGGGGGGATCATCAAGCCCCTGTATGACAAAGAATTAGACGGTTTAAGAGAGATCGGAAAGGAAGGGAAAGGATGGATCCTGCGCTTGGAGGCAGAAGAGAGGAAGAAGACGGGGATTTCCTCCTTAAAGGTTCGGTATAACCAGGTCTTCGGGTATTATATTGAAGTCACCAAGAGTAATCTTCGCATGGTCCCGGATCATTACATCAGAAAACAGACTCTGGTCAACGCCGAACGGTTCATCACACCGGAGCTCAAGGAATTTGAAACCAAGGTGTTGGGCGCTGAAGAAGCGATTTGCCAATTGGAATACAGGCTCTTCGAGGATATTCGGATAAGAGTCTCCGAACAAACCCCCCGGCTGCAAAGAGCGGCCTCCGCCATTGCGACCATTGATGTCTTATGCTCCATGTCAGAAATCGCGGATCGTTATGGTTATGTCCGGCCCATGGTGGATGATGGGGAGGAGATGATCATCCGTGACGGGAGGCATCCCGTTCTGGAAAGAATGGGACTTTCCGAAAGATTCGTCCCCAACGATACTCATCTGGATCATCAAGAGCGCCAAGTTTTGATCATTACCGGACCCAATATGGCGGGGAAGTCAACCTATTTGAGGCAGGTGGCCCTGATCATTCTGATGGCCCAGATGGGAAGTTTTGTCCCGGCAGCGGAAGCGAAGGTTGGGGTTGTGGATCGTATCTTCACCCGTATCGGTGCTTTGGACAATATCATGAGGGGGCAAAGCACATTTATGGTGGAGATGATGGAAACGGCCCGGATACTAAGCCAGGCGACCTCAAAGAGCCTTGTCATTCTGGACGAGATCGGGAGGGGAACCAGCACCTTTGATGGGTTAAGCATCGCCTGGGCGGTAGCGGAATATCTCCACGACCATTCTTCATTTAGACCGAAGACCCTTTTTGCCACACACTATCATGAATTGACCGATCTCGTCCTCACCAAGGATCGGGTCAAAAATTATAATATGGCGGTGAAGGAATGGAGCGGAGAGATCATCTTTCTTAGAAAGATTGTGGAAGGAAGCGCTAACCGAAGTTACGGTATTCAGGTGGCGAAGCTGGCAGGATTGCCGGAGAAAGTGATCGATCGAGCCAAAGAGGTGCTTTCCAATCTGGAAAAAGGCGAGCTGGATGCGATGGGGATGCCAAAGATCGCAACGACAAAAAAAGGGGTCTCGAATCCTAAGACCTCCCCGCAACTCTCGCTCTTTGGTCAACCCGATCCCATCCGCTCTGAGTTAAGGGATCTGAAGATTGATCGGTTGACCCCCCTGGAGGCAATCAATATTCTGGATGAATTGAAGAAAGAAGCAGAGAAAGACGAATAGAAATTCCACCTGCCAAAGCACATTTTGATTATTGGGTTATTCAGTTATTAAGTTATTCGATGACCTAATAACCAATAACTCAGTGACTGTATTCGGTTTGGAAAATGATCGATTTACCCAAGGCAAGACTGAGAATGGTGGAGGAGCAAATCATCTCGAGGGGAATCAGAGACCCCCGGGTGATTACAGCCATGAAAAAAGTTCCGCGCCACCTTTTTGTCGAAGAGGCCCTCCAGAGTCAGGCCTACACTGATCATCCCTTGCCCATCGGGGAAAAGCAGACCATTTCTCAGCCCTATATGGTCGCGCTGATGACCGAAACGCTGCAGCTAAAAGAAAAAGATAAAGTCCTGGAGATCGGAGCAGGCTCCGGGTATCAGTCTGCCATATTGGCCGAAGTGGCCGAAAAAGTATTCTCCATTGAAAGGATTCGATCCTTAGCCATAAGGGCAAGACAGCTGCTCTACGAGTTGGGATATTTCAACGTCGAAATCAAGATCTCCGATGGGACTCATGGATGGATGGAAGAAGCTCCTTTTGATGCGATTCTTGTCGCAGCGGGAGCTCCTGATGTTCCTCAACCCTTGCTCGATCAGTTAGCAGTCGATGGGAGGCTGGTGATTCCTGTGGGAGATGCCTATGCCCAAGACCTGATCAGGGTGACCAAGACGAAGGAAGGAATAAGAAAAGAAGATCTGGGGGGCTGCCGCTTTGTTAAATTGATAGGGAAATATGGGTGGGAAAGTGAGTGAAAAGTGAAAAGTGAAAAGTGAAAAGTGAAAAG
>JBHGBJ010000082.1:0-16915 GCA_041947025.1 Thermodesulfobacteriota bacterium
TCGTTCTTGCGGTCGCTCATTACGGACATGTGGGTGGGAAAGGGATCCGAGATCACAAGGAGGTCGAGCTTTTCCAGGGCCTTTTTCATCTCGACCCCGCGGGTCTGGCTGTTCGCCGCGTGCCCCTGGAAGATTACGGCCCGTATGTTGTCCCTCTGCGAGAGATTCTTCTTGTCCTCCAGGACGCCGTCGATCCAGCGCGAAACCGGAATGCCCGGAATGTTCATGGTGTAAGCCATTTTCTCCCCGCCCGCATCGTATTGCCGGCTCATATCGAACCGTGACTTGATCCACTCATAATCGACGCCCCAGACACGGCACCAATGCTTCCAGGAGCCTTCTGCCAGGCCGTAATAGCACGAAAGGGTATGGCAGTTGGGACCCACATCGGTTGCGCCCTGGACATTGTCATGGCCGCGGAAGATATTGGCTCCGCCGCCCGATATCCCGATGTTGCCCAGGGCGAGCTGGAAGATGCAAAACAGCCGGACCGTATGGCTGGCCATATGATGCTGCGTGACACCCATGCACCAGACGATCGTACTGGGCCGGTTTTTCGCCATCGTCTCGGCGATCTTAAAGACTTTCTCTTTTGGCATGCCGGTAACGTCTTCAACGACCTCCGGCGGCCACTTTTCCACTTCCTTGCGGATGTCGTCCATGGCATAAACCCGCCGCGCGATATACCCCTTATCCTCCCATCCATTCTTGAAGACATGCCAGAGCAGTCCATAGATAAACGGGATATCGGTGCCGGACCGCAGCCGGCCGTAAATGTCGGCGTGGGCAGCCGTGCGGGTGAAGCGCGGGTCCACGACGATCATCTTGGAGCCTGCCTCCTTGGCGCGGAGAATGTGCTGCATGGCCACCGGGTGGGCCTCGGCCGCATTGCTCCCAAGGAACAGCATGGCCTTGCTATTTCTCATGTCGTTGTAGGAATTGGTCATGGCGCCGTAACCCCAGGTGTTCGCAACACCGTCCACGGTGGTGGAATGGCAGATGCGGGCCTGGTTATCCACGTTGTTCGTGCCCCAGAAGGCGGCAAATTTCCCCTGGAGATAGGCCCCCTCGTTGCTGGCCTTGGAGGACCCGCAGAAGAAAAGCGCGTCCGGCCCCGATTCCTGACGAATCTTCATGAGCTTGTCGCCAATCTCGTTGATCGCCTGATCCCAGGAAAGACGGGTCCAGGTGCCGTCCACCAGTTTCATGGGGAACTTCACGCGCTTATGTCCGAAACCATGGCTTCTCGCCGACGCCCCTTTGGCACAGTGGGCGCCCAGATTTAGAGGTGACTCGTAGTCCGGTTCCTGGCCGACCCACACCCCGTTCTGAAGTTCGGCGATGATGCCGCATCCGACAGAGCAATGGGTACAGACCGTCCGCCGGTATTCTGTCTGCGCGCCCGGTTTTGGGAAATTTCTTTTTTCCTCCGTCGTGGCCTGCCGCATGCAGGATAAAGGCAGCGATCCGAGAAGGGCCCCGCTTCCCAGCGCCACGCCGCCTCGAATCAGAAATGTGCGCCGGTCGATATTTTTTGGAGAGACAGGTTCGGAGGATATCCGCTGAAGCCACTCTTTATTAAATTGTTTCATGGAAATTTACCTCCCGTCGCATGGTGTCTGTCTTATGAGCGCCTCTCCTCTGTCTTTCTCTCTTATCCCACGAGGGGGAAGAGGAGAGTTACATGCCTTACAGCCTTGCCGTTTCGTAATACTTTTTTATGTGTTCCGTGAGCCGGTAGCCCTGGCTGGAATCTTCCGGCTGCCGTTGGGGCGCTTTCGGTCCAGCGGGCGCCGGCCGGACGATGCCGAGTAATGCGGCAAGCCCACCAAAGATCGTTGCACTTTTCAGGAACTGTCTCCGCCCGATGATCGATCCGATGTTCATCTTGTCTCCCTCCTTCTCCGGTATTAACTCCCCTTTCCCCCTCTTAATCCTAAGATGGGGTTATTCCTCCCCTTAAAATAAGGGGAGGTTAGATGGGGGTTATGCCATTGCATTTGAGATATTCGACTTCCGATTCAAGAAGACAACGGCCGAATGTGCCCACTGTCCGGTAATAGCGGGCATTTTTTGCAGACTCAAGGTCTTTGAAGAAAGTCGTCATCCAGGGTGCAACGTGTTGCTGAAAGAATCTGGCTTCTGTCGTATGCTCCGTTTCATTCGGCCTTTGGGAAATCAATGCCATGCATTCGCACAGAGCCGCTGCGTGATCTTCTGATTCGTGGCTCTCTGCCTGTCTCACGATCCCGAGGCGAAAGAGGTCGGACCGCAAAGAGGCCAAGGGCGAAGACTGAATTCTCTTTTCCCTGTACCACGACGCGTACGGCACGAGCTCGCCGCACCCGAGACCTACGAAAAGCTTGTCGTATTCATCTTTCAGGGTGCGAAGAGGATAATCCTGGCTGGCCTTGCGGAGTGCCTTCAGGCTGCGATCGAGCCCCTCCGGAATCCCTTCATCCCATTGCAGGTTCTTCAGGACCTTCACGAGGTTTTCCGAGGGTGGGTGCCCCAGAAGGGAAGCTAACATCACGTAGCTGTCGGTTCGAATCCTGGCGTAAGAGGCAAACCACGCAGGCTGATCAATCTTCTTGGATATGGATTTCATGATCCTTTCTCCCCGGAAGAAAGGGCGTCCCGTGTGCGGCACGTGCGGCACATCTGCAGTCTCCGCAATTGCTGCTCGTTGCCGTACATCCAGTGTCCTGCAAGCTTCTCTCTCATCCGGTTGATCATGGCCGGTGGAGCGAAGGGGATGCCACACTCGACACAACGGAAAGGTTCTGTTTCCCGAAGCACTGATTTGCTCTCTGTGGTTCCTCCCAGGAACAACCTGGGTATCAGTTGGATGGCGTTTTCAGGGCATTTTTCTCGGCAAAGTCCGCATTGATGGCATCCGAATTCCTGAAAGACGAGGCGGGGGCCGTTGCCCCCTGACGACAGCGCTCCCGAAGGGCAGGCGGCGACACAGGCCATGCAGAGGGTGCAAGCTTCGGAGTTGACGGCTACGGTGCCATAGGGAGAACCCATTGGCAGGGGGAGCCATGCCTGCTGCACAGCCGATTGCTTATGAAGATACTGTGCTGTTCGATAGACCAGCGACCGTCCGCCACGATCGAGAGAAAAAAACGGCGCCGGCCCCGGCGCATCCTTGGTTTGCGTCGCCGGAGTTGCTTGGACGAGGTCCATCCGCCTCCGCCGGGAACCACGGGTTTCACCCGTGGGGGAAGGTGCAAAGGGGCTTCGGCGAGATGGAACCCGTGACCCCTTGGCGGATGTCTCGCCGCTCGCCGTGCATGCGCCCTGGCGCAGCAAATAGCCGTCTTTTGGCGAAGGCGGACTATTGTGGTACCACGGGCTCTGCCCGTGGGGTTCCACATCTTCGGCCGGCACAAGAAGAAAACGGACCCTCTCCTTCTCCAAACCGAGTCCTTCCAAAATGGCGCGGACCAACCGCACTTGCCCTTCTACCGCCTCCCGGATGGCTGGCGGGTTCTGGGAGCCGCACTCAACAACAACCTCCTCGGCACCATAAACGAGGCTGGACAGGAGTACTTCAAGCCGGACATGGGCAATTTCTCCCACCTCGAAATAGATCCTGCGCCCTCGATTCGGTTCATCCGTTCCTGTTGGCCGGTGGTTGGGAGCGAATGCGGAATCAAAGATAACGAGGCTCTTTGGAGAAACTACGCCGACGGGTCGGGTCTCAAGGATGCTACGCAAGGAATTCAACAACTCTTCTTGAGACGGTTTCATCATCCTGAAGGCTTCCGCAGGGCAGATCAGGGAGCATCCACCGCATCCCTGGCAGAGGGAATGGTTGACGGAGATCTTGCGGTCCGCTGATTGGATTGCACCGACGGGACAGACCTCCACGCATCTCCGGCAATCGTGGGTTCTGGATCGGCCATGGAAACAAAGGCTCTTCCGGAAGGAAACAAACAGCGGCTTCTTAAACTGACCTCGCATCTCCGGCAATTCTGTCATCGCTTCATTGAAAGCGGCAGAGTCCGGCTCCACCGAGTAGTATCCTATTGGCGGACGGCCTCCTGCAAAAGAGGGAGAAGGCTGAAGGTCGAGGACGAGATCAAAAATGGCTGCGTCATCCAGGTACTCGGCCAAAGGCTTTTCACGTCCTTCTGCGGTCACCTTTGCGGAAAATCCGCCGAAGGCGCCGGTAACGGATACGCGATCGACATGAAGAGCCTTGATTTGGCCAGACCTGGACGCGGGCGCCTTCGGCAATGGACCTCCAGTTATGAGCAGGGTACAGGATAACCGGTGATCGCGGAGGGCTTTCGCATATGCCAGGGCGCGTCCTTCGTCCGTATCGATCATCAGGGTCCGCCCTTCGGAGATCACCGTCAAGGATGCTGCTGCTTCAAAGGCCTCCTCCTCATCATTCTTCACCTTCTCTTTTTTTGGACGTGCCGCCCCGCGAATCGATGGATTGAGTGCTTCTCCCTTGAAACGGCGCTCTATCTGGTGGCGCTCGTGGGCAGTAAGGACGCCCTCGAGGGTCTGAAAGGATCGGTAATTCCCAGCGCAGTCATTCAGGTCGTCGATGCGGTTGAGCTCAGCGGAATGAAAATTTATCGCTACGTCGCCCGGCTCTCCACAGGAAAAGAGCGTATCCTCACAGAGCTTTTGCGTCGTCTTGGGATCAGAAGTTCTTTCTAACAGTATCCCTGCAGAATTGTCTTTCCGTTTCATGAGATGTTCCCCGGCACGAAGAGGAGCACTCTCTGCCATCTCTCAGAAAGTATACTGAATCGCCGTATAGAGGAAATCGCTGTCCTTGTCCGGTCCCGTCTTGTCAATGAAATCCCCGGGAAAGAAATGGCTATACCCTCCGTAGACCAAGATGTGGCGATCGAGGTTGTAAGTGATGTAAAGATCGGTCTCTGAGCCCACATAACGAGCTGTTGTCGTGGTCCCCGGACGTATGACTCCGCCGGATTTGTTGTAGAGGGCGTCGCGGTCCGATTCCCGCCAGAAGAAGTACTCCTGGAGAGAAATGGAAAGACCGCGAATGGGGTTCAGGCTGAGGCCGGCGCTGGGGCTGATGATGTTCTGCCGGCCGATGTAGTCAATATACCCGAGGAAGGAATGGCCCGTCGGGTAGAGTTGGTTGAAAGTCCCGACGTCACCGCCAGGGTGGCTGTCGCCACTCGCGTAGTCAAACTCCGCGTAGACCCGGGGCGATAGATTCGCAATCGGCGGGCTGTAGCCGAGAATGGCGGTGAGCATCCATGCCGCGATGTCCTGATGGCCGATCTCGCCGAACTGGCCGGCACCCTCGACCTCGAAGTCAAGCCCTGTGGTGCCGATCTTTCCCCAAATCCGTCCGCCAAGGGTGTGACGGCGCTCCCTTCCGCTGGTTCCGTTGAAGGCGGCGGTCTTGTTATTCACATCCAGCCAGTAAAGGTCAACATTCAAGGGCAGAATGTGAAGGCCACCCGTGCTATACACGCCGTATAGCTTATTGCGCGAAGTCGACTCGTTAAAGTCGTGCTTCTTTACAGGAACGAACTCGGCCCAGAACGGGGTGATGGACCAGTCGCGATATCGGATGACCCCTAAACCTCCGTCGAAGGTACGGCGCACGTTTCCCCCCCAGTCCGAAGGCCCCACGAGGCGCTGGGCACCGAACAATAATTCCTGCCGGCCGCCTCGAAGCATCACGCTCGTCTCCTTTCCGAGGGGAAGCATGAACTCTCCGAAGCCGTTCTGGAGGTCGATCGTATCGACATAGGAATTACTCCTGCCCCCAAGAAGTTCCCTCTCCGTCGAAAGGGAGCTCTTTCCCTCGGCGAAGAGGCGAAAGTAAGGGGTGATGTGGAGGTCGGCGCTTAGCCGAAACCGGGACAGGAGGTAGCCGTCAGACTTTTCGGGTGCCGAGGCCCCGAAGAAGTACTGGTGGTAGTACTCATAACGCTCACGGACCTGCCCTCCCAGGCTAAGCCACACGTTGTAGTCCTCAGTGACCGGGATGAACTTGATAAGGTCCCAGAAGTCGCCTGTCTGGCTTCGGTTCACGCCTTTCAGCCCGGACCAGTCCTCGTCGAACCGGCGGATCTGATAAGCTGGTCGCTTCGGCTCGCTTGTAGACTCGCTGGCCCATGTTGGAAAGACGCCGTAGACGAAGGACAACACCATGAGAGCTACGCTCACGATGATTAGGGTGCCCCGGTAACGGGCCGGCCGAGGGGCCCGCCCGGAAAAAGGCCGCAAGGGAACACTCTCCAGCCTGTCAACGTTTGACCGCCTCATGATGGGGATTATGGTGTTGGTGCAATCGTTCGCATGCGCGCACATGGAAAAACAGAACTCTCTCGACCTTCGCTGATCGTCTGCCCGTAATCGATTACACATAGCCGACCTCCTTCCGTTGATTGAAGTGCCGAATGTGATTCGCCAGCAAATCATGCCAGACGGATAATTTCCTTTTCGGTTAACTTCTATTTCATATTAAGAATCCTTGATCAGTAGATGAATAAGGTAAACCCGGTATTTTCTCTCACAAGAGGTTGTA
The DNA here is from genome assembly GCA_041947025.1 of Thermodesulfobacteriota bacterium. GTDB lineage: Bacteria > Desulfobacterota > BSN033 > BSN033 > UBA1163 > CAVTZZ01. The sequence goes on from JBHGBJ010000082.1 coordinate 6,536, forward strand.
TTTTGACCGGTTTCCTACAGGAGGATGATACCGATTAGACGGGGCGATTTGATTCCATTTGCGCGGGATAAGTGATTCGCGCTCCGTCCATCCGTGCAAAGAGAGTGAGCTTATGGGGTTGGGGTTCACCTCTGCTCATAATATGTCCCACCGAGAGACCTCGCACCTGCAATGCATCGGCAATGAGTGATCTATGACACCGCCATGGAACCGCCTCAGCACACATCAAACAAATTCTTTTACGCCTTGAAAGCCGGATCAACTTTTCCAGGTACTTCTCAAATTCTTCCGTCTGCATATAGTCAGCAAATCCCCTGAAGCTGGAATTGTGCCAGCCCATATTCGGCGAGTCGGACCGGGCACGGCGAAGCCCCCCGAGACCGGACATATGTTCGTATCCAATCCCATTGGCGCTCAGGATGTCAGGAAGGGTGTCGAGGTTAAACTGAGGATTGTGACGCGATCGTGGCACTGTTCTTACATCAATGATCGTCCGAACTCCGTGGGTTTCGAGGAGGTTGATAAAACCCTCCAGGGACCGCGTCGAGTGGCCTATCGTCAGGATAGAAAACGCCCTCTTAGACTCCTCTAATTCCTCTGATGATTGGCCCTTCTCTTTTTTTCCCATTTCTTCCACCGTTCTTCTTCACCACAAATCCATCCGCCTCCGCCGGGTACCGCGGGTTTTACCCGTGGGGTTCCATGACTGATGGATTCCGTCAACGCCTTCCGGCATTAGGGATATCTTCCTGAAGGCCATCCCGGAAAAGGTGAAAATAGACCAATCCTCCAATTTACGGCTCCATGCCGCTTCCCATCCATTCCTTGAATTTCTGTAGGTTGCCGTCGCTCCACGGCCCGTCGCAGGGCATTTCTTTAGCAGAAAGCCGGGCGTAGATAGCCTGAGCTCGCCTTTTCACCTCCTCATAAGAGGATAGATCAAGCCCGGCGGACTTCATGAACTCGATGTCAGAAGATCGAAATAACGGTAGAATATCAGTGGCAAAACTCAAAGCACGCATGGGCACCTCCTTCATTTAACTTTTAACTTTACTCCACGATCCTCACGCAATTCAGACTTCCGAATTCGTTGGGCACACAATCGGAGCAAGAGGGATCATTCTCCCACGTCCCGTCTGCCACGAACCGATATTCATACCTCCCGGGCATCAAGGGCAGGCTGATTCTCCATATGCCATCCTTGTCTTTTCCCAGGGGGCTCGCTCTCTTGTCCCAATGATTGAAGCCCCCTGCTATAAAGACCTCGTTTGCATCGGGCGCCAAAAATTGAAACGAAGCCCCTTTCGCCTGAGCGTTTTCCTTTGCTATATGTTCTCCTCTTGTTTTTTTTCTGGCCATTACAATTACCTCCTTATCCGGGTCCTGTAACTATAACCTCCGACCCAACGCCTGGAATTGCAATTCCTTATGGCTCATGGCTCCAACGTATCCTTATAGGCTTCCGAATGTAAATACGGTGAACCCGGTATTTCTTCATAAGAGGTCCCGTATTTTGGTCTATGTGGTCTGGTTCCTCAACTTGTTTTTAGCTTTTCTGTATCCACGTAAGATTCTTGGCAGTTTTGTAAGGGAAGCAAACCTCTTCGACTCAAGCGCATGCTCTTTAGGCCAGTGATAGCATCAAACCGGCAGCAATTCCAATTGAGGCAGTATTCCAGTAGCTCTTTCCCCCTTGAGGCCGGTGCTGCCAATCTTCTTTAAGGCTCGCTATTCCGTATGCATGACAGCCTTCGCTATGATGATCAGAATTGGGATGGAAGGATGGACCTTATGGAGGGGTGAGGGCCGCCGTGAAAGAGTATTCGATGTCTTTTATCTTTTTCTCTTTGGCGTTTGTCGGCAGGCTTTCTTTTCTTCAAAAACCTCTTGCCCTTCGACCAGACCTTTCTTAAAAGCGAGGGTTACGAGGGCTGCAGTGTTATGAAGGTTCAATTTTCTTGCGATGTTAGTCCTGTGTTTTTCCACAGTGGCAGGACTGATGCAGAGATAATCTGCAATTTCCATATATTTGTACCCCTCGCCAATCAGCTTCACGATCTCCCTCTCGCGGGGGGTGAGGGAATCCCAGGGGGTAGGACGTTTTGAGGCTTCTCTGCTTTCAATGTATCCCTCAATGACCTTTTGTGAAATTCCAGAATCAATGTAGCTCCTGCCGTTCAAAACATTCTTGATGGCTTCGACAACTTCCGCCTCGGTCGAATCTTTCAAAACATACCCGTCTGCGCCCGCACGAAGGCTTGCAAGGACGAAATCCTCATCCTTATGGACGGTCAATGTTAGGACTTTTGTCTCTGGGAATCGCCTCTTGATCTCTCGAATGGCGTCCCAACCCATCATCCTTGGCATTGAAAGGTCTATCAAGACCAAATGAGGTTTTAATCTTTCAACACACTGAATGGCCTCAGGCCCATCTTTCGCCTCCCCCACCATATCAAATTCAACATTCCTGGAAAGGAGTGATTTTATGGCCTCCCTCAGGAAAGCGGAATCTTCGACTATGACAATCCGGTACGTTCCGCTCATGGCATCCTCCTTTAAGTTCGCGAATTATTTCTCCAAGGGCCATGCTGCGCGGACAATGGTTCCCTTTCCTTTGACAGATTCAATCTCAAAGGATCCCCCCGTAAGCCGGGTGCGATCTCTCATGCTCACAAGGCCCAGTCCACGTCCATCTTCCCGGGCAGAAAAGATCTCATCCGGGCTGAAGCCTTCGCCATTGTCCCTTACCGACAATTCCACTTTGCTCTGGTTCTTTCCAAGACAGAGATGCACAAGGTTTCCGGTGCTATGTTTTCCAATATTGTTCATAGCTTCTTGCACAATCCTGAAGATCGCGACCTTCAGGGTATCAGAAACTTCTTCCTCCTCTATTTCAATCCTCTTTTCAATACCTAGGTGAGAATAGGTCTTTTCGAATTGGCGGCACAACCAACCAATGGCTGCCTTAATCCCCACCTGATCCAATACAGCGGGGCGTAGGTTTACCATGATCCTCCGGACTTCCTCAACGGTTTGTTGTATCTTGGGGATCAGCGCGCTCAACGATCCATGAACTGACGTCGTCTTTCTCATTCCATTCAAGATATTCTCGATGGTGAATTTAATGCCACTGAGTGACGTCGCAATACTATCGTGGAGCTCTTCCGCAATCCTTTTCCTCTCTTCTTCCTGGGCTGTCAGAAGTTGGGAGGCGAGTTTCCTGATTTCTTTTTCCGATTCTCTAAGGGCATTTTCTGTCCGCTTTCGTTCGGTGATGTCTCGAATGGAAGCTACCCAGCCTATCACCTTCCCCTGGCTGTCCCTGAGGGGAGAATCCAGAAGCAAAGCATCAAAGCGCTCCCCGCTGCGACGTTGAAGACGAACCTCGAGATTCCTGGAAGATTCCCTTTTGCTTGGGGTCTCCTGAAAATGTCTGCAAATGTTTTCGATTTCCTCGGGCGACCCGTAAACGAACGGTGGCTTTGCTCCCACCAGTTCCTCTTCACTCCATCCTACCATTTTACAGAAGGCCGGATTGACATAGATCTGTCGGCCTTCCAGATCCACTGCCACGATACCCGAGAGGATTGAATTCTCGATTGCTTTACGGAAGGCATATTCCGCTTGGACCTTCTGTTCCGCCCTCTTACGTTCAACGATCCCTTCCACCTCCTTGGCAATCGCATTGAGAAGATTCCTTTCTTCCTTCAGGAAGGGCCCTTCGTCTTCCGTTTTTCTTTCCTCCAAGTAGTGGACCTCCACCGATCCAATCTTTTGACCCTGTGAGGTTATCTCGGCAGCCTGTTTCCAAGATGTTTCCTCGAAGTTATTGGTCCTAAACTCTTTATCGCCGAGAGTGACTCGGGCAGAGGCTATTTCGGGATATTGCCATGCCGATGGAATCATCTCCACAATCTTATTCAGTATTTCTTCTTCCGTCCTTTTTTTTTCGGAAAACTCAGAAATCGTATAAAGACATCTTAATTCCTTGGCGCGCTCATCAAGCTCATGAGTCTTTTTTCGCAAACTTTCCTCCATCTGCTTTCTCTCGGCAATCTCGGCTTCGAGGGCTGAATAAGAAGCCCTCAGCCGGCTGGTCATCTCATTGAAGGCCTTGGCCAACTTGGCAGCTTCATCCTGTCCTTCAACTTCGATCTTATAATCCAACTTCCCTTGAGCGATCCTTTCTGCCCCCTGCTCAAGCTCCCGCAACGACTGGGTAAGGCTCCTTCTCATCAAGAGAGAAGTCGAGGAGACAAAACCGATCACCAGGGCAACCGGAATGATCAATAACAGGAAAGATCTTTTCACGGCTGAAACGATTGCTGCGTTATTGGATTGAGTCAGAAGCGAGGCATCGCTGACCATTATTTCAATCTTCGCTATCAGTTGTTCAATAATGGTTGAATTTGATTCGTCAGGTCGATTGCCTTTTATCTGGGATAAAGCCCTCATTCCCTCCTTTTTCGTTCGGATCCGGTCGAAAAGGATTCTCATGGCCTTATGGTTCTCAGAAATCTTGGTGAGAATAGCCATTTCCTCCTTCTCGTTGAAAGTTGCCTTTGAAAGCAGTCCTTGCAGGAGATCATACTTTTGCTGCCAGTGGGCATCCGAGTTTCCATGTAAGCCGAACGAATACTCGTAGGTCGCCGTGTCGAGATCGTCTATTTTCGCAGCGATTTCGTCTACCAACCGATTTTCCATGACCGATCTCTGAACATGGTGTGACGTAAGAAAGAGCGTGAGACCAATCAGAAGGGCAAGGGCAATCGAGACCACGGCGGTTATGCTGAACTTCGTTCTAATCTTCATTTTCTTCCTCACGGTGGATAGGGACAACCACCTTTGCCTTTTCATCACGCAAATAAAAACCTGTTGTCGAGGATCGAAATTAGCCCCTTGCTCGACTAAGCAATTTCGGTTGAACTTGGGAACTTAGAAGAGTCTTACGCGATCTTTTTTATTTTACTCCCTTTTACGGAAAATACAATCCTTCTTGGCCAGAAATACCTGGTTCACCCCATTTACTCTCCAGCCGTCTCCTCTTAAGCTAAGATTCAAGACTGATTGCCGGCGAAATGGGCTCCCCTCATCGCCGTTTCCTCCCTTCTCAACTGGGAAAGAGGAAGGAACATTTCCTACGAAATAAACTGTACTCAGTTGGGTGGCCGGGGGATTGGAGTTGATCGTCTCCTGCTGGGCCTGACCCGATGAGAATTACTCCGGGATGGCGTTCAACATGAAGACCAATCGCTCAACAGCTCTATTTCTCGATGTGGGCGGAGTGCTGCTCACCAACGGCTGGGACCGCTCCATGCGCAAGCGGGCTGCAGAAACCTTTCGCCTTGATCCTGCCGACATGGACGAGCGCCATCATCTGACATTCGACACCTATGAGCTTGGGAAACTAAGCCTTGATGAGTACCTCAATCGAATGGTGTTTTATAAGGAACGGCCTTTTACAAGAGAGGAATTCAAGGCATTCATGTTCGCCCAATCTCAGCCTTTCCCTCAGATGATAGACTTGGTTCGAAATCTCAAGAAGGCTTATGGCCTCAAGGTGGCCGTGGTCAGCAACGAAGGACGGGAGCTAACCGCCTATCGAATCCAGAAGTTTGGACTGGGAGAGTTTGTCGACTTTTTTATTGTTTCGTCTTTTGTTCATTTTCGCAAGCCCGATTCGGACATTTATCGGATTGCTCTCGACGTCGCCCAGGTTCCATTAGAACAGGTGCTTTACATAGAGGACAGGCTCATGTTTGTGGAAGTGGCCCAGGGCATGGGAATCCGGGGTATTCACCATACGGGTTTTGAATTAATGCGAGAAAGCTTAGCATCATTGGGCCTCTTTCTGAGTGAATGAACCAAAAGGTCATATTCGATCCTTTGAAGGTCGAGAGGGGTTGGAAATGCCAGAACAGCGTGGAACTGATTTCAAGGAGAGGGAAATCATGGTTAACGAAAAAGGAATGGAGAAATTAGAGAAACTGGCGACCTTGATTCGCTACTACATTCTGGCCATGAGTACGGAGGCGGGTTCAGGCCATCCAACCTCTTCACTGTCAGCCACTGAATTGATGACATGCCTCCTTTTTGGCGGGATCTTCCGCTTCGACGTCGACCATCCCAAGTGCGCCAATAATGATCGGCTCATCTTCTCCAAAGGCCATGCCTCCCCTCTTTTCTATGCACTCTGGGCTGCTGCAGGAGAGGTGAGCGAAAAAGAACTCCTAACCTTCAGAAAATTCGGTAGCCCCCTGGAAGGCCATCCTACCCCTGTTTTCCCTTACGCTGAAGCGGCAACCGGGTCTCTGGGACAAGGACTTTCCATCGGTGTGGGAATGGCGCTCAATGCCAAATATCTGGACAAACTTCCCTATCGGACCTATGTCCTTCTTGGAGACAGCGAAATGGCCGAGGGCTCCCAGTGGGAATCAATCCAGATCGCGGCTCATTATAAATTGAATAATCTTATTGGGATTCTCGACGCGAATCGGCTCGGTCAGCGCGGGGAGACCATGTACGGGTGGAACCTCGAGGCCTACGAAAAGAGAATCTCAGCCTTTGGGTGGAAGACGATCGTCTTGGACGGCCATTCCATCTCTGAAATACTTGCCGGTTTCGAAGAAGCCCTCCGGGCAACGGATCAGCCGGTCATGTTGATCGGCAAAACAATTAAGGGGAAAGGGGTCTCCTTCCTCGAAAACAGGGATGGCTGGCATGGAAAGGCCCTCCGTCAAGAAGAATATGACCGGGCTCTCAAGGAATTGGGTGAAATCGACAAATCGGTTCAAGGCGAAATCCTCCCTCCGGACGACCTCAGGCCCGAAGAAGAGCTTCCGAGAAAACCCTTCAAAAGAATCGATTATCCGAGGGATAAGCCGGTTGCGACAAGAAAAGCCTACGGAAATGCTCTGGCAAGGATCCTTCCCCAATTCCCGAATATCGTTAGTCTGGACGGAGAGGTGAGCAACTCGACTTATGCTGAAATTTTCAAAGAGGCTTACCCGGACCGTTTTTTTGAGATGTATATTGCCGAGCAGAACATGGTGGGAGCAGCCTTGGGCCTGTCGCGCCGGGGGAAAATTCCTTTCGTCTCCACATTTGCAGCCTTTCTGACCCGGGCTTTCGATCAAATTCGAATGGCCCAGTACTCGGACTCTAACATCAAATTCGTCGGGTCTCATGCCGGAGTATCGATCGGGGAAGATGGGCCCTCCCAGATGGGGCTCGAAGACATTGCGATGTTTCGGGCCATTTTAAACAGCGTGGTCCTCTATCCCTCTGATGCCATATCGACCGAAAGATTGGTTGAAGAAGCTGCCAGGCATGATGGCCTGGTCTACATCCGTACGACGAGAAAAGAGACTCCCGCCGTCTATGGTCCGGAAGAGGAGTTCCCCCTCGGAGGAAGTAAAGTTCTAAGAAGAAGTGACAAGGATGTGGTCACAGTGATCGGAGCAGGAGTTACGCTCCATGAAGCCCTTGAGGCTTATGAGGCCCTGCAAAAAGAAGGGATCCTCATCCGGGTGATCGATCTCTACAGCATCAAACCCATTGATGAAGAAGGGCTTCGCCAGGCAGTGAGGGAAACCAAGTCAGTCGTTACCGTCGAGGATCATTATCCGGAAGGAGGGCTCGGGGAGGCGGTTAAGACTGCTCTGGCTGCTTCTCTGGTTCCTATTCACTCGTTAGCGGTCAAGAAAAAACCAAAGAGTGGGAATCCGCGGCAACTCCTTGACTATGAGGAGATTTCTCAGGACGCCATTGTGAAAAAGGTGAAGGAATTGATCTGAGAGGGTTTAGGGAACGATTGGGAAGGATGATCGATTGGCCAATGGCAGGGAGTTCCTGGGAGTTCTGATCCCACGGATGAAAAGATTGAAGGGAGAAAGAGGAGGTTGAAGGTGGCCGCTTCACGGTCCGACGCATTTGTCTTCTTCGGCGCCACAGGCGATCTCGCTTACAAGAAGATCTTTCCCGCCCTCCAGGCAATGATCCGGAGAGGCCGCCTCGACATGCCCATCATCGGGGTCGCGAAACGTGATTGGACTTCGGATCTGCTTCAACAGCGCGCCCGCGAGAGTCTCGAAAAGTACGGCGGCCTGGACCCCGAGTCATTTGCGAAGTTCTCTTCACGGCTCCAGTACGTCTCTGGCGATTACCGGGACGAGGCCACCTACACTCGGATACGTAAGGCCCTGGGCAATGCTGAGAGGCCTTTGCACTACCTCGCCATCCCGCCGAGCGAGTTTGAAACCGTGGCAAAAGGGCTATCCGAGTCCGGTTGTGCCAGGAACGCCCGCGTCATTCTGGAAAAGCCGTTTGGCCGCGATCTGGCTTCGGCGCGAGCGCTGAACCGGGTGCTCCATCAGTTCTTCTCCGAGTCCGCCATCTTCCGGATCGACCATTACCTCGGAAAGGAACCGGTTCAGAATCTGGAATATTTCCGCTTTGCGAATTCCTTTCTCGAGCCGATCTGGAACCGCAATTACGTGGAAAGGGTCCAAATCACCATGTGCGAGAGCTTCGGGGTGGAAGGCCGCGGTCGGTTCTATGAAGAGGTAGGTGCCATTCGCGATGTCGTCCAGAACCACATGCTGCAGGTGATGGTGTTGCTCGCCATGGACGCCCCGACCGGAAACAATGAGGTGGCCCTGCGAGACGAAAAGATACGGGTTTTCAGAGCGATCCGGAGCCTCCACTCCGAGGATGTCGTGAGGGGTCAGTTCCGAGGATACCGCAACGAAGACGGTGTGTCTCCCGGTTCGCAGGTTGAGACGTTTGCTGCCCTGCGCCTCCATATTGATACCTGGCGCTGGGAAGGTGTGCCCTTTTATATTCGGGCCGGAAAGCGATTGCCTTTTACGGCCACGGAGGTGGTGGTTGAATTCAAGCGTCCTCCGCAAACGGTTTTTGACGAAATCAAGACGGGCCGGCCAAACTATTTCCACTTTCGCGTGAGCCCCGATGTCTTTATCTCCCTTGGCGCCCGGACCAAGGTTCCGGGAGAATCGATGATCGGCGAGGAGGTGGAGCTGATTGCATGTCAGCACGCGGGCGAAGAGATATCGCCGTACGAACGCCTTCTCAGCGACGCCATCCGGGGCGATCCATCACTTTTCGCCCGCATCGATAGTGTAGAAGCGGCATGGCGCATCGTCGATCCGATCCTGGGAAACGCGACTCCGGTCTATGCGTACGAACCGAAGACCTGGGGGCCGGCCGAAGCCGACCGAATCATCGGAGACGGCGGCTGGCACAACCCCCTGCTTTCAGAGGGATGCAATGAAAGAAGTTGGCCCTCTCTTTAACGGGGACATGGAAGTATTCCTCTGCACCGCAGGCGCTGTCAAGCCGACCCTGCTGGAAAGGAAGGAGTTATGAAACCGACACAGCAACTCCATGATCTCGGTCAGAGTCTCTGGCTGGACAACATCACCCGGGGACTCCTGACAAAGGGCACCCTTCGCCATTATATTGAAGAGCTTTCGGTGACAGGGCTCACCTCTAACCCCACCATTTTCGACCACGCCATCAAAAATACCGACTTCTACAACGACGCCATCCGGCAGAAGGTGCGTGAGGGCAGGTCGGGAGAGAATCTGTTCTTCGACCTGGCCCTGGAGGATCTGACCCGGGCCGCTGATCTCTTTCGGCCGATTCATGATGCAACGGGCGGCATGGATGGCTGGGTATCCCTCGAACTTTCACCCCTCTTGGCCTACGACACGAAGAGCAGCATCCGGGAGGCGAAGAGCCTTTACGCGAGAGCGAAACGACCCAATCTCTTCATCAAGATACCCGGCACCCCGGAGGGGATTCCAGCCATTGAGGAGTCGACCTTTGCGGGTGTGCCGATCAATGTGACCCTCCTGTTCTCGCGAGAGCATTATCTTGCTGCGGCAGAATCCTACCTGAAGGGGATTGAAAGGCGAATCGAAGCCGGCCTTGATCCGAAAGTTTGGTCAGTGGCTTCGGTCTTCATCAGCCGCTGGGACAAAGCAGCGATGGGAAAGGTTCCGGAGGGACTTCGAAACCGCCTCGGGATTGCCATTGCCAAACGGACTTACAAAGCGTACAGGGAACTCCTCTCATCAGACCGATGGAAGAGCCTGGCCCGGTCCGGCGCAGCCCCGCAACGCCTCTTATGGGGGAGCACGGGCACGAAGGATCCCTCGGCTTCGGATGTCCTTTACATCGAGGCTCTCGCAGCACCGGACACGATCAACACCATACCGGAGGAAACGCTGCTCGCCTTTGTCGATCATGGCAAAGTGGAGAGGACGCTTCCCATCGACGGCGGCGATGCCGAGGAGGTGCTCGCGAGATTTGCCCAGGCCGGTGTGGACGATACCGGCCTTGCAGCTCAACTCCAGC
>JBHGBJ010000083.1:0-16552 GCA_041947025.1 Thermodesulfobacteriota bacterium
CATGGGGACATTTTAACTTAAGCAGTTAAGGGGACATTTCTACTTTGCTAACACATAAAAAGTCAAGCTACTTGACATCACGGGGAAGATAAAATAATATTAATAAGTTTTTCTTAAGGAGGATAAAGCGATGGAGAAGAAATATCTCTTTTCACCGGGGCCAACCATGCTTCCCCCGGAGGTACTTCTCAAGATGGCAGAGCCGATCATGCACCACCGGGAGCCCGTGTTTGAGAAGATCTTTTCCGAGATCCGGGAAGGATTAAAATACCTGTTTCAAACAAAGAATGAGGTATTGGTATTCACCTCTTCCGGTACCGGCGCCATGGAGGGAGCGGTCTCCAACCTCCTTTCCAAAGGGGATAAGGCTTTGGTGATTCGGGGAGGAAAGTTTGGCGAGAGATGGGGAGAGATCTGCAAGGCTTACGGAGTTGAATTCATCCCGATTGATGTGGAGTGGGGCAGGGCCGTTGATCCTAAAAGGATCAAGGAACAACTGGAATCCGATCCTTCCATTCGGGCAGTTTATGCGCAGGCGAGTGAGACTTCCACCGGGGTCAAGTATCCCATCAAAGAAATTGCAGAGATCGTCAGGAAATATGATGACAAAATCATCGTGGTGGATGCGATCACCGGGATTGGCGTATTCGATCTTCCCATGGATGCCTGGGGGCTGGATGTGCTGATCAGCGGTTCTCAAAAGGCCCTGATGCTTCCGCCCGGGCTGAGCTTTGCCGCTTTGAGCGATAAGGCTTGGAGGTTTGTCGAGCGATCGAACCTGCCCAAATACTATTTTGACTTCAAGAAGGAGCTCAAGTCTGTGAAGAAAAATCAGAGCTCCTATACCCCGGCGATTGCCTTATTCGTCGGCCTGAGAGAGACGTTGAACATGATTCGGAAAGAGGGATTAGAGGGGGTCTTCCGCAGACACGAGAAATTGGCCTCTGCGACCCGCGCTGCGGTGAAGGCTCTGGGCCTTGAACTCTTTGCCCCGGAGACACCCAGCAACGCCCTGACCGCGGTTAAGGTTCCGGCAGGCATCGATGGGATAAAATTGCAGGCTCTCTTTTTTGAGAAGTTTGGGATCACCGTGGCGGAAGGTCAGGACCAGGCAAAAGGCAAGATCATCCGCATCGCTCATCTTGGATATTATGAAAGACTGGATATGGTCATGGTGATTTCGGCCCTGGAGATGCTTCTCAAAGAGATGGGCTATGCCTTTCAATTGGGGATGGGGGTCAAGGCAGCCGAAGAGGTGTTGATGGGATGAGGGAAGGTTGAGGTGGGATGAAATGGAAGAGATGGTGAGAGTGTTGGTCAGTGATCCTTTGTCGAAGAACGGATTGGAGATTTTGCGAAAGGCCAAGAACCTCAAGTTTGATCTGAAACCAGGCCTCTCTCCGGAAGAATTGAAGAAGATCATCAGGGAGTATGACGGGATCATCATCCGAAGCGAGACGAAACTGAAAGCGGGGATCATCGAGGCCGCAGATCGATTGAAGGTGATCGGACGGGCAGGGATCGGTCTGGACAACGTGGATCTTCCTGCGGCAACCAAGAAGGGCATCGTGGTGATGAATACGCCTCAGGAAAATGCGATTGCCGCTGCGGAGCATACGATCGCCATGATGCTTTCGGTCTCAAGAAAGATTCCCCAGGCAACCAGCTCGATGAAAGCGGGTAAATGGGAAAAGAAGAAATTCATGGGGGTCGAGCTCTATAATAAGACCTTTGGAATCATCGGGATTGGAGTAATCGGGACGATCGTCGCCGACCGGGCGAGGGCCCTGAAGATGAAGGTGATGGCCTATGATCCCTATATCTCAAAGGAAGTGGCCCAGAAAAAAGGGGTGGACTGGGTTTCTTTCGATGAGTTGCTGAGCCGGTCTGATTTTATCAGCGTTCACACTCCTTTGACGGAGGAGACGCGGAATCTGATCAATAAGAATACGTTTGCAAAGATGAAGAAAGGGGTGATCCTGATCAATTGTGCGCGAGGAGGGATCATCAACGAAAGGGACCTTTACGAGGCGATTAAAGAAGGGAAAGTGGCCGGAGCGGCATTGGATGTTTTTGAAGAGGAGCCGGCTGTCGGGAATCCTCTTTTCGAGTTGGAGGAGGTGGTCAGCACCCCTCATTTGGGAGCCTCTACTGCGGAGGCCCAGGAGAATGTGGCGATCGCCATTGCCCAGCAGATCGTCGATTATTTAATTTCGGGAGAAGCGCGGAATGCGGTTAATCTTCCGATGGTCAGCCCCGATATCCGTCCTTTTATGGAGCCGTACCTCAAATTGGGGGAGAAACTGGGAAGCTTTTTAGGGCAGATCTCGAACTATGCTATCGAAGAGGTGGTGATCGAATATCATGGTGAGGTCGTGGAGTATGGGACAAAACCCATGACCACTTCGGTCCTGAAGGGCCTCCTGACGCCATTCGTCCGTGAAACGGTGAACTTTGTCAACGCCCAGGTCGTGGCCAAGGAAAGAGGGATCAGGGTGACAGAGTCCACCCGTACCGAGGCAGAGGATTTTGCAAGTTTGATTGCCATTACGGCGCGATCAAAGATGGAGCAAAATTATATTGCAGGAACACTTTTCGGACGGAAAGAATTGCGGATCGTTAAGCTGAACGACTTTTTCATCGAAGCCATTCCGGAGGGGCATATTCTGTTAGTCAACAATTATGATAGACCGGGCGTGATCGGGAATATCGGGAATTCGCTGGGGAGTCAGAACATCAATATCGCCACCATGCAATTTGGTCGCGACCAGATGGGAGGCAATGCCATCTCGCTGCTTCACTTAGATGCCCCCCTGCCCCCGGGAATGTTGGGCGAGATCTTGAGATTGCCGAATATCATCTCGGTTCGACAAATTCAACTGTAAGAGGGAAGAAGCAACAATGGCCAGTGTCGTGATCGTAGGAGCCCAATGGGGAGATGAAGGCAAAGGGAAGATCGTTGATCTGCTAACCCGGTATGCGGATATAGTTGTGCGATATCAAGGGGGGAGCAATGCGGGTCACACGATCGTTTTGAAGGAGGAAAAATTCGTCCTCCATCTGGTCCCCTCAGGCATCTTTTATGAAAATAAGAAATGTATCATCGGAAACGGAGTGGTTTTGGATCCGGCAGTCCTCCTCGAGGAGATTGCCGAGATCAAGGGAAGGGGATACCTTCAAGACGATTCGCAATTGTTGATCAGCGAGGAGACCCACCTGATCCTTCCCTATCATAAGAAGATTGACGTGGCGAGAGAAAGAATCTTCAAGATTGGTACGACCGGCCGGGGGATCGGGCCGGCCTATGAAGATAAGGTAGCCCGATGCGGAATCCGGGTGGTGGACCTCTTGGATGAAAAAGTATTTCGGGAGAAGCTTGAGCAGAACCTCGCCCAGAAGAATGTGTATTTAATTCAGATATTAAAAGAGAAGGGTTTTGAGCTTTCGGGAATTCTTGATCAATATCTTGATTATAAAAAGCAGATTGAAAAATATGTGAGGAATACTTCGTCCATCCTTTTTGAAGAAATCCGAAAAGGGAAGCATGTCCTGTTTGAGGGTGCCCAGGGGGCTCTCCTGGATCTGGATCATGGAACTTATCCTTACGTCACCGCTTCCAATACCGTGGCGGGCAATGCCTGCGCAGGCTCAGGGATCGGTCCGACCATGATTGGGTCGGTGATCGGCGTGGCAAAGGCCTATACGACCCGCGTAGGAGAAGGTCCTTTTCCCACTGAACTGCGAGGCGAGTTAGGGGAGAGGATTCGAGAAAAGGGAGGGGAGTACGGAGCGACCACGGGCAGACCGAGAAGATGCGGCTGGTTTGATGCGGTGGTGGTCAAACATTCCATTCGAATCAACGGTATCCAAAGGATGGCGGTGACCAAGATGGATGTATTAAATGATATTGAAAAGATCAAAATTTGCGTGGGCTACCGGCTGAATGGAAAGGTTTATCATCATGTTCCCTCGAGCCTTGAAATGTTGAAACAGTCCGAACCGGTCTATGAGGAGATGGACGGATGGAAGACGGAGGTCAGAGGGGCGCGGAAATTTTCGGACCTCCCCCCGAATGCTCAGCGCTATATCCGAAGAATTGAAGAATTGATCGAGACGAGGATTGCGATGATTTCTGTGGGCCCGGAGAGAAACGAAACCATTGCGGCCCAGAATCCTTTTTTGGAGTGATTACACCGATTTTCCTTTATTTTGGAATCCGCCTCTAATCTGTGTAATCTTTCCATAATCTGTGTAATCAGAAAATGTGCTTGACAATTCAGGCGGTTTTCTCGTACTTTGGATCTTAGAGGGGCCGTTAACTCAGGTGGCAGAGTATCTGCCTTTTAAGCAGAGAGTCGCTGGTTCGAGTCCAGTACGGCCCACCATTCTTAATTCGGAATGCGCCTGCCTGCCGGTAGGCAGGGAGTTCGGAATTCGGAATGGATGCTATTTTGGAAAATGGTCGAATGACTTTAATTCCGCAATCCGCATTCGACATTCCGCAATCAAAGAAGGTCCCCATCGTCTAGCCAGGTCAAGGACATCGGCCTTTCACGTCGATAACAGGGGTTCAAATCCCCTTGGGGACGCCAAATCCATCGCCTCCGCCGGGTGTTGCGGGTTTTACCCAAGGGGGAAGACGCAAAGGGGCTTCGGCGAGATGTAACCTGTGCCCCCTGGGCGGATGTCACGCCGCTCGCCGTCCATACGCCCTGGCGCAGCAGGTAGCCGTCTCTTGGCGAAGGCGGACTATAACGGTACCACGGGCTCTGCCCGTGGGGTTCCATGAGGTTGGCGATTTGAGTCAACCTCTTATTTTTTCTCATTTTTGCGTATCGAATCTTTTATCAGACGAGCAATGATCGAAGAGGTTTTTCCGAACCTATACCGAATAGAAATTCCCCTTCCAGAGACCCCTCTAAAGGCGATCAATTCCTATGTGATCAGGAGCACCGAGCGGAATTTGGTCATTGATACAGGATGGAATCAAGAGGAGTGTATGGATGCGATGCAGGCTGGCCTGAGGGAGCTTGGGGTCGATATCAAAAAGACGGATTTCTTTATTACTCATTTACATTCAGATCATCTTGGCCTCGTTTCAGCCCTCGCCCCGGAGACTTCCAAGATATTCTTTAACCGGCCCGATGCCAATCGGTTTAATGCCGGTATCCGCTTGAGTGATTCTGTCCATTTTGCTCGATTGAATGGGTTTCCTGAAGGGGAGCTTCAGGCAGCCGTTCAAAGCCATCCTGGTTTTAAATATCGAGCAAAGGTTCATTTGGATTTCCATATTCTCAATGAAGACGATACGATCGCCATTGGAGATTATCGGTTAAGATGTGTTGAAACCCCCGGCCATACCTGGGGGCATATGTGTCTTTACGAAACGGACAAGAAGATATTGGTGTCCGGAGACCATATTCTGAATGAGATCACGCCCACCATTCAGCTATGGTCTGACGAATGGAACCCTTTGAAGAGATATTTGGCCAGCCTGGACAAGGTTTATGGGCTTGATATTGAACTCGTATTGCCCGGCCATCGAAATATTTTCAGGAATTGCAGAGAGAGAATTGAAGAGCTGAGATCTCACCACGAGAAGAGACTGGATGAGACCCTCTCTATTTTAGGAAAAGGGAGCCAGAATGCTTTTCAAATCGCATCCCAGATGAGCTGGGAGATCGTCTACGACTCCTGGGATCTGTTTCCGGTGACTCAAAAATGGTTCGCGATCGGAGAGGCGATCTCCCACCTGAAATATCTTGAGGAAAAGAAAATGATACAGAGAGGGATGGAGCAGCAGACGATCGTTTATCACCTCTAACCCAATTAGAGAATTCAAAGAACCCCTCAGCGTCCAAACTAAATTGTTGGACTCTCACTACCCCATTCAGGGTTTACCCCGTTATTGACAGGTTCAATCACTAAAGGTAAAATCCATCAGGCTCAGGAATCCGGGGACAGAGGCTCCCTGTGTCATCCCCATTGATCTTCAAGGCGGCCACCAGATGCATTTCCGAAATGTAGCATTTTCCAATCTCAAAAGACGTCGGGGAAGAACTCTCTTTCTCGTTCTCTTTCTCACGGCGGGAGCGTCGATGATGGTTGCGGTCCTCTCGATGACAGCGGCGATGCGGGCCAGTGTGGAATCAAAGCTTCGCGAGTTCGGGGCGAATATGGTCGTTATGCCGAAGACCCTGGAGATGTCCGTTTCATACGGCGGAGTCAACATCGCGTCTGTAGGCGCCCCCATTGGCGAACTCACCGAAGAGGATGCGACACGGGTCACCAGCATCGGGCGCAAGGACGTCCTCCGGGGCGTGTCGCCAAAACTTGTGGGTGCCATACGAATCGATGGAAGGGAATTCATTTTGGTGGGAGTTCGCTTCCGGGACGAGCTTAAGATGAAACCCTGGTGGCGTGTCCAGGGCCAGAAACCTTCCTTGTCCCGCGATATCCTTCTGGGGACACTCACGGCACGCCAGCTCAAGAAGGGCCCCGGAGATAAACTGGTTATGGGAGAGAAGGAGTTCCGGGTGGCTGGGATTCTGGAGGAGCAGTTTTCTGCCGAAGACCGGGCGATCTTTGCCGACCTGCGAGAGGCGGGCCAGCTCTTTGATCAGCGGGGCAAGGTCAGCTTCATCGAAGTCAGCACCTGGTGCGCCGCATGTCCTGTTGAGACCGTCGTGGAGCAGATATCGGCCAAGTTGCCTCATGCAAGGGTCTTCGCCGTTAAACAGCTTGTGGAGGCAGAGCTTTCCCAGGTGAATTTGGTCTCCACCTTTGCGATGATCCTCACTGCGGTCGTACTCGTGGTGGGCTCTCTGATCATGCTCCTGACGATGATGGCATCGGTGCGAGAGCGGACTCAGGAGATTGGAATCTTGAGGGCCATCGGATTCCGCCAGTCCCATATTATGAAAGTGATCTTCATCGAGGGGGTTACAGTCAGCCTGATCAGCAGCTGCCTGGGTGCCATCATCGGTAGCCTCACGGCAAGGATCCTCTACGGTTTCTTTGCCGGGCCCGAAACCTCATTTCGCCCCGACGTCGGATTGATCGGAATATCGGTCGCCCTGTCGATCGTCATGGGCACTTTGCCTACCCTTTATTCGGCACGAAAGGCCGCCCAGCTTGACCCGGCGACTGCCTTAAGAGCGATCTAACGGATCGAATATGAGTCTTGTTTCGCTAAGGGATGTTTCCAAATCATTCAGTGATTCTCCTGAACCCGTCTTGGCTCTGAATCGTATATCCCTGGATATTGAAAAAGGGGAGTTTCTCGCTATCATGGGCCCTTCAGGGTCGGGAAAGTCCACCCTCCTCAGTATCCTGGGAGCCCTGAGTCCGCCAACCGACGGCGAAGTTTTTTTCGAAGGAACTTCGCTCTATTCGCTGTCGGCTGATGCACTGGCCGATTTTCGCAGCCGGCACCTTGGGTTTGTATTTCAGCAGCTCTATCTGTTACCCTACCTGACGGCGATTCAGAACGTGATGTTACCTCTTCTCGTTACAAAAGATTATTCCTCACCGGGGGATAGGGCCTCCGATGCTTTGCGGCAGGTGGGATTGGAGGACAAGCTCCATCGTC
The DNA here is from genome assembly GCA_041947025.1 of Thermodesulfobacteriota bacterium. Taxonomy (GTDB): domain Bacteria; phylum Desulfobacterota; class BSN033; order BSN033; family UBA1163; genus CAVTZZ01. The sequence goes on from JBHGBJ010000083.1 coordinate 7,592, forward strand.
TTCCTGGCGAGCTTTCCGCCGGGGAGCAGGCGCGGGTCGCTATTGCCAGAGCCTTGGTAAAGGCGCCACCAATGATCCTGACGGATGAGCCCACCGGTAATCTGGACTCCAAGACCGGAGAGGATGTGGTCCGTCTTCTGAAGACCGCAAACGAGCGCGGTCACACCATTATTCTGGTGACCCATGATTCAAGTATCGCCCGAAAAGCGGGAAGGTCCATTTATCTTCGTGACGGGAAGATTCTGGCCGATCATGAATAGGCTTGCCTCAGCGATGGTACTGCGATATGCCGGCCTGATTCTTATTTTCTTCATTTCGGGCTGCGGTTCTCCTGTCCCGCTCAAGGTGGGAACGACAGTCATGATCGATTCCCTGCCTCTCAGCCTTGCCCGGCACAAGCCAATATTTGCCGAAAACGAGCTTACGGTCGAAACGGTCTACTTTGATTCTTCCCGGAGAATGCGTGAGGCCTTTGTGGACGGCAGGGTTCAAGCGATCATGACCGACTTGGCGGGAGCCCTTCTTATCAATGACGGAAAGGAAAGGGGTAAGATCGTCCGGGTGTCTCTGAAGCCATCTCCGAGCAGACCCATGTTCGCGATGATGACCCCCTCTCACCAACCCGTTGCCACGCGCGGCCGTTTGGAAAACGGCCGGATTGCAGTTTTCCGAGAAGCCATGGACAGGTATGTGGCTGACAGGTTGCTCCGTGCCGCCGGCATAAGGAAGTGGATAGAGATAGAAGTCAACAGTCCGGACTCGGGCCTGGAGCTCATGCAAAAGGGGGAGGTGGCTGCGGCTCTGCTGCAAGAACCGTTGATTTCGATAGCCTTGAGAAAAGGCGCTCACATTGCCCTGGATGACCGGAATTTGATGCTGGGGCAGACGGTCATCGTCTTCAGCCAGCGGATGGTCGATGAGAAGCCTGCCTTCATCAGAAGATTCCTTCGCGCCTACGAACAGTCGGTAAGGGAACTGAATGTCCGGCCCCAGTTGTATCGTTCCCTGGTGGTCGAGCTCGTCCGAGCACCCCTGGAGGTGAGTGCGAGCATGCCGGTTCCCATCTTCCCTTTCCCTGGGGAAGTGCCCACCGAGTCTGATATCGAATCAGCCGGTCACTGGCTTTCAGGAAAGAATATCATCTCTCAGCCGATCCCCTACACCCGGCTGGTGAACGCAGGGTTCCTCTGGGACCCCTTCCAGTTTCGACCAGCAGCCTGTTGTGGGTGGTAGCTTGAATCGCAGAGCCGGAGAAAGTATAATGGCGTCCGTGACACCTTTGACTGGATATCAGAAATTCATAACCTTCGGGGGCCGTTTTCACTATGCCTGGGTTGTAGCGATAGCCGGCGGCATGGCCACTCTCATTGGCGCAGAGCCATTGGCCCTTTTCGGAGTGTTCTTGGAGCCGATTGCCAAGGACCTGGGTGTGGGCCGGGGAGCGGTCTCAGCCGTTTACTGGATCGCCTTTTGTTGCATGGGGATTTCCTCGATTGCCTCTGGTTGGGCCGCGGATAATATAGGCATCCGAAGGACTCTGATCATCGCAACGATCGGGACCATGATCCCCCTGATGTTGTTGGCACAAGCGAGGCATCTCTGGCAGTTATATCTCTGGTATGGCGTTGTTTTCGGACTTGCCCGTTCGGGGTTCACGACCCCCATGCTCATCACCATCACGCTCTGGTTTAAGAAGAAACAAGGACTTGCCGTCGGAATCGTATCCTCAGGTCTGGCCGTGGGGCCCATGGTTTTTGCTCCTTTATTTCGGCATCTGATCAATATCTACGGGTGGGGCCATGCCTTCCTGATCCTCGGCGTTTTCTCCGGCCTGATTCTGGCGCCCTGCTGCTTCGTGATACGAAATCGCCCCTCTGATTTGGGGGTGCAACCCTATGGTGAAGAAGAGACGGAAAAGACCCCTGTCAGGAAACCGGTGCCCGCGCACCGGCCGATCTTTTATCGAACGGACGTTCCCAACTTTTTCCGGTATGCGATGACGACTCAGCCTTTCTTCCTCCTTCCGCTGATTCATTTCCTGGGCTGCGTCAGCCATGCCATTCCCCTGGCCCATGTCGTGGTGATGGCTACGGACAGGGGTATTGACCCCATAGCCGCTTCGACTGTCCTGGGGATTGCCATCGGAATCAGCGCCACGTCACGGCTGACCGCACCGATGCTCGCCGATAAGATTGGGGGCCGCAAAGCCCTGGTATTGTTCATTCTGATGCAGGGGATCTCCATCCTGTGGCTGATGCAGGCGAAGGAGCTCTGGCTGTTCTATCTTTTCTCCCTCTTCTTTGGATTAGCCTATGGAGGGGAGATGACCCCTTTCCCCATCCTGAACCGCCAATACTACGGGACCGCGCCCATCGGAATGATTTATGGTTTTCAGGTGATGGTTGCCTGCTTGGGTATGGGGATCGGGGGATTTATCGGCGGTGTCTTATACGATCAGATGGGCAACTATGCCCTGGCCATATGGGTCTCGGCTCTCACGGGTTTCGCCGGCGCAGGACTTTCTTACCTACTGATCGACCCCTTCACCCCGTTGGAACGCTCTGGCATCAGAGCCACACCTTCCCAGGATCGATAATGGGAACGGCAAGACGACTTCCGTGAGGGTCCGGAAGGGTCCTGTTGCCATTGCCCTGATCGGATCTCCCAGCATACAGTCCCGTTAGCGTCCCACCGGTTAGTCTTAACGATTGAGAACCACTCTTCGTTGAAAGCCTTGGCATTGATATCGTGGCCATGACGTTTTAAAATAAAAAAATATGTTCATTGACAGGCCCAGTCGTGCGAAAAACTGAATGAAGGATGATGAAAGACCTCATGAATAAGTACAAGACGAAAAAGGGTCCAAAGCCCTTGAAAGCAGACCTTCATCTGCATACGGCTGAAGATCCCCATGATCGTGTGATCTACACCGCAAAGGAGTTGATCTCGAAGGCTGCAGAAGAAGGTTTTGAAGTTCTATCCATTACGAATCACCAGCGCCTGACCTTCAATAAGAATCTTTCATCCTATGCAAGAGAGCGAGGGATTCTCCTCATCCCCGGGATGGAGGTCTCGATCCGAAAACGCCATGTGCTCCTTTTGAACCCTCCTGCAGGGAAGACCTTTTCTGACTTTTCTTCCCTCTTTGGCCTCCGACGTCCGGACAGTTTGGTGATTGCTCCTCATCCCTATTTTCCGAATCCCCGTTCCTTAAATGGGCTGCTCTTGAAACATCTCAAGTTCTTTGATGCGATTGAATATTGCCACTTTTATTCGCCTCGGCTCAACTTTAACCAGAAAGCGATCGCTCTCTCCGAATCGCGGGGACTTCCCCTGGTGGGTAATTCCGATACCCATTTTCTATCCCAACTGGGAACGACCTACTCCTTGATCTATGCCAAGAAAGACCCGGAGGCCATTTTTGCCGCCATCCGTGCAAATCATGTGGAGGTCATCACTCGCCCCTTATCGCCCATCAAATTGGGATTCATCTTAGGACAATTTTTCAGCATGAAGGTTTTTCGGCAAAAAGAGATTCTTTTGTCAAAATTAAAAACCACCTGGTAATCCGTTTTTCTTGTTTCGAATCCGGTCATTGAATTCAGGCGAAAGGACCGCAAAGAATTTACTGGTGAGCAACCTTCCAACCCGGAGGAAGTGATTCTATGGAGACCCCAAGACCGAGCGACAGACCCACATCGGTGGAGTTTCCCTCTTCTCGAATACGTTACCGTATGCATGAAGAATATATGGAGGATGGCTATGCCGGCTTGAACGAAGAAGACCATCCGATGTGGGGGACGGAGCGGATTGAATTCAGAAGCGTGGGAATCGATATCGGGTCGTCCACGTCCCACCTGATGTTTTCCCGTTTGGTCCTGCGAAGGCTCGGGACCGAGCTGTCCAGTCGCTTTGTCGTAGTGCATCGGGAAATCACGTGGAAATCGAGTATTCTGTTGACCCCTTACCTGAGCCAGTACGAGATTGACGTGAAGGGGCTTTCAGAGTTCTTGGACCAGTCCTATCGGTCAGCCGGTGTGAGTCCGGAACGGATTGACACCGGGGCGGTCATCATCACCGGGGAGGCTTCAAGAAAAGAGAATGCAGAGGCCATCACAGCCCTTTTTGCAAAACAGGCGGGGAAGTTTGTCTGTGCCACAGCAGGTCCCAACCTCGAAGCCATGATGGCGGCTTACGGATCGGGAGCGGTGAGGCGGAGCATCGAGAAGGACCGTCCTGAAACCATCCTGTCCATTGATGTGGGGGGAGGGACATCGAAAATTGCAGTTGTGCGAGGAGGATCTGTCCAAGAGACAGCCGCGACGAACGTGGGGGGCCGACTGGTTGCCACCGATGACTTGCATCGAATCGTACGGATTGAAGAAGCAGGGGCTTGGGTTGCCAAAGAGTTAGGGATCGACCTTCGGTTAGGAAAATATTTGAGTCCGCAGGAAAAGGAATCTCTCGCCTCACGGTTGGCGGATATCCTCTTTGAAACGATTGAGCGCAAACTCCTCTCTCCCCTGGCAAAACGGCTCATGATCACCCCTCCGTTGGATTATGACGGGAAGATTGATTCGGTCATGTTTTCAGGAGGGGTCGGAGAATATATCTATGGATTTGAGACGGAAGATTATCATGACCTGGGAAGACTCTTGGGAATGAAAATCGCGCAACGGGCCCGAGGATCAGGGTTTGGGATCCCCTTGGCGGCCTCCGAAGAGAGGATCCGTGCCACGGTCATCGGGGCCTCCCAATACACGGTTCAAGTAAGCGGAAACACCATTTTTGTCTCGAATGAAAAATTGTTCCCCATGAAGAATCTGAAAGTCCTCTTCCCACGGGGTGGAGAAAGTGCGGAAGGGTTGACCTCTCAATCCATCGAGGCAGGCATTCAAAAGGCTTTCGGCCGCTCTGACCTGGCGGAGGGAGAAACATCCGTGGCGTTGGCTTTTCACTGGAAGATGGAGCCGCGCTATGAATGGCTGAGGCGCTTTGCCGAGGGGATCGCTTTGGGTTTGTGTCGGACCATTCGGAAAAGAATGCCCGTCGTTCTGGTCTTCGATTCAGACGTTGGCAAAATCATTGGAAATCTTCTCTACCATGAGCTGAAGATTGATACGGATGTCGTTTCCATTGACCAAGTGCATTTGCATGAATTTGACTATATCGATATCGGGGAGATGTTGGAAAAGGTTGAAGCGGTTCCGATTGTAGTGAAATCTCTTGTCTTCGGCAGACAGGATGAGGACTCGTTGAAAAATAGAGGACTCAAGAACCCTCTTTTCCATTAATCGATCCTTCGACAGGGCCCACGGCTTCAGCCGGGAGGCCTTGTTCAGGGTTCGGCCCCACGGTGCTTCCCTTCCTTTTCTCCTCATCTTCATCCGTTCGGGATCATGGACCGCTCGATTCCCTCACAAGGTTTACTTCCGCTTTATTTTGTGTTATGTAAACATGCAAAATAGCCCAGGGGTGGGTAAATCTTATCTCATGAAATTTTCGCTTCAACGGAAGGGAAGGTGGTTTTGGGTCATCCTGGCAGGGCTGGTTCTTCTTTTCTTTTTTCAATACAACTCCCAGTTATGGAATAAAGCCATTCAAATTTACGATCTTCTCCACAACCACCAACAGTTAAAGATAACCATCCTTTCTTACGGACCCTATTCCCCTTTAGCTTACATCCTGCTTCAAGTGGCACAAGTGGTGATTGCCCCTGTTCCGGGCGGGGCCGTTGAGTTCTTGGGAGGGTATCTCTTCGGCGAGTGGGCGGGGTTTTCATATTCCATGATCGGTCTGGTGTTGGGCTCATGGTTGGCCTTCAGCTTGGCGAGGGCCTTTGAAAAATATGCCGTGGAGAAGTTTGTTTCAACAAAGAACATCAAAAAGTTCGGTTACTTGATGGGGCACGAGGGGGTTATCGTCAGTTTTCTCCTCTTCTTAATCCCCGGTTTTCCAAAGGACGCCTTGTGTTATCTCTTGGGTCTCACCCCCATGCATACGGGTATTTTCCTATTGATCTCGACCGTTGGAAGGGTGCCCGGAACACTGATGGCGGTTCTTCAGGGCGGAACGGCTTGTGATCATCAATATAAATTATTTTTGATCCTCTTGGGAATATCCTTTTTGATCCTCTTGCTTTTCTATATCTATCATAATGAGATTCACCAGTGGGTTAAGAAATTGAGAAAGATCAAATCATAGGATCACGTTGGGAAGACGGATGGGGTCATGGCATCAGTGGTGACAAGGAACAAAGAAGGAAAAGGACCCACAGAGTTCATCTGGGACCTCTATGCAAACCTTCTGGTGGAGATTTGGGAGATGGCCTCGGCGTTGATCGGGGAGACCGTTTTGGCACTTCTCTTTCGCTCGGCGATTCAGAAGATTGGAGAGAAACATCCGTTCCTCGTCTCCTTGATAGTATCTGAGGAAGGGATTGCCTTCAATGAGACGAGGGAAAAAGGGAAGAGCCTCTCTTCTTTAGAAATCCATCGAGGGTTCCAAAGCCTGATCAATCATCTCTTCCAGCTTTTTTCGACCCTGGCAGAAGGAGTGATCAATAAGGAGCTCTTTCCGAAGGTCATTCCAAAGGTCAAAGAAGCGGAACGAATGATCTCCTTATCCTAGGGGAAGTCTGTGAAGCTCATTTTTAAGAATCTGAATATCCTCCGCTCGACCCTCAATGCGATTAGCACGACCTCTGACATCAGGCAGATGATCGAATCCGCCGGGACGAATCTTCCCGCCCTCTTTAACTTTTCCTCATTCGGGGTCTTCTGGAAAACAGGTCTTCTTCTCCACCTTTACCAAGAAGAGACCTGCCCATCCGCCTTCACACAGAGCGTGGTGGGAAATATGATCAAGGTCTTTTCCATCTTCGCGGAAGAGCCGATCGATATCAAACGAATTAATCTCCAGGTGGAGAAGAGAAAATTGAAGCCTCCTCAGGCAACAGATCCCCACCCCGATTCGAAATCCCACCTCACATTGCCGCTGGCAGCGGAAGGAGAGATCCTGGGTTGTATCTCCCTCGATAGCAATCAACCCAATGCCTTTGATACGCAAGATCTCCAATTCTTTTCCGTGATCGGATATCAAATGGCGGCCACCCTGAGGCATTTTCAAAAACTCAGCTCGATGAAGGATATGGCCATCTATGATCCGCTGACCAACCTTCATAACCGGAGGCACTTTGAGGAACGGCTCGGAGCCGAGACTCAAAAATCCTTTTTGAGCAGTGTTCCCCTTTCGTTGATCATGGTGGATATCGATTATTTTAAGAAGGTGAATGATACCTTCGGGCATGATGCGGGGGATAAGGTCCTCTGGAAGGTTGCGTCTTTACTGAAAGGCTCGGTTCGGAAGGATGACACGGTGGCCCGTTTCGGAGGGGAGGAATTTGTCCTGATACTGCCCGGGGCCAAGCTGGAAGTGACTGCCATTATTGCAGAGCGCATTCGAAAACTGGTTGAGACAACCCTGTTTGACATCGGACAGAGGCAGATCAATGTGACGATCAGTATCGGGATTTCCAATCTTCCCGCCCATCGGGCCAAGTCGAAAGAGGAATTGATTAAGATGGCGGATCAGGCCCTCTATCAAGCAAAGAGAGGGGGACGTAACCGGGTATGCATCTTCGCAGGATATTCAAATGAATAAGCCGCCAAAGATCCCCGTAACCCCATGCGATAAGGAAGAGATGATAAATGAGAACAGGCGTAGGAAAAGCCGCATGCCGGCTAAGCGGAGGATTTTCTGAATGCAGCCGGTGTTTTGCCGGTGTATCTTCTGAACATTCTCAGAAACTGGGACTCGCTGCTGACCCCTGCTCCCTCCCATATTGTGGATAATCTTGAATCAACGTTCTCAAGCAGAATCTGCTTTGCCTTCTCAACCCTCAGCCTGCTGATGTGCTCACCCATGCTGTGCCCTGTCTCATGCTTGAACTTTTTCCCCAGGTACGCTCTTGAAGCGCTAACCTGCGCCGCAACATCCCTGGGGCGGATGGGCTCTGCGTAATGCTCGGCGATTATCTCAAACGATTTCCTGACCTTGGCGCTCAGGCCATCCATGAAGCCTCCTTCCCCCAAATCCCCTGTCCCCCGGTCTTGACCCAGCAATTCTCTCACCTTTTCAAGCAAATCAATCGAGTCAAAAGGCTTCCGTATGTAACCCTGTACCGTCAGGCCGGCGCACCTTTCCGCCCTTTCAATCGTGCTGTGCGCAGTCATTATAATCACCGGGACCCTGCGCGAAAGCCTCCGGATGGCCTCCAGCACTTCGACGCCGTCTATCCCCGGCAGCCTCAGGTCGAGCAGGACGAGACCCATCGGGACACTTTTCAAAAGACGCAGACCCTCCCTTCCGTCACCGGCCCCGAACACGTTGAAGTCGTCCCTGAAAAGCTCTCCAAGGGATTCCAGCATCCCCGGCTCATCATCAATGATCAGGATGTTCTTTTTCCTCATCTTGTTGGCGGGCGCTATTTACCTTATCCTGAATAGGACAGTTCGACTGCCGGGGATGCGGTTTCTTCAGGGAACCTTGCCGGGAGAAATGCTCTCCAGAATCCCTTCTCAGACCCACGACCCGGATGCCGTTCTTTCACAACAATAATAAAACAGTCCGGTCTGTCAAGCCACTGTCCGCTGACCGGAGGCCCTTCTTCCCTCCCTTCCACGGATTCCGCGGCCTCGTTTTGCCGGAAATGGTCCCGTTTCGCCAATAAATGGTCTCGTTTTGCAGGAAATTGGCCTCGTTTGTGTATTGACAAAAAGGGTCAAACCGAGTAAAAGCGTCTATATAAAAGAGACCTTTCTTTAGAAACCTTCTTTTTTGTGGAGGGGGGGAAAAAGGTGGGAAGAAGAGAGGCAAGAAGCCTGGTTTCCAGAACAGCGGGGCGCCGGGCTTTTTTGTTTTTCCGGGGATTGTTTTGACTGTGAGGGGGTGACGTATGGG
>JBHGBJ010000084.1:0-16381 GCA_041947025.1 Thermodesulfobacteriota bacterium
GTTGATTGTTGATTTTGGATGAACCACTCCGGACTCCCTGCTTGCGGCAGGCAGGCGAACTCATCACTCCGAACTTCCTATGCCTTTGTCACTTGAACGACGATTTCCGACGACATCGCGTGTCCCACTGTGGGATCGAAATAAGTCGGAAGAAAATCATTGTATGATAATCCGATATCGTAAGCCGTTTTTAAATGCTTGGAGAAGATTCCATATCCGCTTGGAAGCCATACGCAGGAGGGATGAATGCCCTCGGTTAATCTGACACGAATCTTTCCTTCACCCGTTATCGATTTCATCTGAACCCAATCTCCGTCTTTTAATCCCAAGTGGCTTCCCCTTTCCCGATTCATCCACAAGCGGATCATATCGTAGCGATGACTGACTGCCATCAGCACGGGCTGGTTCGCCGTCATCGAATGGGTGTGGATCGCCTGTTTACCATGAAGCAATCGGAAGGAGTGAGGATCTTTGGGATCGGGGGAGACAAAGGGTTCTTCCCATCGGGGGATGGATGGAAATCCAAGCTGTTCCAAGGTCTTGTTATAAATCTCAACCTTCCCGGATGAGGTTTGGAGCTTATCGAAACCCTCCTTCCAATCCTGACCGACGAAAAGAATCCCCTTCTCCTTTAACTGCTCCAATGTCACCCCTAAGGGCTTCAGCCGGAGACGGTTCGCCTCTTCGACGTCGAAATTAAAATATTTTCCCACCCCCAGATGTTTCGCCAGATCGATCATGATTTGAGTTCCCGGGCGCGTATCGTAGAGGGACTTCACCACCTGCTGCTGGATGCTCACCTGGGCTCTCTTACCCGTGTGTTTCGTGTCCACAGCCTCATCCCGCTCCAAATAGAACGATTCGGGCAGAACGTAGTGAGCGACGGACGCTGTTTCCGAGAGAACCGTGTCGATCACGACTAACAGATCCAGTTTTTTATACCCGGCGATCACCCGCTTGGGATTCGGGTTGGTTCGCAAAGGATTATTGTGATACACGAATCCTGCTTTCAGCTCGCCCCTCAAGGCCAATTCAGGAATGGCGTGGGCAATTCCATCCCCGTAACTTCCCAGAGGATATCTACCGGGCACCCCGGTCCCATCGGCTTTTCCCATCTTCGGGAGCTCGGGAGCTGGATGCTTTGGTTGGAGTTCTCCCAGGTTGGCCGACATCGGAAAATAGATCCCGCCCTTCCGATTGATGTTTCCCAGGAGGCTGTTGGCAATGGCCAAGGCTCGTGCCGTCTGGAAGCTATTGAGGTATTGAGACCCAAATGCGCCGTGGTACCCGCGGTGAATCAGTGCTCCGGGTTTGGCCTGAGCCAGCTCACGGGTAATGCGCACAATCGCCTTCGCCGATATCTCACAAACCCTCTCTGCCCATTCCGGAGGATAATTGATGATCTCGTCCTCTAATTGTTCGAACCCCACCGCCTTCTCTTTCACAAAGGTCTTATCATACAATCCCTCCTTCACCATGACGTTGATCATGGCCAGGAGGAATGCGAGATCCGTTCCAGGTTTGATGGGAAACCATTCATCTGCCAAGATGGCAGTTTCGCTGTGCCTTGGATCGACGACGATTAATTTTGCTCCCTTCTCTTTCGCCTCCACAATCCTCTTCACCTGGGCCAGGTCAATTCCACCTGCCGGATTGCGGCCGATGATCAGGATGTAGCGGGCATTGGAAAGATCGTTGGATGGCAGTTCGCCAACGGTGTAGACCCAGCCTGCATTTCTTGCCGTGTAGCATGTGGATCCATGCGTGAAGTAATGGGGGCTGCCAAGGGCATGCATCAATCTCAGAGCGTACAGGTGATTGGATTGAGGATAGTTGACCCAGAAAATGCTTTGCGCACCGGAATCCATCAGGATCAAATTGATTTTTTGCGCAATCTCTTTGTAGGCTTGTTCCCAAGTTATCGGCTCGAAACGATCCCCAACTCTTTTGAGGGGCCCTTTGAGTCGACTCGGATTATAGAGCTCGTGAAGATAGCCATGCCCTTTGGGACAGACCACGCCAAGATTGCCATTGGCTTCTGGATTCCCCTCGATTTTCCACAATCTTCCGTTTTTCACGTAAGCGAATATGGCGCAACGGTTCCCGCATCCGTTGCAAAAAGTCGGGATCCGCGAGATAGGGGCCTCCGCACTTGCATGAGCCCATTTCTTAAAGTCCAGGAAATCCGGCGTCAGGGAGAGAACACCCGCTCCTGCCACGGCCGCTTTTAAGAAACCCCGCCTTGTGATATTGAGACCCTTGCTTTTCATAGGGATAATTGTTTCTTATTCTAACAGAAAAGAAAAAAAAGGGCACCCGAAATTCAATTCGAAATGCCCCCCTCCACCGTAAATTACCTCTCGACGGGATAACCCGCCTTGATCCAGTCCTCAAACTGGGCGTCCATTAATACGGCATTCTTGTAGCCCAAATCATTGAGGGTCTTGGTCGCCAACGTTGACCGTCCTGCCGTTTTGCAGTAGACGTAGATCTTAGAGCTCTGATCAGCGACTTTCGAAAAAATGTTGAACTCTAAAGTCCCTCTCGAAATGTTGATCGCTCCAGGAAGATGGCCTGCTGCGTACTCATTAGGATCCCTGACATCCAGAATAACCGCCTTCTCCTTCTTGTCGATGGCTGCCTTGACGTCTTCTGCTTTTACGACTTTGATCGCTGCTTTGGCCTTTGCCACCATCTCTTTGACCACGGCCGGGGGACCAGCAGGTGCTGTCTGCTGGGCCAACGTCAGACTGATCATTGAGAGGACAACCACGATCGATAACACCCATACCAAAATGCTCTTCTTCATCACTTCTCACCTCCTTTCGTTCTTGATCGGACTCTTATTGGAAAGTTTAAACTCCGGACCTTCGAGGCCTATCGCTTCTTCCAGCTGCTTCAGGTCAAAAGGCTTTTCCAGATAACCACAAACTCCGGCCTTCAGGGCCTTCTGCCTCAAGACCTCATCACTGTGGACCGTCATCAGGATCGAGACGAGTTTCGGATTCTGCTCCATGAGTCCTCTCAGGATATCCAAACCATCGCCATCGGGAAGCCTGTGTCCGCAGAGGACCATATCGAAAGGGACCTTATTAAAAAGCGATACCCCTTCCCTCCATGAATGCGCTGCGAAAACCTCAAACCCCTTGTAGCGCTCCATGAAGTTGGTGAGGGATTGCCGGACCGTCTTCTCTTGCTCCAGGATAAGTACTCTCATGGCTGACTCTCTCATGAGCAAGGTTGATGCCAATGAAGTCCGGGAGAGGAATGGTCTCCGCCGTTTTTCTCCCGACTCATAGGATCTGCTTAAAAATCAGAGGGTTGTCATTTGAGAGCGAGATCCGATTTTTGATGGTGGGTTTGACAACTCCCTAAAGGGCCGAATGGAGAATTGGTTTGAAAACAAACAATCTTTACGGGGCAGAAGAGATAGCGTGTTGATTTAGCTGGATAATCTCACGGACTGTCTAATTCCAGATACCCTGTCTGTTTGCAGACAGGCCTTGGAAACGGGGGATTGGAGAGAATCAGGTTTTGATCCCGTATTTCCCCATACGGTAGAGGAGAGCAGATCTGGAGATGCCGAGCAGTTTGGCCGCTTGAATCTTATTGCCTTTCTTTGCTCTTAATGCCTCGAGAATATATTCCTTCTCCACCTCGTCGAGGACGATCCCTTGGGGCGGGATGGAAGGTCTGAACTGAAAACCCTCTCCTTGTTGACCTTCACCCCTATCAAGGAAAGAAAGGTGTTTGGCTAAAATGGTATCCCCTTTTTCTAAAAGGACGATCCGTTCAACGACATTTCGAATTTCGCGCACATTACCATGCCAAGGATAAGATAGAATCTTCTCTTCAGCTTCTTTGGAGATCTGCCTGAACCCTCTGCTGAACTGCCCATTAAATCGGTCCGTGAAAAATCGAAAGAGGGGAAGGATATCTTCTTTTCGATCCTTTAAGGGAAGGATCTGCAATTTGACCACATTGAGCCTGAAGTAGAGGTCATCTCGAAAATTTCCTTTCTTGATCTCGGACTCCAATTCTTTGTTCGTTGCCGCGATAATCCGGACATCCGCCTTTTTCTTATCGACCCCTCCCACTTTGAAGTATTCTTTCTCCTCAAGAACTCGAAGCACCTTCACCTGTGCCGAAGGAGAAAGTTCCCCCACCTCATCGAGAAAGAGGGTCCCTTTTTCTGCGGCCTCGATTTTTCCAATTTTCCCCTTCTCCAGAGCGCCCGTGAAGGCCCCCTTTTCATAACCGAAGAACTCGCTCTCAAAGAGATCCCTCGGGATTGCACCACAGTTAATCGGAATGAAGGGGAAGGAAGAACGGGGGCTCAAAAAATGAATATATTCGGCAAGGAGCTCCTTCCCGGTTCCTGTTTCCCCTTCGATCAGAACCGTGGTCTCCGAGCCCTGGGCAACTTTTTCGGCCAATCCCAGGACTTCCTTCATCTTCTGACTCACCCCGATGATTCCTCCAGAACGAAACTTCTCCTGATATTGGGATCGGAGCCATTCCACTTCCTTTTTCAAACGGATCCGATCGATTCCCTTTTTAATCAGGTCTTCAACCTGATCCAGATCAAAAGGCTTGACGAGAAAATCGAAGGCGCCCATCTTCATGGAGCTGACGGCCATTTCAATCGATCCTTGGGCCGTCATGATGATCACCGGGATTTCGGAATCCTCTTCCTTGATTCTACGAAGCACCTCGTCTCCATTAATTCCGGGGAGCCAATGATCCAAGAGGACCAGGTCAGGATTTTCCCTCTGAAACTGCTCCAGCCCCTCCTCCCCGGTCCGTGCGGTTAAAACTTTGTAACCCGAGGTTCTTAAGGCGACCTGAAGAGAGTTCCTCAGGATCGGTTCATCATCCACCACTAAGATCTTAAACTGCATCGCTCTTGACTCCCGGGAAGTGAATGGTGAAGGTCGAACCCTTCCCCTCTTCACTCACAACATCCATGGTTGCCCCATGTTTCTCCAAAATCTTAAGGGTGATGGGCAGGCCAAGGCCGGTGCCTCTTGATTTTGTCGTAAAAAAAGGATCAAAAATCTTATTCAGAAGGGGTTTGGGAATTCCAATCCCTGTATCCTTGACCTCAATCCCGACGCTCCTTTCCTTTTCAGGGAAAGTCCGAACCGTCAGCGTCCCGCCTTTGTCCATGGCCTGGATGGCATTGAGCATGAGGTTGATTAAGACCTGTTGAATCTGGTGGGTATCGACGGACAGACGGGGCAATCCTTCCCCCCGGATAAATTCCAATGAAATATTTCCCTTTTTGAGTGTGGTTTGAAAGACCGTCAGACTATTCTCAACGACCTCATTGATCTCTTCCTCTTGAAAATGGGAGGCTTGGGGTTTAGCAAAATGAAGCATATCGTCCACAATCTTCCGGATTTTTTCGATCCCCTCTTGAGTGCTCTCCAGCAGTTGCCTTTCCATGTCAGGAAGATCTTTCTTCCTTAATAACACCTGGGTATTGATTTTGATGCCGGCAAGGGGATTCCGAAGCTCATGAGCGACTCCCGCAGTGAGCTCTCCCAGGGAGGACAACCTTTCAGCCAGAACTAAACGCTCCTCTGCCTTCTTCAGATCGGTTATATCTTTACAGATGCGGGAGACACCGATGATCTTTCCCTCTGCATCTCGGAGAGGGGAGATCGTCATGCTCGTGATGATCTCTCTCCCCTCTTTGGTCCGCCTTTTGACTTCGACATTGGGAACCATCTCTCCCTTTTTCACCCGGGCCATCCATTCACCCATGAACCTCTCTTCTTCCGCTCTCAATGTTTCGTCCTTGGGATAGAGAAACGGGGATAGCTTTTTCCCCATCACTTCCTCCCTCCGGTAACCATAAATCTTCTCAGCCCCTTCGTTCCAGTAGAGGACCTTTCCCTCCAGATCCACCACAGAAATGGCGTCTCCGGCTTTCTCCACGATCGACTCGAGAAAGTTTTTCGTTTCAATCAGCTCTTTCTGGAGTCTCACCTTCTCCACCATCAAGCTATGCCCTTCGATGGCACGATTCACCACGAAAGGGAAGGCCTTCGCACACTCCGCAGACCGGTTGATATAGTCGAAGATCCCTTCTTTCATCGCATCGATCGAAAGTTGAGGGTCTCCGGTTGCCGTCACAAAGATAGTGGGGATACCGATCCCCATCCGGTTGAAACGCCGAAGCCAGTCCAAGCCCTTTCCGTCACAGAGGGAATGATCCAAAAGGAGAAGGTCATATCGCTCCTTCTGGAGCCTCTTCAAACATTCTTCTCCGGAGGGAACTTTCTCGACCTCGTAGAGACCCCGCGATTCCTTCAGGGAATCTTCGATCATCTTGAGAAAGGCAGAATCACCTTCCGCAACCAATATCCGTATCCTGCGATTCATCCCAGGATCTCCTCTCCTTATCTAAGATATCCTATTTGGGCGAGGTTGACAATCTTTAGCAAATCTTTTTAAATGGACGTATGATCCTTCTTGTCATCCTCCTGATCCTCTCTTTCTCTTTCCCCTCCTTCGGGGAAGAAAGGGGAAAGGAATCCCCTTCCCAGGTTTGGCGGGTCGGCGATCGTCGATGGACGATTGAAGAGGAGGAAAATTATAGCCAATGGGTCGAGACCTATGTGACAGAGGATTTCTTCATCCGCTATAAGATCCCTGTTGATTGTGCCGACGTCCCTTATGCGATTCGTTGGATCTACGCACGGATCACCCACCTCCCTGCTGCCGCCACAACAAAAGACGGAAAATGGATTGGCCACTGGTCAACAGAGTGGAAACACGTTCCCACACATTCGGAATGGCACAAAGATCTACGGTTTCGCAAGGCACTCCTCCATATGCTCGCCGAGACCACCACAAGAACCCTCCCGATGGACATTTACCCGGTTCAAATCACACCGGATTCGGTCACACCTGGCACGGTCTTCTTCGTTACCGAGTCCCATTCCGGGATCATCGGACGAATTGTTTTAGACGGAAGCTCGATTCATCCCCTTCAGACTTGGGAGGCCACGACTCCTGTAAAACTGCAAAAGATGAGCGGAAGGGATTTTCTGACCCCGAGGCCGGAGTCGACGATTTACTCCGGTCTGGTAAAGTTTCGCTGGCCGGTGATCGAAAATGGGCAATGGAGGTATCTTCCTGCCAAGGAACACCCCTTTTATTCGGAAGAACAGTATCACTCCACTTTTTACGAAGACTACGCCGATTTCGCCGAAGCCGTAGCGAAAAGGATTGACCCGAATGATTACGACCCTTGGGAAAAGATGGAAAAGATTCTAGAGACCACAGCCAGTTACGTCAGGGAGAGGGTCCCCATTGTCTTAGCAGGACACCAACGATGTCGCAAAGGGGGTTGTCCGGAAGGCTCGGCTCTATGGGAGATTCATAGCACGCCCGGCCGTGACGGGAGAATCATTTTGCTGATGGACCACCTTCGTGATCTCATTGAATCGAACGGTTTAGATCGAGCGGTGGTGAGAATGAAGATGGAATCGATTCACATCCCCATCTCAAAGAATCAGTCCGTCACCTTTTATCATCTTTTTCAAAATTACCACTGGCTTTCTCCTCATCCCGAAGATCCGGTCGAGGCCCGGTGGGGATTGAAGAAGTGTGAGATGATTCTCGCGCAGATTCGAAGCGCAAAGAAATCGATCGCTTTCATCGAAAGGACCTATCGAAAAAAAGACCCCTCCTATGCGACGTTCGCCATCGGGCAGCAGCAGGAGATTCTTCGAAGGTTGAATGAGGAATGGGATCGGTCAGAATGTAAAGAGGCGCCCTCTATTCAAAGAAAGATAGGGAAATAAGAGACAAGGAGACGATAAGAAATAATGAGAGACGGTGACAAATGGATTAGAGATTTGATCTTTGGAATTTATGCCTTGAGCTTTCAGCTTTGAGCTTATCCTTTGGCTTATGCTCTATGGGGCGTTTCGATTGAAGAAGTACTTGGTGATATCGATATGGTATTTAAAGGGATCCAATGTTTTGATGACGTCTCGTTTGAATCTCCCTCTCCCATCGGTTTCTGTGAGATCGACAATCTCCTTCTTCGCATCCCCCTTTTGATCACGGAACACTAATAGAACCTGGGGCCGATCGGTCCATTTCGGATTGGGATTGGTTTTATAGACAATTCCCAATTCACGGGTGTTGAGAAGGACTAAGGATCCGATAGGATAGGTCCCCACGAGGCCGATGAAAATCTTGAGGAGGGTGGCATCGTAACGGATGCCCCTTTCCTTTAGCATCACGGCCAGAGCCTGCTCAGGAGTAAAGGATGTTTTTCTATAAATCGTGGGGGTGGTCATTGCATCATAAGAATCCGCAATCTGAAGGATCTGACCGAAGAGGCTGACTTCCTTTTTCCGGAAGAGCCTCGGATACCCTGAAAAATCGCTTTTCAGATGGTGGTCGAAGATGCCGACCACGATCCTCGGGTTGATCTCGCCCAGTTGCTTTAAGTTGAGGAGGATCTCCACTCCCCAGAGGGGATGTTTCTTCATCATCCCCCATTCTCCCTCATCGAAGGCGGAAGGTTTATTCAACACATCTCTTGGAATTTTCGATTTCCCGATATCATGCAGGAGGGCCGTAATCCCTAGCTCCGTCATCGTCTTTGTTGAGAATCCCAGTCGTTTTCCCATGGCCAAGGAATAGATGGAGACGTTGACGGAATGGTTGAACGTATACTCATCATAGCTCTTAATCGTCGCCATTCCCAGCAAGATCGATTCGTCTTCCATCACCAGGTGAACCGCCTTCTGCGCCAAGCGTTTTAATTTTCTGACCTCGGCATACTGTCTTCCCTTGATATTGGTGATCACCTCTTTGATCGTTCCAATCGTTTCAAAAAACACCTTCTTGGCCACCTCCTGAGGATCTTCCTTTCGGAGGGTGATGGCACCTTCCTCCTCTTTTTCTTCAGAAGCCTCCAAGGGTTTCACCGTTATGGAATGGATGTCTTTGCCGATCAATTTTTCGGTGAAAAAGGTGGCATTGTCTGCTTGATCTTCTTCCAGGCTCATCAAGGTGTAGGTGAATTCCTTCAAGACTCTCTCATCCAACGGCTCTTTAAAGACGACCTCTCCGATCAACCTTTTCTTCCATTGGGTCAAGAGATATTTGAAACTGGTAAATCCCTCAACGGAATAACGTAACCGATGGTCGTTGAGAAAAAAGTCATCCCTTACGATTTTGATGGAAAGGATCCCTTCTCGGTTGATCAAAGCATTCATGCTCTGAAGCGATTCTTGAATAAATTGGTGGAGGGCTACATTCTTCGAGTCGTAAATCTGTGAGATTCTCATCAATACGTGAAATTTCGTGACGAGGTTATTCCCCAGTTTTGACAGATCTGAATCTGCAGCCTCTGAGGTTTTTTGGCTCACCACTTGGGACTGGACTGTCGTTTCCATCTTCTCTCTCGAATGCTCGTTGTCCTTCTCTAATTTGAGACGGATGCCTCTCGATCAGCCGCCATGAATTTTAACGTATTCGCGGCGCAGAGCCTCATCTCATCCCATTTATCCCTCTGGAACCACCTTCTCTTCTTGGCGATCTTCTCTAATATCGGGATCGCCTCTCTGGAGCCAGTTTCGCCCAAGGCCCTGAAGAAAGAGGCTTTCTCGTTAAAATCCCGTTTGTAAAAGTCTTCCGAAAGGATGATATCCAGTAGCGGCTTCACGGCCTCATTCCTGACGATCCTTGCCAAAGAGAGAGAGGCTTTCCCGCGGATAACAGCCAAAGAATCATCTAAGAACTTTAAGAGCAGGTCCTTCCCTTTCTCTCCGTATTTGATCAGAATCTGGAGCGTCTCCTCCCTGACCTTTGGGTCTTTGTGAACAACCAAATCCTTCAAGTATTTGACTGTCGAGGGGTGTTCAATCTTCCCAAGGACATAGAGAATGTGACAGATCATCAAAGGATTATGATCCGATAAGAACTTGACCAGGGGCAGGATATCCTCCCGACAGAGTTCAACGAGGCGATCGCAGATCACCTTTCTCCACCTGCCAGAATCCATCTCCTCCAATAAACGGCAGAGAGGGTCAACGGCTTTCTTTGTCATCAACTCAAAGTATTGAGCGATCAGATCGGATTCCTCTTTTCCATTGGCTTTTATGATCTTCCCCAGGAGTTCAATGCAATGCGCATTTGAAAAGCTGTCGACAATGCGACGAATCGCAAAGATCTGCTTGTCTTTCAGGGCAATCGATTCCATCGCATCATTGAGGGTTCTTAAGATCGTCAAAGCCCTGACCATCTTCTTCTCCTCGAGAAGGGATTCGATCGCCCTCTGAAAGTAGGAAATCATGTTTTCATAGGCATCCATATCCTCGCCGAGATGGAGGAGGATTTCAATCAGGTTGTCCAGCAACACATAGACCTGTTCTGATTCATACTCCCGCTGAACCTTTCGCTTGATCTCGGCCATCTCGTCAGGGGTGAGCTGACAGATCTGGACGAGGGATTGATCCGGAGAAAGATTGAGCGCCTTTTTGATTCCCTCTTCTGCCTCCCCCTGAGCTTCCTCTGCCTCTTCCTCTTTCGATTTTTCATCCAACCCTTCTGGTTCAAGTCTTCTGTACTCCAGCCCCTTATCCAGATCCTCAAGGGTTGCGGGAACGAAGCTCAGCCCTTCTTCCAGAAATTCATCCACAGTGGTGATGACGATGTGAGAGAAATCCTTCTCCCAGATCAAGGTGACGATATCATCCTCCATTCGATTGATCGAATCAGCCTTTCTTACAACGTTGAGAAAATCGACCACCTCTCTCAATTCGAGGTCTTTGAAGAATTGGATTTCACGAATCCCATCCTTGAAAAAGAGAAAGGCCAGACTCTCTTTCACATCTTGACTCTCATAGACCAGTTTCCCCCGATAGAAGAGCTTATGTTCCCCTACCTGGAGGATAAAGGAATCAAATTCATTGAAGTAGTGATCGAAATCTTTCTGTAACCGATCCAAATATTTTGATAGCATGGGATGGTTCGGATCATAAAGGCGGTAGGCCTTCATCGTCTGGAGGAGGGTTTGAATCAATGCCCTCGTGGACTTTACCCCCTCTTCAATCAGCCGATCCTCAAAGAATTCTCCGTTACCTTCCGACTTCGCCGCCAAACCTCTATCCCCCTCTATGATTATAGATGGATCTCCATTCCGTCACCGTTCTCTCCCCTAAGAAAACGATCCAATTCCGACTTAAGGACCTTCCATCCCTTTCCTGCCTTGGCCCCTTTGATCCTCCCCAGGTAAAGATACCTCAGATAAGTGGGCCTTGAAATTCGGAGATAATGACAGGCTTCCTGAGTGGTCAGGACTTCATTCTCTTTATCACTTATCATGGTTTTTCACCTTTTGTATCAGAGTTTACAGTAGTTGTTAGCATTTTCTATACCAAGCTCTCGAATATTCTCTAACTTTCCAATATTCAAAGGGATTGTTCATTCAACTCCCCGGCTTGGGAGCCGATTCTGTCAATTTTTGTACGTCAAGAGTGCAACTTTCTCCCCGACTAGGATCTCCTTTCCTATTGTGTCTCCAGAGGATAATCGGTTAACATTCTGGCGTGCTTCGATGGCAATCTCTTTCGACTTGATATCCATCGGGGATTGTGGTAAATCCCGTCAGCAAAGAGGTCAAGGTCGCGAGGTCGGGAATGAATGGAGGATGATATGGAAAAGGAAACCCTCAAGAGAAAGGTCAAAGAGATCATCAAGGTTCTCTCCAAGGAGATCCCGGATTCTAAGATTGCTTTGAATTTCTCCAACCCTCTGGAGCTTCTGATCGCCACGATCCTCTCTGCTCAATGCACGGACGCCAAGGTCAATCAGGTGACGAAAGATTTATTTCATAAGTATCGCTCGGCAAAAGAATACGGAGAGGCCAATTTGGCAGACTTGGAGAAGGACATCCGGCCCACGGGATTCTATCGCAACAAGGCAAACTCAATTCAGAAATGCTGTCGGGAATTGCTGGCTCGATTTGGTGGGAGCGTTCCAAATACCTTGGACGAGTTGGTCGCCCTTCCGGGCGTTGGAAGAAAGACGGCCAATGTGGTCTTGGGAAACGCCTTCGGAATACCCGGAATCGCCGTCGATACCCATGTCCACAGGGTGAGCCAGAGGATTGGTTTGACGAAGAACGATGACCCGACCAAGATCGAGTTTGACCTGATGGAGATCGTCCCAAAGGAAGAGTGGACCCATTTCTCAAACCTCCTTATCTGGCACGGCCGAAGGATTTGTACAGCCAAAAAACCTCTCTGCGAACAGTGTCCAGTCCTTAAATGGTGTGCTTACGGGTCCAAGTTGCTCAAGAAGTAGAATCCTTTTGATAAAATGGATTCCAAACGTGATGGAGGGGACGGAGTTCGTACCTTCATTAAATCATCTCATAATTTACCTTGACATTTAAGAAACAACAGAATAATCTATCTCATTGAAAAAACAGACCTTTAAAAAGGAACGCCTGCTATGATCGAATTTCATCAGGTCAATAAGTGGTTTGGCTCCCTCCATGTGCTGAATAATATCAACCTTACGATTAAACAGGGAGAAGTGGTGGTGGTTTGCGGGCCGAGCGGCTCCGGCAAGAGCACACTGATCCGCTGCATCAACAGACTGGAACCGATTCAGAAGGGGGAGATCATCGTCGACGGCATGTCTCTCAAGGATCCCAAGACCAATTTGACCAAGTTACGGGCAGAGATTGGGATGGTCTTTCAGCAATTTAATCTCTATCCTCACAAGACAGCGCGCGAAAACATTATTCTGGCACCCATCAAAGTGAGAAAACAGCCCCCGCAGGATGCTGAAAAAATAGCCAAAGACCTCATGGCCAAGGTGGGAATTCCCGACAAGCTGAACAGTTATCCGGCTCAACTTTCGGGAGGGCAGCAGCAACGGGTGGCCATTGCCAGGGCCCTGGCCATGCAGCCCAAGATCATGTTATTCGACGAACCCACTTCTGCCCTGGATCCAGAGATGATCAATGAAGTGTTGGATGTTATGGTCAATCTCGCACGGGAAGGAATGACCATGATGGTGGTCACCCACGAAATGGGTTTTGCAAAGAAGGTTTCCAACCGGATCATCTTCATGGATGAAGGGCTGATTATCGAAGAGGGGTCGCCGGATACTTTTTTCGCCCATCCCAAGAGCGAACGGACCAAGGCCTTTCTCAGCACGATTTTGACCCATTGATCAAGAAAAATATTAAAGAGGAAAGGAGGAACCAATTTATGAAACGCTTCGGAATCTTTTTGATGGTGGCTATGCTCGTCCTGGGCATAGCAGGGCTTTCTCCAGCAGAGACAACACTGGAGAAGATCAAGCGAACAGGAACTTTCACCGTAGGAACACGGACCTCTTCTCCGCCGTTCGGGTACATCAACAAACAGAACGAGTGGGTGGGTTTCTCCATTGATCTGGCCCGACTGGTGAACACCGCTCTTGAGAAGAAGCTGGGGCAGACGATCAAATTCGAGCTGAAGGAGAGCACCCCGGCGACCCGTATTCCCTTACTGACCAGCCTGGCCGTGGATGTCATCGCCGGAACGATGACCATCACCCGACCCCGCCGTGAAAGCGTCGACTTCAGTATCGCCTTCTTTGCCACGGGCGCCCAGTTTCTCGTCAAGAAGGGAAGCCCGATCAAGGGAGTCCAAAACATCGCCGGAAAACGAATCGCCTGCCAGCAGGGCTCGACCAATGAACGGGAGCTGAGACAGCGTTATCCAAAGGCCAACCTGGTGATCTTCCCGGATCAGGCCGCCGCCTACACCGCCCTGACGCAGGGAAAGGTGGACGCCTACACCAATGACGGGATTCAACTCTGGGGTTTGAAGTACAAATCACCGAAGCCCGACGAGTGGAGCGTGGTGGGAGACTGGTATACGTACGATCCTTACGGCATGGCCATGCGAATCAACGAAGCAGACTTCCGCCTCCTTGTCGATTCAGCCCTGATGGACGCCATCGAGGGAGGGGAATACTTCAAAATTTACGACAAATGGTTTGGACCCAAGAGCGAGGTCCCTTACCCTCTCAGTGCTGAGTTGAGGACCCTGTTGAAACTGCAGGTGATTCCCAAGTAAGATCCTTCTGACGAGTTCCGGGGAGGAATCCTCCCCGGATTTTTTTGGGCATGGCAGATCCGTCTCTGAAACCAATGCCAGGCTCAGGTTATGGAGTTTTGCTAAGATTATGTTTTTTTATGGCTTCCTTGGCATTTCCTACGACTTCCGGTGGAACATCCTCTGGACCCCTCCCCATGATTCATGGCTCCTTGACGGCCTGCTCATGACCTTGAAACTCTCGGCCTTCAGTTGGATCATTGCCGTCCTGATCGGCATCCTCGTTGGAGCCCTGAGAACGGTTCCCTTCAAGCCATTGCGCATGGCCGCTACGGGTTACGTGGAGTTCTTCCGGAACGTACCCCTCCTTGTATGGCTTTTCTTCTGGTACTTCGGCGCGCCGGAGGCTCTTCCAGAATGGATCCGTCAGTGGCTGATACGGAACGGGGCAGAATTCATCTGTGCGCTGGCGGGGGTGAGCTTTTATCACGGGGCGAGGATGTCAGAGGTCATTCGTGCCGGGATCCAATCGATCCCGAAAACCCAACTGGAGGCAGGCCTTTCAACCGGTCTCTCCGTATTTCAAACCTACCGGCTGGTCATCATCCCGATTGCCTTGCGGCTCATCGTTCCACCGCTGACCAACGAGTCTCTGAATCTTTTGAAGAACACCTCCCTGGCCATGACGATTGGTGTGGCCGAACTGACCTTTGCCACGAGACAGATCGAGACATACACGGCCAAGGCCTTTGAGGCCTTTACGGCAGGGACATTGATTTATCTTGTCCTTTGCCTGGGCATTGCCTACGCGATGAACCGCGTGGAGCGAAAGTATGCCATCCCGGGCCTCATCGCACGAGCTGGAAGGGCGGAGCATTAAACGTGGATTGGACGGTTATTCTCTCCAATGCAAAATTCTTAATACTCCAGGGACTCGTCGGCATCGGCAGGTTTGGCGGAGGGACCCTGCGCCTTGCGATCCCGGCCATTCTTCTCGGGTTCGTGGTGGGGATCATCCTCGGGCTCGGCCGTCTGGCCCAGCGGCGGTGGATTCACTATCCGGCAGCCGTCTATATTGAGTTGATCCGTGGAATCCCCCTTGTCATGGTCATCTTCTGGTTCTGGTTTCTCGTCCCTGTGATCCTCCGGCGTCCGGTTCCGGAGTACTGGATTGCCCTGACCGCCTTTGTCATGTTCGAAGGCGCTTACATCGGAGAGATCATCCGTGCAGGCATCCAGTCTGTTCCACGAGGGCAGGTCGACGCGGCCATCGCGTCGGGTCTGAGCTACCTGCAAATGATGTGGCATGTCATCCTTCCACAGGCCATCCGGAACATCATCCCCTCCCTGGTCACGCAGTTCATCGTTCTCTTCAAAGATACTTCGCTGGCCTCGATCATCGGAATGATGGACCTGACCAAGGCCGCCCAGACCGTCAGTCAGCGTGAGCTGCGTCCCTTTGAAATGTACCTTTTCATTGCTGTCGTCTACTGGATCTGTACCTACAGCATGTCCCGCTTCAGCCGATGGCTGGAGATCCGCATGTCCCCGGAGCGTGCCACCCCTTAAACAGCTTTCGTAAGAAAGAACATTCCACTTGGTCTCTGTGTGAAGAATCAGCGCCGAGTGACCTATGCTCATCCTCCCATTTTCATTTCATCTAAAATATGGTATTTAAAAAGGGTACAAAAACTGATCTTCTTAGGAGTCTCGGAAATGAAAACATTTTTTGAGGATTATCAAGCAAGAACTCCTCGCTCGGAGAGGCTTTTCAAAAGGGCCAAAGAGGTGATACCCGGAGGGGCCTCTCATAATGTCCACTATTTCCCGCCCTATCCGTTCTTCGTCAAGGGTGCAAAAGGCTCGAAGGTTTGGGATGTGGACGGGAATGAATATATCGACCTTTGGATGGGTCACTATACCCATATCCTCGGACATCATTCCGAAATCATCACGGAGGCAATCGAGCGACAATTGAGAGAGGGAATCCACTGGGGCATTCTCTTCGAGAAACAGGTGGAGTGGGCCGAACTCGTTCAGGCCCTGATCCCCTGCGCCGAGCGGGTCCGCTTCTGCTGCTCTGGAACAGAGGCGACCATGTATAGCGTTCGAGTCGCCCGGGCCTATACGCGAAAGAATGTAATCTTGAAGATCGCCGGAGGGTGGCATGGTGCCAGTACCGATCTTTCTGTGGGAATCAAGACACCCTATGAAAGAGAAGAGAGTCTGGGACTGCCTCCTGAACTGCAGAAATATACGAAGTCGATCCCATTTAATGATCTCCCCGGTTC
>JBHGBJ010000085.1:0-16064 GCA_041947025.1 Thermodesulfobacteriota bacterium
CATGGGGACATTTTAACTTAAGCAGTTAAGGGGACATTTCTACTTTGCTAACACATAAATAAAAAATAGTCTTGACACGATAATATTTTATTGATATACTTAAATTAAGTGTATTAAGGAGGACTAAATGTCTAAATATAACAAGAAAATTCAAGTCTTGTTTACCGATAAACAATACAAAGACCTCGAAGACATCGCTTCTCAACAGAAAAAAAAGCTCGGTACGCTGGTTCGCGAGGCCGTCGAAGAATATCATCTTAAGAAGAAGAAAGAACGAGAAATTGCGGAGGCCGTAGACCAACTTCTCTCCCTTCCTGAGGTCCCCGCTCCCGAAGATTATCAGGAATGGGAGAAAGAATATCTCAAGAAAAAGTATTCATGCCAGTAAGCCAGCAACCGCATATTTTCATCGATGCCAATCTGATCATGTATTCCTTAGGAGGAATTCACCCCCTTCGTGAGCCCTGTAGAAGGACTTTAGAAAAAATTAGAGAAAGAGAAATTCTTGTTCTTACCAATACTGAAGTCCTCCAAGAAATCCTTCATCGATATTTTTCAATCGGGAGATCAACCCTCGGTGAAATGGCCTACCAATCCCTGGTTGAGATCTGCGTAACCGTCCTTCCGGTGACCCTCCAAGATACGACCAGAGCCCTTGAATTGCTAAAAGCATATAAGCTCATTACCTCCCGTGATGCCATCCATACGGCCACGATGATCAACAATGGCGTGAAGGAGATCATTTCGACAGATTCTCACTTCGACTCCATCCAAGAGATCAAAAGAATCGACCCCGTGCAATTCAGATAACCACTGAGAAACCGTCTCTTAAAAAGGACTATGGTCAAGAATAACCACATCCCCAGTCACCCGCCGAGACACAAACACACGAGACACAAACATATTGACAAACCACGTTTTTTTTCAATATAACCTGTCTATATACATGGTATGATTCAATTCAAGGAAAGGAGTTTCCCATCGAAGGCTGGACTTTGTTTTTTACTGTCATCGGTGTGGGGCTTTCACTTGTTTTCGGGTTCACCAATGGCTTTCATGATGCGGCCAATGTGGTGGCGACCATTATCACGACTGGAGTTCTTTCTCCGAGAAAAGCCCTTCTGATGGCTGCGGTCTGTGAATTCACCGGCCCCTTCCTCTTCGGAACGGCTGTGGCTCAAACCATCGGAACGAACATCGTGGATGTGACCAGTTTCCACTCCGATGTGATTGCCCTTTCGATCAGCCTGGTTGTCGCTGCCCTCATCGGTGCGATTGCATGGAATCTCATCACTTGGTATTGGGGGCTTCCATCGAGTTCGTCTCATGCATTGGTGGGAGGCATGGTGGGAGCGGTTCTGGTTGCTTATGGACCGGACAAGATCATATGGAACGGGCTTCTTTATGTGCTCGCTGTCCTGATCGTCTCTCCCATTTTGGGGCTTATCTTTGGAACGCTCTTTTTCAAACTCACGGTCTATCTTTTTCGAAATGCGACTCCCGGGGCAAAATATTTCTTCAACCGGATGCAAATCCTATCTTCCATTGCCCTTTCTCTCAGCCACGGTGCGAATGACGCGCAGAAACCCATGGCAATTATCATGATGTCCCTGGTCATCTTAGGAGTCTCTCCCGCCTTTCATATCCCCTTCTGGGTGATTGCCAGCTGTGCCGTCGCCATTGCACTTGGAACAGCCAGCGGAGGATGGCGGATCATTAAGACTGTTGGTGCAAGAATCTATCGGTTGAGATCGGTCCATGCATTCTGCGCCCAGACTTCCTCTGCTGTGGTGATTCTTGGAGCAGCTCTGTTAGGGGGACCGGTATCAACGACTCACGTGGTTTCCACGAGCATAATGGGAGTGGGCGCCGGGCAAAGGATTTCAGCAGTTCGATGGGGTGTGGCGAAGGGCATCATTGTTGCGTGGTTCATCACCATCCCGGCGTCTGCGGTCATGGCCGGACTGAGTTTCTTTCTAATCCGGCTCATTCATCCCAGCTTCTGATGGGAAAGGAGAAAACCGATGGGATTCGATTTTTTTAAAAGGAGAAAACCATTTTCGGGTAGCGAAAGCCGGTTCTTCGATATTCTCTCTCGTCAGTCTTCCAAAACCATGGAAGGATTGGAGGCTCTCTGGACTTACGCGGAGAACGAATCCCAGGAGAATGCCAATCATGTGCGGAAAATCGAACGGGAGGCAGATGAACTGAGGCGGATTATGATCGAAGAACTGGATAAGACCTTTGTCACTCCTTTAGACCGTGAAGATATCTTTGCACTTTCCCGGGCGATTGACGATGTCGTGGACTATGCGAATACGACCGTCGACGAAATGGAGATTTACGAGGTGAGAGGAGACGAGTATATCAAAGAGATGGTCAACATCCTTCGGAAGGCTGCAAGGGAGCTAAACGATGCGGTCAAAATACTGAAAGACTACCCGAGAATCGCCTCAGAACATGCGGTCAAGGCCAAAGCCTATGAAAACGAGATGGAGAAAGCATACCATCGTGCATTGGCCGCTCTCTTCAAAGGAAAGGATACGGTTTACATGCTTAAGATGCGAGAGATCTATCGCCATCTCAGCAATGCGGCCGATCGGGGCGATGAGGCTGCCAACATCATCTCAAGCATCGTGATGAAACATACTTGAGTTCGTTAGGACCGTTCAACGGTAGGTCCGTTTCGTTCGTCAAGCCTACCCAGAGAACTCCAATTAACAATTCATAGGTGCTACTGGCCAAATTTGTCTTAGCCCTTGGTTAAAATATTACCGATCGCACCTCTTATCAATTCTCACTCCTGAAAAATCCCTTTAATTACAGTATCTTATTTTAAACATGGGTTGGCATTAAAGTTGCTCACAACAAGAACGTCTATTGGCCGCTCAGTTATCCCCTCAATCAACTTCCTATGGAGGATCACTTTGAAAGGAGAAATCGAACCATGAAGACGAAGGTTCTCTTATCAGGTTTTTTGCTGGTGATTGGTTGTGCATCACTCCAGCCCACTACTCCCCAAACCTATGAGGGTGCAACAGTAGGAGCAGTGTTAGGAGGGATTGCAGGCGCCCTCCTTGACCGGCACAATCCCTGGCGAGGCGGGGTCATTGGTGGTGTCATAGGCGCGGTGGCAGGCGGAACCCTAACGGAAATTTCGGCAAGAGCATCCAGGGAGGCCGTTCAAGCGAACAAACCGGTGGAGTACCGGACGGAAGATGGAAGGGGGGTCTACAGAGCGGAGCCTCAAACTTACGATGCGGAAACCCGATGTCATAAGGTTCGTGAAAGAGTATGGGAAGACGGTCGATTGATAAAGGATCAAACCAGAGAGATTTGTGAGGGAACCAAGTACGAGAGGGCATATGCCCCTTCCCCGGATACGGTTGAAGAAAGTTCTGTTTACGTCCCAGCACCGCCCGCTGCTCCGGGACCTCCTCCCTGGGCTCCTGCGCATGGCCATAAGGCCAAGCATCGTTATCACTATTATCCCTCTTCTCACGTCTATTTTGATTCTGAACGGAGTTTATACTTCTATTATGGTGAGGACAAATGGCACGCCTCCGAATGGCTCCCACCTGGGATCGCAATCGATAAGAGGGAGTATGTAGTCATTGATATGGATACGGACAAGCCATACCGGTTTCATTCCGATGTGACGAAATGGTATCCGCCGGGCCAGACAAAGAAATTTAACAAAGGCAAGAACAAAGGGAAATAGGAATACTGAAGGAGGGGTGGGTATGGATTCGAACAAGACTCTTGGCAGATTTACCTTTTATAGCGCCCTCTCAAACCTCCTGCCGGGAGTTATATTCCTTTGGGCACTTCCGGCGATAGGCCCTCTCCGGAGTGGTATCACCCTTGGCAGCAGGCTCACGGGCAATCTCCTCATCGACTTGATCGTCTTCTTAGTCCTTACCTACGTTTTGGGGTTGATCCTGCAGTTTCTCTCAGAATTGGCGATGGAACCTCTGCTGAAGAACATTTTCTGGAAAGGAAATTTTTTTTCAAACATATTTCTGATTGGCGCATACCGCCTCTGCACCAAGGAGGAGTTGTCAAGCCATATCCGCTTTGCGGAAAACAATCTGGGGTTTCAAAAAGAAGACCTGCTCGTTCTACAGGATCCGGAAATCATAACCGATGAGGCGAAGGAAAAGAAAGCCATCCAGGCATGCAGGGCAATCTATCATTCACTCGAGGCCAAGACCGAGCAGAGCCTGGTGGGCAAAAGGGCTCATGTCCAGAGCACATTCTATTCTTTCTTCCTCAACCTTTCCGCATCGTTCTCAGTAGTGGCAGCAGCGGATCTATTGTCAATACCCCTCAAGTATATGCCGCTAAAAGAGGGCACGGTCGTGCTTATATTGGTTAACCTCGCCCTTGGCGCA
The DNA here is from genome assembly GCA_041947025.1 of Thermodesulfobacteriota bacterium. Classification (GTDB taxonomy): domain Bacteria; phylum Desulfobacterota; class BSN033; order BSN033; family UBA1163; genus CAVTZZ01. The sequence goes on from JBHGBJ010000085.1 coordinate 4,395, forward strand.
GTATTTCTTACCCTTGCAAGAGAGCGTGGAGAACAGTGCGTAAGAGGATTGTTCCGCAGTCGTAGCACATAGCGGCCCCCTTCTCGCCTCGTGGGAGCCAGAGAGGGATATCCATCAAGAAACCCTGCTTGAGAATCTCTCTTCTACTTCGGTTCATTCTTGTATTTTCCTCTCCCCTCCATTGCCACCATCTCCATTCATATTACAATTTCCCTCAAAAATGGCCCCATCCTGAACGACAAGCACGGGGGTGGAAACAGTCCCATAGAGCCTTCCTTTAGAATGGATCTCCACTCGCTCCTTTGCATTCACTTCTCCTTCAACCACGCCATTGAGGATAAGGGTTTCGACCCCCAATTTCCCCTTGATGGTTGCGGATTCTCCCATGATTAATGTCCCGCTATTGAAGATCTCGCCCTCGACTTTTCCATCGAGCTGGAAGATCCCCTCAAAGCTCAGCTTTCCCTCGAAGCGGGAACTTTTACCCAAGAATGCATCCCTTTCTTCCAGCATCTTGCCCCCCATCGTCATCAAAATCTTTTGAACTTTTCCTCAAATCAATGACAACGTCCTTCTTCTCCCGAACCCTTACATCGGGCTCTTTGGTTTTGGGGAAGGAGGAACATTCTTAGAAGGAGGAGAAGAAGGCGAAGGAGCTTTCGGCGCATCTACTATGGCCTCCTTACTGATCCAGGCTTTCCTCCCGTCCTCAAGTTGAACATGGAGCCATCCTCTCTTTTCATCGAGAATAATCAATGGCGTCCCTCTCTTCACATTGCCAACCACCTTATGATCTGTCCCAGGACCCTCACGCAAATTCACAAAGGCCCATACGACTTTTGCCTGGGATGGGGGAGTTTGGGTTTGCTGAGAAAGCGGAACAGGAGCTTTGGCTTTGAGAAGAGAGACCTCTTTCTTCAAAGCCTCTATCTCCTCCCTCATCTTGTCTAATTCATCTTTCACAAGCTGATCTAATTCAGGAGGGGGGCTTTGAGTCTTTATGTGGTACGGAGCAGAAGGACTGGTATCTTTGATTGTCTCCAGAGGATTTTCCGAAGGGATCTTTGCCAGCTTTGACTTGGGTGCCGCTGGGTTCACCTCTTCCGTATCATTGTTCTCGGAGTCCGGAGCCGAGGGAGATTCGGAGGTTTCTTCTTGGGATTGAACGAAAGCCTGGGAACAAGCGAAAATAAGTGCGCTCGATAAAACTAAGAGAAGGGATATTCGCAGGTGACCTTTTATCTTCATCGCTCTTTTCTTTAATAATAAATTCGAGTCAGGAGAGACAACCTCCGTAATGCATTTTGTGTACCACCAGATCGACAAATTTTTATCCACAGGTTTCGAGGACTTCTCTTGATCACTCAAAATGAGAACTGACTAAATTTCGGAGGACTGACAAAATTTTTCCATTCGGTTTTCTGAAGCCGAGCGATCAACCGCGTTTCCACTGCTGATCGGGTAACCTGGGACAAAATGTAAATCGATGGTTATAATTCTTCCATTTTCCTCTGGGGCATAAAGCGGCGGGTTCTTGGAAAGTATTACGATTCTAACGGGTTATCATCATTGGATATTCTGAGAATATTAGGCATCAAAATTGCTTCATGGAGATTAAAAAGAAATTGGGGAGGTGAAAGACATGTTTAAGAAAAAGATCTTATGGCTTGTCCCAATCTTTACCGCATTGTGGATTGTTCTCTTCATTCCTCCTGTTCATTCGAGCGATGATTCCTTGAAATTCCGGCTCTTGGATCATGCGGGCAAGTCTTACACCGGAACCGAAGACCCCTCGTACGTCACTTATGATCTGGCCCTGCGAGAGTATCTGGTCGACCGAATTCATAAACAATTTGGCGTGGCCCTCGATCCCAAAGCGTATTCGGGGTTTGATCTTCTTGAAATTGAATCTTTCTTCAGATGCAAAAAATCGGACGAGCCTTTCGACATCTTTTTAAAGATGTTTCCCAAACAGCCTTAAGTTGGGGAATACGACTGATTGCTCTGAACCATTCACTTGGCTGGGGAGAGAAGAGGATCAAGCCGTCAAAATCGGAGACTGAAGGGAGTTTCGCCTCTGAGAGAATGGAGACAAGCCTAACATTCATTATGGATTCCAGATTGAAAATACGACGAGCTCAAAAAGCTATTTCCCCCTTCAATGAGTGAGGGTAAGCCTTGGTAATATGGACAGGAACCAATCTCCCCACGAGGCTTAAATCTCCTTCAAAATTGACGATCTTGTTGGTTCGCGTTCTTCCGGTTACATCCCTTTCGCTCTGTTTGCTTCTTCCTTCGACTAATACTTCTTCCACACGACCCTCCCATTCTTGATTCTTTTGAAAGGTGATCTCCTTTTGGAGAGATTGAAGAAGCGCCAGTCGATCCTGTTTGACCTTCTCTGCTACCTTATCCTGAAACTGGGCCGCGCGGGTCCCTTTTCTCGCTGAGTACTTGAAGGAGAAGAGATCATCGAACCGAACCTTTTTCATCAGATCCAGGGTCTCTTCAAAGTCCTTCTCTTCCTCACCCGGAAATCCCACGATCACATCGGCAGTCACGGCGATGGATGGACAAACTTTTTTCAAGCGGTCTATTTTTTCGAGATAGGATTCCTTCGTATAGCCCCGATGCATGGCCTTCAGGATTTCATCCGAACCCGACTGAAAAGGAAGGTGGATATGCTCGCAGAGTTTTTCCAATTTTGAAAAGGCCTGAATCAATTCTTCCGATAGGTCTTTGGGATGGGAGGTGGTGAACCGAATTCTCCGTAGCCCCTCGATCCGGTTGACCTGTTCCAGCAGCTCTGAAAAATTGATCTCCTCCTTCAACCCTTTCCCATATCCGTTCACGTTCTGCCCCAGGAGACAAACCTCCTTCACACCCATTCCAGCCAGGTGCTCCACTTCCTCCAGGATCTCTCGGCTGGACCGGCTTTTCTCCCTCCCTCTCACATAAGGGACGATGCAAAAAGAGCAGAAGTGGTCACAGCCCTGCATGATGGTGACGTAGCACTTCACCTTGTCCAAAGGCCCTTCGGGAAGAATAGCCTCCAGGTACCTGCCATTTTGATCGAAACCGGTTTCACAAACCCTTTCTCCCGAGGCTTCTATTTTTTGAAGGAGTTGCGGAAGCTCCTGGATCGCATGGGTTCCGATCACCATGTCGAGATAGGGGACCCGATCCAGAAGGCGCTGGCCCTCTTGCTGAGCAACGCAACCCGCCACGCCGATGATCGTCCCCCTCTCCTCCTTTAGCTTTTTGAACCTTCCCAAGGCACTATAGACTTTATGCTCCGGTTTTTCTCGAACGCTGCAGGTGTTGATCAGGATGAGGTCAGCTTCCTGGGGTTTTTCGATTTCAAGGTAGCGATGGCTTTGCAAGAGCCGAAGCATCCGCTCCGAGTCGTGCTCATTCATCTGACAGCCATAGGTCTCGATATAGACTCTTCTTTCCACTGGCGCTCAAACCCCAAGCAATCCGCTTGTTTCTTGTATTGAAGCTGGGCAAACTCCAAATCCCAATTGCCAATGGCCAACTTTCCAAATCAAAAAGCTCAAATCCCCCCTTTTCTAAAGGGGGGACAGGGGCCTTACAAATTTTCATGAGTCGAGGATGTTCATTTGACCATCAACGGTTTATTTTGAAATTGGGATTTGGTGCGTGCCTGCCTGCGGTAGGCAGGGCAATCTCACGCTTTGAGATTGCTCCTTCGGTCCTGACGACTTCCTCACAATGACTATTACAGTTATAGTCTTTTTACTTTCTTACTTTGAATTTTTTATCCAAAATCCCCATCTTTTCCACGATGCCGCCGTATTCGAGTTCTCCATAGGGAAGCATCGCAGCTCCTGAAAAGCCCTGTTCTCGAATCTCGGTTGCCTTTTGGGACACCTTATTTCTCACCCAGTCCCAATAGGGATGGTCGAAAGCATCGGCAGGCTCAGTCAATTTCCCGTTGTGGACACAAAAAGCATGGCAGGCCACCACGGGAGGTCCATCGAAGTAGGAAATACTGGAGTTAATTCGGACGGGCATCAATGGACCGGTATGGCTTCCCCTCATGAATCCCGCAACATAATGACCGATGTTGAAGGGAGCGAGGACTTCACCCGTTGCTGGAAAGGCCCCCTGAACCCTGACCAGCATCACCGGATCGTCTTTCCCCGTATATTTACCCGCGATATTATGGAGGCGCGTCGTGCTCACCGAGGCGCCGATGTCGCCGTTATTTCTGGAATAGATGGATTCGACGACAAAGCGTTGATTATCCCTTAGGAGGGCGGCAATGTCATAGATCTCCTCAGGGGCATTGAGCTCGATCACCCGATCCCCTTCCGTATGATTGACATCCATGATCGCGAATCGAAACCCTTTATTCATCGAAGGACTGAGCATCAACCCCGCATTGTACATCGGGTCTACAAAGGCCAGGTAAAGGGGCAGATTATAGGCTCCGGGGTCGGTCTTATCCGCAGCGAAGAAAAGAAACGGCTCGTTCGGTCTCTCCTCAAACTCCATTTCCGCTACGGCAGGCCCCATCCCTTTGACGTTTCCCGAAAAGGAATCCTTCAATAGGTCCTGACCAGCCCCATAGAGCCCTTGCTCCTTTGCCACTTTTGTCCCCGCAACAAAGGCATCCCAGGCCAGCTTGTGTACTTTCTCGCTTGCCTTTCCAAGGGAATGAGAAAACAGGATGGCAATGTCATCTCCAGTGGAGCTGATGAAAAAATCATTGATCAAACCCTTGCCTTTTTCAGTCACGAAATTTCGAACTTCTTTGATCAGTCTTTCGCTCGGCCGGATGTGACCGCCGATGCTGCCGATGTCAGCTTTGATGATACTGAGTGTCGTCTTCATAGCTCCTCCCCCTTTAGAGTCTCCACTTTTTCAGCTGTTGAATGGATGAATAATTTGTCAGATCGAGGTGGAGTGGAGTGATCGAAATATAGGAATTCGATACCGCTTCGTAGTCCGAGTCTCCCCTCTTCTCAAAAACCAGGTCTTCACTGCCGATCCAATAATATTTTCCACCTCTCGGGTCCACTTTCTCTATGACCGCATTTCCATTATGGCTCCATCGCCCTTGCGTGGTGATCTTATACGATTTGATCTTCCTTTCATCGAGGTTTGGGACATTGATATTGAGAAACGTATCTTTGGGCAGCCCTTTCTTCATAATATGTTGTGCCACCCTTACGGCAAACCGCGCAGCCGTACGAAACTTGAAATGGCTCCTCGAAACAAGAGAGATGGCAAAGGCCGGGACCCCTAACAACGTCCCTTCGAAAGCGGCGGAAACCGTTCCAGAGTAAGTGACATCATCTCCCAGGTTCCCTCCCTTGTTAATCCCGGATACGATCAATTGGGGACGTTTGGCGAAGATGCTATTCACACCCAGATAGACACAATCCGCCGGAGTCCCATCGACTGCGTAAAAATTCCTTCCTATCTTTTCAACTCGGAGGGGGCGATGGAGGGTGAGAGAGTGTGCGATGGCACTTCTCTCTCGGTCCGGGGCCACGACCAGTACATCCCCCACTTTACGGAGAGCCTTTGCCAGGGCGAGGATGCCTTCCGAACGGATCCCATCATCATTGGTGACCAGAATCTTTAGACGTTCTGCCATTATTCCCAGAAGTAATGCCAATCTATCTCCCCTCCCCTGGCGATTGCCTGACCGAAGCCGCTTCGGTGAAGGCAGGGAAGGGGAATTCCTACTACATATCTCTTGTGGTCCGAGGCTGACGATGCCGGCATGAAGAATTACTCAGAAAAAACCCGAATTGTCACCTGCAATAGGAACCAACCGAAAGAAATGGTCGGGGCGAGAGGATTTGAACCTCCGACACCTGACACCCCATGCCAGTGCGCTACCAGGCTGCGCTACGCCCCGCTTTTTTAAATTTGAATCACCAAATTCCATTTCCCAAATAAATCCCAATCACCAATCCTAATAGACTCTCCTCTTCCTTTTTTCCTTGAAATTCGGTCATTGGAGCCTCGGTCACGATTTGGTGCTTGGGGTTTACCTGCCCTGCCTACCGCAGGCAGGGAATTTGGATACTCTTGCTCTCAAATGATCCTCATATAGTATATTTAAGTTCTCTCCAAAAGTCCAGTCTCATTTCTACTCCAACATCTTCCGTATCCCTTTCAACTCTTCACGGAGAGCATCCAGTAACTGACTGTCTCTCCCGTTGGAGCCCTTCTCAATCAATTCTAATTTCATCTGCCTGTTGGCCGCTTTCTCCAGATCCCGGATCTTTTTCTTTGCTCCAGCGATGGTAAAGCCCTCTTCGTAGAGGAGTTTTTTGATCTTCAGGATGAGATCCAAGTCTTTCTTCCGGTAGAGTCGCTGAAGGGAGCCTCCTTTGTAAGGTCTGATGACCTTGAATTCCGATTCCCAATACCGCAACACGTGAGGTTTGAGACCTGTGATGCGGCTGACCTCTCCAATCCGATAGTAGAGTCTTTCGGAGGAGATGGAATGATCACTTTCTTGCTTCTTGAGTAACCTGGACATCGCTCCTCTCTACCCATCGCCTGATTTTTCGTTCTGTCCTATTCCATCACAGCCAGCAGAGTAGGACCGACAAGCCTTCCATAAAGAGATAAGACGGAAAGGGTTATATCCCGTTACGGTTGAACCTCCTTACGATTCAGGGATCCCTTCAGTACCTGGCTCGGTTTGAAGGTCAAAATCCTTCTTGAGGAAATTTCAATATCACCCCCCGTTTGCGGGTTGCGGCCTCGCCTTGCCCTCTTTTTCCGGACAACAAAATTTCCGAAACCGGAGATCTTGATCTTGTCCTCCTGTCGAAGGCTCTCTTTAATGATATCGAAGATAGACTCTACAATCTTGGCCACTTCTTTCTTCGAAAACCCCACTTTCTCATAAATGGCTTCTACGATATCCACTTTCGTCATGGCTTGCCTCCTCCTTTATTTGGAATCCTTAACCCCGTTAGAAATACGATGCCCCGCCGCTCTGTGGCGGCGGCAGATCCCGGGATCATTCCCGCAGGATTTAACGCCCTGCCGGGACCTCTAACGGAGTGAATCACCTCAACTCTGCCCGGAAGATCTCTTTCAATTGCTGGATCACTTTTTCATGATAGCGATTGACCTCTTCATCCGTCAAGGTCCGATCAATCGCCTGATACCGGATTCGGTAAGAGATCCCTTTTTTCCCCTCGGAGATCGGAGCCCCTCGGTACAGATCAAAAAGCTTGACTTCGTCGATGAAGGGCTGATGAAAATTCCAGATCGCCTGAGCCACTTTGTCCACCTCCAGGCCATCTTCGACGACCAATGAAAGATCCCGATAAACGGCCGGGAACTTCGGGAGGGCCTGGAAACGCTTCTTCTTCTCTGCCCTCTTGATCATTTCCTCCGCACGGAGCTCAAAAAGATAGGCCCGGCCATCGATGTCATAAGCGTTCAACACCTGGGGATGGATCTCTCCAAGAACTCCTAACACCTCCTTTCCGCATGAAACTCTCGATGACTTTCCGGGATGAAGATAAGGAGTCTCCTCTGTTTTCTCAAACCGGATCTCTTTGATTTGGAGGGTTTCTAAAAGATCTTCAACGCAACCTTTCACATCATAAAAATCAATCGGTCTTGGAGAAACAGTCCAATGGGGATCCTGGTCTGTCCCCATGGCTAACCCCGATAAATATTTTACCTCGCGGGGAAGGCTCTCCCCCTCCTGAGGAAAAAAGACCTTTCTTAGCTCGAAGATCTTAAGGTTGAAATTCTTTCTCGCGACATTATATCGGGCGGTCTCCAGAAGCCCTGGGATCAAGGACGTCCTTAAGGCCGAAAAATCTTCCGCCAGAGGATTGAGAATCCGGAGAGCTTTTCTCCTTGGGTCATCAGGAGGAAGCCCAATCAAATCCGAGGAGACAGGAGAGGTAAAGCTATAAGTCACCACCTCATGGTAACCGTGCTGGAGAAGGCGTTCCACGATCTCCTTTTCCAGGGTCGATTCCCGGCTCCTCTCTTCCGGAGAAGGCGGCCCCTTGGGGAGAGTCAGAGGAATTTTTTCGTAACCGTCCATCCGGGCAATCTCTTCAATGAGATCAATCTCTCTCTCCAGGTCTCCCCGAAAAGAGGGGGGCGTCACGATCAAAACCTCTTCAGCCTCTCCTCGAACATCCAGCCCAAGATCCTCCAGGTAGGCTTTGGCCTGTTGGGTTGAGATCTCCCTACCCAGGATCTGATGAATCCTTCGGACCCTTAAACGGATCGGATTCGGCCGGATGGGGTTCGGGTAAACATCCACCATTCCTTCAATGATCCTCCCCCCGGCCAGTTCCTGAATCAACTGGGCCGCCCGGTTTGCGGCGATCGCGCAACCTCCGTAATCGATCCCTCTTCCGAACCGGTAGGCCGCCTCTGTCTCAAGGCCAAGGGCTTTTGAGGTCCTCCGGTTCCCCGCCGGATTGAAATAGGCGCTTTCCAGCAGGACCACTTCCGTGTCCTCTTTGATCTCGGAATTGAGGCCACCCATCACCCCGGCAATGGCAACGGGCTTGACACCGTCACAAATCATCAGCATCTCTTCGTCCAAGGCCCTCTCCACCCCGTCCAGGGTGACAAAGGTCTCGTTCTTCTTTGCTCTCCGGACGACGATCCTGCCTTCCTCCAGAAAGCCGAAATCGAAGGCGTGGAGGGGCTGCCCGAATTCCATCATGACGAAGTTGGTCACGTCCACCACGTTGTTGATGGAACGGACCCCGACCTTCTCCAATCGGTCTTTCATCCATCGGGGAGAAGGACCGATCCTTACACCTTCGACCATCCTTGCCACGTAACGAGGGCATAAATCCGGGTCCAGAATGGTGACGGAAGTTCTTTCATGGATCTCCCCTCCTTGATCCGAAAGCAAGAGGGGTGGATATTTCATTCTTTGATGAGTCAAGGCGGCAATCTCCCGGGCCACTCCCATGATGCAGAGACAGTCCGGACGATTGGGTGTGATGCTGATATCAAGAACGGTATCCCTCAGACCCAGTCTTTCCCCGAAGTTCACTCCCGAAGGAAGATCGGGCGGGAGAATCATGATCCCAGTGGTATCCTGGCCCAGTCCAAGCTCGATCTCGGAACAGAGCATTCCCTCAGATGTTTCTCCTCTAATCTTCGACCTCTTGATTTCCACACCGTTGGGAAGACGAGCCCCCACAAGGGCTAAGGGAACTTTTTGCCCTTCTCGGATATTGGTCGCACCGCAGACGATTGAGAACTTCTGCTCCCCGCTCTCAACCTCAACCAGAGAAAGGCGGTCGGCATTGGGATGCTTCCGGATCGAGCGGATTTCCGCGACAACAACCTTATCAAAGCCTTCGCCGATGGAGATCGCCTGCTCCACCTCCAGACCGGCCATGGTCAAGAGATGGATCAGCTCTTTGATCTCCATCCGGATCTCAACATAATCCCTGAGCCAATTGAGACTGACCTTCATTCTTTGTCTATCTCGTCTATTTAGTTTTTCTGGCTTCTCTGGCTTCTTTCGTTTCTCTGGTCTATCTGGTTAACGAGACAAACGAAAAAAACCAGATGAACTAAAATTGTTTCAAGAACCTCAGATCATTTGTAAAAAACAGTCGAATGTCATTGATCCCGAATTTGAGCATGGCAATCCGCTCAACACCCATCCCAAATGCAAAACCGCTCACCTCTTCAGGATCGTAATGGACAAACCCAAAGACCGCGGGATCCGTCATACCCGACCCCAATATCTCCAACCATCCTGAATTGGAACAGACCCCGCACCCCTTTCCCCCGCAAATAAAGCACTCAATATCCACTTCTGCACTCGGTTCTGTGAAGGGGAAAAAACTCGGTCGAAACCGAAGTTTTGTCTTCTTGCCGAACATCTGATGAACAAAGACGGTTAGCACACCTTTCAGGTCAGAAAAAGTAACCCCTTTATCCACTAAAAGGCCTTCGACTTGATGGAACATGGGCGAGTGGGTGGGGTCGGAGTCGCGTCGGTAAACCGGACCTGGAGAAATAATTCTTACAGGAGGAGGGTGCTTCTCCATTGTCCTCACCTCCATGGGCGAGGTGTGGGTTCTCAGAACCACTTCATCCGAAAGAAAGAAGGTCGCCTGCATCTCCCGGGCAGGATGGCCTTTTGGAATATTGAGGGCCTCAAAATTGTAGTAGTCCAGTTCCACCTCTGGCCCTTCCACCACTTCAAAGCCCAGATGAAAGAAGATGTCGATCATCTCATCCAGGACTTGAGTGATCGGATGTTTCTTCCCAAGAGGAACCCTTCGGCCGGGGAGGGTCACATCGATACTTTCCTTCTCTAAGGCCTCTTTCCGCTCCCTCTCACGAACCTGTAAAAGCCCTTCTTCAATCCGGGTCTCGAGGTCCTCTTTGATCTGGTTCGCCCTTCTCCCTATCTCTCTGCGGTCTCCTTCGGGAAGATCTCCCAAACGCTTGAGGAGTTGCGTGAGGCTCCCTTTCCTCCCCAAAGCGGTGACGCGTATCTCAGAGATTTCTTTTTCTGTGGAAGCATGAGAAAGGGAGGCCAATATCTCCCTGTGGAGTCTTTCCAATTCCTCTATCACGAAAGAGATTCCTTATGTTTTCTGCGTGCTGCCCGCCTTACGGACGATTGATCACCGGTTACCGATTACTGTTTACCGCTTTTTGTTTTGGCCATCTCTGCAATCTTTGAAAAAGCGCTCGGATCGTTCACCGCCAAATCGGCCAATATTTTCCGATCCAGCTCGAGGTGAGCTTTCTTCAAAGCATCCATTAAACGGCTATAGGAGAGACCATGGAGCCTTGCCGCCGCATTGATGCGGGTGATCCATAGTCTTCGAAAATCCCCCTTTCTCGCCCGCCGATCTCGGTAGGCATAGGCCAGAGCCCGATGAACGGCATCCACGGCCGTCCGGTAAAGCCGACGCCGTCCCGCAACATAGCCCTTTGCCATTTTGAGGACTTTTTTTCTTCTGCGCCTCGTCTTCGGTCCACCCTTTACCCTTGGCATGTTATATGCTCCTCCTGTAGATAATCATTGCAAGTTGAAACATTCTTTCTGAACCTCTTAAATAATTTAGATCGAGTGAGTTCGTAAAAAGTCGTCATTCCGTGAATACGCCTGCCTGCCGGTAGGCAGGGGAATCCAGTGGGGAACTTAACTACTTAAAGAGACTGGATTCCTGCCCAGGCTTCGCCGAGGCGAGCTTACGCAGGAATGACGGAAAATGGTCTTTTCAGACTTTTTACGGAACCTTTGCATTTTAGATTCTTCAATTTTCATTTTGCATGGAAGCCTCTATTAGATATATGGGATCAACGCCTTGATCCCTTTCGTATCCCTTTTCTCCACAAGCTTTGGGGATCGGAGCCCCCGTTTTCGATTGGGTGATTTCTTTGTCAGGATATGTCGAGCAAAGGCCCTCTTCGCCTTTATCTTTCCGGTTCCAGTCTTCCTGAACCGTTTTGCTGCTCCCCGATTCGTTTTCAATTTTGGCACGTTTTTTCTCCTTCCGACTTAGTCTTTTAGTCGACTCGTCCGTTGGTCTAATAGTCTTTGACCGGCAAGTGCCCCGCAAGCCCCGCCTTACCTGCCTGCGGCAGGCAGGTAGGCGGGGTCAAGAGGCACAATAAAAATGAGATTTCCTTTCCGGGAAGCCCCGCCCT
>JBHGBJ010000086.1:0-16042 GCA_041947025.1 Thermodesulfobacteriota bacterium
GCGCAGAATCGGAACGCGATCTGGTCGCGCCCCATGCGGGCGCGTGGATTGAAACGGGACGATGGAGAGGGTAAAACGCTCATGTCTTAGGTCGCGCCCCATGCGGGCGCGTGGATTGAAACCCATGTCCCAGAATTCTTTTTGATTCGCCTTGATGTCGCGCCCCATGCGGGCGCGTGGATTGAAACATATGTCTGCATCTTTTTCTGTCCTCCCTCCGGTGTCGCGCCCCATGCGGGCGCGTGGATTGAAACAAGTTTTGGAACGCTGCAGTAAATCGTAAATGGAGTCGCGCCCCATGCGGGCGCGTGGATTGAAACCGTTGATCTTTTTGACGCTGATCGAAAAAATCAAGTCGCGCCCCATGCGGGCGCGTGGATTGAAACAATTAGTAACTCCAGAAGAACACAAAGAAATCCACAGTCGCGCCCCATGCGGGCGCGTGGATTGAAACCTCGGGTGTTGGCCATGGTTGAGCCGTAGTCGTGGTCGCGCCCCATGCGGGCGCGTGGATTGAAACTGCTGAATCTCCTGGATATTCGCATTGAGCGAGTGTCGCGCCCCATGCGGGCGCGTGGATTGAAACCGGGGGCCTGTGTCTTAACGGGCGGCGCGCTCGGGTCGCGCCCCATGCGGGCGCGTGGATTGAAACGATGACGAAACCTCTCCAACGAACCGAACAAACGCGTCGCGCCCCATGCGGGCGCGTGGATTGAAACATACCCCGCGTGCGGAGATAAACAAGATAACGTGTCGCGCCCCATGCGGGCGCGTGGATTGAAACCACAACTGCTACACTTGATTTTTTCCTCCATTTTGGGTCGCGCCCCATGCGGGCGCGTGGATTGAAACTCGTTCACAATATTCTTTCCGCGATATCCAGGCCGTCGCGCCCCATGCGGTGGGGGAAAAACCGGTTTGATTCATCGATTTTGGAAAAATCGCTTGTCTTAGCGCTCACGTGATGATATTTTATTCTTTAAAGGACAATGCGCCCAAAATTCCATTAAGGAGGTGAAGGGTATGGCGGTTTCATTAAAGCCCGTGATCAGGGTGAGCGACAAATTGAAGGGATTGTTGAATGATGCCATTGCAAGAGAGATCCAGGTCAGTATTCAGTATATGTGGCAGCATGTCCAGGTGATGGGGGTGAAGGGTGTCGCGGTTCAGGATAAATTCAAAGAGACGGCAATCGTGGAGATGAAACATGCGGAGAAGATTGCGGAGAGACTCTGGTATCTGGAGGGAACTCCGACGACCAAGCCGTCACCGATCAGGGTGGGCGAGAACCTGAGGGAGTTCCTGGAACTCGACACAAAGGCAGAGGTGGAGGCGATCGAAATGTACAAGGGAATCATTGAACTGGCCCAAAAGGAAGCGGATGTGACGACGGCCTTCATATTCAAAGAGATACTGGAGGACGAAGAGGAACATCACGATCTTTTTACGACCCTGCTCGAAGAGGTTTGAACCAATCAATCCCCTTGCCCCTTCTTCCTGGAAGGGGTAGGGGGATTTTTCGGGCTTCTTTTTCTCCAGCCCGATTAGAATCGAGATCATGACCACCCAGATGATTCCGATGATGATCCAATGATTGAGGTCGACTAAAGCCCTGACCTCTCGATCCAGAAGAGCAGGGCCGTGGTTCCAATTGCCAATGGGATGATGATCGACCAGGGATTGACTTTGATCAATTCTGGCCACGTCGGTTCCCCCAAATCGCCCCGGCTAAGAATAGGCTTTTCCAATTTCGGATAGAGTTCTGAAAAGAGTCCGGCACCGATAATCATACCAACCACCCCTCCCATGAGCGCATCGAGAGATCCTTGCCCCACGGCCCCGGCCGTGGTTCCGGGGCAGTAGCCCAATATTCCGAATCCTACACCAAAAATCAAGCCTCCGATGGCAGTTGAGCCAAAGGATCCGGGCTTGGGGTGAAGTTGTGCCAGACCCAAGCTCTTTAGGAGGTGCACTCCCAACATGCCAACCGTCATGGCTGTAAGCATGACCTTAATCACTGTGAAATCTGTAAGGAGGAGCTGACCGATGATCACATCATATCTCGTTACGCCGGCCTTCTGAAGCAAGAAGCCAAAAAGGATGCCGATCGCCAGTCCAATGAATAACTGGATTCTATTCTTTATATGGAGCTTCTTGAACACGTTTGATTCCCCCATGATTAAAGGGAAAAGAGATGAAAGAGCGCCATCGCTGTGATGATGCCCCCAATAAAGAAACATAAGACGGCAAGCCAGCTGCTCACAGCCAATTGAAGAGTCCCGCTAATGCCGTGACCACTGGTGCAGCCGCCCGCCCAACGAGCGCCGATCCCCATGATGATGCCCCCGATCAATGAAACAGCCCAACGCAAGACAGGGGTATTTCCAAAAGAGGAAGCCCACTTCATAGGGACCCATTCGGCCTGAAATTGACCGGATAGCTTTGCAGAGAGAAATCCTCCGATGAAAATTCCTACGACCAGCATCCACTCCCATTCGACCGAAGGAGCAAACTTCCTATAGTATGCTTTTTCTTCAACGATGCCACCCCGAAACAGACGTTCGATCATCCCGCTGGTTCGAGAAAAGGCTGTCGAACAGCCGATCGGTTTGTCGGATAGAATGAATGCGATACAGCTCAGAAGACCGATCCCAACCCCCACCGCATAAGGGGACCACTGTTTCATCGTGAGGAATCCCAGGGTTAACTCCATCTTATGGAAGTGCTCAATCAACATTTATCAATGGTCAATTTTCAATGATCAATGATGATTGGCATAGATATTTTCGTTGATCCTTGTCTCCTGTTCATTGGCCATTTTGCATGGGTTCTCATCCGGGGCCATGGGGAATAACGCAAACCGGACATTCAGGTCCGTGACCAGACAGATTATAGCCTGTCATCCCTCCGGCCAGATTGGAGACATTTTTGAAGCCATGTTGTTTCAGGAGGCTCGCTCCAAGGCTTGATCGATGGCCTGTGTTGCAGATCACCACGGTTGGAACTTCCGGGTCCAGTTCTCTAAACCGTTTCCTTAAATCTGGAGCAGGAATGTTGACCGTATGATCAATGTGTCCGGTCATATACTCCCTTTTCGCTCTCACATCGACGAGAGTGACATTTGGCCCCATGGACATCCTTTTGCTCAGCTCCTCCGCGGAGAGTTGGGCGACATGTTCTGTCGGAAGCCCTGCTTTGGCCCACTCGTACATTCCTCCTTCAAGAAAACCGGCCGTATGATCCAGCCCCACCCGTCTGAGCCAGACCACTGCTTCCTCTGCCTGTCCCTGACTTTCTGTGACCAACAAGATATTTCTATCAGGCGGAATCACCCACCCCGCAAAAGTTGCAAAATTGCCCCCGAAATCGATATGGTAGGATCCGGCAACATGTTGGCCTCCAAAGGCTTCATAGGAGCGGATATCCAGGATCAACGTATCTTTTTCCTGAATCTTTTTGGAAAAGGAGAAGGGGTCAATCGGAACACAGGCAGGCAAATTTCTCACGAGAGCCGGCCCTTTGCGATTCACGTCGCTGCAACGGCTGAAATGGTCAGGCGCTTCGGGCATCTCCGTTGTTAACGATTCGATGAATCTTCGGCGATCTTTGATCTGAAATGCGTAGTTGTATTTCTTTTCATAGCCAATCGTGCTTGTCCTCTTGGCGGACATCGCTCTTCCGCAGAGGGAGCCCGCTCCGTGGGCAGGATATAACTCGCAAAAATCGGGGAGCTTAACCAGCTTCTCATTGAGGCTGTCGTATAGTCTTGAAGCCAATTCCTGAGCAATGTCGGGAAAGAGATCCGGCCGGCCCACATCTCCCACAAAGAGGGTATCTCCGCTGAAAAGGGCCACGGGGTCCTCACCGCGTGAGTGATCCATCACAACATAGCAAACGTGTTCGGGAGTATGTCCGGGGGTTTCCAGGACTTTCAACTCCATATCCTCTATTTCGAAACGATCACCCTCAGAAAGAGCAACGTGGTCGAATGTGCATTTTCCGGACTTCGGTGCATAAATCTTTGCCCCTGTCTTTTCGGCCAGGTCCAGATGACCGGAGATAAAGTCTGCATGGAGGTGGGTCTCCAGGACATGAGTCACCTTAAGTCCCGTGGCTTTTGCCGTGTCAAGATAAATCTGAATGTCCCGGCGCGGGTCGATCAACGCACAGGTTTTGGCTCCCCCAAGGAGGTAGGAACAGTGTGCCAAACCATTGACAAAAAATTGTTGAACGATCATGGAAAAACCTCCTTTCATCCCCGAAGCGGGGAAAGAATATCTTTAGCCTATCCCGTTATCCAAAGATCTTTTCCAGCCTCCCCGTAAGAATTTTACTCAGGCAGGTCGGAATTATCAATAGGAGAGAACGGACGAGGAGACTTTTTTTCTTTCAATCATTTTCTATTTTATGGAACGGGTGTATAATGAATTTAAATCTGATTCTTGGTGAAGGAAAAGGAACCATGACCAATCTTGATGCGCTTTTCAAACCCAGGACATTGGCGGTGATCGGGGTCTCTCTCACGAATGACAGACATCCGGCAAATGTCATTTATAATAAGAACCATCTTCGCCTGCAGGCGAAAGCCTATCCCGTCAATGTTCGGGGTGGTATTTACCAGGGAGAAAAGGTTTATTCAAGCATCCGGGAGATCCCTGAAAAAGTGGATCTGGCCGTGATCGCAACCAAAGCAGAATGGGTTCCAGAGATCATGACCGATTGCATCCAGGCCGGGGTGGCAGGCGGAGTGATTATTTCCGGCGGATTTGCCGAAGTGGGAAGAAAGGATTTGCAGGACCGAATCGTATCGATCGCCAGGGAAGCTGATTTTCCGTTTATCGGACCCAATTGCCTCGGAGTCTATTCACCTCCATACCTCGATACTTTCTTCATCCCCAGCGAACGGATCGTTAGGCCTGAGAAAGGAAGGGTGGCTTTGGTCAGTCAGAGCGGTGGAATCCTGGTAGACCAAATGATCAAAATAGCAGGGGAAGGCGTGGGGATCTCCATGGCCGTCAGTATCGGAAACAAGGCATTGGTGGGAGAATTAGACCTTCTGGATCATTTTACCCATGACCCTGAGACGCATGTGATCACGTTCTATATCGAAGGGTTTGGAGAGAACGAGGGCCGGGAGTTTGTTTTGAAGGCCGGACAGTGTCCGAAGCCTGTCATTGTGATAAAGGCCGGCAAGACATCCCTGGGCAGCCGAGCGATCCGAAGCCATACCGCATCCTTGGCGGGTGATTATGAGGTTTTCTCTTCCGCACTCGCTCAACATGGGGTCGTAGAGGCCAAAGACGAATTTGAACTGATCTCGTTCTGCGAAGCCCTCTCTTGTTATCCGAAGCCGATCGAGGGTCATATTGGAATTATCACGGGCAGTGGCGGCCACGGTGCACTCGGTGTCGATGCCTGCCTGTCTCATGGCCTGTCCCTGCCTGCCTTATCCGAGGAAGAGCAGAACGATCTGAGAGGAAAGGTTTCGCCGCGGATACAAGCGATTGCCTCCCTGAGTAATCCGATCGATCTTACAGGGAGTGCCGTGGATGACGATTTTTTTGTTGTGGCGGACTTTTTGAGTCGAAGGGAAGATGTGGATTGTATCCTCATCCTTCTTCTCCCTTACGTGCCGGGCATCACTTCGGATTTGGGTGCCCGTTTGAGTCAGATTTACCGGCAAACCGGCAAGCCCATGATTGCCTACGTCCCCCATGTGGAGAAATACCTGATGTTTGTGGAGGGGTTTCAACTCAACCAGATACCGGTTGCCCATTCGATTGAGGAGGCCGTCCATATGGCTGAGGCCTTGAGGAGGCACCAGCCGTGTTGACAAAAGAGATGAAAGATGTCCTTCTGGCTTCGAAAGAAACCGGATGGGTGGTGGAGCCGGAGGCCAAGGGCCTCCTCTCTTCGGTCGGGATGGACGTTCCTCGATTTCGCTGGGCCACCGACATCGAAGAAGCGATTCGGTTTGCAGAAGAGATCGGTTATCCTGTCGTTGCAAAGGTGGTTTCCCCAAAGGTGATCCACAAGTCAGAGAAGAATGGAGTCGCAGTGGGTATTGCCGGGGAGATTGGGTTAAGAGAAACCTTCCGCCGGTTTAGCGGGATTGACGGATTTAGTGGAATGCTGGTTGAAGAGATGTGTTCGGGGCTGGAGTTGATTGTCGGAGCAAAGGTCGACTACCACTTCGGCCCGGTGATCCTTTTAGGAATCGGAGGGATCCGGGTTGAGATCTACCGGGACATCACTTTAAGAATGGCGCCCCTTCATCCAAACGATATTGAATCGATGATCCGATGTCTCAAGGGCCACTCGCTCCTTGAAGGATATCGAGGAGCGGAGCCCGTCAATTTGAAGGAATTAAAGAGGCTCCTTTCGATCTTTTCCGATTTGGTCATGGAGGTTGAGAATCTTATCGAATCGATCGACCTTAACCCCATCCTCTGTTCCTCAACCCGATGTATTGTGGCCGATGCAAGGATCATGTTGAAGCGGCCTGATTGACTGGTTGCAGCCTATCCTCCGCAGAATTGTTTACTCACAGCCCTCTTGGCAACTGCCTTCAATGTCCGCTCAAAATCTTGACAGGGAGCGAGGAAAGGGATTAAAGTTATCCAAAGTTCAAAAGAAAGAGAAGGGTGTTGAGGGTTTCTGCGATTCTTCTTGGGGCGGGCGAATCAAAGCGAATGGGGAAAGATAAACTCTCCCTTCCCTGGAGGGGAAAGACCGTTTTTGAGCATTGTCTCCAAACCCTGCTTCGATCGAAGGTCAAAGAAGTCATCGCGGCCGTCAGGAACTCCAGGAGAACTGTGATCAGCCATGTGAAAGATCGTAGACTCAGGGTGATCATCAATCCTCATTATAAGAAGGGGATGAGCACCTCGATCCGGAGAGGCCTTCAGGTGATTGATCCTCGAAGCCAAGGAATTCTCATTGCCCTGGGAGATCAGCCCCGGATTAGAACCAGGACGATCGACGCCTTAATCCGTGCCTTTGGAGAAAAAAAAGGAACCATCGTCGTCCCATCTTTTCGTGGAAGGCAAGGACACCCGGTGATCTTTCATCGCCGGTACCTGAAGGAACTGTTGGCGTTGAGGGGGGATGTCGGGGGAAGAGCGATTCTTGAGAAATATCCTGAAGAGGTCTATTCGGTCCGGGTCAGATCGGCAGGTGTGATGAAGGATATCGATACATGGCAGGATTATGAAAGGGCAAGGAATGAACCATGAATGTGAAATCTGATAAAGGAATGAACGAATTCGTCATCTTGATTCGCGGGGCAGGAGAGATGGCGAGCGGAGTGGCCCACCGTCTTCACCGATCCCATTTTAAGATCTGTATGATCGAGATCTCCCACCCGGTTGCTGTGAGAAGAGAGGTCTCCTTCTGTGAAGCCGTCTATCAGGGAGAGAAAGAGGTGGAGGGGACCCAGGCAAAATTTATCTCAAGGCAAGAAGGGATTCCATCCGTATGGAAGGAGGGGAAGATCCCCCTTCTGGTGGATCCCGATTTGAAAAAGACCAGTCATTTTTTGAAGCCGGATGTTCTCATCGATGCCATCATGGCGAAGAAGAATTTGGGAACCCAGATCAGTGATGCTCCCTTGGTGATCGGCCTCGGACCTGGATTCACAGCCGGAAAGGACGTCCACCTGGTCATCGAAACCAACCGGGGCCACCATTTAGGCAAGGTGATCTTAAAGGGTGCGGCAGAACCGGACACGGGCATTCCGGGGGATATCGGAGGATACACGGTGGAGAGAGTTCTTCGCACGATGAAGAAAGGAACCTTTCACCCCCACAAGGCCATCGGAGAGAGGGTGAACAAAGGCTCGGTGGTGGCTGTTGTAGATGATTATCCGGTCATTGCCGGGATCAGCGGCGTGCTTCGGGGAATTCTGCGTGAAGGCACAGCCGTGAAGAAGGGAATGAAGGTGGGGGATATTGATCCGAGGGGAAAGAAGGAGTCCTGTTTTACAGTCTCTGATAAGGCCAGAGCCATAGGAGGAGGGGTTTTGGAAGCCATACTCTACTGGTTCAATCGGTGAAAAAGGTCACCGAGCCCGTTTCTAAACTCTGATGAGGGGGATGGGAGATGCCCCTGAGGGACTACCCCTTAGGGGTGAGGCCATGAGGAGAAAGGTCTTTTTCACCCTCTCTCCTTAGCCCCTTATCCCCTTAGTTTTCTATACGAGATGGATCCTGATCAGAAGGTGGTTTTTTCCATCATTGAAAAATACATGAAAGAGAAAGAAAGGGAAGGGAATTCTGTTCTCATCGAAGCCCTGGATTTAAGGGAAAGGGAGGTCATCAGCTTAGCCGGGGCGGGCGGAAAGACCACGTTGATGTTTCGACTTGCGATGGAATTATTTCTCGCAGGGAAGAAGGTTGTGACAACCACCACGACCAAGATATTTGAGCCTGCCTCAGGAGAAACGAGATCTCTCTTTATTCATGCGGATGAAGAGGAGCTTCGACAATTCGTTTACAAACATCTGGACGAAGATCGACATGTCACCATCGCCCGAGAGAGGCTTGGGTCGGGAAAGTTAAGAGGGGTCTCTTCGAATCTGGTCGATGACCTTTCCCGTTCGGATCGGGTTGACCATCTCATCGTAGAGGCCGATGGTGCAGCGGGCCGTCCGGTCAAGGCCCCGAGAGAGGGAGAACCGGTCATTCCTTCAAGCACGACATTGGTCGTCGCCGTCTTAGGGGTGGATGGAGTGGAGAAGGAATTGAACGAGGAGAATGTATTTCAGGCAGAGCGGGTTTCGAAAATGACGGGGATTCCGATCGGGAGCAAGATGACCGACGAGGCCATGGCCTTACTCGTGACACACCCGGAGGGAATTTTTAAAGGAGCACCTTCTTCCTCCAGGGTGATCGTCTTCCTCAATAAGGCGGATATCCCCGGCAGAATCATAAGAGCGAAGGAAATCGCTCAAGACATCATCCGGAGAAAGCATCCCCGGATCGAAAGGGTCATTTGGGGCCAATTGAGAAACGAGCCCCCTGTGGCAGAGGTCGTATGGAGAGGGTGAGGAGAAAGGGGATCGGCGATGAGATATCATAGGGGATTTTTCGGGTTTGTCCTTCTTTTCTTTGGTTTGGTTTCTTTCGGTTTTGCGGAGGATTTTTCTCTCCACTATTTTTTGGAGAAGGTCTCGTCCCAGAAGGTCGAGCTTGCAAAAAAGGAGAGAGAGGAATTGTTCAATCGAATTGATGAGGTCTTCCAACAGGCCCGGGAGATCCATTCGAAATTGCTTCAGACCATTCAAACCGGGGAGACGGAGATTCGCTACCAGGAGGGGAAGTTTTGGATGTCCAAGCTGGAGGAGGATCGGGGTACGATTGAAAATGGAATTCAGCAGATCAAGTTGCTGAAGGATAAGCCGTCCGACCTCGCGGCTTCGGTCAAGCTCTACAAGTCTCTGAGAGACCTTTCATCAAATTTCAATGCCTATAATAATACGCCTCTTTTCTCTGCCCTTGTGGGAGATCTCGCGCCTGAAATGGGGCTGTGGGCGGATCCTACCTTTTATCAATTGTGTCTTCTGCCTCTCGCTCAGATGAAGGGTACGGAGAAAAGCCCGCCTCCGAAAGTGAAGAAGCCGACCCCAAAAGAGAAGAAACCTTAGGCGATGTTTCAATGAAGAAAGAGTTAACGGAGAGCATTCTACATTTTTGGCGAGCAATAGCCAAACCATCCATCGCCTTAGCCGCAATTTTAGCCCTGACGTTTTACCTCCGCCTGCTCTACTTTGGACAGATTATTGACGTCGATGTGGGGAATCTGGGCTATCTGGCTTGGCGAATGGCCGAGGGAGAGGTCCTGATCGATTTCGAAGGGCCGGGAAAACCCCCTCTTTATTTCATGCTGTACTCCCTCTTTATTCGCCTTTTTGGGCCCTCTGTCATCGGGATCAAGATCTTTGGAGCGATTTTCATCCTCCTGGCAGTTCTTGCCGTTTACTGGGTGGCGAATCGAGCCTACGGGAAACAGTTAGGGGTGCTGGCGGCATTGCTGTTCGGGGTCTTTTCATCGGGGCCCATGGCCGAGGGCGGAACGGTCAACATGGAGACGGTGTTGCACCTTCCTTATATTCTGGCTGTGGGTTTTTTCATCAAGGCCTCGGTGTCAGGGCGACTGCGGTGGTATTTCATTACGGGGATCTGTGCTGCGTTGGCCACGCTGGTGAAACAGGTTGGAGGAGTCCTTTTCTTTGTATTCCTTTGCCAAGGGATTCCTGAGTGGTGGACGAAGCCTTCCCCCTTTTCAAAGAAACAGTGGTTTTATTCCTTTCTGTTGTTGGCAGGAGGGGCATTGCTACCGGTTTTCGGTGTGATCACCTTTTATCAGCTTCATGGGTATAGCCTCAGCCAGCTCTATGACTCCATGTTGGGAAGCAATCTGCGCTACATCCAAAGAGGCTATGAATATACCGATTACTTCAAGCATTTTTCTTCCAGCATGAAAGCCATTCTCCCGGAGAACGGTCTTCTCTGGCTTGGGACACTGGCGGCTGCGGTTTTCCTGATCAGGCGGGCGAAACCCGGAGAAGAGCAGGTTGCGAGTCGTATCTTTCTCTGGTGGGCTTTCTGGTCTTTTGCAGTTCTAGGCATTGTCGGGACCTTTTATGCGCATTACTTTCTTCAGGTCGTTCCGCCCTTCTCCATATTAACCGCTTATGGATTGTCAGCG
Organism: Thermodesulfobacteriota bacterium; assembly: GCA_041947025.1. GTDB lineage: Bacteria > Desulfobacterota > BSN033 > BSN033 > UBA1163 > CAVTZZ01. The sequence continues at coordinate 10,708 of JBHGBJ010000086.1, forward strand.
ACCTGGAGGTTTGCAAAATCTCTTCGTCATCCTTTGAAACTTGTGGCCCGATGGGCATGGACAATCGTTCTCGCGGCTCTGCTCGTCGCCTTCGTAAGAACCGACTACGAGTGCTTCTTTTCTTATACACCCGAGGAACAGACAGCGATGCAATTTAAGTCTTTGGATGGCCTGATTGATCTCTACGGCCTCAGCCTCATCTATCAACAAGCCATCGCGCTGCACATTCGTCAACACAGTGATCCGAAAGAAACGATCTACGTATGGGGGATCGCTCCTCAGATCTATTTTCTGGCGCAGCGAAAAGCAGCCACCCGGTATCGAACCAATTTCAGTGCCAGCCAGCTTGTTACCGACAAGGGACTCCAGGCCTTGTTGGCCTGTGCTCCCGTGTTGATGGAGGATTTAAGGAAATCTCGTCCCGTTTATATTGTTCAAATATTTCCGCTGGAATTTCTCCAAGAGTTTCAGACCTTCGTTCAGAGCCATTATAGGCCGGAAGCCCATATCACGTTGAATATACCGCCCTATCGGGTATCTCTATATCGGAGATTTCGTGATTGAGGATGCTCCGACCCCGAGATCATGGGGGCGAGCAAAGGTTCCTTCAAAATGCCGGGATAAGTTGTTATAATAAACTGGGAGTATATCTGCGGTAGGCAGGGATTTCATGACGGGGACCAAAGAAGATGCAAAATGTCTATTCTGAAATTGTGAAAGTCCTTGAAAGAAAGGAAAAGGCGGCCCTTGCCACTTTGATTAGCCGCGTCGGTTCTGCGCCGAGAGCAGCAGGGGCGAAATATCTGATCAAAGAAGACGGAACCTCTTTAGGGTCCATCGGCGGAGGATGCGTCGAAGCGGAGGTATGGCAGCAGGCCCGGGAAGTGATGATAAAAGGCCAGGGGAGGGTTCTTCACTTCAGTTTGACATCGGAACAACTGGCCGAAGGGGGATTGATCTGCGGTGGAAATGTAGACATCTTTATAGAACCCCTGCGGGAAGAGCATTTGAAGATCTACCAGGAGATGCTGAGGATAAGGCAGAAAGGGGGTTCCGCCCTTTTGGTCACCTCGATCACCGTGGATGATGCTTTTCCTGAAGAAGGAAATTCAAAGATGTTGTTCAGGACATCTGGCGAGAAGGTAGGTTTCTTGCCGGACAGAGGGAAAGTTGAGAAGAAGATTTTGGCGGAAAGCGATGCTTTGCTAAAGGGGAATAACCCAACGGTCATGGTTCTTCACGGAGATGAGAAAGACGCGTCGTGGAAAAAGATGGAAATCCTCCTGGAGCCAATTCTTTCGGAGCCCACGGTCTATATCTTCGGGGGAGGCCATGTTTCACAACAATTAGCTCCCCTTGCCAAGGGAGTCTCATTCAAGGTGGTGGTGATCGATGACCGGCAGATGTTCGCCAACCGCGAGCGCTTCCCGGAGGCGGATGAGATTATCGTTTCAGAATTTGAAAAATGTTTTGACGAACTTCGTATTGACGAGTCCAGTTATATCGTCATCGTTACCCGGGGGCACCTTTATGACGGTTTTGTCCTGGAACAGGCGATCAAAACCAATGCCCGGTATATCGGCATGATCGGTTCGAAGAAGAAGAAGATCTATACCCTTTACCAGAACCTGAAGAAGAAAGGAACGACTAAAGAGACCCTGGACCGCGTCTATGCTCCCATTGGAATTGATATCAATTCCGAGACCCCTGAAGAGATCGCCATCAGTGTTGTCGCACAGTTAATCAAGGTAAGAGGGGAGCCCATTTCTCCATCCTGAATAACCCTTTCGAACAGGCAATTTTGAATAGAATTGTGATGGTCAATCGGTGAACAGTTTACGTTGAGGTATGACAAAAATTGTGCACTAAATGGTTTAAATTGGGTAAGTTCCGGACAAATGGTGTATGGATAATATATTAACTATTTAATTTCATTAGTATTCTTATGTCAAAGAAAAAGTTTTAGAAAAGAATCTTATTGGCACAAATATTGGAGCATACATCCTTTGTAAAAAAAACTTGACAAAAGTCGGGGGTTTAATAAAATACATAAAAAATTTCAATTGGTTCGAGAAGAGGAGGGTCTAAAAAATGGGAAAGAACCAAAAGGGTTTTACACTCATTGAACTGATCGTTATCATCGTGATCATCGGGATTCTGGCGGCCGTTGCCATTCCAAGGTACATCGATATAACATCAGAGGCTAAACAGGCAACCGCGAGAGGGGTCTTGGGCGGTCTGAGAAGTACGAATGCCTTGGTCTTTTCAGAGCGCTTAGTAAAAGGAACGGTCGCTACTTTTACGGCCAGGAATATTTATGATAGCGCCGGTATTCAGGGAGTCGGGATCACGTATGATACCCAGAATTTCACGATCACAGTAGGAGGAGATACCTTCCTCTTTACACTTGCTCCGACAGTGCTCCAGGCACCGACCACCTTCGGGGCGATTAGCGCTGCCACAGCCACGTGGTAAATCATTATTAAAAAAGGGGATAACATGATAAGGAATCAGAGAGGGTTTACCTTGGTTGAATTGATCGTGATCATCGTGATCATTGGTATTCTGGCGGCTGTAGCAATTCCTACATATATTGACTTAACGACTGAAGCGAGAAATGGGGTAGCGAGAGGAGTCTTGGGCGGCCTGAGAAGTGCGAACGCCCTGGTTTTTGCCGACCGTCTTGCAAAAGGAACAGTCGCAACTTACACAGCAACCGTCATTGCAGCAAATGCCGGTGTTCAGGGTGTGGGGATTACCTGGGACACCCAGAATTTCACCATCACGGTAGGGGGGAACACCTACCTCTTTACGCTTGCTCCGACAGTCCTCCAGGCGCCGACGACCTACGGGACGCTTGCCGCTGGTACCGCTACATGGTAAGTTTACCTTGAGAGGATCGCATGGGGAGATGTCAGAAGGGGTTTACCCTGGTTGAATTGATCGTGATCATCGTGATCGTTGGGGTTCTGGCGGCTGTGGCCATCCCGAGGTACATTAACCTGACGACAGAATCGAGAGACGCAACCGCGAGAGGGGTCTTGGGTGGCCTGAGAAGTGCGAATGCCCTGGTCTTTGCCGACCGTCTTGCAAAGGGAACAGTCGCAACTTACACAGCAACCGTCATTGCAGCGAACGCTGGTATTCAGGGTGTGGGGATTACGTGGAATACCCAGAATTTCACCATCACGGTAGGGGGGAACACCTACCTCTTTACACTGGCTCCGACAGTCCTCCGGGCCCCGACGACCTACGGGACAATTCGGGCAGCGACAGCAACGTGGTGACAACCGGAACTCACTATCCTTGGTGATCAATAAGACAGAAAAGAAAACAGGATGGGTCAAATCAACGGATGTTTTGGCTGGTTTGGCCTTTTTTCTTACCTCTCTGTTCTTTTTTTATGACCTTCTGGTCGGAAGGTATCTTCTCACAGAAAGGGACCTGGGCTCCTACTTTATCCCTCCAAGGTTCTTCTGGGTAGAGAGCATCAAACATGGGGAGTTTCCCTTATGGAACCCCTATCAATTTTCAGGCCATCCTTTTTTCGCGAACCCTCAACACGCAGTGCTCTATCCTTTTAATAGCCTGTTTTTTCTCCTCCCTTTCGATCTGGCCTTCAATGCGGTCATCCTCCTCCATTTTTTCCTGGGTGGTTTATTCACCTACTTTCTGCTCAGGGACTCAAGAGTCAGCCCAACAGGGTCGCTTCTCTCAGGTCTGATCTTTATGCTCAGCGGCTATCTCCTTTCGGTCCACAGCCTTCTCACCATTCTTCTTTCGGTCATCTGGACTCCTCTCATCATGATCTTTTGCAGAAGAGCGATGGTCCAGCCGGGGTTGAAGAACGAAATTTTCACCGCGATCTTCATAACCCTCTCTTTCTTGGGAGGTGGAATTGAAATTGTCTACGGCAATTTTTTTCTTCTCTTTTTCATGATGATTTTTTCTTTCTCGCCAATGGGCGGCCACAGTGGGCCGTCCCTGCAATACACCAATGAGGTAGGGGAGACCCTCTGCGGTCTCCCAAAATGGAAAGTGGCCTGCTCCAGGTGTCGAAGCCTTTTCATCGTCTCCGTGATCTTTCTATTTCTTTCTGCTGTGCAATTGGTCCCTTTCCTTGAATTATTCCATCATTCCATCAGGGGGAGCGGAATTTCATATTCAGAGGCAACGATCTGGAGTTTTGCTCCCAAGGATGCCCTCCTCTTCTTTCTGCCCGATGTCTATGGATATTTCCTGGATATGAAGAAGTATTGGGTCAATCAGTGTTGGTTCAAGACTCTCTATACGGGCGGACTCCCGTTTATTCTGAGCCTGATATTCTTCATATTTGGTAGGCCCACCGGGGAGCCCGACAGAGGGGTTCCCCAGGAGGCGGCCACGGGGAACCGCCACGACAGAGGTTCTATTTTTGATGGAGGTCGAAAGTTCTATGCCGCGATCATCCTCTTTTCACTCTTCTTATCTTTGGGGCAATACAATCCACTTTATCCTTATGTGTTCAAGTATTTTCCCTTTTTCAACGGGATCCGTTATCCTGTCAAATTCCTCTACCTCTTTATCCTGTTTGTCTCAGTGACAGCTGGGCTGGGATTCCAGAGGCTGACGGAATTTTCAAGAGAACGCGGGCATCGAGGGTTCAAGAATATCCTGATTTTCTTCTCCCTCTTATCCGGTCTTTTTCTCCTATTTTCGGCGATCGGCCATAAAGAGGTTGAGCAATTTCTTCAGGGAAGGGGAATTGATTTTCCTGATTTTAACCACCTCGCCGTGAACCTCTTCCATGCAAAGAGGTTCCTCTTCTATCTGACGATCTTCTTTCTCTTTCTCAGGATCGGCCACGAGGCGAGATGGAAGGGGTGGGCCAGGATCTTACTGCTCTTCTTCCTTGCAGGGGATCTCTTCGGAAATATGGGTTTTTACGGCAAAGAGGAGAGTTCGGCCTACTTCAAGAAGACGAAGATTCAGGAAACGGTTTCTCTGGATAAAGGGAGTTTCAGGGTATTTGCCACGGCGAAAACGATTTCGCCCGACACCCCGATCTTGATTGGCGAAGGTTCTCTTCTCGATTTTTTCAGAGAAAAACACTTGCCATCGCTCAACATGCTTCATCGGCTCCATGACCTCTGGGGAATTGATGTGATTCGGTTGAAAAGGGTAGATGTTCTCTATAAACTCTTTACGATTACTCCGTCCATCTCGGCAACCAATCTGATCGACCTCTATGGGGTGAAATATGTGATCTCAGCGGTTCCCATCGAGAAAGAGCCTTGCTTTGAGTTGATCTATTCAAGACTCGAAGGCCTTCAGGGGAAGAAAGAAGATCTCCTGA
>JBHGBJ010000087.1:0-15651 GCA_041947025.1 Thermodesulfobacteriota bacterium
TCCTGGAACGATCTGATGGATTGCATCCAGTCAAAGTGTGATTTGCTTGGGAGGGCGGCTTAAACAAGGGGAGTCGATGAAGGCAACGGACGCAATACCAGAGATCCGGCCGCTGACAGAGCAACCGGCATGGAAGGCCCTGGAGGAGCATTACCGGAAGATCCGTCACGTGCATCTCCGATCCCTTTTTGCCGATGATCCCCACCGAGGCGAGCGGATGGTTGCCGAGGGTGCGGGCCTCTACCTCCACTATTCAAAACACCGCATCACAGACGAGACGATTCGGCTCCTTCTGAATCTCGCAGAGGAATGCCGATTGCGCGAGCACATCGAGGCCATGTTCGTGGGCCAGAAGATCAACGCCACGGAGAACCGGGCCGCTCTTCACATCGCCTTGCGCGCGCCAAGGAGCGAGCGGATACTCGTCGATGGAATCGATGTCGTGCCCGAGGTCCACTCCGTCCTCGACAAGATGACGGCGTTTTCAGAGAGGGTTCGTAGCGGCCGATGGCGGGGGTACACTGGAAGACGCATCCGCAATGTGATCAACATCGGCATCGGCGGCTCCGATCTTGGCCCTGTCATGGCATACGAAGCACTGAGGTACTACAGCAAACGTGACATGGCCTTCCGGTTCGTCTCCAATGCGGACGGGAGCGACTTCGAGGAGGCCAGCCGTGAGCTCGACCCGGAAGAAACGCTGATCATCATCTCCTCAAAGACCTTCACGACTGTGGAGACGATGACCAATGCCCGCACGGCGCGCGCATGGCTGCTCGAGGCTCTACATGAGGAAGAGGCTGTAGCCAGGCACTTTGTCGCGGTCTCAACGAACGCAGAAGAAGTGGCAAGGTTCGGCATCGACCCTGCGAATAGGTTCGGGTTCTGGGACTGGGTCGGCGGCCGTTACTCCATGGACTCGGCCATCGGCCTTTCGACCATGATTGCCATCGGACCAGACAACTTTCGCGCGATGCTCGCGGGCTTTCGCTCGATGGACGAGCACTTCCGTCATACTCCTTTCGACAAGAACCTGCCAGTCCTCATGGCGCTTCTCTCGGTCTGGTACAATAACTTCTTCGGCACGCAGACGGTCGCAGTCCTGCCCTACGCACATTCCCTCAAACGCTTCCCGGCCTACCTCCAACAGTTGACCATGGAGAGCAACGGTAAACACGTCACGCTCTCTGGGACAGCCGTCGGCTATCCTACAGGACCGGTCTATTGGGGTGAGCCAGGGACCAACGGCCAGCACTCGTTCTACCAGCTCATCCACCAGGGGACGGGACTGATCCCATGCGACTTCATCGGCTTCTGCCAGACGCTAAATCCCCTCGGCCATCCTCATGACCTGCTCATGGCAAACCTGATCGCGCAGACGGAAGCGCTGGCCTTCGGGAAGACCGAAGATGAGGTGAGGGCCGAGGGCGTGCCGGACTTCCGGGTACCCCACCGTGTCTGTGAGGGCAACCGTCCGACCAGTACGATTCTCGCAGAGCGTCTGACACCGGAGTCCCTCGGAAAGATCGTGGCGCTTTACGAACACGGCGTTTTTACACAGGGCGTGATCTGGAATATCGATCCCTTCGATCAGTGGGGCGTCGAACTCGGCAAGGTTCTGGCGAAACGGATCCTCTCTGAGTTGGAAAGCGTCAAGGAGCCCTTCCTCCGCCATGACAGCTCGACCAACTCGCTGATTCGGCGCTATCGTAAGTTCAAAGGGGAGACCTCATGAAAGTGAGCCCTCTTTCGGGAAAGCTTGCCCAGCCATCCATGCTCGTTGACGTGTCCAAGCTCATCCAGGCCTACTACACCGAGATTCCGGATCCTTCCGTGCCCGGACAGCGGGTGATCTTCGGCACCTCAGGCCACCGGGTGTCCCCCTTCGAGAGCTCATTCAATGAACGGCATATCCTTGCCATGACCCAGGCCATCTGTCTCCATCGCCAGAAGGAGAAGATCGACGGCCCCCTTTTTATCGGCATGGATACCCATGCGATCTCGTTGCCAGCCTTTCGGAGCAGCCTTGAAGTGCTCGCCGCAAACGGCGTGGATGCCATGATCGCGGAGAGGGAGGAATACACTCCGACCCCTGTCATCTCTCACGCGATTCTCACCTATAATCGGAGGCGCAAGACAGGACTTGCTGACGGCATCGTGATCACACCTTCCCATAACCCGCCTGACAACGGCGGCTTCAAATATAATCCGCCAGAGGGCGGACCCGCAGAGCCGGCCGTCTCCAGCTGGATCGAAGCCAAAGCCAATGAGCTTCTCGAAAACGGCCTTTCGGGTATGAGAAGGATGCCCTTCGAACGGGCCCTTCGGGCCTCGACGACCCATCCCCATAACTACCTCGACGCCTACGTAGGGGATCTTGAAAATGTCGTTGATATGGGGGCCATTCGCAGGGCAAAGATCAGCCTGGGGGTGGATCCCCTCGGCGGTGCAGGGGTTCACTACTGGAAACCGATTGCCGAGCGTTACGATCTCAACCTCACCATCGTTCATGACGCCATTGATCCGACCTTCCGTTTTATGCCCCTGGATTGGGATGGCCGCATTCGGATGGACCCGTCATCACCTTACGCGATGCGGAGATTGATCGGACTGAAGGACCGCTTCGACATTGCCTTTGCCTGCGACACCGATCATGACCGGCATGGGATTGTCACCAGAAGCACGGGGCTGCTTCAACCCAACCACTACCTTTCGGTCGCCATCGACTACCTCTTCCAAAGCCGAGCCAATTGGCGTGCCGAGGCAGCCGTGGGAAAGACCGTGGTCAGCAGTCAGATGATTGATCGCGTCACGACGAAGCTCGGCCGGAGACTCTACGAAGTGCCGGTTGGCTTCAAGTGGTTCGTTCAGGGCCTTCTCGAGGGCTCCCTCGGCTTCGGCGGGGAGGAGAGTGCCGGTGCGTCTTTCCTGCGCCGGGATGGCACGGTCTGGGTGACGGATAAAGACGGAATCGTCCCGGCCCTGCTCTCGGCAGAGATCACTGCGAAGATGGGACGTGACCCCGGTGAGATTTACCGCAAGCTCACGGACCAATTTGGCGAACCTCACTACGAGCGGGTTGATGCACCTGCCACCCCGGAGGAGAAGAAGGCCCTGGGAAGACTCTCCCCTGAACAGGTCCGATTCACGGATCTTGCAGGAGAAAAGATCCAGGCCCTGATCGCCCATGCACCGGGCAACGGCGCTCCCATCGGCGGGATAAAGGTTATCGCCGGCAATGGCTGGTTCGCCGCACGGCCATCCGGGACAGAGAACATTTACAAGATCTACGCGGAGAGCTTCCTCGGAGAAGATCATCTGCGCCGCATTCTTAAGGAAGCAGAAGCAATCGTGAAGGATGCTTTGAAGAGTACGACCTCGCAGGATAAGGATCCCCCATCCCCTATGGGTTCTATGGGGTAGCCAAAGCGGAGGAAAGGGCCATGAAGAAAGGAGCAAGGGTCAGCAATCCGGTCTATGCTTTTTTCCCAACCGAGGTGGAGGGATTCGATTCCCTGGCCGAGCTGGCCCTCGATATGCACTGGTATTGGAATCATTCTGCCGACGAGGTGTGGAGACAGCTCGATCCCGAGCTGTGGGAGCTGACCTATAATCCCTGGGTCGTCCTCCAGACGGTCTCCCGGGACCAGCTCCGCCGTGCTTTGGCCGATCCTGCATTCCGCCGGAAGGTCGATGACCTCTTGCAGGCGAGTGGCCTTGAGGCAGAATCCCCTGCGTGGTTTCAGCAGAACCATCCGCAGTCACCCTTGACCTCCGTGGCTTATTTCAGTATGGAGTTCATGTTGAGCGAAGCCCTCCCGATCTATTCGGGCGGGCTTGGCAACGTCGCCGGCGATCAGCTCAAGACCGCCAGCGATCTGGGAGTGCCTGTCGCAGGCGTCGGACTGCTCTACCAGCAGGGCTATTTTCGTCAGGTGATAGACAAGGATGGAGCACAGCAGGCTCTTTTTCCCTACAACGATCCGGGCCAATTACCCATCACGCCTTTGCGCGAACCGAACGGAGAGTGGCTGAGGCTGGAGCTCAAGCTGCCCGGTTACTCCGTGTGGCTGCGGGCCTGGCAGGCTCGGGTTGGAAGGGTGAGGCTTTACCTCCTTGACAGCAATGATCCGGTAAACTTCCCGGCCCGTCGGGGGATTACCAGTGAGCTTTACGGCGGCGGACTGGAACTGCGGCTGAACCAGGAATTGGTCCTCGGTATCGGGGGATGGAGACTGCTTCATGCCTTGGGCATTCAGCCAGAAGTCTGCCATCTGAATGAAGGGCATGCTGCCTTCGCGGTGTTGGAAAGGGCTCGAACTTTTATGGGAGAGACAGGGAAATCCTTCGAAGCCGCATTGGCCGTCACGCGAGGGGGGAATCTTTTTACCACCCATACACCGGTGGCTGCGGGCTTTGATCGCTTTCCTCCTGCCCTGGTTGAGCAATACCTTGGCTCGTATGCCCAGAATGAGCTCGGCATCTCTTTGCATGATTTAATGGCCCTGGGCCGCCAAAATCCGGACGACCCCTCGGAACCCTTCAATATGGCTTACTTAGCGATACGAGGAAGCGGCGCAGTCAACGGGGTGAGTCGCCTCCACGGCCAGGTGAGTCGGCAGATCTTTCAGCCCCTGTTCCCGCGCTGGCCGGAGCATGAAGTGCCTGTCGGATACGTGACCAACGGGGTCCATATGCCCAGCTGGGATTCCGAAGAGTCCGAGGCGCTGTGGACCGACGCCTGCGGTGAGGATCCCTGGTTGGGTACGTTGGAGAGCCTGGAAGGCGACATGCGCTGTGTTTCGGATTCCCGGCTCTGGGAGTGCAGGGCTTCTGCCCGTGAATCGCTCGTTGAATATATCCGCAAACGGCTTTTCCGCCAGATGGAGGCGATGAACGCGCCTTTCGAGGAATGCGAGAAAGCAAAGCATATTTTTGATGTGAACGCATTGACAATGGGCTTTGGCCGAAGATTTGCTACCTACAAGAGACCGACGCTGCTTCTGCACGATCCTGAGAGGCTCCTTCGCATTCTCACCGATCCGCAACGACCCGTACAGCTTGTCATAGCGGGTAAGGCCCACCCGGCTGATTATCCGGGGCAAGCCATGATCCGGGAGTGGGCCCAGTTCATCCGCCGGCCCGAGGCCCGCAAGCACGTGGTCTTCCTGAGCGATTACGATATGCTTTTAACCGGACAGATGGTACAAGGGGTGGATCTCTGGATCAATACGCCCCGGCGCCCCTGGGAGGCTTGCGGAACGAGCGGCATGAAAGTGCTCGTCAACGGAGGCCTCAATCTGTCAGAGCAGGACGGCTGGTGGGCCGAAGCCTATACGCCTGAAGTCGGGTGGGCTTTAGGCGATGGGAAGGAACACGGCGACGACCCGGCCTGGGATGCTGCCGAGGCCGATGCGCTCTACACACACCTTGAGCGGGAGGTCATCCCTGAGTTTTACACCCGCGACCCCAATGGCATCCCGACCGCCTGGGTGGGACGGGTCCGCGAGAGCATGGGCCGGTTAACGCCTCGCTTTTCCGCCAACCGCACCGTGCGGGAATACACAGAGCAGTATTACATTCCTGCTGCGGCCAGCTATCGCAAGCGTGCGGAGGATAAAGGCGCAATGGGAGTCGATTGGGTGAATTGGGACCTCGCCCTGAAACAGAACTGGTCGGGTCTGCGATTCGGAGAGGTGAAGGTGACCCGTGAGGATGATACGTATCTCTTCGAGGCCCAGGTCTATCTCGGGGGCCTCGACCCCAATTCCGTGCAGGTGGAGATTTACGCGAACGGGGAGGAGGACCGTGAATCGGTGCGCCAGGAGATGATCCGTCGCCGGCAGCTGGTGGGTGCAAACGGTTTTATCTACAGCGCTCAGGTGGGCTCGAACCGGCCCGTTACGGACTATACGGCCCGAGTGGTCCCGCGCTTCCCGGGGGTCGCGGTCCCTCTCGAAGCGGCTCAAATCCTTTGGCACCGATAGGCCCCGCTTCCATTTCCCCTTGTACCCCCCTTTCCCCTTCTTAAGTGAAGAGGGGGAAAAAAAGGAGGTACCTGGACGAGGGCATTTTCAACGTCCGAGGGTAACTTCTGCACAGAGAGTATTGGGGCTGAACGATCAATGGGAACAGAACAGTACAAACACCAGGCCGTTGAGCGTGGAACCGAGTTCGTGCAGTCCGGGATGGTGGTAGGACTCGGGACGGGCTCCACAGCGGCCCTGGCGACCCGGCGTATCGCTCAATTGCTTCATGGCGGGAAGTTGAAGGATATTGTCGGCTTTGCCACTTCGAGGACGATCTGGGAGGAAGCACGGCGACTCGGCATCCCCATGATGGCCGAGGAGATGCCTCACGTCATCGATATCACCATCGATGGTGCGGACGAAGTGGACCCTGATCTGAATTTGATCAAGGGCGGCGGCGGTGCGCTGTTGCGCGAGAAGATCGTTGCCCAGGCAAGCCGTCGTGTCGTCATTGTGGCGGACGACAGCAAACTCTCCTCCCGGTTGGGCACGCATCGGCCGGTGCCCCTCGAAGTGATCCCTTTTGGCTGGCAATCACAGCTTCGCTACATCGAGTCGCTCGGCGCGAGGGTCGCGATTCGACGGAATCCGGACGGCTCGCTGTTCGTCACCGACTCCGGAAACATGATCCTCGATGGTCACTTCGGTCCGATTGCCAACCCCGAAGAGCTGGCAGCCAACCTAAGCCTGCGGGCCGGGATCGTGGAACATGGTCTCTTTCTCGGGTTGGCAACAGACGCAATCGTCGCCGGAGGGGACGGTGTCCGACACATCAGACGCCACTCCATCCTTTCGGCCGATCAGGAGAGGTAACATTGCCTTGCCTTGAAATATTCCCCGACCCTGACACTCTTATTCAAGCGGCTGCAGATGAGGTCCTTCGGCTCGGCACCGAAGCGATTGAGGAAAATGGGATCTTTACCGTTGCATTATCCGGAGGATCGACTCCCCGTCCTCTTTACGCCTTGCTGGCAACTCGGAAATGGGTCAAGTCGATCGATTGGTCGCGGGTTCACCTCTTTTGGGGTGACGAGCGGTGTGTTCCTCCTGACGACCCCCGGAGTAACTACCGGATGGTCCGGGAATCATTGCTCGACGGAATATCCATACCGCCTGAGAACGTCCATCGTATCCATGGTGAGGAAGACCCCGAGGCGGCAGCAGCTCGATACGAGGAGGAGCTGCGGGCCTTTTTCGGAAGCACCGGCGTAGATGGGCCACCCCGTCCGGGATTGGACCTGGTCCTTCTCGGAATGGGGAGAGACGGGCACACGGCTTCACTTTTCCCCGGCATGCCGGCAGTCACCGGCCAGGCAAGCTGGGTGACGGCCAAGTTTGTTGAGGTCGTCTCCATGTGGCGGATCACGCTTACGCCCGCGGCGATCAACGCAGCAAAAGAGGTCATCTTTCTTGTTTCAGGAGCTGAGAAAGCCGAGCGTCTGCACGACGTCTTGGAGGGGCCGATTCAGCCGCAGGTGCTGCCTGCTCAAATGATCAAGCCCGTGGATGGCCGACTGGTGTGGCTTGTGGACGGCGCTGCGGCTCGCTTCCTGAAGGGAGGGGGCTGACAGGAAAGGAGAAAAGGAAATGCAGCTCGGAATGATCGGTGTAGGAAGGATGGGGGGAAGCATGGCCCTTCGATTGATCCGCGGCGGACATCAAGTGATTGTCTATTCTGCACGAGCGGCAGCTCGAGAAGCCTTTGCAAAGCAGACCGGAGCGATTGCGGCTTCATCACTCGATGACTTCGTCGCTCGACTGACCCCGCCCCGTGCAGCCTGGCTGATGATCCCTGCCGGTGCTGTGGATCAGATCCTGAGGGACCTCGCTCCCCTGATGGAGAAAGGAGATGTCATCATCGATGGAGGCAACTCTTATTATATCGATGATATCCGGCGGGCAAGAGGGCTTTCCCAAAGAGGCATTCACTACGTCGATTGCGGGACAAGCGGCGGCATCTGGGGCCTGGAGCGCGGATATTGCCTGATGATTGGGGGACCCGGCGACGTGGTGAAACATCTTGACCCGATCTTCAAGACTTTGGCGCCCGGCAGGGGCTCGATCCCCCAAACCTCAGGGAGGGAAAAGATCAATGGAACCGCAGAAGAAGGGTATCTTCACTGCGGCCCTTCCGGCGCAGGCCATTTTGTCAAGATGGTCCATAACGGGATCGAATACGGCATCATGGCAGCCTATGCGGAAGGATTCAACATTCTCCGTCATGCGAATGCCGGGAAGGAAGACCGCACAGTCGATGCCGAAACGACACCGCTGCGCGCTCCCGAACACTTTCAATACGATCTGAACCTTGCGGACATCTCTGAGCTGTGGCGTCGAGGAAGCGTCATTGCCTCATGGCTTCTTGACCTTACGGCGACCGCATTCCATGAGGATCCGGATCTGTCAAAATTTACCGGCCGTGTGGCGGATTCTGGCGAAGGCCGCTGGACGATCATTGCAGGGATTGAAGAAGGGGTGCCGGCCCCTGTTCTCAGCACAGCCCTCTATCAACGGTTCAGCTCCCGGGGAGGGGACGACTTTGCAAGAAAGGTTTTATCGGCGATGCGATACCAGTTCGGAGGACACGTGGAAAAAGTCACGGATTGAAGACCCCTTTGGCAGAAAAGAGACTCCCAACGATGTCCCGATGAGCCTAAGGGAATTCCCTTCCTTAGACCGGCGGGAGAGAAGGATCTTACGGCACCTTAACCAGATCAAATTCTCCACAGTAACTTAAGGAGTCAAGCAGTACCTTTTTCTTCTCGGGAGTGATTTCTCCATCAAGCGAAAAAGTGTAGGTTCTTCCCGCGACGTAAACCGTGGACTTCGGATTGGGTCGAGGGATCTCCGCAAGGTCAAGGGCGGTTTCAATATCTCTCTCGGGGCAAAGGTGATACCGAGAACCGGCCTTGGGATGCAACTGATATCGGCAAAGCTCTTTTGGCATAATAACGCTTACCTCCCCCCGCATCCGGTGAGGCCGGTGCGGGGCAGGAAAAAAGAAGTTCTCCGCGATCAGCCCTCCCGGACGGGCGGATAGAAGGATTTGATCACCTTGTTCGATCGTGATTTCGAAGTCCTTCTGGTGCCTTCAAATTTCGGAAGCGTCTCGATCCAGTGATAAATGCCCTGTTCCTCTTCCGGATTCCTTTCAAAAAGCTCGCCCCAGGTTTGGTCCATTTTCTTCTTCATTCTCTGCAATTCGTCCAAGAATGTAAGCCCCCACTCCATCGCACGTCCCTCCGGAAATGGTTTCTTTCTCTCTTATCTGCCTTCATACTACGATATTCGGGGTCCAGGCAATTTAGAATAGGGGATCTACCGTATTTTTAGAGCGTAAATCCTGTATTTTTCGGGCATGGTCCAGCGCGTTTCAGAAGGGGATGAATTCTCGATCCTGCGAGAGACGGGGGGGTGCTTCGATCAACGCCATGGCTTTCATGACGCTCTCCTTCTTCCCGATGAGGTAAACCACATCCCCCGGCTTGAAGACGAAGCCAGGTTCGGGGCTCGGGATGAGATCTTCCCCCCTTCTGATCGCGATCACCGTGGCACCCGTTCTGGAACGAATCTTGAGATCCTGGATGGAAAGGCCCGCTGCAGGCGTTTGGTCATTGATGAGGTAGGTCTCTGTCTCTATGTCGGCGATCCGCTCACATTTTTCTGGCAAACGGATGATGGGAAGTTCTGTCCTTCTCAGGGCTTCATAGTTTCCATTTCTGATCCGTTCGATCTGATCGAGAATGAGGTTTCGCGGAACTTGATAGTGATGGAGCACTCTTGCAGATATTTCAATCGCCGTCTCGAATTCTTCCGGAATGACCTCGTTTGCTCCGAGCCTGACCAGATCCTCCACCTCTGCGGTGTACCGGGTCCGGACAAGGATATAGAGCCTGGGGCTCTCCTTTCTCGCTATTTGGACGATCCTTCTTGTGGAGGCAGGATCGGAGATGGCGATGACCAGCATCTTGGCCTTGGCCAGACCCAGTTTGCGAAGGACTTCAAGACTGGCACCGTCTCCATAAAAGATCGGCTCCCTTCTCTTCTTCATCTCGAGAACCGTGTCATTATTGATCTCCAGAACCACATAGGGGATCGACACCTCTTTCAAAACCTCAGCCACGTTTCTCCCATTGAAACCAAATCCGACAACGATGACATGCTCTTCCCTGCTCGGCGGGAAACCCTCCTTCTCCGCAATCTTTCTCATCCGGTCGAGCCGATTGAGAACCTTCTTTGAAGTCAGCCAGGTGGAGAGTGCAGGAGAGCCGCTGATCAACAGAGGGGTGAGCAACAGGGTGAGGATAGAGGCAGAGAGGAAGAGTTGATAATAATCTTCGCTCAGGAGCCCCGACGCCTTGCCGGCGGTGGCGAGGACGAAGGAGAATTCTCCGATCTGGCTGAGGCAGAGACCGGTTTGGACAGAGGCCCGAAGGGGATGTCCCATCAGTCGGACCGAGACAAAGCCGGTGGCCGCCTTGAGCACCAGGACCGCGGCCACAGCGAGCAGAATGACGAAGAAATACCTGTTCAGAAAGGCGATATCCATCAACATCCCGACCGAGATGAAGAAGAGGCCGCTGAAACTATCCCTGAAGGGCAAGATGTCGGAGATGGCCTGATAGGCATATTCGGACTCGGAGATAATCAGCCCGGCGAGGAAGGCACCGAGAGCCAGGGAGAGTCCGAATCTCGAGGTGAGAAGAGCTGTCCCCAGACAGATGAGGATCACCGTGATGACGAAGAGCTCCCGGCTTCGGGTATGCACAACCTGATGGAGGACATAGGGGACGAGCCATCTTGCGCCAAAGATGACAATGAGGATGATCGCTGCCGATTTCGTCATGGTCCACAAAACTGCGAAAAGACTTCCGCTGCTGCCCGACAGGATGGGAATCAATAACATCAGGGGCACGACGCACAAATCCTGGAAGATTAAGATTCCGACGGAAAGTCTGCCATGAGGGGAGTCGAGTTCGGCCCGATCAAAAAGCATCCTCATTACCACGGCCGTACTGCTCAGGCTGACCAAAAATCCGACGAAGAGGGATTGATTCCATCTCCAGAGAAGAGGATAAAGGATCGCTGCGGTGGCACCGGAGGTCAGTGTGACCTGCAAGAGCCCCTCTCCTAAAACAGCCGATCGGATTCGCTTCAAATTTTTTAGAGAGACCTCGAGGCCGATGGTGAAGAGAAGGAAGATAATCCCTATTTCCGCAAGGAGCTCAACCTCCTTCACGTTCTGAATGAGCCCGAAACCATGAGGTCCGAGGGAGGCTCCCGCGACAAGAAATCCAACAATGGATGGAATCTTCAGTTTGTTCAGGATGAAGACGACGAAAGCGGAAGCCCCAAAAATGAGAAGCAATGTTTCTAAGAATTCAATCTCCATAAGGCTTGAACATCCGTTGAAACGTCAAGAGTGGCCCCTCTCCATGCACCGGGCCAGCGTCACCATCTGATCGAGCCCACCCATAAAAGCATGATATCAGAGAGACCCTGATCAGGCAAGCTCAAACATCGGAGGTGTGAGCCTCTCTCCCCGCGAATCCTCACCGACTTCTATTCCGAGCGGCCTGAAGGATAAAGGATGGATAAGATCACCGAGAAGAAAAGAATTGCGGCGATTACCCCAAGTGCGATCACGATAGGGATTTTGTAGATGTCTGCAAGGATCATCTTGATTCCGACGAAGATGAGAATGGCAGAAAGGCCATAATGGAGATATTCGAAGAGCCGTATGATTCCGGCCAGTGCAAAGTAGAGCGCCCTTAAACCTAAGATCGCAAAAACATTCGAGCTGTAGACGATAAACGGATCGAGCGTGATGGCGAGAATGGCGGGGATCGAATCGATGGCAAAGATGATATCGGTCGTCTCAACCACCAGGAGCACAACGAGCAAAGGCGTGGCAAGGCGGCGCCCTTCCTGCTTGACAAGAAAAAAACCATTCACGAATCCATCCGTAATCGGCACGAATCGTCGAAACAGCCTGAGGACCGGATTTTTTTCCGGATGGACCTTTCTCCCTTTTTCCCAGGCCATTCTCGCACCGGTCAGGATCAGAAAGGCCCCAAAGAGATAGATGATCCAGTGAAACTTTTGGATCATCGTCACGCCTGCGACGATAAAGAGCGCCCGCATCAGCAGTGCCCCGACAATCCCCCAAAAAAGGATCTTATGCTGGTAAAGAGGAGGCACATTAAAGTAAGAGAAGATCAGCACAAAGATGAAGATATTGTCCACGCTCAGAGACTTTTCAATCAGATATCCGGTCAGAAACTCAAGAGCCGTATCGTGCCCGCGCCAAAAATAGACCATCCCGCTGAAGATCAGGGCCAGGCCGATCCAGACGCCACTCCAGACCATGGCTTCTCCTACCTTAACGACATGGGCCTTACGATGGAAGACCCCCAGATCCAAAGCCAGCATCAGGATCACGAAGATATTGAAGAAGATCCACAGAAAAATTTGGCTGATCATGAAAGACCTTTCTCGGTATCACGAGCCCTGATGAGCGCGGAGAGGGTTCAAATTTAAGCTAATCATTTGGGTCTTGATTTTCAAGGGAGATAAGGATGAAAGGGAAAAGCCTCAACACGGCCCTTGTCTTTTGGGAACCGCCGCAGACACCTCCCTGCAGGCAGCGCATCTTTGAGTAGCTTAATAATCGATCCCTGGCTGTGGCTCGATTCCTTTTCGATAGGCATGCTTTATTTCCTTGATCTCACTCACTGTATCGGCAAGCTCAATGACTTGAGGATGGGCGTCTCTCCCGGTTAAGACGAGATGCATTCCATCCGGTTTACTCCGGATGATCTCCAAGACCTGCTCCAGGTCCAACAGACGGAGGTGAAGAGCATTGTTGATCTCATCCAGAATAAGAATATCCAGTTGCCCTGACCTTATCTTTTCATGAGCCAGCCGGATGGCATCCTGGGCATTTTTTCTATGCTCCTGATAGGGGTATGGATTGCCCTGAATACCACAAAATCCTTTTCCTGTGGGAATGATCTCAACCTGGCAATCCATCATCTTGATCCCATCCCATTCTCCCGCATAGAGATCACCCTTCATGAATTGAATGATGCAAACCCGCATATTATGGCCACAAGCCCGGACAGCAATTCCCAGGGCACTCGTGGTCTTTCCTTTGCCATAACCGGTAATCACTACGACAAGTCCCTTCTTTTCCTGAGGAATCAATCGTTTTATCTCGATCGGGAAGCCCCCCCTTTCCTTTAACGATAACCTGGTTCCGGGATCATTTCCCTTTTTAGATTTAAGATAAACATCTTCAGCTCGGTTGGCAAATGCGATGACGGATCCATGTGAAAAGAATCTTATTGACAATGAAGAAAGTTATTGTCAATCTAAATTTAAGAAGATTTTTGTCTGGGTGCAAGGAGGCTTTTGTGGAGAGCGAAGTGAAGGAAGAGATTAAGGAGAAGATTGAGAGGGATGGTCTGCTTTGCGACTGTGGGGACAAGGTCTATGACGCGGGAAAAGGAGCAATCGAAAAGCAACCCAATTACAATAAATATTTTGAGTATCTCGAATGCCCGAAATGCAGAAAACTCTACTATTTATAAGAAGCTGCGGCCGGATTTGCTTCTCTTGTAAAAGCTCTCACCGTCGAAGAATCGACTTCTGATTTGAAACTATCTATTTCAGATTCGGAATAGTATCAGTTCAAGAAAATACAGTAGATTTCTCTTGAGAATACGGGGTTCACTCTATTCACTCGGTTCGAGAACCCTGCCATTATGGCGAGGACGACAGCGCTCAGGAACCGTGATAGGCTAAAGAATTCGGTGGTGGCAGAGCCGACAATGGACTTTTATTCCGTTAAGAGAGAGTTGCGAAGGTTGGAAGTCAGAATTCTCTTCGAAATGGTGATGAACCAGCGAGAATCCAAATGCCTCATTATAAACGGTTTATGCCCCTTCTATTTCAGGCATGAGGGATACGGGTTCTGTCTTTCAGAGGTCTTAGGTAAAGGCTGCGAACTGCAGCAACTGGAGAAGCTCGAAATTGAGGGCTGCCGGGCGTATGAGACAGGCAGCTCATCTTTACTTTTGTCTCTCTTCAGGGAGGCCACGGAAATCATCCTGCCGTGAGACCGCTCCGCCGCCTCACCCCGTCACAGACTGCGGTTGAAAAAGGGATGCGCCTTCTTGGTTTAAGTAAAGGTCAAATGCGAGAGAAAGGGGGTCACAGGGGTTGTTTTCGAGACTGGGCAACCACTTTATCCAACCTGTTGATCTTTAAAATGTTCTGATCACTCAGCAACGTTCTCGGCAAAATGACGTAAATCCCATAATTCCCCCTAAGCCAATTCAATTCGGAGAGATAGTCTTCTTTCCCGTTCGAAGCGGTGAGGGGGGCAACAATTTTGATTCTCTTTTCGTTCTGATATCTGATAATGGAATGTAAATGGGACATTCCGATGGTGAAAAGGGCTTTTTTGCTTTTGATATTCCCCTTTTGGAATTCAGCCTCTATGATCTCGGGGATTTTCTGAACCATGGCCGCTGTTCTTCTTTCTTGTAAGTAGTCCAGATCCGATTTCGCGGTGGCGTACTGGGAAACGCCCTCGCGACAGCTTACAAGCCTGAGCAAACCATCCCTCACGGCATCGTAGAGTCCCTTATTCTCTACCTGCTTTATCCTCAAGGGATGATATTCATTTAATAACATCTCCGCATTGACATAAGTCTTGTTGTCAGATAACCTTTCTTCCAGCACCTTAGAATCCAGATCCTCACAGCTCTTTCTTCTTTCCAAAGCCTTACTATTCTCTTTCTCTGTCTTTCCAGTCTGACTGGCAAAAAAGCCTTCAGGCAAAAGAAGTTCCAGGTTTTGATTATGGATCAGCCAGTCCCCGATCTGATAGACTTCGGCTTGGACTCTTGACGTATTCTCGCCATTCTGACAGTCCAAGGAGTCTCTATGGCTCATACCGATGACAAAAAGCTGATTGGGGCTTTTTTCATTGAACCGGTATATCACCTCACCGTATTGGGCTGGAATCGCTAAGGGTTTTGCAGTGCTTTGACCGATGTCGCCTTTGGAATACAGGGGGTATAAAAGAAGGGAAAAGAAAACAGCACCTGGGAGCAGCCATTTGCTCCTCTTTAATTTAAGAATATCCTTTGGGCGGCCTTTTTTCCCCATATAAAAAGATTTGCAATACGTCTATTTATAACACTAAACCCTGATGAAATCAAACTCCGGGGCGCATCCAAGCGGCTTGATTCTTTAAGATTCCATTATTACATTAAAATTGGAGGTTTGAGTATGGAAAGAATAATACTAAGTCCGGCAACAAGAATCGCTCATGACCTTAACAGCAGACGGCTCAGAATTGAAGTGGATCTGTCCGGTGTGGATCCAGATCATATTTCCCTGGACATGAAAAAAGAGAGCTTCTGCATCACGGCTCCGAGGAACGGTTCAGAGTATTCGGGCTGTTTCATCCTCGAGCATCAGGTGGAGCCTGAAAAGGCAGAGACAAGGTACGAAGACGGTGTTCTCAGGATTACCACCCCTTTCAAGGAGTCGGGTGTTAGCTAAAGTTTAAAAGTGCACCGTTTAAGTTTTAAAAGTGCACTCCTTTGAG
>JBHGBJ010000088.1:0-15523 GCA_041947025.1 Thermodesulfobacteriota bacterium
ATGATCGCCCCCCGCTCAACCCTCACCGTCCTGTATTTCCCGTTCGCCCCCTTCTGGTCCACGAATCGGTAGTAGAAAAATGCTCCGAGTGCCACCGCTAAAAGAGCGATGAGGGTTGTTGCGAGATATCTTTTCTTTTGAATCCTCACCTTGATCGCTCCTCTCTCTTCTTCCTGAAATGAAGACGAACGGGAACCCCTTCAAACCCGAAGGTCTCTCGAATCTGATTCGTCAAAAAGCGTTCATAAGAAAAATGGATCCCCTCTGGAATATTGGTCGAGATCACAAAAGTTGGCGGGGCAGCGGAGACCTGGGTGATATAGTTCAGTTTGACTTGCCGGTGCTTATAAGATGGAGGGGGAAAATGCTCCACCCATTGCCGGAAAGATCGATTGAGGGGCGAAGTGGAAACCCTCTTTTTCATTTGCTTTGCCACGTGGTCTACCAGGTTCAGAATTTTGGGAACCCTTTGGCCGGTCAGGGCGGAGATGAATAGAATAGGAGCGTAAGAGAGATACTTCAACTCCCCATATATCTCCCGTTCAAATTTCGCCATGGTCTGGGAATTCTTTTCGACGAGGTCCCATTTGTTCACGATGAGGACGCATCCCCTCCCTTTCTCATGAATGAACCCGCCGATGCGGCCATCCTGCCCCGTCACCCCTTCTTTCGGATCCAACAGGAGCAGGACGACCTCCGAGCGGTCGATCGTACGAAGAGCCTCCACCATGCTGAACTTCTCCAGCCGCAGGCTAATCCGGCTTTTCCTCCGGATGCCTGCCGTATCAATCAGAACGTACTTTTTCCCACCTCTTTCAAAAGGGGTGTCGATCGAATCACGGGTGGTCCCGGGAATCTCATCCACAATAACCCTTCTGTATCCCAATAACCGGTTGATGAGAGAAGATTTTCCAACATTCGGCCTTCCGACCACGGCTACTTTGATCGCCTCTCCGTCCCATTGCTCGTCGGCCGGTCTCGGAAGAACCTTTGTAACCCCCTCCAGCAATTCCTCTACCCCATAGCGATGCTCTGCTGAAATGGAATAGAGGGTCTCAACGCCCAACCCGTAAAATTCGAAAACTTTCTCTTCGTGTTTCGGATCATCAATCTTATTGACGACATAAAAGACAGGTTTATTCACCTGTCGCAAAATATGGGCGATCTCTCTATCCGAGGAAGTCAGGCCCTCTTTCCCATCCATCACGAAGAGGATGGCATCAGCCTCTTCCAAAGCCAACTGACATTGCTCCCGCATCTGGATGAAGATCCGATCCTTTGAAACGGGCTCGAAACCTCCGGTATCGATCAAGGTGAAGGCGCTGCCCCCCCATTCCACATCTGCGTAATTCCGATCCCGGGTCACACCGGGCGTATCTGCGACAATCGCCTTTTTCCCCCCGCTGATCCGGTTGAATAAAGTCGACTTACCCACATTAGGCCTGCCCACAATGGCAATCATCGGCTTCATGGCACTTTCTCACAAGACAATTTATATCATTATAATATAGGGTACAAAACGATACAATTAAACTCTTCTCATCCGGATTCAAATATGGTAAATTAATCAATAAGAATTTCATCAGGCCTCCAAGGAGACCAAATGTTCACCAAATCCATTCTTTACGTGGTCACCCTAATGCTTTTGTTTTTCCCCGGAGTCAGAGAAGGTCTATCGCAACCTTCTTCTCCCGTAGGGAAGGCACCCGAAATTGCTCTGGGAGAGGTTATTGTCAAGATCAGGGAATTTGAGTCTCCTTCTTCTCTTTTGAAAATATTGGAGCTCCAGATCGAGGTTCTTAACCAGAGCCCACAGTCGGTTGTCCCCCCTAACTCCATCAAGGTTTCGGTAACGCCCAAGGAGATAAAATTCGCAGCTACAGGACCGGCGAGTGAACTGACTCTTACTCCCGAGGAGGCAACGCTCGGTCTTCCCCTTTTGCCGAAGGCGGGCCGGGTGATGATCATCGGCTACCCTTTCCAGACGGAAAATCCGCAATCCATAACGTTTGAGGTCCAACTCAATCCTCCTGATGGGGAGAAAAAGATCGTGACATGGGAGAACCGTCAACCCCTCCACACTTCCCCTTAAATGAAGGGGAGGCTGGGTGGGGTCACTTTCAGTGTCATTCGTGCTATTTTTCTGAAGAAAGGAGAGCCTATGCGCAAGAAGACCGTCTTGATAGTGTTAACGGCGGGCATTCCTTTTCTCCTGATTTCAGCCGTAGGAAATGCCTCGGCCGAACTGGAATTAGGAGATGAGGCCCCCAGTTTTACGCTTCCCTCGACTCAGGACAGGCTGGTGGACTATTATAAGGATTACTATGGAAAGCACCATCTGATCCTTACCTTCTTCCCTGCCGCTTTCACGCCTGTCTGAACAGGGGAAATGGAAGCGCACAATAGAGATCTCTATCTCTATGAGCGCTTGAACGCCCGGGTTCTGGGCGTCAGCATGGATGATGTCATCACGAACAAGTATTTTGCTCAAAGTCTGGAGTTGGAATTTCCATTGATCTCCAATGTCTTGCCTTGGATGGGCAAAGCCTACGGGGCTTATTCTGAAAAGCCCCCCTTTCTTCCCGATGGAACTCCGAATTGGTTTGGCCGTCGCACCGTGATTATTGATAAGCGAGGGATTGTTCGCTCTATCAAGGACGGCTCTCCCGACAACAAGGAAATTCTTATGTTCCTTCTGAAACTGGAGAAGGAGTCCCGAGGGAAATGAAGAACATGAAGGAGGAGACGATGAAGCAATCCATCAGAAGGAAACGACCCCTGGTAACATGGGGCATCTTATTGGCGGTCGGCTGGGTTCTGAGCCTTGGCTGTGCAACCACGGCTCCGAAGAAGCCTTCGGCGTTGACCTCAACCGACCGGGGAACGGCTGTCTATCTGAATAAATATGAGTTCAAGAAACCTTCGGAAGGATGGCTCCTCATGGAGAATCTGGAGGGTGGAGACTTTGAATTGGGCTTCTTGAAGTTCGAAAAGGGAGATTTTCCCAGCCAGACAACCTACATGTATGACGAGCAGCCTTATGGAGGCTCCCGTGACCTCGAGAAACGGGCAAAGTATTACTGCACCCGCTTTCTCTTCAACAGCGGTATCGATTCACGGGTGATCAGGCAGGAAAGGTTAACGATCAACGGTCACGAAGCGATTGCCCTTTGGATGGAAGGGGAAAATTCAAACAGAAACGAAAAGGCCAAATCCAAAATCTACCTCGTAAAGAAAGGCAACCGGATCATCTCTTTCGTCTGTACCCAATGGCGGCCCCTGAACGGGACTTATAGCCAGGGCCCTTTTGACGATTTCGAGGCCTTTGTCTTGAGCTTCAAATTCCTGCAAAAAGATTTTTATGAGGAATTCGAAGAGAAGATCAAGGAGTTGAAGGGATAGGAGAGCCGAATTTCCTATAGATCTTCTCCTTTGGAAAAACCGGGGTAAATAGGGTGGGGTAATGAAGGGGAAGGGATTCGGTTTTCCCGATGACCAGGTATCCCTTATCACGCAAGCTCCCGGAAATCTTCTTTAGCACCGTCGTCTGGCTTTCTTTGGAGAAATAGGTGAAAGCCAGATTCCGACAGAAGACGATATCCATCCCGGGAAAAGGTTCTTCGCGTATGATGTCGTGCCTTCTGAATGTTACATCTCCCCGAATGGCCTGATCGAGCACATAGAATCCATTATCCCCCGAGAAATAACGCCTCAAAATATCGGCGGGAACTTCTCTTAGACTACTTTTCTTATATCTCCCTTTCTTCGCCCTTTCGAGAAGATCCTCATCGATATCGGTGGCCAGGATCGAGAGATGAATTCGGGGCCGCATCTTTTCAAATCTTTCCTTCCACAATATTGAAAGACTGTACGGCTCTTCCCCGCTTGCGCAGCCGATGGACCAGGCCTTAAGATCCTTCTCATTCTTCTCTTCCAAGAGGGAGGGAAGAATGGGATCCCCGATAGCGCCAAAGGTCTCCTGATCCCTGAAAAACCTCGAAATGGTCACTTTAAGGATTTTTAAGAGGTGATTTTGCTCTTCAGGATCAATTTTGACTTTGAGCAGGTATTCTTCGAAGTGGGAGAGGCCGATTTGAATGAGCCTCTTCTTCGCCCTTCGTTCTACCCCCCTCCTCCTAAAAGGCCGCCACTGAAGTCCGAGGGACGGAGCGACTTCTCTCAGGAATTGATCAAAGAGCATGATTTCTTTCGAAGTCGAGGAGCTGTCTCTTTATCTTTAGCCCATGGCCGAAGCCGCCCAGACCGCCATTGCTTTCGATCACCCTATGACAGGGAATAATCAAGGGGATAGGGTTTTTGCCGTTGGCATTTCCCACCGCACGAAAGGCCTTTGAATGGCCGATCGCCTGCCCGATTTCCTTGTAGGATCGTGTCTGCCCGTAGGGAATCCTGGCCAATTCTCTCCACACCTTCCTCTCGAAAGGAGTCCCTCTAAAATCCAGAGGGCAATCAAATCTCCGGAGCTTTCCCCTCAGGTATCTTTTGAGTTGAGATAATACCGCTTTATTCTTCCGGTCGGCTCTTACGATCTTTCCAGGAAGGAGTCTTGCCAGTTGATTGAGAAAGCTCTTCTCCGAGGTCAAAAAATCGACCATGCAGACTCCTCTCTCGGTCGAAGCCACGAAAACCTTCTTCAAGAATGGCGAATTAAAAGAAGCGTAATAAACCTTATCATCCATTTGACCTCCTGATCTTCCCTCTCTTATGAATTGGTTTGGTAGGGAAGACTTTAGTCGCCCTGAGTCAGGCCCCGGTAAAAGCCGGGACCCTGCCCGTTAGTAGAACTCATAACTGAAGGACCACTTTCGCATCCCTTATCCATTCCGTTCTATTTACTTTATTGGACCGGCAGCCTGAGCAATACGGAGGATCTGGCTCTCCTTGAGGCCGAGGATCCTCGTCACCTCATTGACCTTTACGCCCGCGAAGATGCGCGACCCCATCCCCAATGCAGCAGATTCAAGGTACAGGTTCTGGCCCATGCACCCGATCTCGAGGTCTGCCCACTCGATTCTGCTCGTCTTGTCTTTGTTGATGACGTAGAGCACAATCATGGCCGCTTTTTTGAAAAGATCCTGGTTCGGAATCTTCTCCCGGATGTCCTCAGAGAGAATTCTCACAAGCCGATGCTCCTTCGGCTCATACCGATACACGCCTTCCGGCAATGCCGCCAGGATGTCCACGGGATACTTGGCCTGCGCCGAAGGAGTGGTCCGGTGCCCGTCCTCCCTATTGACTCCTGTCGTGGCCCAGAGAAGTCGAGACAACTCTTCCCGGGAAAGAGGCCGATCCACAAACGATCGGGTGCTTTTTCTTTCAAGAAGCGCCCGGTCCAAAGTGAAGTTCATGTCCTTCTCAAAAGGCGGAAGAAGAATGCTCTCCGGGCTGGGAGCCTCACTCGTTGCCCCACCCGGATCCGAAGGCAGTCCTTTTGCCCAGATCTTGCCTGCCCGGATCACGGCAAGCAATCCCACACTCATCGCCGCAGATCTTCTCAAAAAATCTCGTCGATCCATTAGGATCCCCTCCTTTTTTGACGTCTCCTCAAAAAACATCAATTCATGATAGAGCCGGGGCCAAAACCCCGCCCATCCTAACGGGTATACTCCATACTATCTCGGTCCAAACCGGAACTGGGCGGCTTTGATCAGACCCATGGGCCCGGTCATCATGGTATTGCCGCCGGGTGCAGCGAAAACGAACTTTAATGAAGTGTCTTTGAAGATGTCACGATTAGGGCCGGTCACGAAGATGGATATCTCCCCGTCAAAAGGCCTCAGGGTGATGGCTCCATGGCCATTCTCCTCATAGACCTTTTGGCTGCTCAGCTCGCCTCGACGGAAAAGGCCTAAATCGTGCTCCAGTTTCTTCGGAGTCAATTGATGGGTGTGATGTTCATAGAGGCCCTCGATTCTTTTTTCGAGCAGCAGGGCGGCAATGGTGTGCCCATTGCCCACATTGACAATGAGAGAAGGCCCCTTCACCTCGTCGATACAACCCAGAATAGCAGAAAAGGCGGTATCCATCACCAACACCGGGACTGAGAACGTTCTTCTCACCGCTTTCACGGCTGACCTCATTCGAAGGAAATAAGAGGGGATGAATTCTCCCGAGAAGTGAAAGGTCTCGGGTCGATTGTCTTTTCGAAGCATCTCCTCCATCTTTTCAAAACGAAAGATCCTGTCTGAGACCCCTTTCGGTGAAACACCGTGATCCTGAACTGCAACCGCGACGACATCGATCTCCAAATCCTCTCCAAAGCGTGAAAGAAAGTCTTGAAAGGCTGGAAGGTCGATCTCCTGGATTCTTAATTCTTGAAAAGAATCGGAATCCGGTTTGCCTCCCACTTCAATTCCCAAGGACCTGACCTCATCCAGGTCATTTCGAATGGAAAAGGCCGAAGATTCCTCCATCACAACCCGATACCCTTTCTTAAGATGACGGAGGATGGCGCTTGTTAAAGATCCCCCTCCGATCGTATCGCCGTAGAGATAGACGTTTCCATCCATCTTCTTCAGTCTTTCCGCAAAGATTTTGGATGGGGTCGGAAGAACGAGGCTTGTGCAATTCTCAATATTTCTTTTCGAATCGAATAGGAGGATATCCTGGGTCCCCGCACCAATATCGATCGCCAGAATTCTCATTAGCACACCTAGCCGCTATACGGGACAGTCCCGTATCTATCCTTTGATCACTCCCATGGGGATAAGTTTTGCCACCTTTCGACTGATCCCTGCACGGTGGACAACGTTGACGACATCCGTCACATCCTTATAAGCGTCCGGGATCTCCTCCACAATCGTTCCCCGGCTTGCTCCCCTCACGATAATCCCTTTATCTTCCAACTCTCTTGTGACGGCCCTCCCCTTTGCTGCCTTAATGGCCTGGTGGCGGCTCATCACCCGACCTGCACCGTGGCAGGTGCTTCCGAAGGTCTCCTCCATTGCCCTTTCGGTTCCCACCAGCACATAAGAGCATCTGCCCATGTCGCCAGGAATGAGAACCGGTTGACCGACGGATCGGTATTCAGTCGGAATATCCGGATGGTCCGGAGGAAAAGCCCTGGTCGCCCCTTTCCTATGGACACAGAGCTTCTTTCTTTCTCCCTTTACCGTGTGGCTCTCCATCTTCGCAATGTTATGACAGACATCATAGACTAAATCCAGCCTCAGGTCCCTCGGGCCTTTCTGAAAGACCTGTTCAAAGGTCTCCCTCACCCAATGGGAGATCATCTGCCGATTGGTGAAGGCAAAGTTGGCTGCGCAGGCCATGGCTTCCAGATAATGCCTCCCTTCCGTGGAATGAACAGGGGCACAGCAGAGCTGGGCATCCGGCAGCTCGATCTCATATTTCTTGGCGGCATCCAACATCACACGAATAGAGTCGTCGCACACCTGATGGCCCAGGCCTCTGGAGCCGGTATGGACGATCACTGTGACCTGATCCTTCCATAGCCCCAGAGTTCGGGCAGCCGTTTCATCGAATATCTCAGCCACATATCCGACTTCCACAAAGTGATTTCCGGACCCGAGGGTTCCTAATTGGGCCTTACCTCTTTCCATGGCCTTCTCCGAGACGCGGTCCGGATCCCCTCCTTCAATACATCCCTGCTCCTCAATGTGGTCGAGATCTTCAGATGTGCCATACCCTCTCTCAACTGCCCATCGGGCTCCTTTCTTGAGGACTTTTCGTTCTTCTTCTCGATTCAGCTTGAGGTCTTTTCGGTGGGAACCCACACCCGAAGGAATGTTGGCAAAAAGCGAATCCACAAGCCCCTTGATCTTCCCCTGGATCTCTGTGCGGCTCAGGCCCGAGCGCATTAATCGAACGCCTCAGTTGATATCGTACCCGACCCCTCCGGGCGAGACAATCCCCTGGTTCAGGTCGAAGGCTGCGACCCCTCCAATCGGAAAACCATAACCCCAGTGGATATCCGGCATCGCCAAGGAATAACCTTCGATGCCCGGAAGCCATGCAACATTGGCGACCTGGGCGAGGCTCTGGTCCTTTCGAACATCCTTCAACATTTCCTCATCCGTATAGATGATCCCATCGGTTCTCATCTTTCCTTCCCGAGGGATTCTCCACCGATAATCATCGATCTTCTGAATTTTGATTTTTTCATCCGCCATTCACGAAGCTCCTTATCCCCTTATCTCCTTATGGATTGTTCGCTGATATGAGCATCCTTTTCCTGACCTTAGCCCTGAGACTTTATCTTCTCAGAAATCAGAGGTCCAGAATGACCTGCGCCTTCCATCTCCCGTTTTCTTTTCGGACCTCTATCTGGTGGTAAGTGACAGCTTTCACTCCTGTCTTAATCACATGAACGCCCTCTTGAAACACCTCTCCTTTGACCACTGCCTTCAATCCATCCTCTCCAACCGATTCAACCCTAAACTCTTTAAAGAGCAGGTTCTCCACATCATGAAGATAGAGAAGTTCGGTTAACCAATCCACCATCAGGCGCTTCAGATCCTCCTTTCCTATCTCAATCGTCCTCTTCGTGCGGGCCTTCACCTTCTTCAAATCGGTAATGAGATGAAAAAAGCCCTCTCCCGCATTCTGAAAAAGAGTCTTGAGGTCTTCACCGTAAACGATGAGCCCGATATCGGCCGTGTGGTCCAATATCTCAAAGCGCTTCATTTCCCGCTTTCCGGTCGTCGCCCTTCTTCTTACCCCTGACGATGTTGACCGCCTTCTCCATGAGATCGGGAATTTTCCCGAAGAAGGATTCGATCATCGCCGGCATTCTCCGGAGATTAATGATCGATACTTCGCCTTCCTTGACAACAAGAAACGCGATCGGTTCGACGCAGATCCCTCCTCCCCCTCCACCTCCGCTTCCCCCTGAAGTCTTGATCTGTTCTTTTCCCGCACCGGCACCGATTCCCAAGGAGATCTTGGAGACGGGGAGGACCGTAAATTCTCCTGCCTTGATTCCTTCTCCGACAATGGTCTCGGTCTTCGCCACTGCCTTAAAACCTTCCAAAAGCGTCTTGATCAAATCTGTCGCTTCCATTGCAGTTCACCTCTCTTTCGCGCTCTCCTCATCTTCTCTTCTTTGAGAAGAAGGAAGGCCCATCCTTTCAAATGGTGAAAAAAAGCTCTTAGGGAGAGAGTGGCTTCTCCTGAAAACCGATTCTCCCCCAAAAAATTGATTGCGACATCGATCCTTCGATCCGGATGCACCGCCTCAAGAGCACTGATCCAGCCGTAAAGACATCCGTTGATCATGGGGTCAGGGAGAGATAAAGTGGCTTCCGCCTTTTTGACTTTCCATTGCGCCAGAAAAGAGAATGCCTCTTTCAAATAAGCACTTCGAATGCGAAAAGGGATCTTTTTCTGTCCGGGACGCAGCGGGATCAGAACCCCGAAGATTCTTGTCAAAATCCTCCCTTTTTCCCAAACCAGAGAGAAAAACCCACTCCACTTGAGCGAAATCCGTCTTTCCCGGGTATCCCAGGACAATAAAAATGGAATCATCGGTTCCTCTTCCTGCCCACCTTCTGGAGAAAACGTTCTTTCGAGACGAGGATGCGTTCGTGTTCCCCTTCCGCCACCTTCTCCACCTCGTCATAAGCATCGACCCAGAATGTGAGCCGATTCTTGTCCACCTCCTTCAGAATGGCATGGGCAACCACTTTCATGCCGAGCGGGGTAGCGGACAAATGCTTCATCTTCACATGGGTTCCGAGGCTCAGTTGATCAGAGGGAATGAATTCCCGTACGGCCTTGATCGCAGCAGCCTCCATCAATTGGATCAGCCTTGGAGTAGAAAGGACGTCCACATCGATGCCACCCAGTTGACTGACCAGATCTCCTTTCTCCACGATCATCTCGGATTGTCCGTTCATTCCAGGTATCATCGCGCCTCCCGACTCGTGATATTCGCTCCGATTCGCTCTATTCGCGTTTCCTATGTTAAAATTCCTGTAACACTTCCTTTTCGTAAATTCTCTCCAGTCTCTCCTTGTGGGTCGATTCCTCCTGGGCGAGGATCAAAAGCAACTTTTTGAACGTTGCCTCTGGGACGATCTGTGATGTAGAGGCATAGAGTTTCTGGGACTTCTCCTCATTCTTGATCGCCATTCTCAAGAGATCGGAGTAACTCATGTCCGGGCTATAGGGAACATCCTCCATCATCTCACTCAGACCCAACCCTTTGGTCTTTTTCAATTCCATCTGCTCAATCTGCTTTGGATCAAATCCCTCCAGTTTCTTCTTGTGCCCCTCTTCTTCTTTGGCCAGCTCTTCAAAGGCCTTCCGGATGCCAGGATCTGACCGTTCCGCTGCCATTCGGTAAAAGGCTGCAGCATCAGCCTCCTTCCTGATGGCAAACCTCATGATTTCATCCAGGCTGTTCAGTCTCATCCTCCACCTCCTTTGTGAAACTCCCTTTCACCTCAAGAATGATTTTTTCCGCCTCCTCTCCGAAATTCTGAGGAACCATGACCGCTCCCCATCCTTTTTGAGGAATGTAGAGACCGTCGTATGCCGTATCGAGAAAAGATTTCATCAGAAAAGGAATCCCGGCTTCGTTGAGTGCCTGGGTCACCCGATCCCCTTCAAACCGATTCTCAACCACTCCTGCTTTCACCCATCGAGCCATTTTCTTCTCCTGTTTCATTATATAATGAAAAGAGAAGAACCTAAAGAACAAAATTCTTCTATTTGTGGAAATCCCTCAGTCCCGCGACTGAAGGCGATCTGGCAAAGGTCCTGAAGAAACTTTATAGCGGCCACCTTTTAAAGATAGCTGCGGAGCTTCATATCCCCTCTTCAGGGCTTATTCACAGGGTGCGGGATCTTCCAGCTTTAAACTCAAACATCCGCTTGATAAAGTTTTAGAAGGATTTTTGCCAGATCGCTCCAATAACTGAGGGATCACTGTTTGTGGCAAAATTCTATTTGAAAAATATGAGATTGAGAATATAATGATCTCATCGAAAAATCACTCGACCGGAGGGAGGAGAGAGGATGGCAGCGAAGTTAGATGAAAAATCTTTTGGAAGCAAAATGAGACAGATCCGCCTTGCGAGAAAGATTTCCTTTGAACAGCTTGCCGGCAAAACCGGGTTCTCACAGCGGTATCTGAAAGCCATTGAGGAAGGGACAGCCGCTCCCCCCGTCTCTGCTCTCATTCAGATCGCAAAGGCCCTCTCCGTTGACTCGGGTTCCTTCCTCTCTGCCGAAGATCAGGAGGCTTCCAAAATAAGGAGAAGAGAGACTTTTTTCAAGAGGACCCAGGCCTACTCTTATAAGACACTGACTCCGGAGGCGGAGCAGAAACACATGAAGGCCTTTCTCGTGACCATCGACCCCAAACAGGAGCATAAGATGGTGGAGTACCGCCATGAGGGAGAGGAGTTCCTTTATGTCATTAAAGGTCATGTCGAAGTCAGGGTGGGCGAAGATCAAAATCTTCTTAAGAAGGGCGAGACCCTTCACTTCGACTCAGGCATGACTCACAAACTTCGTAACCTCAGTGACGAAGAGGCCAAGCTCCTCGTCGTGATCTATACACCCTAAACCGATTTCAAATTTTAAATTTCAGATTTCAAATTTTTCAATTTGCGATCTGCGATTTGAAATCTGCAATTCAATTATTCTCTCCAGTTTCTCGGAACCCCGGCAAAAGAGGCCCTCCGTTCCAATTCACCCAACTGGTTCTCGAAATATCGGATCGCATTATTCAACCGATTCATCTCTAAATGGGCACCCCGCTCCTCGTATTTTGCCTTCAATCTTCTCAATTCCGCGATATTCCTGTTATAGAACCGAAATTGGCCGACCCAGTAATCTCTGCCGTAGCCACCTGGCCGGTCAGGGGAGGAGATCCCTTTCATTGAGTAGAGGACCATTTTCGAATTGATCGCATCCAGAACCACCCTGAACTTGTTCAGAAAAGAATTCCCCAAAAGTCCATCCTGTCCGGAGGGCATATTATGGATCACTGCCTCCGCGTTCTCTACGACGGCATCTCCCACCTTCACAGATCTCAATGTGACCAGGGGAGTCAGAATCACACCGCTGACAGTGGAGCCGGGGATGAACGGAGTGTTCTCATCGACGGTCACATCCAACTCCTTCGCTGTCTGTTGACTGATCAAGATGAAACTTGCCCCCGAATCGATGATTAAATGCCTCTTCACCCTTTGATTCAGGACGACCTCTGCCAACCAGAGTTCGTATCTTCTCAAAAGATCCACCTCGTATCCCTGAGTCTCAGGGATCTTGGGTGGAGGAAGAGACGTCCGCGGCTCCTTTGGCTTCTCCCTGCTTTCGGGCGAGATCACCTCCTTGGGGCTCTTTTGTATTTCCGCCTCCAGCCGGTATTTTTCCGGAACATTGGAAAGATCGTCGGCGAAGTGGAGCACCCCCTTCTCATCCACCCATTTATACATCTCTCCGTAACCGGGGGATACGAACAGCATCAGAAGGATGATGGAAAGGATAAGGATCCTCATTCTCTCTCTCCTTTTCCTTGAATAGGTCAACAACATTCTATTTATTATCCGTAAATATGTCAATTGTTCTTCTTAACCTCTTCTGTTATAATTTTTTTAAATTTTATTGAGAAAGGAGGACGATATGGGAACCAAAGCGGAAGAGAGTCTGAAAGAGGCGTTTGCAGGCGAATCTCAGGCCAATCGAAAATACCTTGCGTTTGCCAAGAAGGCCGAAGGAGAAGGATATCGTCAGGTGGCCAAACTGTTTCGGGCTTCGGCCGAAGCTGAAACCGTCCACGCCCATAACCATCTTCGAGTACTCAAAGGGATCAAATCGACAAAGGAAAATATCCAGGAGGCCATCAACGGTGAAACCCATGAGTTCAAGAAGATGTATCCCGAGATGATGGAGAAGGCAAAAGCCGAAAAGAACAATGAAGCTTACGAGACCTTCCATTTTGCTAACGAAGTGGAAAAGATACACGCTGCCCTTTATTCAAAAGCCCTGGACAATCTCGGTAAGAATGAGGAGCTGGACTATTATGTTTGCCCGGTATGCGGCAACACGGTAGAAAAGAATCCTCCTGAAAAATGTCCGATCTGCAACACTCCGGGGAAGAAATTTATGAAGATCGCTTGATGGCATTCCATTGGGCGGACGGGCGGCCAGACAGCCCGGATGCCGCAGAAATTGGTCTGAAGAATAGAGCAAAGCACCCATTACCAGGCACCGAATCCCAAATAAATTCCAATCACCAAAATTCCAATACTTCCTTTCGCTCATTCGAATTTGGAATTTGGAGCTTATTTGGGATTTGGATTTTGTGATTTGGGATTTCATAAACGAAGTTCAAAGTGAGTAGAAACCATGGCCGCTTATTTTCTTCAACCGGATTCCATTCGAAGGCTTTTTGACACCATCGCGCCGAGCTACGATCTCCTCAATCACCTTCTCAGCCTGAGAAGAGACTGCTACTGGAGGAAGAGGGCCGTCCGAGAGCTCAATGGGTTCGAAGGCTGGATATTAGATATTGCCACGGGAACAGGCGACGTGGCCATCGAAATTGTCAATCAGTCCGGCCCTGAGAGGAAAGTCTTCGGATTGGACTTCTCCGCCCCCATGATCAGGAGGGCTCGCCAAAAGGTCTTGAAGAAAGGCATCTCACAGAAAATTTCCCTGAGCCTTGGGGATGCCCTCACCCTTCCTTTTCGCGGAAACACCTTCGCTGCCTCGATGATGGCCTTCGGCCTGAGGAATATTGTCAGGAAGGAGGAAGCCCTCGCCGAAATGGTCCGTGTGATCAAGAAGGGCGGAAAGGTGATTATTTTAGAATTCACTCTTCCACGGAAGGGATTACCGAAAACCTTCTATCCGTTATATTTTGAAAAGATTCTTCCCTGGGTTGGAGGTCTGATCTCCGGTGATAGAGAAGCCTATGCTTATCTCCCCCAATCGGTCCACCTTTTCAGATATGCCGAGAATTATGAAGCGTTGATGAGAAGGATCGGCCTGAAAGACGTAGTCTCCTATCCGTTGACCGGTGGGATTGCCACCGTGATCTCAGGAATGAAGAGTCACTCATGATTCGGCCATTCACCCTCCCGGACCTCGATCAAATTCTCCAAATCGAGCTTCAGTCTTTTCCCAAATCTCCTTATGATTGGGCCACCTTCATCAATCTCCACGATCTCTACCCGGAAACCTTCTTGGTTTATACCATTCCGGCACTCGGTCAGGAGGAAAGCCGGATTTTAGGGTATATTGTCTTTACGAAAGAGGGACACATGATCTCCGTCGCGGTCGATCCTCACCATCGAAGAAAAGGCATTGGGAGAGAACTTCTCGAAAGGGCCATGGGCACTCCCCGTCTCAAAAAGCTGTGGGCAGAGGTCAGAAAGAGCAATCACGGGGCGCTCCGCTTCTACCTCCGCATGGGGTTTCAGGTCACAGGTGAGATCCCGAACTACTATGAAACCGAGGATGCCTTGGTCATTGAGTGGACCCCCTGCTCCTTGTAGGGGGGTGGGGTGATTGAGAATATTGATAATAGGGGATCGGATGATAGGAAAGCGATATAATTATGATGGGTTAAGGATAGGATTGGGAGGGAAAATTCTCATTTTGCGTGTCAAAAAAAATTGGCCAAAAAGCCCGATTTTTGACATACTTGAGAATTTTTGAAGGGCCTAATTTGACAATTTGTCACTTTGTGAAATTTTTTGAAACGGCCCAGTTTTTGAGGGCGATACCGGCCTTATTTTACCCTATTAAAGTTCATCAAGTTTAGACCTCAAAAGATCCCCCCAGGAAGAGGGAAAAAGACCCTTAAAAAAACGGCTTGACAAGTGCCCCTTAATCTTTGTATTCTGAATTCGTCTGCAATTATCATCGGGGCTGCTCCCGGCCTCTGCATCGAATCCAAGGATGCGGAAAGGGGTTTTTCATTTTATAGGGCCAAGTGCCCGAGTGTCCGCCGATGGCGACGTCGGATGGGCGGCTTCCGATGAGGCCGCAGACAACACTCGGGCTTTTTTATTACCCGAAGTCTAAAACTCACCGGAGGTGCCACATGTGCACAAAGGAGCAGACGCATTTGATCATTGAACAAATAGACGTCATCAACAAAGCGAAAACAATGTTCAGCGGCCTTGATATAATAATGACGATGGCTGCCCATTCAGAAAGGAAGATCGATCTCACAGGAGAGGATATCGGAAGCCTGGCCTGGCTCATTAAAGACGCTATTATGGAGCCAATATTTGAGGCGGCGGAGAAGATCTACCAGGTCGTCAAAGAGGGAGGGGCTAAACCAGAAAAGAAATTACAGGAATTGATTCAGGAGGCGAGGGATAAAGGAGAGGTTTAAAATACGCTCTCCTGGACCTTTGCGAGAAGAATTCTCCAGGGGATCTCCTCAGAAGTGAGACAATCGATGAGCCAATTTTCTCAGTTGCGCTCTCGTGGCATTATGCTATTCTGAAATCAGTGAACGGGCCTCCATAGGGAGTCGACCCCGACAAGCCGGGAAATCCTCACCCGGTTTGGAGGC
>JBHGBJ010000089.1:0-15418 GCA_041947025.1 Thermodesulfobacteriota bacterium
CCTCAAAGGAGTGCACTTTTAAAACTTAAACGGTGCACTTTTAAACTTTAGCTAACAGTAAAAAATAGTTGACTTTATTACAAATCATAATATAATTAATCATTTAAAATAGATTATGGAAGGAGGGGAAAGATGAATGCCAGGCGTTAAAATTAAGGAAAACGAGTCTTTTGAAAACGCACTCAGACGATTTAAGAAACAAGTCGAGAAGACTGGAATATTGTCAGAGATTCGAAAACGGGAACATTACGAAAAGCCCAGCATCAAAAAGAAGAAGAAGGCATTGGCTGCCAAGAAACGGGCGATGAAAAGGATGAGAAAAATCATGGAGAGGGGATAAGCGGTGGGTTTGGAAGAGAGACTGATCGATGAGATGAAGCGGGCGATGAAGGCGAATGATAAGTTGCGCCTTTCCACTATTCGGATGATTCGTACGGCAGTAAAGAATAAGGAGATCGAGCAGAGGAAGAAATTGGATGACGATACGATTCTCAAGGTGATCCAAGGGATGGTGAGAAAGGGTGAAGAGTCCATCGAACAGTTTAAGATCGGCAAAAGGATGGACCTGGTGGAGAAAGAGACCAAAGAAATAGAGATTTTAAAATCCTATTTACCCAGTCCCCTCAGTCAGGAAGAGCTATTGAAGATCATTGACCAGGCGATTGAAGAGACCCAGGCATCGTCTCTAAAGGATTTAGGAAAAGTGATGAAGTCCGTCTTGCCGAAACTAGGGGGGAGAGCTGAAGGAGCACTGATCAACCGATTAGTCAAAGAAAAGCTTTCCCCTTGAATTCCTCCTCCTGAGTGATTCCGTTTCCCTGGGGGCTCTCAAAAACGACTGTTCGCTCTCCGTGAGATTTCGGAGCTTTCTCGGAAACTCTCCCTTTGATCACGATTTATGGATGATCGCTCCCTCAACGTTTTAGAGTTCCATCATTTGTTGGAAATATTGAAAAGACTGTCCACCTCCCCTTTAGGCCAAAGGCGTTGTGAAGCCTTGAGGCCTTCCTCGGATCCTGTCCTGATTCAATCCAGATTGGAAGAGGTGATGGAGCTCAAGAATGTTCTGGAAGTTCTGGACGACATCCCGATCCGGGGATTGAAAGAGATTGAGACCACTTTAAAGAAGCTGGAGGTCGAAGGCTCGGTTCTCGAGGTTCAGGAGCTGCTCGATCTCTATCATCAAATCGGTTTGTGCAAGGACCTCAGACGATTCTTCCTGAAGCTGGAAAAGGTGAAAGCTCCCCGTCTTCAGGAGAAAGTCTCCTCCCTCTCTTCCTTAAAGACCGTGGAAAAGGAGATCCTCCAGGCCCTCAACACCAAGGGCGAAATTCTGGACCGGGCGAGCCCCGTCCTTTCGGATATCCGGCGTCGGATGGGAGCGGTCAGGGAAAAGACCAAGGGAATCCTCGAACATCTTCTTCATCAAGAAGAACTTCAACCCATCTTTCAGGAACAGTTCATCACTCTGAGGAATGGAAGATATGTCCTTCTCATCAAATCCGATTTCAAACATCGGCTGGAAGGGATTATCCACGATCAGTCTCAGAGCCACATGACCTTCTTCTTGGAGCCTCTTCAGGTCGTCAGCCTCAACAACGAGATCAATATCCTCATGGGGGAGGAAAAGGAGGAGGAATACCGGATACTGGCAGATCTTTCGAGGAAAGTCAGAGAGGAAAGACAAAGCTTATGGAAGGATTTTGAGATCTTGGGGGAATTGGATCTCCTCTATGCGATGGCAAGGCTCACCCTCTTGTTGAAAGGGACCCAACCCAGCCTGAACGAAAAGGGCAAGATTGAGTTGAAGGGTGCGCGAAATCCCATCCTGAACCTTCAAAGAATCGGTATGAGCCCGAGCAAGGGTGCCGGAACGTCCGTCAAAGAGGCCCTCACAGAAAGACGATTCCGAGAAGATCCGGCTGTCCCCCCGGTCGTTCCCATCGACCTCCGGATGGGAGATGGAGTGAGAGGGCTTATCCTGAGCGGAGCGAATGCCGGGGGAAAGACGGCGGCCTTAAAGACGCTCGGGCTCCTGGTGTTGATGACCCAATCCGGTCTTCCCATCCCTGCCTCGGAGGGAGGTGAGATCGCCATCTTTGAGGATCTCTTTGCGGTGATCGGAGACGAGCAGAATATCGAAGAGAATCTAAGCACCTTTTCCAGTCATCTCCTTCATCTGAACGAAATTGCGGGAAAGGCAGGCCCCCGTTCTCTTCTTCTCTTAGATGAATTGGGAGTGGGGACCCATGCGGCCGAAGGTTGCGCTTTGGCCATGGGTTTTTTGGATCGATTCATGGAAAGCGGAGCCACCGTTGTGGTCACCACTCACTTTGATCGTCTCAAGGTCTATGGATACCTCCACCCGGAAGTGCGGAACGTGGCCGTTGAATTCGACGAGAAAACTTTGGAGCCGAAGTATACACTCGTCTATGGTTCGTCGGGATTAAGCAATGCCTTTTTGGTGGCTGAGAAATTGGGGGTCTCCGAGAAGATCCTTGAGAGCGCCGCCCGCTACCGGGACGGCGGGGAACAAGAGGTGGGCCGGGCCCTGGAGGCATTGGAAAGATTGAAACTGGATACGGAGAGGGAACGGCTGGAACTCCTCAAAATGAAGGAAGACGTTGGCCTCGAGCGCCAGAAACTGAAGGGAATCATCGAAGGGATAAAGAAGAAGAGGCAAGAGATCTTTTCTCAGACAGAAGAGAAGGCAAAAAAAGCAGTGCTCGCGGTTGAAAATGAGATCCAGAAATGGGTTCGGGAGCGAAAAGAGGATTCGTCCCGTCTCAATCTTCACCGTGTGAATCGGTACCGAAAAGAAATCAAAGAGATCCAAGAGAAATATTTCCCTTCGGACAAGGGAAAGGAAGACCACGCCGTATCCGTTGGCTTAAAGGTTGGCGAACGTGTCAAGATTATCAGCCTTCGGACCCAGGGGACCCTCACGGGTATTGATGAATCGTTAAGCCAGGCAGAGGTGATGACTCGCCAGGCCAAGGTGACTACTGCTCTTGCCGACGTCGTTCGGGTGATCGATGGGGAAGAAGAGAAAGAAGAAGAGTTCTCCACGGCCCCGTATCCGTTACCGCGAGAGGCACAAGAATTTCCATCCCAGTTGAACGTGATCGGACTGACGGTCGAAGAAGCGATCCCCAAGGTTGATCAATTCGTTGATCAAGCGCTCTTGCACGGATTGGAGAAGATTCATATTATTCATGGGATTGGTTCTGGAAAGTTACGAAATGCCATCGGGAAATATCTTCAGGGACACCGTGGAGTCAAACAGTTTGCTCCCGGAGATCGGATGAGAGGCGGCGATGGCGTCACAATCGTCGAGTTGATGTAGAACAGTAACCCTTCGATTATGATTAAGGAATAGCGGATCGAGCAGGAATGCCTCCAAAATTTTATAAAGCGGATCATTGAGGAATGAAAGAGCAGCATTTCTCATTTCTTGATACAGGTTGCCTGAATTTTGCATCTGGCGCAGGATGTTCTTAATAGGTATCCGCTATAAAATTTTTCCAGCATTCCTGCTCGATCCTGAAGATCCAGGTGGCTGAGAGGTTACGTGGAACCGAGACCTTCAGGGTTTTCGCCCTGGGGGGTTGATTTGACGGAAAATAGGCGTTAAATATACCCTGATGTTATTCATCCTATCAGACAGACCTGCCTGCGCTGTATCAGAACGGTTC
This sequence comes from Thermodesulfobacteriota bacterium, assembly GCA_041947025.1. GTDB lineage: Bacteria > Desulfobacterota > BSN033 > BSN033 > UBA1163 > CAVTZZ01. The sequence goes on from JBHGBJ010000089.1 coordinate 3,696, forward strand.
AGGACCTGCAGTGGGCGGGGATGCTTCCATGCCTTTACCAATCGGTTGACAATATCTCTTTCTTAAGTTGGGGAGTCCGTTGGGAGAGGGTTTCCTTTCAGAAGAAAAGGTTTCAGAGATTCGGGATCGATCCAGTATCTTGGAGATCGTTTCAGACTATGTCCATCTTAAGAAGACCGGAAAAAATTACAGAGGCCTTTGCCCCTTTCATTCCGAAAAGACCCCTTCCTTTATGGTCAATGAAGAGAAGCAGATTTTCCACTGCTTCGGTTGTGGCGCAGGCGGGGATGTCTTCACCTTCTTGATGAAGGCCGGACGCTTCTCATTTCCCCAGGCTGTGGAAGAACTGGCCAAGCGTTATGGGATCAGGCTTCCAACACGCGAGCTCTCTCCCGCCAAGAAGAAAGAGATGGACAAAAGGGAGATCCTCTACAAGATCAACCAAACGGCATCCGAGTATTTTCATGAAGTCCTCTCCCGGCACCGAGAAGGCGAGGCGGGGAGGAGGTATCTCGCCCGGAGGGGCATGAGCGAGGAGATTATCCAGGAATACCGTTTGGGTTATTCTCTCGAACGCTGGGATGGCCTGGTCCAACATCTTCAGGCAAAGAAGGTCCCTCTGGATCTGGCTCGGGAGTTAGGTCTCATTTCCCCTAAGAAGAGTGGCGGGCGGTACGAATCGGCTTCAGGCTGGTACGACGCTTTTCGCGGTAGGATCCTCTTCCCCATTTTCGATCTCCATCAGCGGGTCGTCGGATTCGGGGGAAGGTTGATCAGAGAAGGAGAGCCCAAATATCTCAATTCTCCGGAATCGAGCATCTACCACAAGGGAGAAATTCTATACGGACTCCAGGTCGCCAAGGGAGCCATTCCGAAAAAGGATTCCGTGATCATCGCCGAAGGTTATTTCGACCTCTTGACCCTCCACCAGTTCGGATTGAAGCACAGTGTTGCGACGTTGGGGACAGCCCTGACAGCGCAACAGGTCCGTCTCTTAAAAAGATACACAAAAAACGTGATCACCGTATTCGATGCGGATCAGGCCGGGATCCGGGCCAGCCTTCGCGCCCTTTCCCTCTTTTTGGAAGAAGACGTTTCGGGGAAGATGGTCATCCTCCCCCAGGATGAAGATCCCGATGAGTTCCTGAGAAAAGGGAATCTGGAGGAATTCGAGAAGAGAGAGGCCCATGCCGTTCCTCTGATCGATTTCTTTTTCGAACAGTTGATGAAAGCCCACGATATAAAATCGATCGACGGCAAGGTCAAAGCGGCAGAAGAGGGGATGGCTTTGATCGATAAAGCTCCGAATCGGATTCGAAAAAATTTCTATACGAGGGCTTTGGCTGAGAAACTGGATCTTCCGGAATCCTTGCTGATGGAGAGGTCCCCCTCCTCTCTCAAGGACCGGCCCAAGGGCAGAGAAGACCCGAAGGGAGACCCCCTCGAGAAGAGCTTTCCAAAGTCAGAGGAGATCGTGGTCCGGCTGATGATCCACCATCCTGAATTGATCCCGGCCATTACGGTAGAGGGGATTGTGAAGGAGTTTGAAAGCCCGATCCTCAGGGGGATGGCTGAGAGATTGGAAAGCCTTTATCAAAGCAAGAAGCGGATGGATGTCGCCGAGATCTTGGGGTCTTTTGAAGACGACCTAAAAGAGAGGTTGTGTCAATTTGTCTTTCAAGAGAGCGACTTGGAAGCAGGAGACCGAAAAAGGATATTGAAGGATTGTATTGAAAAAATTCATAAGAAAAGGCTGAAGAAAGACGAAGGGGAGATCCTCAAAAGAATTAAGGAGGCCGAGAAGCAAAAGGGAGCAGTAGGACTTGAAGCTCTTTTGACGGAGTGGCAGGAGTTGACGAGAAGAGGGAAAACCGTTTAAATAAATCGGTCAAAGGGTTTCATTGAAAAGGGAGCGGCGATTCGATGAGGAAAGAGGGGAAGGTCAAAGAAGTTGAGCAGTTGATCTCCATAGATGGGGAGAAGGGATTTCTCCCATTCGACGAGGCGAACGGGGCCCCTTCCAACGATATTGTCTCCTCCGATCAGATCGACGATGTCCTCATGATGTTTGATGAAATGGATATCGACGTGGTGGACGATCTGCAGGGATTAAAGATGGAAGAGGAGAAGGATTTGGAGAAGGAAGAGGAGGAAGGTGATGAGTTGGAGGTGGGGACCTTTGGCAGGGCGACCGATCCTGTTCGGATGTATCTCCGAGAAATGGGGCTGGTGTCTCTTCTGTCACGGGAAGGGGAGGTGGAGATTGCCAAGAGAATTGAGAGTGGCAGGCGGGAAGTCCTGAGCATTGTATTGAACTGCCCGATGGCTGTCAAGGAGGTCATCAATTTAGGGAGCGCAATCAAGACGGGCAGAGTGGAGATCCAAGAGGTGACGAATGAGATTGATGAAGAAGAGACGAATCTCGAGGAGGAATTGGCCCAGAAAAAGAAGGTATTGGAATTGATCGAGCGGATTCGCCGCAGCGATGAAGGGCTTCGACGGCTTCTCAAAAATAAGGGGAGATCGAAGGCCAGACTCCACGAAGTGGTGAAGAAGAAACGGGAGGGGATCCTTGAATGTTTCAGAGAGATGAATTTAAGAGATGCTCAGATTAATAAGATTGTCCAGAAGATGAAGCAGATGCTGGCTCGTGTGGAAAAGGGAGAGAATGAGATCAAAAGGATCGAAGAGAAAGCGGGGATCTCTGTCCGAGAGGCACGGGTTTATCTCAGAAAATTGAAAGAAAAAACGATCAAGGAAAAGAATCTCCTACGAAATCGGGGGTTGAGTAAGGCCGATCTTCAGGCGATTGACCGTGCTGCTAAGAATGTCCAGAGGAAGATCAGCCGGGTTGAGTCTGAGTGCGGCCTTTCTGCCGAAAAGCTGAGAAGCGCAGTAAAGGCGATCATAGAAGGGGAGACCCGGGCGAGGGAGGCCAAGTGTGAACTGGTCAAGGCAAACCTGAGACTCGTTGTCTCCATTGCAAAAAAGTATACCAATCGAGGCCTTCAATTCCTGGACCTCATCCAGGAGGGGAATATCGGCTTGATGAAAGCCGTGGATAAATTTGAATACCAGAGGGGTTACAAATTCAGCACCTACGCCACATGGTGGATCCGTCAGGCCATGACGCGGGCGATCGCTGACCAGGCCCGGACGATCCGTATCCCGGTGCACATGATTGAGACGATTAATAAGCTGATTCGGACCTCCAGGTACCTGGTTCAGGAGATCGGTCGGGAGCCCACTCCGGAAGAGATCTCGGAAAAGATGGAGATGCCGTTGGACAAGGTGAGGAAGGTATTGAAGATCGCGAAAGAGCCGATTTCCCTGGAGACACCGATCGGTGAGGAGGAGGACAGCCATTTGGGAGATTTCATCGAGGACAAGGCGGTGATCTCACCTCAGGATGCGGTGATCAGCTCGAACCTCTCCGAGCAAACCGGGAAAGTTCTTGCCAGCCTTACCCCCAGGGAAGAAAAGGTCTTGAGGATGCGGTTCGGCATCGGCGAGAAATATGATCATACCCTGGAAGAGGTGGGGCAGGATTTCGATGTGACTCGGGAAAGGATCCGACAAATCGAAGCCAAGGCCTTGAGGAAATTACGACATCCCAGCCGGGCCAAGAGGTTGAAAAGCTTTATGGAGGCCTGATCTGGTTTTTCTCGTTTCTCTGGTCCTTCTGGTTTTGTTTCGTTTCCTTGGTTAACCAAACAGACCAGAAAAACCAGAGAAACCAGAGAAACCAGAGAGACGAGATAAACGAGATAAACCAGAGAAACCAAGAGAGGGTTGACACCCCCCAGGGATCAACTATAATTATAAGATAGAAAGGGCCCATAGCTCAGCTGGAAGAGCTACCGGCTCATAACCGGTAGGTCCCTGGTTCGAACCCAGGTGGGCCCACCAGGAAGGAAAGAGAATTTTCAATGAGCTCCCCCGGTCCAAAACGGAGACGTTCAGAGAGCTGGACGAAGCAAGAAAGAGTGCACGAGGGGGGTGCACTCTTTTTTGTTGGCTATAGGGTCGGACATCGGTTCGGGCTGCCAAAGAGTAATCAGAGATTTCTGGAGTTTTTCAGAAAGCTCAAGAAATGCCATGGGCTTGGCCTGTCCTGCGCAAAGCTTCCGGAGGCGGGAGCCCTCAGGCATTTCTTTGAGAAAAGGAGGCGACGTTGAGGGAACAACTGGGACTGCTTTGGGAACTTCAAAAAATTGACCTCAACCTGACGAAGATTAAAGAAGACAGAGATCGGTTTCCCAAAGAGATCAAAAAACTGGACGAGAAGCAAGATATCGAAAGGGAGAAAATTCAGCAAGAAAGAGAGAAGATTGAGTCGCTGGAAAAGGAGCGAAAGCAAAAGGAGCGGAATCTCAGTGCCGAGCAGGAAAAGATCAAGCGGGCAGAGGCAAGAATGTTTGAGGTGAAGACCAATAAGGAGTATCAGGCCCTCCTCGCCGAGATTGAAACCGTCAAGGAAGCGACCAGTCGGGTGGAGGAGGAGATCCTGCGAACCCTGGAGGAGATCGACGAGGTCAAGAAGGATCTTTCGAAACGCGAAAAGGAAATGGCGGCCACCCTGGAAAAAATAGAGAAGGAGAAGAAAAAGATCCAGGAGAAGACGAATCAAAGCGAAGGACTCTGGAAAGAGCAGAAGGAAAGAAGGGAAAGCCTTGCAAAGCAACTCGAATCCGGGCTTCTTAAGCTCTACAGCACGTTGAAGGAGAAAAGACAGGGAGTCGGGGTGGTCAACGTCAAAAATGAGACCTGCCAGGGCTGTTTTATGAACATTCCTCCGCAAATGTTCATTGAGGTCCAAAAGACCAAGGCCCTCGTTCGATGCCCCAACTGCAACCGGATTCTCTATTGGGAGGGGAACCGGGAGAAGAAATGAGGGAATGGAGAGACGAAGATGCAATTGACGAGGACCTTCACGCCGTCCTCTATATCGATGGGGCTTCCAGGGGAAACCCGGGAATGGCAGGAGCCGGCGTCTGGATGACAAATGGGTCGGGAAAGAAACGGCTGGAGATCAGTCGATCCCTTGGTCACAAGACCAACAATGAGGCAGAATACTGGGCCCTCCTCTTGGGTTTGAGAGAAGCGAAGAGACTGGGAGTGAGGTCCGTTCAGGTCTTTACGGACTCGGAATTGATCGAGAGGCAGGTCAATGGGTCTTATCGGGTCAAACATCCCAATCTGAAGGGCCTCCACAAAATGGTCAGCCAAACTCTGGAGGAATTTTCGTCGTTCACTATCCAATCGATTCCGAGAGAAGAGAACCAGGAGGCAGACCGTTTGGCGAATCAGGCGATTGAGAGAAGGATCGCAAGAGAAAAGAAGGAAGGGGGGAATCAAAGGGGAAGAGATGGCCGCTCCTCATGACATCTCCTCAAAGGGCGTGTCAGGGAGGGGAGGAAAGTCCGAGCTCCACAGGGCAGGGTGGTCCGTAATCCGGACTGTTTCGCCTCTTAAGGGGCGGGGTAAGGAAAGTGCCACAGAAAGGATACCGCCCTGACGAAAGTCAGGGTAAGGGTGAAAAGGCGAGGTAAGAGCTCACCGGTACCCTGAACGATCGGGGTAGCTGGGTAAACCCCACCCGGAGCAAGGCCAAATAGGTTCCGTTCCCCTGAAGAGGGGTGAGAATGGCCCATTCAAATTTGCTCCCGAAATGGGAGTGGAGGCGGGACGGGTTAGGCCGCTTGAGGCCCTGAGCAATCAGGGTCCCAGATAAATGGCCATCATTCCGGCTGATCCCGTATCCGGGAAAAGAGGAATACAGAACTCGGCTTATGGTCCCTTTTGGATCCCCCCTTTTCGTTAAGTTATGGAGTTATTAAGTGACTCAATGACCGGTGACCCAGTGACCCTATTTCTTCAATCCGATCTTCTATGAAACATGGCATCAAGAACCGATGGTTGGCAAGGGCAGCCCTTGCGTTTCTTTTGATCTCCACGCTTCCTCTTCCTGCTTTCTGCCAGGAGGCTTCTGTTCGAGAGGTGAGCGTGAAAGGATCAAACGGGGCCTGGAAGGTCGGTTTCTTTATCGAAAATTGTTTTACGGAGAAGATGGACGAGGCGATTCAGACAGGAATAAAGACCGTCTTCACCTTTTACATCCAGCTCTATCAGAAGAGAAAATTGTGGAAGGACCGGAAAATCGCATCCATCCAGTTTCACCATTCCATCCAGTACGATCCCATCCGGGGGGAATATCTCGTCCTATTGGAAGAAAGCCGTTCTTCTCGTACGACGTCCAGACTCGAAGAGGCAAAGAGGTGGATGGCGAGCGTGGAGGAGATGGAGATCCGGCCCTCCTCCCCCCTCAAACCGGGTGTCCCCGCTGAGCTCCGGATCAAGGCTGAGCTCGATCCTGTCAAGTTGCCTTTCCATCTGGAATATCTTTTCTTTTTTGTGTCCCTTTGGGATTTCGAAACGAAATGGTATACGAAGCCCCTTCCCCTTTGAGTCGCCCGAGCATGATGAAAAAGGAACTTTCTCCGGAAGAAAGAAGACGGCGTAATGAGCTCTTGATCATCGGGATCATCTCGGTCCTGATCATCATCTTCACCACCATCGAGATTAAGCTTCCCCAGGTGGGAGGGATGATCCCGATCGCCAACAACATCATCATATTCAGCCTGATCAATATCAACATTATCCTGATTCTCCTCCTGATCTTCCTGGTGATTCGAAATCTGGTCAAGCTGATTTTTGAACGAAGACGGAAAGTGCTGGGAGCGAAACTGAGGACCAAGCTGGTAGTGGCCTTTGCCAGCCTTTCCCTCATTCCTACCATCCTCCTTTTTCTCGTGGCCGTGGGGTTTATTACCAACAGCGTGGAGCACTGGTTCAAAGCCCCGGTCGAACAGTCTCTCCAGGGAGCCCTGGAAGTGGCCCAGGCCTACTATCGGGATTTCGCCAATAATACCGTCTCTTCTGCCCAACAGATCGGCAGGCATCTCTTCAAACAGGGGATCTTTGGAGAAGGACAAACCTCAAGTCCCCTGAGAGAACAGCTTGAAATCAAACGACAGGAATACCACCTCAGCACCCTGGCGATATTTCTGAGAGGCGACCAGAATCCGGCCTGGGTGGAGGACCCCGCGCTCAAAAACATCTCTGTCCAACTGCCGAAGGATTTGCTGGATGCAGGATTTTCAGGGAAAGAAGCATCCAGGCTCTTGTCCGTCGGAGAAGGGGAGGTGATCGCGGGAATCTCGCCCATTCTCAATCCTTCCGACAGGGAGGAGGTCGTGGGAATCGTCGCTGCATCCCTTTTCATTCCGAAGAGCCTGACCGCCAAGATGAACGAGATTTCCCAGGCCTTCGTCGAATACAGGCAGCTGAAGATCCTGAAAAAGCCGATTAAGTCAAGCTACATGCTGGCCCTGCTCATGATCACCCTTCTCATCCTGTTTTCGGCGACCTGGTTCGGTTTCTACCTGGCAAAGGATATAACGGTCCCGATCAAGGAGTTAGCCGAGGCCACTCATCGCATCGCGTCGGGAGATCTGAACTTTCGGATCCAGATGAACGCCGCGGATGAAATCGGGACCCTGGTCCAGTCCTTCAATCAGATGACCGGGGATCTTCAGGTGAGCCGCTCCGAGCTGGAGCAGCGAAGAAAGTACATGGAGATCGTTCTGAAAAGTGTGGCTGCAGGGGTGATCTCTATAGATGAGAAAGGCATGGTGACCACGGTCAACACCTCGGCGGAGCAGATGCTGGATATCAAAGGAGAGGGCGTTCTCGAAAAAAAGTTTTCCGAGGTGTTGCCCCGGGAATTCGTGGAGCAGATAGAGGGATTATTGAGTGAACTGAAATCGTTCCGGAGGGATTCCATCGAAAAGCAGGTCACGCTCAACCTGAAAGGAAACCCCCTTTCCCTGGTCATCAATCTGACGGGCCTGAAGGATGAGGGAGAAAAACCCCTCGGTGTGGTTGCCGTCTTCGATGACTTCACCCAACTGATCAAAGCCCAGAGGATGGCTGCCTGGAGAGAGGTCGCCCGTCGAATTGCCCACGAGATCAAGAACCCTTTGACCCCGATTCAGCTCTCCGCGCAACGGTTGAGGAAGAGGTACCTGGACGATCTCCAGCAGGATGGGGCCGTTTTCGATGAGTGCACACGGACGATCGTGAAGCAGGTCGAGGAGCTGAAAAAGATGGTCAACGAATTTTCGAACTTTGCCCGGATGCCGGCTTCTCAACCCACCCCCCATTACCTCAATGAGATCATACAGGAGACCCTGGTCCTCTTTCAGGAGGGGCATAAGGAAGTCCGCTTTGAATTTGTTCCCCAGGAGCTTCCGGTCCTCAACATCGACCGGGATCAGATGAAGCGGGTGATGATCAACCTGATCAAGAACAGTCTGGCCGCCATTGAAGAAGACGGAGAGATCAGGATCCGGACGAGTTACGACCCGAACCTTCAGATCGTGCGCCTCGAGGTGAGTGACAACGGGTGTGGGATTCCTGATGAAGATAAAAGAAGGCTCTTCGAGCCCTATTACTCCACAAAGAAGAGCGGAACGGGCTTGGGGCTCACCATCATCAATGCCATCATCTCCGACCACAACGGGTATATCCGGGTCCGGGATAACCAGCCGAAAGGGACGACCTTCCTGATCGAGTTGCCCGTCCGTGTCTGAATTACAAGCTCAACGCTCAAAGCTGAAAGCTCAAAGCATCAGATCCAGAATGGGTTTCCTTCGTCCCTCGCGCCTGCCTGCCGGCGGGCAGGGGAGAGGGGCAGGGTGAGGGGGAGCAGCTGATTGATTTAAATTACCATTTTCGGTAAAATAAGTGTTAGGGCGGTTGGACACGGATCACGGGCACGGACACGTTGCGTTATGGGCGAGAAACTGATCTGCCAGAACAAGAAGGCATTCTTTAATTATTTCATTGAAGAGAAGTACCAGGCGGGGATTTCGCTTCTGGGATCCGAGGTGAAGTCTTTAAGAGACGGCAGGGTCAACCTCGGGGATAGTTATGCCGATATCAAGAATGGCGAGGTCTTTCTCTTCGATACCCATATCAGCCCCTATCCCCAGGCAAACCGGTTGAATCACGATCCGTTGAGGACGCGGAAACTCCTTCTTCACGGCAAGGAGATCAAGCGTCTGGTCGGAAAGATTGAACAGAGGGGCTATACGTTAATCCCCCTGAAGCTTTATTTTGTCAACGGGAAGGTCAAGGTGGATCTGGGGCTTGCGAAGGGGAAGAAGCTTTACGACAAGCGGGAGAGCCTCAAGAAGAAGACGATGGAAAGAGAGATGGAAAGGGGGCGAAAAGGGTTCGACGGGGATCGTTGACGTCAGGGCTGCATGCCGAGGTCCCATTGGCTCGTAAAACAAATGGGATTAAACATAATCGCAAACAACTACGATTATGCCCTGGCTGCTTAACCGCAGCTAGGCGTCCTCCCTGTCCTCGCCTGTAGGGCAGGGGCAGGATGTCAGAAAAACAGGATAGTTTCCCTCTGACGCCTATGGGAGGGAGGCGAAACCTCATAGGATAGTCTTTCGGGAATCCTGCCTGTGGGAGCCCCGGGAGGCGAATTTAAAATGCAGGCTATGTATGTAGATGCTCTGCCGGAAGGTTCTCGGACGCGGGTTCGATTCCCGCCGCCTCCACCATTTTCAAAAAAGGAAGCCCTTGTTTTTAAAGGGCTTTTTCTTTTTGATCTCCTTGAAATTACGTTCTCCAAACGTTCTCTGGAGCCATGAGGGACAACCTCATGTCTGGACTTCCCAGTGACCTCCACGACGGGGGCCGACTCTGCGGAGAAAACCTCCAATCTGGAGCTTCCGCAGGTGATCCTCCGTCTTCCTCGTTGAAATCCCAATCTCAGATGCAATCCGTTTCGCAGCAATTCTTGGATCAAGCCCCCCACTTTTTCGCCGACCCCCTCAAGGGGGATGTGTGCTTTTAGCGGGTGACACCCAGCAATTACTCCTTTCCTTTCTCTGTCATTCCGGGCTTGACTAAGCCTGCTCCGTACTTGATACGGGGAAATCCAGTGTTTTTGAGTCTCACGAGATTCGAAAGATCACCCTCCTGGATCAACGGGTATCGGGGTTACGGACACGAATCACGGGCACGGTCACGTCATTCTGATGCTGGCAGACGTGAGGAAACCCAAATCGAATTGGGAGATCCAGAGGTATTAGGATTGGGTGCCTTTTTCAAATAAACTGCGATCTAATAGATGATTGTGTCTGCCCCCACCTCTCCCCTGCAAAACCCAAACGTGACCCTACCCTCTCCATTTCTTCGGGGAATAATCCTTGAGCTTTGTTCTAAACTTCGGCTCTAACAGCTTTTGAAATTTCATTCTTTTCATGAATTCCGAATAGATGCCCAACCTTATCTGAAGTTTAGTCCCACCGTAAAACCTCTTAGCTTGCCTCCCGTCATAATGCATTTGTGTCAGCATATACCCGTACTCAGAGCAATTTGCAAAACGCATTCTTAGCCTCTCTGGATCGAATTGCCTCGGCACACTCAGGGCGTAATCGATCTCCCCAGAGTAGACAGATCCGTAGTATACATAAACTGAATTCCTTGAAACTTTTCCTAAATCCAAACGGTCGAAGGCACTAACTACTCGACTCAAATCGTAATTCATTCTTTTTCCATTCAGGTAAACTGCCTTGATCTTAGGTGTGGTGAGTATCCCTCTCAAGAATGCATCTACCTCATCCTTGTCGTTGAACGTAAGTCCAAATTCGTGGTAGATATCGTCGAGATCGGTTGGGTCTTTCCCCTTGGTATATTCTTCGGGGATAAGACCTTCTCCGTACCATATTTCTTCAAAGTCAGTGTATGGCTTAAGTTCTTCATAGTAAGCGTGAACCCAGTCAGCCCCGCGCTTCGGGAAAGTACCTATGGCTAATTTCGTGATACTTCCAACCATCTTTATCCTTAGCTCAGACATTTACTGCGATCCTCCTTCCGCTCGGCGCACAACTGTAGCTGGATTAATTGACAGGATTCTATATGAGCTTGATGTTCCGTTTTGCTGCCTTTATTACAATTTGAGCGCACGCGAATGCATCTGCTGCTGCATGGTGGTGTCTCAGAGGGATCTTCAAATGCCGACATACGTCTGGCAAAGTCGTAGGATAGATGTGCCAAACGGTCCTAGCCAACTCAACAGTGCACTTGAAGGGAATAGCCGGCGGACTGATCCTTGAGTGCCTGCAGCACTCCCGCAATACTGTTTCATCAAAGGTAGCATTATGAGCAGCTATGAAATCTATATTCTTGAGTGCTGCCTTCATTGTTGGCCAAAGCTCTGCGAATCTGGGTTCGTTGCAAACATCTTCCCACGTGATGCCGTGCAGTTCCGTGAACACAAAATCCTTTCGTGGGGGACGTATTAGATGGTATATTTCCTCCACGATTTGGAAATCTTCGACGCGCACCAGAGCAAATGAACAGGCACTGTTAGGGTTATGATTTGCGGTCTCAAAGTCAATGGAAACAAAATTTTTCGTTTTGAGCATCTCCGCAACCCCTTTCCGCACCGATCGAGGCGTTTCGTGTCAAATGACCTTCTAAGATGTGACACTATTTCTCTTCGTGCCCCCTCACATCTTTATTGCTTTGAAGCGATCATAAACAGCCCGTCAGATGCCGTAATTTCTCATACTAGAATCTGGGTTAAGATGACTTTAGTGGACACCAAAGTTAGGGTACAATACTGAAGACGGAGG
>JBHGBJ010000009.1:0-78069 GCA_041947025.1 Thermodesulfobacteriota bacterium
CAATCAAGGGGACATTTTCACGTTGCAGTTAGGGGGACATATTGACGTTGCTTAAACATGAAAATTGTAGAGGATGGTCACCTCCAAATTCCGGCACTCGAATGTCGCCTTAAACAACTTGACAGTTTCTCTTGATTGCAGTAGGAATTAAATATTGATCCATAAAACACTTTTTAAGAAAGGAGGTTCCCATGAGCCCGAAAAGATTCCTCTGGATCTGTTTTCTTACCGTCGGAATGATCGGCCTCCTCGCCCTGGGAGGTCAAAACGAAGTCAAGGCAGCACCGGCACCGGTCAAGCTGGTCTACATGACAGCCGGGGATGTCAACATGCTGGCCCTTGGACAGAATGTTCTCGGTCCTGCATTCTCCAAAAAGAACCCCGGTGTCTCTCTGATGACCGTCCATACCGGACCTGGCGATGCAGGCTCAAGACTGATCTTTGAGAAGATCTCGGCCGAGGCCGAGTCCAAGAAACCCACCTGGGACGTCGATGTGGCCATGGTCCACCAGATTTTCATGAAATGGGCGGAAGGAAAAGATCTCCTCCTTCCCTACGCCAAGGAGCTTAACACCTGGAAGTACGTCACCTCTCCCTTTGCCAAGAATTCCCTCGGTGTTCCGGTGGAGGGATACGTGATGCCCATGTTCCACAGCCAGACAGCCCTGGCCTACAATCCGGATTTCGTCAAGGATCCGCCTAAGAACTACGCCGATCTGGCAGAATGGGTCAAACAGAACCCCCGCAAGTTCGGCTATAACGGGATCAAGGGCGGCATGTCCGGCGTGGCCTTCACCGTGGGTTGGATCTACTGGAAGACGGGTAAATACGAAAAGTATGCTGTCACTGGCCCTGTTGACAAAGCCGAAGCAGCCACATGGGAACAGGCCTTCAAGGATTTGGGGGAGTTCAACAAGAATGTGACCATCACAGGAGGAAACGTGGGGACCCTGGATGCCCTGAACCGGGGAGAGGTCTGGATGGGCCCTGTCTGGGTGGACATGTTCTTTACCTTCATGAACGAGGGAAAGCTGGATCCGAAGACTCGGATGATCCTCCCTGAGCCTGGAATGCCCGGACAACCCATGTTTTTCGTTGTTTTCAAAAAAGCGCCTCATCCGAAAGAAGCCAAGAGGTTCGTCGAATTTGTCACCAGTCCGGAAACCCAGGCCAAAGAAATCGTCACGCGCTTTAACTGGTATCCTGGAATCGACGGCTCCCATCTGAAGGGAGCGATCCCGGCCGAAATATTCAATAAGATCTATAAGGACGTGACACCCGCGGACCTCGCCAAGAAGGGACGCGCTTTTCCTCTGGGCGAGTACTTTAGCGCCATGTTGGAGTCTTACGAGAAGTGGGTCAAGTAACCGTGCAAGCAGAGCGAGTGGCGAGGAGGGGATTTTCCCTCCCTCCTTACCTTCTACTTCTTTTCCCTGCGGTAACCTTCATGCTTCTCATGTATGGTTACCCTTTCCTTTCATCGATCACCCGGAGCTTCATCAATAGCCAGGGCCAATTTTCCTTTGACAATTACGAAAAGACGTTGGACCTTTATCTCAAGGACATCGGCTTCACCTTCGCTGTGACTATTTTCAGCACGGCGGTCTCTGCGGGAGCGGCGATCCTTCTGGCGGTCTATCTCCGCTTGCGGCAGAACGCTATCTCTCGAATACTCGGAGGGCTTTACAGGCTGCCCATTTTCATTCCTTTCGTGGTCGTCGCCCAGATGATGACCACTTTCCTCGCTCCCCATGGGTTGCTCAACCTGGCCTTGGCTAAGGTGGGGATGGTCGATATCAAAAACCCTCTCCAGCTTTTTAACTTTTATGGACTGACCTTCGGCTTCATCTGGAAGATGATCCCTTTTTCCGTCCTGATCATTCACGGCGGCTTCCAGATGATCGACAACAGCTACATCGAAGCCGCCCGCAGTTGCGGTGCGGGCTTAATCAGGGTCATCACCCGTGTGTTGATTCCGATGAATCGTTCAAACATTCTGGTTGCTCTCGTCCTCGTCTATTCCCAGATCGTCGGCACCTTTACCCTGCCTTACATGTTGATCGGCGGAAAGATCCCCACGACCATCACGGTCGATATCGCCCATCGAATCAACTACTTTCGGGACTTTGGTGTGGCCAACACGCTGGGCGTTTTCTCCTACCTTCTGGTCCTGATCACGGCGGTCTATTATCTCAGGTCATCGATGAAAAAGGTGACCCTTTCACAGTTCAGAGAGAGGTAGACATGTCTGTTAGGCGCACTCTCATCCTTGCTGCCGAGATCCTCATGCTGGTGCTCGCCTTTCTCATCATCGTCGGGCCGATGATGAGCCTCTTCATCTGGTCTGTGGCCCATCGCTGGTATTGGCCGAACACCTTGCCCCAGGAGGTGGGCTTTGAATATTGGAAACAGGCCCTGGGGTTGCATACGAGTCTGGCCATCGGAGCGATCAGCATTGTGCCCGCCTTCCTTCTCAGTCTCCTGATCGCCCTTATCGTCGTCATCATCTCGATGCTCCTTGCCATTCCTGCGGGGTATGCCTTGGCCAAGTACCGCGTCCCTTTCGGCGCATTCATTCTGTTTCTCTTCTTGATGCCCAATGCCTTTCCGCAGCAGCCTATCTTTGTCAATCTGCTGCGGACTTTCACCCGCTGGGACTTGGCCGGCACTGTTCAGGGCGTCATTCTGGTCCATATTCTCGTAGGCCTGGTTTTTGGCGTCTGGATCACAAGCGCCACCTTTCGATCAATTCCGAGCTACCTGGAAGAAGCAGCCCACAGCGTCGGCGCTGGCAGCCTTTATACGTTTTTCCACATCACCTTGCCGCTGGCAGCGCCCGGACTTCTGGCCAGCTCCGTATTTGTCTTCATCACCTCCCTGGATGAGTTCACGGGGACATTCTTTATCGGACTTCCTTTCGTCAACACCCTGCCGATGACACTCTACTCGTCCAGCGGATACAACATGCAGTTTGCTTCAGTGATCGCCATCGTCCTGCTCATCCCGAGCATCCTATTCATGACGCTGATCCAGAGGGTTCTCAAGGCTGAGTATGTGGGTGGGATGGGCTGACGCAGCTCACTCTCAGAAGGAACGGGTCCAATGCCTCCTCTGCACCTGGAACGCATCGTAAAGAAATACGGCAAAGTGAAAGCCGTGGACGACCTGAGTCTCGGCGTCGAAGACGGGGAACTGCTGACCCTGCTCGGTCCTTCGGGGTGCGGAAAGACGACCGTTCTGAGGTGTGTATCGGGGTTCGTCAAACCCGATAGCGGTGAGATCTACCTCGGGGATCGCAAGATCACCGAAATTCCTCCTCAGAAGAGGGGGATCGGCCTGGTTTTCCAAAATTATGCCTTATGGCCCCATCTGACGGTATTTCAGAACCTGGCCTTTGGATTGAAGATAAGAAAGTTGTCCAGAAACGAGATCCGCAAGAAGGTGGAGCGCGCGCTTTCCCTTGTCCAGCTTGAGGGTTTTGAAGAGCGCTATCCCCGCCAACTGAGCGGCGGACAGCAGCAGCGAGTGGCTCTCTCCCGGGCCTTGGTCCTGGAACCGGAGATCCTGCTTCTCGATGAGCCGCTCAGCAACCTCGATGCCCTGCTCAGAGAGCAGATGCGTTTCGAAATCGCCCAGATCCACAAGCAGGCAGGGATCACGACCATCTATGTCACCCACGACCAGACCGAAGCCATGGTCATCTCCGACAGGATCGCAGTCCTTGAAAAGGGCAGGATCATGCAGCTCGGCACGCCGTTGGAGATTTACTCCAAACCGGCCAATCGATTTGTTGCTGGCTTTATGGGCACGACCAATTTCATCCACGGCAGCGTGATCCATTTCGATAAAGACTATGCAGAAGTGGCGACCGATGATGGCGTCAGGCTGACCGGCCGCGGACGTGTGCTTAAGGAGGGCGATGAGGTGGATGTTGCCATTCGGCCTGAATGCATAAAATTTCTATCCCCGGCAGAGGCTAAACCCTTCTCCGAAGAACCCAACCTTTATGAGGCAGAGGTGGCCAGGGCATCCTATGTCGGCGAGCTGATCGATTATCAGTTGAAGATCAAGAAACACTTGATTCGTGCGAGGGGTGAAGTTCGAACTCCGCATTCGGTGGGCGAGAGAATTATCATCAAGCTGGATCCCGATCAGATGGCAATACTCTCTCACTGAGTCCAAGCGTCGAGGGGGGCGGCAAAGATGATAGGCCGTTGGTAACCCTCCAGCAATGGCAACAGGAATGGCTGACCCAGTAAAAAGGAATTCTTCCTAAAAGGGTATAAAGAAATTGACTCCTTTGTCAGAGGAAGGAGTGATACGCATCTCTAAGAAGAGCAATTCCGTTTTGGAGCCGAAAGAGAGATTGAATAACATAAATATTTCCGTCTTCTTTAGTTTGGATTGAAGAAGTTCAAATGACATCTGGGCTGTCCCTTCTTCAAGAGACCGACTGTCCTTTGAGTACGGATTCAACGTGGGCGATCCATATTCCAGATCGGAGGGCTTTGTTTCTTTGAATCGTTGCGAATCAAAAGATTGGTGCCACGGAGGGTCATAAAACTTGTAGATGGAGAAAATTTTCTCCAGAGTCTCAGTCAATTTGATTTTCAGGTACTTTTTTGAACTTTCCAAAAAAGCAGACCCGGGCATCTGCTCATCGGTCTCGTACCGAATATCGGCCGGATCATCCTCTTCATTTCCACTCATTTTGATGATGCTTCCCTCATAAAAAGTGCTCTTGGACGTTTCGGTCGTATCGGCCCACGCCTGGAAGACTATGCAAAAAATGGACAGTGTCAAGAAAAGCGCAATTCTTTTAGCCATCATCTCTTTACGAGCCCTTCAACATTTGTTAAGGAGAACATGTTTAAGAACAACGACTTGCCTTTTCTATGGTTTTTCCTTCCAAGAATGACGAAATTCTATTTGGATAATTAGCAATTTAGATGCCAAACCTGCCAATTGCTGAAATGGGTAAAAAGGAATCAACTCGAATTAAAGACAGATCAATAGAAGACCCATCCATTGCCCCATGGTGCTTAATTTTTTTCCAATCCAATCTTTAAACTTTCGCCATCATTCTCTTATAATAGATTGTGGCTTTTGCCGTGAAAGGATAAACCCATCATGAGGATTCGAAAAAGAGGAAGAGTTCTGGACAGGCTCTGGTTCTTAGGCCGGGAAGAGTCAGGGGTTTATCTTCTGGAAGGGAACGATGAATCCATGATCCTGAGTGGGGGCGTGGGCTACATTGTTCCAGACTTGCTTCAGCAATTTAAAGAATTCGGTATCCATGAGGAGAGGATCAGGAAGCTTCTCATTCTTCATGCCCATTTCGATCATGTGGGAGTCGTCCCCTTTTTCAAGCGCCGTCATCCGAGACTGGAAATCTATGCTTCCCGAAGGGGATGGGAGATCCTCCGGATGGAGAAGGCGATCCGCACGATCAATGAGTTCAGCCGAAGGGTTGCAAACCGCATGGGAAAGGAGGAGGCTTATTCCACCTATGATCTGGATTGGCGAGATGATGTGGTGGGCAAAACCGTCAGCGAAGGGGACCGAATCGACCTCGGCGGTTTGGAGGTCTTCATCCTGGAGATTCCCGGCCACTCCTCCTGTTCTATCGGGGCCTATGCTCCCAGCCTCAAGGCCCTCTTCCCAACAGACGGGGGTGGCATCCCGTTGGATGAAACCATCGTCACGTCTGGAAATTCCAACTACACCCAGTATCAGCAAAGCCTCGAAAGGCTGAAGAACCTGGAGGTGGATTACTACTGTGCTGACCATTACGGGTACGTAACCGGAGAGGAAGCAAGAGAATTCATCCCAAAGACAATTGAGATGGCGAAACAAGAGCGCGCCCGCATGGAGGAAGCCTACCGAAGCACGAACGATATCGATCGAGCTGCCCAGAAACTGGCCTCCTTCTTTTCTGAGGAGCACCCTGACTACTTTCTCCCTCCCGAGATCTCTCTGGACGTTTACCGCCAGATGGTCCGGCATGTTGCCGCCGCGATGGCAGGAAAGATCTCCATCAGGTGATGGCGCAAATCAATCTTCCTATTTTTTCAGGACTTCGACGACTTCAAATCTGCTCAAAAGCCATCTCTTTTCGATCTTCTTCAGGACAGACACGAGCTCGTGGGCTTCATGGATCGCTTCTCCCCTGCCCGACTTTCCTGTCACCTTGGCCGTCAAGGTAACCTCAGCGGTTTGACGATCTGGAAAGACAATATGAAGGTCGTAAAATTTCAAATCGAGCTGTGACATCGATAATCTGCCGCTGCTGGCATAACCGGAGACTTCTTCCCGCGTATAGGTTCCTGAAAATGAATAGGCGGGAATATCAAATTCACAGGTTCCATCGAAGAGGGTGCCGATATTCTTGATCTTGTAGGCCATGGTGATTGGGTTCTCGCCCTGTTCTTTCGAAACCCATTCCGCCAGCAGACGAAACTGCTTCTTGACCTTCTTCTCCTCACTTGGAAAGAGATAGAGGACCACCCCTATCCCAGCCGCTACAACCAGTAAGCCTGCAATGATCGGTTTGAACTTCACCATAACGGCACACCTACGATACGTTTGATGGGAACCTGTCCGAAGAGATGATTCTCCATTGGCATGTTTCGATTGTCACCGACAACATAGACATGATCCTTTTCCACCTGTCGCGGCGAAAGATTCCAGTGACATGGATATCGAACGTAAGGCTCCTTGATCTCTCTTCCATCAATAAGGAGTTTTCCCTGACGGAATTCGACGCGTTCCCCCTCCAATGCAACGATCCGTTTCAAGAGCATCACTCTATTGCCAGCCAGGCGAACCGCGACGACTTCATGCCTTTTAGGTTCTGAAAAGAAGGAATGCCATCTCCAACAGAAATTAACATTTCCATCTCGATACGCGGGCTCCATGCTGCCTCCCTCAATGCGTAGAGGAGTACAGATGTGACCGAAAAAGAGATAGGCACCGAATGCAACGGCCGAGACTCTGACCAGAAATCTTGGGGACAAGGAGGGGAAAAAGAATTGACGGATTTTTCTGCTTCCAAGCATTTGTCAGAGACAGGCTTCCCTTGTCTTCCTATGCCTTACCAAGCGGGCGGGAAGATTCTTTCAATCCTGGTGACCACTCCATTCCTGAAATGGATCACGGTGGTCCTCTCCCCGAGGTCAGGATCGCCAATATAATAGTACCTTTTCACCAGCGCTTCCCTTTTCACTATTCCCTTCTGGGTAAGAATGCCTTGGGTCTCGATTTCATCTTGGGTCACCTGGGTCGGTGGGCCAACACGGCTCAAGACCTCGGCCTCGCTCATTCCTTCCGTAAGGTGTATGAACTTGTTAAAGGGAATGAACCCGGAAGCCGGCTGTACGGGTTTCGCTTTTGGCTTCTCCGGCTCAGTGAGAGAAGGAACGGAAACCTTCTCGGCTTGCGGCACGGGTTCATCAAAACTGTCCGGAACGATCATCTTTTGGACCTGATCCCTGTACTTTTCCGGGACTTGATTCAGGTCGTCACTCAGATGGATAACCCCTCTCTCATCAAACCATTTATAGACCAGTTCCGCTGATGCAAACGTTGGCATCGCCAGCAAAACCAGGAAGCAGACCAATGTGAGAATCCTTTTCACTGGGCACCCGAGTATTATAGGCTCTTTTTTAATTTATAACACCCTGAGACGAGAATTCAATGATTTTAAGAAAGGGGTCAGTGGGAGTTGCCTTCTCTTACTTTTCTTTGTAAGATGATTTTGGACAGAACACCGGGCAATGGAGTTAAGGGGTCTGATTTGAGAAGGAGAAAGGAGGAATAGATGTCCATGAGACCTTTTTCGATGCACCTTGATTTCAGAACGGGCGGGCTGACACCTCATGACCGGACCAATATCAGAAAGCTGAGTGACATGAAGGGAATGTTTCTCGATGCCGAGTCGGAGCGCCGCATTCTTCAAAAGGAAGACCCGGTCATCTATTCCTTCAGCGAAAGGGTGCTGCCCGAAGAAAACGGGCATCTTCAGCTTGCCACCACCTCGATTCTTCCCGGAAAGATCGGCGATGAGTATTTTATGACCAAGGGCCATTACCACAGACGACCCGACACATCAGAGGTTTATCTGGGGCTGGAAGGCAGAGGGTGCCTTCTGATTCAGACCGTGGAAGGAGATTTCGAATCGATCGATATTCAACCGGGCGTTGTGGCTTACATCCCTCCCTATTGGGGACACCGAATGGCCAATACGGGAACGGACCTCTTTGTCTTCTTTGCTGTCTATCCTGGAGATGCAGGCCATAATTATGGCGACATTGAGAAAACCGGTTTCGTCAAGATCCTGATCGAAAGGAATGGAAAATCTCTTTTGATTCCTAATCCGAAGTGGAAAAAGGGATGAAACTGGATCGACGGGACAGCAACTGCAAAATTATTTCACCGGGAAAGGGAAATATGACAATTAAGGCAAAAACCAGGAAGCTGAAAAAGAACCGAGTTGACGGCAAACCAAGGTGTGGGCTATGCGGGAAAACAAAGAAGCTGACGAAAACAGAATGTTGCGGCCAGTGGATTTGCGATGATGAGGACAAATATGTTCCTTTCTCCTATGCGACAAATAGCTGCTACAGGAATCACAGCCGTTATACTCTCTGTGCATACCATTACAACGAGGAACATTCAGGCGACTGGAAAGACTGCCCGAAATGCAAAAACTCCTTCGAAACAGAGATCTATGTCTATTACGGCACAAACGAATTCAATTTCCAAAAACTGGAAAACCCTCCTCCTTACTTACCGACCAAGTGTGCAGGATGTGGCGTAGTGATCTCTCTCGGATATGATACCCATTCAGTAAAAGGAAATGAGTATTGGTGCGAAGAATGTACTCACAAGGAAATGGAGAAAGCCGTTCGCCAGATAAAGCATTCAAGCCGCGGGTAATGCTCTCAAAAAGCTAATACACAAGTCAGCCCCCGATCTTCTTATTCTCTACCAATACCCAACTTGCTTTTCACAAAAGATCGGATTCGCTGGGAGGCCTGAAACGCTTTTTGAGTTTCTTCCGGCGAGAAATGGGTAGGCCAGTGTACAGGATATCGCGTATCCACATAAAAAGTGGTTAAAAATTCGCAATCTTCGCGGAGCTGGTCAAAGGAGAGATCTTTAGATAGACATATTTTAAGGAGCAACGGAAGATCATGGATCTTAAGAAATTCGAGTTCGTTAGCAATAATATACGACTTAAGGTATTTCTCGACTGCTTGCTGAAAATGAAAACAAATTTGACCAAAAAAAGGCTTGCTTTCTTCGAAATTTAGGCGAGCAAATTCGAAATCTTCATCGGCCTTGGCAACCCACTCACGAACGATTATAGCATCAACCATAAAGGACTTTTCCTTCTCTCAACACGATCTTCAGGAAAGGATCACCCATTTTAAGCCTCTTGTCGAATTCCTCAGGCCGATAAATAAGGAAATCCACTGGGACATTTCGATCAATAAGCCTACTTAGCTCCCTAATTCGGTCTGCCCCATATTCAGGCGTATCTTTCTTGATAATCAAGAAATCCACATCGCTATCTGAAATGAACTTCCCACGAGATGCGCTCCCAAATAGAATGATTTTCTCAGGTCTATACTTTTCAACGATCTGAGAAGTAATACTTTCAATCTCTTTTTCAAAATCAATATCCATCATTTATCCTCTTAACGTTTAATAAATGTTAAAGTTTCCACCCCATAAAGTCAATGAAAATCGCCCAAGCCGAAATCCAAAAGTCAATATGCAAGTCAGGTCCAAATTTACTTTTTCTCTTGTGACGGCAACTTCCCCCTTAAACCTGCTCTTTGCGAGCGGGGCTACCAGGCACCCTCCAGTCAATATACGGACCACCATATTCCAGGTCTCAAGGAGGAATTTCCTAACCCCACCGATGCGGAAGCGGTAATCCGGTGCTTTGGTCGCCGCGGCAATCTTAAAAGCATCCTCATGGATGACATCCTTGTACAGCTCCGCATATCCTGCCTTGTTGGTCACATCCCAACCAAGGGCTTGAAAGTATGGATCAATAAACTCCCTTCGTAGTTGAGTCTCATGGTAAGCAGGGCTCCGGTATGCTTCGATGTTGCGCTCGAAGCGATCAACAAGAGTGGAAATTTGTTTCGATGCCTCTTTCATGGCGGATTTGGATTGATTATAGTCTTCTAAGAAAAAAGTGTAAAGAGGGGAATGGGGGGGAATGGGACCTCTTTTTTTGCACTTGGTTTTTCCAATTCAGTTGTGATAAACTCCCATGGACGATCGTCTTAAAGAGGAGGGATGGACTGATGAAGAACAAGAGAAAAGCGAAGGCCCTTTCACAATTCAAAGTGCCCCGATGGACGTATGAGACAGACGTGGTCGTTCTCGGATTTGGCTACGCAGGTCAGGCAACAGCTATGACAGCCCACGACGAGGGAGCAGAGGTTCTCATCCTGGAGAAGATGGATGAAAAACGCTCGGGGGGAAATTCAAGGGTGTGCGGGCAATTTGTCTTTACTCCCACGAATGTCGCAGACGCCGTCTCCTATCTCACGGCGATGAATGGTGGATTGACCGTGCCCGAAGACATGATCGAGCAGTGGGCAACGTATATGGTGGAGAACTACACATGGTTTGAGCGGATGGGCGGAAACGAAACCATGCTACAAGAACCCCTCAAGGCCTGGTCTCCAGAATTTCCAGGAATGCCAGGCTCCCATTGCTGCCAGGGGTGGTGGGCAAAGATACCGGCAGGTTTATGGGAATTCCTTAAAGCCAAAGTGATTGAAAGAGGGATCAAGGTCCTGTATGAAACCCGCGGAAGAGAGCTCATTCAGGATCCGATCAAGAAGAGGATTTTGGGCGTGGCCGCAGAAAGAAAGGGAAAGAAGGTTTATGTCAAAGCGAAGAGGGCCGTCGTCTTATGTACGGGAGGTTTCGAAAACGACCCCCAGATGATCGCAGACTACCTCCACCTCTATCACACGTGCACCCGGGGGACTCCCTATAATACAGGAGATGGCATTCGGATGGCTCAGGCCGTTGGAGCAGACTTATGGCATATGGCGAACCAACTGGCTTATCTTGGATTTAAGCCTCCCGAGTTTGACTTTGGACTGAAATTGTCGATGACCTTAGGCCATAGTTTTATCTATATCGGGGCGGACAATAGAAGATTTGTGAACGAACAATGGCCCGGTACTCACCATGGCAAGTACGAACGGTACGGCTACTGGTTTCCAATGCTTTTCCCGTTGCCGATTCATGCGATCTTCGACGAGAAGATGAGGCTCTCGGGCCCTCTGAATGTGGATCGAGAACCCTATGCACCCTGGGGCTGGGACTACCAAATTGGAGGTTATGTCTGGAGCGACGACAGCAGCGTCGAAATAGAAAAGGGCTGGATTACCAAGGCGGACACGATCAGGGAACTCGCTCAAAAGATCGGGAGAAACCCCGATGCCTTGGAAGAGACCGTCAACAAGTACAACGAGTATTGCCGCGCAGGCGTGGATCCTGAATTTGAGAGAGGGGCCAATCCCGGGTTGGGCAGGGTCGACGCGAGGTTAGTACCCATAGACAAACCCCCTTTCTATGCCATCGAGGCAAAGCCGCAGATTCTCAATACACAAGGGGGGCCGAGGCGTAACAAGCACGCCCAGGTTTTGGACACCAAGTCAAAACCCATCCCCGGACTCTATAGCGCGGGCGAGATCGGCTCCCTCTATAGCGATTGTTACCAAGGGGGCGGCAATGTGGGTGAATGCATTGCCTTCGGCCGCATTGCCGGCAAGAGGTCGGCCAAAGAAAAGCCTTGGAAATAGGTTCTCGGCCAAGCTGAGAAGCTGGGAATGAGACAAGGAATCGCGTTTAATTTATAGGAACCTGAGAGGGATGGCTTGGTGGTTCCATCCGTATCGTGACCACTCCTGAAAAGAAGAAAACAAAAACAAAAAAGTAAAAAGGCAACGCGTAGCTGCCAGACAGGTCAAAGCAGAGTGCGGCAAAAACAGGACCGATCGCATTTGCAGCATAATGGAACGGGTTTGCCAAACTGAGGATGCTGCCGAGAGAGCGCCGGCCGAAAAACTCCGCCCAGGCAAGAGTGATCATCGGGTTTCGGCCTCCGTGAAACGTTCCATGCAGTGCCGCCAGGAAGAAGACGATCCCGGTTCCCAGAGCGCTCTCAAACCTGAACTTGATCGCCCAATAAAGCAAGAGAAATACGAGACCACTCCCGAGCACGTTCATCGTCAGAAGACTCTGGATACGAAGCCTTTCGAAAAGCATCCCCCATATCGCTGATCCTGCCATGCCGGAGACGGAGATGGTGCTGAGAATCAAAACGGCGGTCATTTCACTGAACCCCTGATCCGTCAGGAAGGGATAGATATGAAAATTAATGCCTGCCTGAAGAAAAGGGACCAGGCAGTTCAAAAAGGTTAACATCCAGAAGGCCTTGGTCTTTATCGCCTGCGACCGGCTCCAAACGGGCTCTGAATCGATATTGGAGAATTTAGGCCAGCCTTTTCTTCTTGCAGAGCCCCCAGAGATTTTTTCTGATGGGGATGATGCACCATCCGGCAATAATCCCATATCTTCGGGTCTTCTTCGTAGAAAGAGCAATGAGGGAATGCCGGACATGACAAAGACGACCATCCCTAAGATCCCCCAGGCCGTTCTCCATCCGTAAATCAAGATTAGGAACTGAACCATCAAGGGCAGAACGGTGCTACCAAACCGATCGCCTATCCTCGTCACTCCCATGGCTCTGCCCCGGAGGCGAACAAACCAGTTGGATACGGAGACCGATATGACCAGACTCAGCACCCCGATCGCAATCATCCGGCCCACCCCAAAAAAAAGATAAAGCTGCCAGATGTGATTGATAAACATCATGGAGAACAGTCCGATGCTTAACAAGAATATCCCGCCGAAAGCCACCATTCTCGTTCCATGCCGATCCAGAATCGGACCGCAAGCGACCGACACCAGCCCTCCACTCAGGGAACCGAAGGCCATCGCTCCGGTGACAGAAGCCCGGCTCCAACCGAAAGCATGGACCATCGGCTTCATGAATATGGACAGGATATTCTGAAAGACGCCTGCCTCTGTGATGCCAATGAGAAAGGCGACGCCAACAATCACCCAGCCGTAAAACGGTTTCCGCAAGTTGTACCCTCTCTCTCTCCGGTATTTCCGAGGCCGTCATTCCCCTCCCGCTTTGAGACTGTTTCGTAATTGCACTTGGAGGGGAGAGGCAGTCAGGTTCCAAAGATTTAGAATGCGGTCTTTCTTAAATTATAGGGAATCATCACTTGTATAAAATTGAACGGGTTCATATGCTTGTCACGCTTCCATTCGATCGATCGAAGGTTACCGCTCCAAATCTTTTCCACCCGACTGCCTCTCCCTCCTTCAGTTCAAAAAGGCTTTTTGATATTGTGACACAGCCTCTTAGGCGAGCGGGAGCACGTTTCCCGTTTCCATTACGCCGGATTCCTCCGTATTGAGTACGGGGCGAGCTTGGTCAGGCCCGGAATGACAAACAAACTGAAGGGACTTTTGAAGCACTACACCGTATGCAAAGGGGGGCACACGTCAATGAATTTGGCAGGCTGGATGTCGGGTACACATTCATCAACCCTTTTCAACTTTCTTCAAAACCTCTTCTAAGATCGCGAGGCCCATATCCGCCTCTCTCCGGGTGATAATCAATGGGGGGCTGAAACGGATCACATTCTCCCCACATCCCAAGATGAGGAGTCCTTTTTCGAAACAGCCTTGGATGACCGCGTTCCGCTCCTCGACCGCCTTCTCCTTCGTGTTCCGATCTTTGACCATTTCGATTCCGATCATCAGCCCCTTTCCCCTGACATCGCCGATCAGACGAAACTCTTTCTGGAAATCTCTCAGTTTTCCGAGAAAATATTCTCCCTGTACGGCCGCGTTTTGGATCAGTTCCTCTTCGAGGAGTCCGATCGTGGTCAGGGCAGCCTGGCAACTGATCGGATTACCCCCGAACGTACTGGCATGAGAGCCGCGGACCCAATCCATAACCTCACTTTGAGCAACCATGGCGCCGAGAGGCATTCCAGAGGCAATTCCCTTGGCCAGGGCGAAGATATTCGGCGTGATCCCCCAGTGTTCGATGGCCATCATCTTTCCTGTTCGTCCCATGCCACTCTGAACCTCATCGACGACGAAGAGAATCCCGAACTCCTTTGTCAGGTCATAGAGTTTCTTGTGGAACTCCGGGGGAGGAACGACGTAACCCCCTTCGCCTTGAATCGGTTCCACAAAGATGGCAGCGACCTCTTCCGGAGGAATGCTCCGTTTGAAGAGGTCTTCGCGAATCCACTCGATACAGGCAAGACCGCATCCGGGAAAGGCGTGCTGATGGTAAGGGCAGCGATAACAGTAGGGGTAAGGAACATGTGTCACCCCGGGGACCAGCGGAGAGAATCCCTTCTCGAAAATGGCCTTGCTTGCCGTCAGGGACAGAGCGCCCATGGTCCGTCCATGGAAAGCTCCAAGAAAGGCTAAAACAAAGGGCCGCCTTGTATGATACCTTGCCAGTTTGAGCGCAGCCTCAATCGCCTCTGCTCCGGAATTCCCGAAGAAAACCTTTTTCTCTTTTGGTCCGGGAGTGATCTCGGCCAATTTGGCAGCAAGGGTGGACTGGGCTTCATAGTAGAAATCACTGCCTGACATATGGATCAGTTGCTCGGCCTGCCGTCGAATGGCCTCCATCACCTTTGGATGACAATGGCCAGTATTACAGACCGCAATCCCTGAATTGAAATCGAGGAATTGATTTCCATCGACATCCTCTACCCAGACTCCCTTCGCTTTCTGAACCACCAAAGGATAGACCCGTGTATAGGATTGAGAAATGAATCTTTGATCCCTCTCAAGAACCCCTCTGGCTCGGGGTCCGGGGAGTTCTGTGATGATGGAAGGCGTTTCTTTAAAGGTTCCCATGAAATCCCCCTTGGCTCCAGACAAAAAAGCCCATTGCTTTTTCAGAATGGGCCTTCTTCCCTCAATCTACTCTCATTATGGGTTTGATAAGAGGTAGGCCAAATTGTCAAGAATGGTGGTAAAAAAGACATCCTTCACCTCAAATCCCTCTGGAACGGTGATCTGCACGGGTGCAAAGTTGAGAATTCCTTTGATCTCTGCATCGACCAGGAGATTGGCTACGGCCTGAGCCTCCTGCGGAGGAGTTGCAATCAGACCGATCTCGATCTTTCTTTCTCTGGCGACTTCTTTGAGCCGATTGATATGAAGGACCTCGATGGGTTTACCCAACTTCTCTGAGACCCTACCGATCACTTTTGGAGGATCGATATCGAAGGCCGCCACAATCTTATAGTTTTGTTTCAGAAAATCCTTATAGGAGAGGAGGGCAGAGCCTAAATTTCCAACACCGATGAGAGCCATCCTCCATTCCTTGTTCAACCCTAATATCCGCTTAATAGCCGAAAGCAGGTCTTTCACATAATAGCCCACGCCTCGAATTCCAAACTCGCCGAAATAAGCCAGGTCTTTTCTCACCTGAGCAGCATTCACCATGCATTTGTGAGCTAATTGTGCAGATGAGACAACCTTTTCCCCCTTCTCTTCCATCTCCTCCAAACATCTTGCATATCTCGATAACCTGCGAATCGTTGCTTCCGGTATTTTAGAATATTTCAATTTTGTGAGTCCCTTCACAAGATATTTGAAAAAAAATTTAATAAATTCTTAAATGTTTGTCAAGCTTTCTGTTTATGTTGAGAAACTCCATCTAAATCCAATGGTTACGGTCTCTGCTTCTTCTGGGCCAACTGCCTGATCGCTTCATCCAGACGATTATTTGCAAATTCTAATAGCTCCTCCGTATATTCGAGGTTATGGGCGCCTTTGCCACTTCTTGCCAGATTATAATTGAATTCTGCCTCCCCGAACAATTTCCGATAGACGAATGTATGTCCTCTCCGGCGATCAATCTTTTCGATCTCTTCCCGGACACGATCGATCTTCAGAGCAACTTTCTTCAACGAATCCTCGGTGGTCGTTTTCCACCGGACCACCATCTCGCCGTAACTCTGGTCATGACATTCAACGCAACGCTTCTTAATCGCGTCGAAGGTGTCTTTCTTCTTTGCGGCCACGCCTCGATGGCAATCGACACATTCAATCACATCCAACTTATTGCTCGGCCGATCTTTAACCCCAATCCCGCCTTTTCCCTGGACCAATCTTTTCACGGAAATATGACAGTCTTCACACTTAACCTTCCTGATCTCCTTTCCGTGATGGCATCCGGCACAATTCTTCTGAAATGTCTTCCCATGATCCCCGCGGGGAGAATGGCAGTCGGAACATTTCATTCCGTAGCCCGCCACATGGGTTTCATGGGAAAATTGAGTATCGTTAAAGGAAACGGTTCGCCTCTCTATTCCTACATGGCAGAGAGTCGTGCAGGTCATCTGGGTTTTAAACTCTTGAGGTTTGTACCCTTTGTCGATGGTTGCCAGGGCCTGCTCGCTCTTGTTATTGGCCGCATTGAGGAGCTTGAAGGCATATTCAATATTGTGAACACCCTTGCCTAACAGAACAAAGCTGTAGTTATGGCGTGCCTCATTGAGAAGGTTTTGCGCCTTTTTGAAGGGCCCGGAGTCCCCCTTCTCCTTTTCAAAATTGTATAGCACGTTTTGAGCGTTGAATATCCGCTGATTTGTCTCATTGGCTGCCTTTGAAAGGAGCGTCTTCCAGTGCTTAAGGGTTTCATCAAATCCTTCACCATGGCAGTCCACACAGGCCTCACCGATGGCCTTTTCCACATATTGGGTGGTTTGGAGGGCCGCCTGGCTCTCCCCGCCCTTTCGATGGCATGCAACGCAATCCACATTGGCGGTAAACATGAGGCTCGGAGAATCAGGAACTCCGATCCCTCCGCTTCCGCGGTATAATTCTCTCGGTCCCAAATGGATCTCTTGGCTGTGGCACTTATCACAAACGGCCGGAGTATGGACCATCGTGAGAATCGGCCCGATTTCATGGCGAATGTAGGTGTGGCAATCCGCACATTCGATCTTGTGATCTGTGACGTGATTCTTATGCATGAATTGGGAGGTATATTTGGTGCTCAGGAGTTCGGGTTCATTATGGCACTGGACACACTTCCCTTCAGGGACGTGGGCGTCTCCCTGAACCACGTTAATATGACATCTCTCACAGACCACCCCTCTTGCAATATACTTCCGATGATTGAAGCTCCAACCTTTGACTTTAATGTCTCCTTTGGGCTCCACATGACAAGAGGTGCAACTGCCTACGGCACAGGAGATGCATTCGTCCTCCCCTCCCGGGCCAGCCTGATAGTAGTGGCAAATGAAGCAGTTGATTTCATGAACGGTGAGGTGCGCCCCTTGAACCAGTTGGGCATGGCAGGTGGTGCATCGAAGCTTCATCCCCCTTCTCAACTCACCGAGATGTTTTCCATGGGAGAAAGCCACATTCTTATAGATCATATCTCCCTGCAGATCCTGGGTCTTATGGCATCCTTTTTGGAGACAACTCGAATCGTTAATCTCCGCATGGGGCCTGCTCGGTCTCTTTCCGGAGATGAAATAGGCCAGTGAGACCTGACCATCCACCCATTTACCCTTCAGGTGATTGAGATATCCGGGTTCATAGTGGCACTTCGTACAGGCGACATGGTTATGACTGGAGGCCCTCCACGATTCCATGTAAGCAGTCATCTGGTGACAGAGGCCGCAGAAGGTGGGAGATTCCGTAAACCTGAGCAAAATCACTGACAGAATGATGAAGGCAATGATCGAGAAAAGGAGAAAGATCTTAATCCCTTTGAGGTGTGCTTGGGTGCCTCTCTTCGCTTCTTTGAAAAAATCGATCCAAAAGGCTTTCACGTATTGGTAAAAATCTTTAAACTGGTCCCAACTGAAAAAATTCTCCACCTTTTCCACGAATAGCTTTCCTAAATGGAAGTATCTTTTTAGGCTCTTCATTCGACTTCCCACCCTTCGAATTAGATTTTTATCATCCTTTGAGGAAATTTTCAACGTTTTCTGAAAAAGATTTGATTTTGGGAGCTGATTATTATTAAATTATTCTCTGAATTCGGTAAACCAAATCAGAGGGTGGGATTTGAAACTTTTCCCGTGGAGGATTTATGGCTAAGATTGTGATCGGCCTGCTCATGATAACCGTATTTGTTCTGATAATGCTTTTCCTCTTGATCGTCGGCCTGAGCATAGCCCTGCTTGTCTTCTCAAGAAGAGGGACCAGGAGGCAAGGTCCCTTGATTGAAAAGGAAACGCTGTGAATCGTTTTTTGATCGGATGGATCCCTCTCATATTATCAGGTTTGATTCTCTCAGGGGGAAAGGCCCTTTTCTCTTCTCCCCTTTCTCAAGGCGAGAATGATCCAACGGCCCACAGAGAAGAAAAATTGAAATCCTATCGCGTGACCCGGGATCGGTTTTTCAGGGAAGACCCTCGCTCTCCGCTTAGAGAGGCGGAGCGGAAAAGATTTCGGGGTCTCTCCTATTATCCGATCAACCTCAAGTATGCGATGACCGGACCGATTGAGCGATATCCTACGGAACCCCGGCCCCTTTATGTCAACCTTTCCACGAATAAAGGCGGAGAAAAAAAATATGTAAAATATGGCCGTTTCAGATTCAGATGGCAGGGAAAGGAATATGACCTTCAGATCTATCGACCCCTGGGAGGCGGAGAACTGTTTCTTCCCTTTAAGGATAAGACTTCGGGAATCGATACCCACCCCGATGGTCGTTATCTTTATATTGAGCCGATACCAGGAGGGCAAGTCCTGATCGATTTCAATCGTGCCTATAATCCCTTTTGTGCCTACAATGAGAAATATACTTGCCCCTTTGCACCCGAGGAGAACTGGTTGGAGATTGCAGTCCAAGCAGGAGAGAAACGGTACAAATGAAATCAAATTCCAAATCCCCTGCCTGCAGGCAGGTGGAAATCGGGACGTCGTCCCTGCGCCGTTCCACGGCCCTCCAAAAGGGAGGGACCCAGTCTTAACGAATATAAGAACTGGATTCCTGCTTTCGCGGAATGAGAAAAGGGAGGCAAATCATTGATGGGGTGGAGAAGAACCAGCATTCTTTTATTCGCAACCTTGATGTTTGACCAAATCTGTCCTTTCCCCCTATTCGGCGCATCAAGACTCCACTTCAGTATCCTCTACACCAATGATGTGATGGGCGAGGTGGAGCCCTGCGGGTGATTTCGGAACCCTCTTGGCGGTATCGCCAAGAAATCCACCCTGATCTCTCAGATAAGAAGAGAGGGGAAAAAGATCCTTCTCCTCGACACGGGCAACCTCCTCTTTCGAAAACCTCCTCAAACAGAGACGAAACGGAGAGACGCTCTTCTTCGTATGGACCTCCTCATCCAGTCCTATAATCAAATGGGGTACGATGTCGTCAATGTGGGAGAGAAGGACTTAATGATGGGATTCAGGTTTCTCTCCGATCTGAGCCAAAAGGCAAAATGGCCATTCATCTCTTCTAACCTTGTGGAGAAGAAGACCCGGAAGGAAGTGTTCAAACCTTATGTGATCAAAGAAATCGCCGGACTCAAGATTGGGATTTTCGGCCTTCTGGATGACTTATACAATCCAAGTCTTCAGGAGAAAGACCCTGGGCTGATCATTTTAGAACCTCTATCAAGATCAAAAGCTCTGACGAGAAGCCTCAGGGAATCTTGCGATCTGATCGTTCTCCTCTCTCAATTGGGTGAATCAAAGGATAAGAAATTGGCCCGGGAAAACCGCGAGATCGATCTGATTCTGGGAGGGGGGGGAGAATCACAAAGGGCTGTCAGCGAAAGAGTAAACGAAGTCCCTCTCCATCGACTGGAGCCCCGGGGAGGATATTTGGGCCGGATGGATTACTCTTTGGTCGACGTGAAAAAACCTCTCAAGATTCTCATTTCCCTTGAAAGGGATGAGACGGAAAAGAGATTGGAAAGGCTGACGGCCCGATCAATGTTGATCAAATCCGAAATCGCGAAATCCGGAAAACAGGATGATATGAAAACCAAAGAATTGAGGTTTCTGGAATCCAAGCAGAAGGAATTGGAGAAAGACCTTCGGGCCTTCGACGATAAGAATCTTTATAAACACATGGCGATCTCGATCCCCCTTTCAGTGAAGGACGATCCCGCGATCATGAAAGGAGTCGAGACTTACCGGGTCGAATCCGCAAGATTATACAAGCCAAGAGTCGCCCCCTCAGCCGAAAAAGAGCTGCCGGAGAAAGAGAGGATCGCCCGAATTCCAAGGGACAGCCCTTTTGTCGGCGCCCTCTCCTGCAAACGATGCCACGAAACAAATTATAGAAACTGGCTGAAGACCAAACATGCGAAGGCCTCCCAGACGATCGCGACCTCTCCTCCCTATGCCCAGGAGGAATGTCTGATATGCCACTCCACCGGTTACGGAAAGATGGGAGAGTATGCCACCGTTGAAGAAATCCCTTTCTACCTACGAGGGGTTCAATGCGAAACCTGCCACGGGGAAGGAAAAGGTCATCCGGGCAAGGGAGGAATTGAGAGAAAAGCAACTCTCGGCGTCTGCCGAAAGTGCCACACCAAAGATCAGAGCCCTGCCTTTAATTACACGGCCTATCTCGAAAAGATTGGCTGCAAGATTTCAAAATAACGAATTTCACGAATGATACCGAATCTAACGAATGAAAGATTCGTTCCATTCGTTCTCATTCGGGACCATTCGGGTTCTTAGACAAGAAACTCCCACCCGATCAGAAAAACGCAGAGGAGCCCGATGGCCAGCATGGCAAATCCGATGATCGTGGAGAAGAGATCCGCCCATACGCTCGGGTATTTTTCCCGGTAGGTCTCCAGGGTTTTCCGTTCGATCATTCTCTTGTATTGTGAGGACCGTTCTTCCACCAGTTCATACTTAGGGATCTTCCCCGTGAAGATCACCGTATCGATCGGGAATTTTGAAGGCCGGAAATGGGTGTTGAAGAAATGGACGGTAAAGATGAAACCCGAAGCCAAGAGTGCCTCGTCGGAGTGAACGATCGCGGCAATATTCAGTACCCATCCGGGAAGAAAGATCGTGAAGTATTTTGGAAACCAGAGCATCAATCCTGAAAGCCCTATGGCAAACATCCCCCAGAAAACAGCAAGGAAATCGAATTTTTCCCAGTAGGTCCACCGGTCATAGTGGGGTTTGGGTCCTCTGTTCATAAACCATCGGATCGTACCGATGATGTCCTGAATATCCTTCCAGCGAGGGCAGAGCGAATCCGGTCCGAAAAGCCTCTGGAGAGGATTGGGGTTTCCCGGAATCTTTTTATAAAAAAGAAAATAGAAGATATAGCCAAGGGCCGCACCAAAGTAGGCAAAGGTGATGGCAGCGCAGATGCGATGAATGAGTCCAGCGAGCTTCGCCCCTCCCAAAAAGTGCATCAATCCGCTGGCCCAGGGTGCATGGGAGAATTTTAGCGGAAGTCCGGTCAAAACAAGACCGAGGAAGGTGACCATCATCGTGAAGTGAAGGACGATGTCAAAGGTGCTGAATCGACGGTAGATCTCACCTGCTTCTTCTGGCTTCACGTGCTGAGGGAAGAATATTCCTTTGGCCCTGAGTTCCCTTTTCTCCCAGAAATCTTTCCGCCACCAGAGGAACGTGTGAAACCAGAATACGCCGAAGACCGATGCCAGAAGGCCAGTCATGATGATGAAGGTCCCATAAAGAACGGGTTCTCGTTCCGGGTCGTTATGCGTCGCATGGGGAAGCCACATGACGAAGTTGGTATTGGCTCCAGGGTGGCATTTTCCGCAGGTCTCCACCAGCCTGGCATCGGAGATCAGAGATCTTGGATTGTCCACAGGAAGAATGCTGTGAAATCCGTGGCAGTCCGCACAACCGGCCACCAATGTTGGGTAGCCCAATTCCTCAACTTTTCCGTGATAACTTTCGTAATAGGTCTGTGTGGCAATGGGAAAAACCTTGTTTCGTTCCATCATTTCCTTGTCGCCATGGCACTTCTGGCAGACCTCCGTATGGAACTCCTTCCGAAATGCGACCACCTTGGGTTCATCACCCTTTAAGAGGGGAACCTTGTGGAGGCCGTGGCAATCGCTGCAATCAGGAGAATCCGGGTTTCCTGCGAGGGCGGCTTTGCCATGGACGCTCTCCACGTAACCATCGTCAGGGTGGCAAGTGGTGCATTTCTGAACCACTCGGGTCTTATCCCCTTTCCACGGGGTGATCTCATGGATTTCGCTGTGGCAATCCTTGCATTGAATATCGTTGATGAAGTGGGCACTTGCGTAATGCTCTGCGCCTTCCTTCTTATGACACCGATGGCAGGTGACGGGCTCGGTATGAATCCTTCCTCCTTTCGCCTTCCCGTGGGATTTGACGTCTGTAATGTCCCAGTGGCAACTGTTGCAGGAATTGGCTCCATGAACGGATTGGGCAAACTTCCTCTCGTCGATCTTATCCCCATGGCAGCCGAGACATTCCGAGTTGTCGATACATTCTAAACAATATTCCCGACCCTTTACGATAAATTTCTCTCCCTTCTTCCCGATTTCGGAGGGTTGGGTCACTCCTTCCGGTTTAGGGCTCTCTTGTTCGGCAACGGGTTTTGCAGCCCAAACCCATCCAAGGCTCAAGAAAAGAGATCCAACGATTATTGAAAAAATGAAGACTGAAATTCTTCCCTTCGATTTCATAATCCCCCCAAGGATCCAAATCGGATCAAGTAGACATAAGATTCCTCCATCCTTGCCCCGAAATGACACAGACTTCTTCTGTCACTCCGAGGAGATTGAGGAATCTCATTTTTAAAAGTCTGTAAAATCCAAGAGTTATAAATCAGAAGAGGTAAGTACGTGATTTTTTTAACACAATAACAATCTGAAGTCAATAAATTTTTACCTCTTTGACCTCTTCAAGTTTGGACTTCGACATTTGACATTGCCTTCTCTCCCCTTGACAATTGGCATAGCATTCCCCACTATACTTAAGTATACTGATCGCCGAAAAGAAATATGCCAACCTATGGTTACAGAGCCACTGACCAAAAGAAAAGTTGCAACCATTGCAGATCCGGTTTTGAAGTCATCCAGAAAATAACAGAGCTTCCTTTAACCCTCTGCCCGCATTGTAAACACCCCGTTTCCAGAGTTCTCTTCGCTCCTGCCGTCGTGATCAAGGGAAGTCCGGGCGCAGAAACCGAACGAAAGATCAAGGAGTACGAAAAAGAGGGAAAGTGGAGTCACGCTGCGGAATTAGCCGATAAGGAGTCGGAGAAAACAAAAAGAGAAGATCTGAAGACCCGCGCCTTAGAAAATTACAAGAAAGCAGGATATAATTTTGATGATAATGATTAGAATTCTATTTGACATTTGGTTATTGGCATTGTTCAGAGAATAAGAAGTCGAACATGTTCTCATTCCTGCGAAAGCAGGAATCTATTTCTTCGATATTTTGCTGGATTCCCGCCTGCGCGGGAATGGCGGTCTTATTTTCATAGTTCGCAGGTGTTGAAGCCGTCATGTGACATTCCTTTGGCGTTTGCCTGCCTGCCGGTAGGCAGGGATTTTGACATTTGAAATTGGATTTAATGTATCATGATCACTCTTACACATGTTCAGAAACAGTTCGGAAGCAGGATCCTTTTCAAGGATTGTTCCCTTCAGATCGGCGTAAGAGACCGGCTCGGCCTCATCGGTCCCAACGGCTCTGGAAAAACGACCCTCTTCAGGATGATCTTAGGAGAAGAAACGATCGATGAGGGAGAGATCCTGATTGCCAAAGGCGTAAAGGTCGGCTACCTCCCCCAGGAAGTAATATCCCTGAGAGGAAAGAGCGTGATGGATGAGGTCCTAAAAAGTGCGGTGGGGGTCACATCTCTTCAGGAAAAAATGAAGATCCTGGAAGAAGAATTGTCATCCATCGATGATCCGAAAGAACAGGAGAGGCTGGCGAAGGAATATGGAAAGCTTCAGGAGAGATATACGATTCTTGGAGGATACGGGTTAGAAGCGGAGGCGAAGCGTATCCTTCAGGGATTGGGATTTAAGGAGCGGGATTTTGACCGGACAACGGATGAGCTCAGTGGAGGCTGGTTAATGAGAATCGCCCTGGCAAAGATTCTTCTTCAATCACCGGATCTCCTTCTTCTCGACGAGCCGACCAACCATTTGGACCTGGCATCCCTGATCTGGCTGGAAGATTTCTTGATCAATTATCCGGGGGCCATGGTGATCGTTTCCCATGATCGGATTTTCCTTAACCATCTCATCGATCGGATTGCAGAGATTGAGAATTATAAGATCGATCTCTATCCTGGTGATTACGACCGCTACTTAGCGGAGAAAGAAGCCCGAAAGCAAATCCTCGAGGCGACTTACAAGACCCAGCAGAGAAAAATTGAGCAAACCGAAAGATTTATCGAACGATTCCGGGCGAAGAATACGAAATCGAGCCAGGTTCAAAGCCGAATCAAGATGCTTGAAAAACTGGAGCGGATCGAACTTCCAAAAGAGAAAAAAGAGATTCGGTTCCGTTTTCCCCCTCCTCCAAGAAGTGGCCATAAGGTCCTTGAGGTCAAGAACCTCCATAAATCTTATGGGGAGATCCGTGTCTATCAAGGAATCGATCTCACGCTCTATCGAGGAGACAAGGTCGCCCTTGTCGGCCCTAATGGAGCTGGTAAGTCAACCCTTCTCAAGATCTTGGCCGGAGTCCTCGCCTTTGAGGAAGGCAACGTCGAATTGGGAAAAGATGTGACCCGGGCTTATTTCGCTCAGCACCAGTTCGATCTCCTCGATCCCGGAAGCACGGTCTTCGAAGAGATCCTCTCCGTCGCCACCGGTGAAACCCAGACAGAACTCCGGACTCTGCTGGGCACCTTTCTCTTCAGCGAGGACGAGGTTGAAAAGAGAGTCTCTGTGTTGAGCGGTGGGGAGAAGAGCCGGCTGGTCTTGGCCAAGATGCTCCTCAAGCCAGCCAATTTTCTTCTCATGGATGAACCGACCAGTCATCTCGATATCCCTTCGCGAAATGTCCTGGAGATGGCCCTCAAGCAATTTCAAGGGACCCTCTGCCTGATTACCCATGACCGTCACCTGATCAATCAGATTGCCAACAAAGTGATCGAAGTAGATCGTGGAGTCCCTCATCTCTTCTTGGGTAATTATGACGATTATCTCTATAAGAAACAGCATCTCCAAATAGAAGAACCGGCTCATCCGTTGCCCGTGCAGAAGAATAAGCCAAGGTCTCGCGTCAAAGAGGAGAGGAAAAGGATGGCGCAACAGATGGATCAATATCGAAGGCAGATCGCAAGTCTCGAAAAGAGATTCCAGGAGGTGGAGAAATCCTTACAAGATGCCACCCAGACCTTGGACCACCTGAATCAAAGACTGTCCGACCCCAATCTCTATTTGAATCAAAAAGAGACTTTCGAAACCATTGAGACCCATAAACGGGTGAAGGAGCAGGTCAAAGAACTGACTCAATTCTGGGAATTTCTCGCCTTGGAGCTGGAAGACCTGAAAATGGCAAATCTCATGGAAAGTGCCAAGGACTGATTTCAAAATCCAAAGTTCTTCTACGAAAAAGGGGCAGGAGCCTTCTCAGGTTCCAGCCCCTTTCAGGGTCAAGCTCCTTCAACTTCTTTCATTAATAAGCGGGTGGCATCGCTGGAGCCGGAGGCTCTTTCTTCGGCTTCTCGGCAATCACCGCCTCCGTGGTGATCAACAGGGAAGCCACGCTGGCAGCATTCTGCAGGGCGAACCTCACCACCTTTGTGGGGTCGATGATTCCGGCCTCGATCATATCGGTGTATTCTTCCTTATCCGCATCAAATCCGAAGGCTCCCTTCTCTTGCTTCACCTTCTCAGCCACCACAGATCCCTCGTGTCCGGCATTTTGAGCGATCTGACGAATCGGCTCTTCTAGGGCCTTCTGAATAATCTCCACTCCTGTCTGCCGATCGGCCTCCAGTTTCACCTTCTTTAACACAGGCAAACATCTCAAGTAAGCAA
The DNA here is from genome assembly GCA_041947025.1 of Thermodesulfobacteriota bacterium. Classification (GTDB taxonomy): domain Bacteria; phylum Desulfobacterota; class BSN033; order BSN033; family UBA1163; genus CAVTZZ01. The sequence goes on from JBHGBJ010000009.1 coordinate 26,100, forward strand.
CACCGCCTCCGGGAACAATCCCTTCCTCAACGGCGGCTCGAGTGGCATGGAGCGCATCCTCAACGCGGGCCTTCTTCTCTTTCATCTCCGTCTCGGTGGCTGCGCCGACCTTGATCACGGCGACCCCTCCGGCCATTTTTGCCAGTCGCTCCTGGAGTTTCTCTTTGTCATAATCGGATGTAGTCTCCTCGATCTGAACACGAATCTGTTTGATCCGGCCTTCGATTGCGGAAGATTTACCCGCTCCCTCGACGATGGTCGTGTTATCTTTATCGATCACGACTTTCTTCGCCCTGCCCAGATCTTCAAGCTTCAGCTTCTCGAGTTTGATCCCGACATCCTCAAAGATCGCCTGACCGTCGGTTAAGATGGCAATATCCTCCAACATGGCCTTTCGCCGGTCTCCAAACCCCGGGGCCTTGACAGCAGCACATTTCAGTGTCCCACGGAGTTTGTTCACCACGAGGGTAGCCAGGGCCTCTCCCTCCACATCTTCCGCAATGATGAGAAGAGGCTTTCCCGTCTTCGCAATCCCTTCCAGGATGGGGAGGAGTTCTTTCATGTTGGAAATCTTCTTCTCGAAAAGAAGCAGGTAGGGGTCTTCAAGCACAGCCTCCATCTTCTCAGGGTCGGTCACGAAGTAGGGTGAAATATAACCCCGGTCGAACTGCATCCCCTCAACCACCTCGAGGGTCGTCTCAATCGCCTTTGCCTCCTCTACGGTGATGACGCCTTCTTTTCCCACCTTGTTCATGGCCTCGGCAATGATGTTGCCAATGGTTGGGTCATTATTGGCCGAGATCGTTCCCACCTGAGAAATTTCCTTCTGCTCCTTGACAGGCTTGGAAAGTTTCTTCAACTCCTTCACCACCTCTTCAACGGCATAATCAATCCCCCTCTTGAGGTCCATCGGGTTGACACCGGCAGCCACAATCTTATATCCCTCTCTGTAGATGGCCTGGGCCAAGAGTGTGGCAGTGGTGGTTCCATCTCCGGCCGTATCCGAAGTCTTGCTCGCCACCTCTTTTACCATCTTGGCTCCCATATTCTGAAAATGGTCCTCGAGATCGATCTCCTTGGCAACCGTAACGCCATCCTTGGTCACCGTCGGTGAACCAAAGGATTTTTCCAGAACCACATTCCTTCCTTTGGGGCCCAGAGTCACCTTCACCGCGTCCGCTAAGATATTGACGCCTTCTAAAATTGAATTTCTTGCTTCCATGTCAAACTTCAATTCCTTTGCCATACGCCTTCTCCTTTCTTTTTCTCCGATCCATCACTCCCATCATTTCCATCATTTCCATTATTCCCATTATTCAATGATGGCAAGGATATCGTCCTCTCTCATCATCAGATGTTCTTCACCGTCGATCTTGATCTCGTTGCCTCCATACTTGGTAAACAAGACCCGATCGCCCTTTTTAACCTCCAAAGGGATTTTCTTCCCATCTTCCTTGATCCTCCCGTCTCCAACGGCGATCACCTTTCCCTCGATAGGCTTCTCTTTAGCCGTATCCGGAATGATAATTCCTCCCTTTGTCTTCTCCTCTTCCTCCAGTCTCTTAACAATCACTCGGTCACGAAGCGGCCTCACCTTCATAATGAAACACCTCCTCCTTCATAATTTTTGTAATAGATAATCATCGAACCCCGAGTTGTCAACCCGTTTGGCCCAATCTATTAAAATTTCTTGATTTCCTTAATAAAACATCTTAATAAAAGTCATGGAATTTAAAGATATTTTCATCCCAACGGGAATCGGCTCCCTTCCTCACAAGGATGAAAAGAAAGCCTGTCGCCTCATCCTGCAAAACTTCCCTGAAATTCCATTCTGGCCCCAATTACCGATGCGGTCTTTTCGGGAAGGAATGGTCGTCCAATATTCCGAAGGTTTTCCATGCTTTAGGGTGAACGAAAAAGAACAGAAGGCCTGGGTAGATACCACACAGGGGTTCGATCAGGAAGTCGAGAGGTTCTACCAATCTTTAGAAGAGAAGGGGTTGGAGGCCTTTCGCATATCAGAAGATTTTGCCAAAGGCCTTCGATTGATCGAGGAGCTCCGATTAGGGAATCATCAAAAAGAGATAAAGTATGTTAAAGGTCAGATCGTAGGGCCCATCACCTTTGGTCTTTCATTAACGGACCAGGAGCGAAAATCGATCTTTTACAACCCCACTCTAAGAGATGTTTTGATCAAACACCTTTCTTTTAAAGCTCAATGGATGGAGACGTGGTTTAACGATCTTCTCCCTGGTATAAGAACGATCCTCTTTTTTGATGAGCCAGCCCTCTCCGCTTACGGCTCTGCCTTTTCGAGCTTGAGCCGGGAGGATGTCATTGATTCGCTGAACGAATGTTTCAACGCGATCAAGGGGTTAAAGGGGATTCACTGCTGCGGAAATACCGACTGGAGCCTTCTTCTCGAGACCGATCTCGATATCCTGAGCTTTGATGCCTATGGTTATTTGGAAACAATCTCCCTCTATCCGAAAGAGTTAAATGCCTTCCTGCAGCGAGGTGGAATCCTGGCCTGGGGCATCGTTCCAACGAGTGAAGAAGCCATTTTGAAGGAAGATGGCCAGAGCTTGACCAGGCGCTTCAAAGAGGGAGTGAAGACTCTTTCCAAAGAAGGAATCGATCCAAAACTTCTTCAACGAGCCATCATCACCCCCAGCTGCGGCACGGCTTCCCTTTCCGTCCCTCTGGCTGAAAAGGTTTGCCGGGTGACAGCAGAAGTCTCAAAGAGATTAAGAGAAAGTTCAATCTCTCCAGCGTTTTAGAAAGGTTCAATGGGTTCACCTTTGTCAGCATCTTCATTTCCCTAACTGCCCTTCCGTCTCCCTTTTTAAGTAACCCCGTCCAGCCTCTTCTTACCTTAAGGGGAGGTGGGGAGAGGTTAAAGAGGGGAATCCATCCGACCAATTATTCCTTTTTCGTGATGTTATCTCGCACCGGATGCGAAGCTACGGAGCTGAGCGTCTTTTGGCCCCATCCCCCTTGAGCGGCCACACATACTGGCCTTTCGGAACAGTCAAATTAGCACCACGGAAGGTTATTCTTTTCTTCTTTTTCTCAAGCACCATTTTTCCATGCCCGTTAAGGCAACTCATTCCAATTTTCTTCATATGTACTATTTTTGGACCTTATTGTCTTGGAAGTCAACTGCAAAAAGGAATGCTCACTTTCTCTTTCCCTCTTATAACTCCCCCTTCCCCCTCTCCCCTAAGGGGCCGCTTAGCGGTAATTTAAGAGGGGGAGAATGGAGAGGGCGTTAGATTAGGGGATGAAGAGGGACGTTAAGAGAAGGTGGGGAGGGGTTAATCTCACCCACACGAAATCCTAAAGAACCAATTTATGGTTTAAAGATCTTCCACCAAGAATCTTTTCCGCCGCCGAATTTTTCTAAAATCTCAAGCGCCAACTTGAGACCATTTTCAACCTGCTCTTCCTGAATTCCCGGTGCCATGAAAACATAGACGGTAATATTCTTACTTGATGGTTCAATCCTTGTCCGAAAATCTGGACCCTGAAAGAGAGAACAGACGATTCCTTCTGCATCGCGGAGGATGATCTCCTCTCTCTTGCAGCGAATCATATTTCCTGAGACTCCTTGAAAAGCCTCTCCCTCACTCGCAAGATCAAGCCTCCACTGCCCTCGGAAAGAATCGAGATCCTGAATGGCCATTAAAATTCCATGATACATCTCAGCGATGATATGGGTATCGATAAAAAGATTCACAATCGGAAACCCCATCTCGACTGACCGTTTGAAATGGCCCGGGAGCGGGCAGGGATATCCCCATTCTCTAAAAAATTGATCGTAGAGATTGATCCACTCCTGGATCTGGACAAGGCTGGCTCTCCTTTTCATCTTGCGAAGGAGTTCCCTTTTGTAGAGTTTGAAGGATTCGCTCTTTTCGAAGTAGGTGCAATTCTGTATCGTTCCGATTCCAAAACCGAGGTTAGGAAATCGGCGGCGGTAGGCATCGGTGATCGTAAGAGCGACTTCTCTTTGCATGGTCATCTGTTATCGGGAACATACAGACGTCTTATCTTGTGGATCTCCCTGATCCGTGATTCAGCGTAGCGGTTGGCAGCCTCCAAGGGCAAGATTTTTTCCTTCTTGGCGGTCTCAAAAATGGAAAGAAGCCGGCCGTAGATTCGCTCCGTCTTCATCTTCACCCGCTCAGGGTTATAACCCTGGATCTCGTCGATCACCTGGATCACTCCTCCAGCATTGATGACGTAATCCGGCGCATAGAGAATGCCCCGCTTGTGGAGCATTCGACTGTGACGTTTCTCATCCTCGAGTTGGTTATTGGCACAACCTGCCACGATCTTGCATTTGAGTCTGGGGATGGTCTTGTCGTTCAAGATCCCTCCGACGGCACAAGGGCAGAAGATGTCACAATCCACCCCGTAGATCGCCTCTGGTTTGACTGTCCTGAAACCATATTGAGCCTGGAGCCGTTGAAGAGTCTTTTCGTTCATGTCGGCAGCAATGATCTCCAATCCTCCTTCTTTCAAATATTCCAGGAGAGACTCTCCTACTGAGCCGAGTCCCTGGACTGCAATTCTTTTGTCCTGAAGATCGTCATCACCCCAGAGGAACTTGGCACAAGCCTTGAGCCCGACATGGAGCCCGAAGGCAGTGGTGATCCCCGTGCTTCCGGAACTCCCTTCTTCTTTGGGCCTTCCCACAATATAACGGCTTTCTCTTCCCATGATCGCATCGTCCACAATCGTCACGTTAAGATCGGAGCCGGTGACAAAGCGGCCCTTCAATATTTCAACGAACCTTCCAAAGGCTCTTAGAAAAGCCTCTTTCTTGTCTTTCTTGGGGTCGGCCCAGATGACCGCCTTCGCGCCGCCCTTATCCTCCTCCGCAGCTGCACATTTATAGGTCATGGCCTTTGAAAGCCTCATCGCATCCCGAAGGGCATCCTCCATCGATTCGTAGTCAACGATCCTCACCCCGCCGAAGGCCTGGCCCAGCGTGGAGTCGTGAATGGCGATGATCGCCTTCATCCCCGTCTCTTTATCAAAGTTAAAGATGATCTGCTCGTGTCCATCCTTCTTCATCCATTCGAATATATCCATTTTTCATCTCCCCACATCTTTGCTAAAAGAATCTGTCTGCTTTTTTCAGAAGGTCTGGAGGGATAATCACTCCCTGTGCCTTTGCAGCTCTTTCATTAATCACCAGGAGATATTCTTCCGCAAGTTCCCAAGGAATTTCTCCTGCCTTTTCGCCCTTCAAAATCCGAACGGCCTTCTTTCCTGCAGTATAACCGACACGATAATAATCCAATCCATAGGCGGCGATTGCGCCTCTCTGAACACTATAGATATCACCCGTTAAAAGCGGAATCTTCTTTTCATTACATAACTTCACAATGACTCCCAAGGCAGAACCCACGGTATGGTCATGGTTTAGATGAATGGCCTGAACCTTCCTGGAAAGGGATTGGGCAGCCTGCAGGGTCTCGCCACGAATGGTGATCTTGGCTTCGATCAGCTCGATCCCCAATTTTTTGGCCGATTCTCTCATCCACTTGATATGGGCCAGTGAATTTGCGTCCCTGGTATTGTAGATCGTTCCCCATTTTTTTGCCCGGGGGATAAGCTTGGTGGACATTTCAAACTGCAAAGGAACAGGCCAGCGGTCACTCACTCCTGTCACATTGGTCCCGGTTTTTGTTTCAGGAAGGCTGGTCTTGGGGACCACTTTCGCTCTCACCGGGTCTGAGACAGAAGAGAAAACGATGGGAATATTTTTTATCCCCGTTACAACGACTTGGGAGGAAAGGAGGGCGATGCTGTGGACCAAATCGACTCTCTCTTCAACGAACTTCTTGGCAATGGCCTGGGCATCGGCCACCCTCCCGTGAGAATTCTTTCGAATGTAGGCGATCTGCGCCCCTTCTTTAAATCCTGCCTCGGAAAGGGCTTTCTCAAATCCTTTTGCATCCGCATCAAGGTCTGGACGGGAGACCGTCTGGATGACGCCGATCTTAATCAGTTTCTTAGGTTTTTTTTCTTGAGCAACGGAATTTGAAACGCCGAGGCTGAGCGATAGGGCCAGAAAAATGCAGAGCGCTCCAAACCACTTCAGCTTCTTCTCTCCACCTGATGCGTGGTTACTCAAGCCCCTCACTCCTTTCAAAGCCTCTTCGTAGAAGGAATTTCGTAAGAACGAGCATGCAGTGGATACGCATAAAAAATACCAACTTTCCAAGACCCTGTCAATTGGCCCGAAGCCAGCGCCTCAAGTTTCCCAAAATTCGACAGGGGTGCTGGAAAAAATCTTATAGCGGAAACCTTTGACGGTTTATAAGACTCAGAGCGCATTTAAAGCTCTGCTGGGACTTGAGCGGTCAACGTATTGCTATCTCTGCAAAAAAAATGTCAATGTTGTCCGCTTGATAAGATTTTTGAAAGTATTCCTGTCGAATTTTCCACCCTGGTCTCCTTTAACAATGGATTACGTCCGGTCAGGGATTTTTCTTGACAGAGAGAAATCCTATCCCATATGATGAAATATGTATGAAAAAAGTCTATTTCCTGCTCATTTTTGTTGTCCTGATTCTTCTTGCTATCATCGCTTTTCATCGATATCAGTACGGGACAAAAAAAGTCTTCTTTGCGATCTTCCCGGTCTTCGCCTGGGAGTCCATCGACCAACCCGTCTTATTCAATCATCTGCTGCACACCGAGAGGCTCAAGCTGAGCTGTGCTTTCTGTCACCGCTATGTGGAGAATCATCGGGCTGCCGGGATTCCAAACATTGAAATCTGCCGGATCTGTCATTCGAGCGAGGGGTTCAGTCAGAGGCCCGAGGCTCTAAAGGTTTTCCAATACGTGAAAGAGAACAGAAACATCCTGTGGAAGCGGATGTACGAACTCCCACGCTTTGTTGTTTTTCCCCACTGGGTTCATATCCGGAGCGGGGTGGATTGCTCCATCTGCCACGGGTTTACGGGTTCGAAAGAAAGACCCATCAGAATGGTTGACCGAAACTATATGGAAGGGTGTCTGGATTGTCACGAAAAAAGAGGAGCCAATATCGACTGCTACACGTGCCACTCCAGCTGAAGAGCATGACGCGGAGAGAGGGTGAATGGGTGACAGGGTGAAAAATAAGTTTCTCCGTGTCTCCCTATCTCCCCGTCTCAATCGATCTTGGTACAGGGATTGAAATTGAGCAAGTACGATGAAGATTAATAGAAGAAATTTGCTAAAATTACTAGGGGCGGCGACCTTTGGAATGGCCCTGCCTGATGAGCTCCTTCAGGCCCTTCCCAAGGAAGGGGAATGGATCCCCTATGAAGAATACTGGTCAACGGGCATTTGCCTTCAGTGTCCGAGTGGCTGCGGACTTCGGATTCGCTCGGTCAATCGATGGCCGGTTAAATTGGAAGGAATAAAGGATTATCCGATCAATCGGGGTCGACTCTGTCCAAAGGGACAGGCGGGACTGCAAGTCCTTTATGATCCGGATCGAATCCGTCATCCCTTAATGAGAAAGGGGCAAAGAGGAGCGGGAGGCTGGGAGAAGATTTCTTGGGACGAGGCGATTCGTTTGGTCACGGAAAGGCTGAAAAAGCTTCGACAAGAGGGAAAGCCTCATCATCTCATGCTTCTCGGAGGTCGATACCGTGGTCATATGCTGGACCTCATGGCCAGGTTCATGGAGGCCTATGGCTCGCCTAATCATCTTGGGAATCCTGCAAGGAATTCTGAAGGGATTCGAAAAGGACATTTCTTCACCGTAGGAATCAAAGAATTCCTTGCGATCGACTGGGAAAAGGTCAACTATGTCCTCTCTTTTGAAGAAAGTCTCTTGGAGACATCGAGGCCCTTGCTTCGAAACCTCTGGGGTTATGGTTTTCTCAGGAGGGGACGACCTGGGATCAGAGGAAAGCTTGTGCAGATTGAACCCCGATTCTCTGTGACGGCATCGAAGGCCGATCAATGGATTCCTATCCATCCAGGGACCCATGGAGCCTTGGCCCTTGGAATCGCTCACTGGATCATAAAAGAAGGCAGATATGATTACGATTTTATCCAACACCACACTTTTGGATTCGACGATTGGAGAGATGGTGCTGGGAAGACCCGTATGGGGTTTAAAACTCTCGTGCTTAAAGAATATTCCCCTAAAGAGGTCTCGCTGATCACAGGTGTTACTGAAGAGACCATTGTCCGAATGGCTCAAGAGTATTCATCCCACCGGCCCTCGGTCGCCATCTCAGGCAGAGGGGCTGGAATGCAGAGCAATGGAATCTATAACCAGATGGCGATCGACGCTCTGAATGCGCTGGTAGGCTCAATCGACGCCCCAGGAGGCCTTCTCACGCAAAGAAAGCCTCCTTTCAGTAAGTGGCCTCCTATTCAAAGGGATGCGGTGACGGAAAAAGGTCTTTCGCAGCCTCGAGCCGATGGAGCAGGAAGCATGCCTTTCCCGTTCGCAGAGGAACTTCCATACACCCTTTCAGAGGGAATTCAGACGGGTAAACCCTATCCGATCGATACCCTTCTTGTCTACTATACCAACCCTCTCTTTAATCTTCCGGAAGCCGAAAAACTCCGCGCGGCTTTGGAAAGAGTCCCTTTCATTGTCAGCTTCTCGCCCTTCATGGATGAGACGACGACCTTTTCCGACCTTGTATTGCCTGACGGAACCTATTTTGAGCGCTGGCAGGATGACACCGTGGAACCAGGATTGGGATTCCCAATGGTTGGATTGAGAAGCCCTGTCATTCAACCACCCCTCTATGATGTCCGCAACACAGCCGATGTTCTCATCGACATTGCAAAAGGTCTTGGCGAAACCATGGCAAAATCTTTCCCCTGGAAGGATTTTCAAGAGGCCCTGAAAGATGCGATGAAAGGAGTTTTTGTCTCAAAACAGGGATCCATTCAGACCAAAGATTTTGATCAATTCTGGAATGCTTTAATTGAAAGAGGGGGCTGGTGGGATACGGATTATCCTTTTGGAGAATGGAAGAAGAGGTTTAATACCCTCTCGGGAAAATTTGAGTTTTTCTCTTTAGAATTGGAGCAGGCCTTCAAAGAGATATCGAAGAGGGAGTCGAAGGGAATGGATCAAATCCTCAAGGAGTTGAAGATTGAAAGAAGAGGGGATCAGGTCTTTCTTCCCCACTTTGAAAAACCCCGGATGGTCGGAGACGCGAAAGAGTATCCCCTTCATCTCATCCCTTATGTGCCCATGACTGCGGCAGAGGGCCGGGGCGCCAATCAACCCTTTCTTCAAGAAATCTACGGGCCCCATCTTTACGAGAGGTGGGACTCCTGGATCGAGATCAACCCGGAGACCGCTAAGACCTTGGGGATCCGGGACGGAGACCTCGTATGGGTGGAATCTCCTGTCAAAAAATTGAAGGGGAAAGCGAGGCTCTTTTCTGGGACCAATCCGAGGTGTATCCACATCCCTTATGGCCAAGGGCACAAGGCCTATGGCCGCTGGGCCAAAGGAAGAGGAATCAATCCGAACGAACTTCTGGTGAGAGAATATGACCACCTGGGTGGGTTTGTCTCTTACTATTCGACAAGAGTGAAGGTGTATAAAGCATAGTAAAGCAGATAAGGGGATAAGGGGATGAGGAGATGAGCAGAATGCACAGTTTAGCTCTCCTTACCTCCTCATCGACTCATCTCCTCAAAAAAGGGGTAAGATGTACCGCTGGGGAATGGTGATCGATCTTGACAAGTGCACGGGCTGCCAGGCCTGCGTGGTGGCGTGCCGGCAGGAGAATAACATTCCGATTATGGGAGAGAAGTATGCCAAACGGGAAAGGGCGAAGTTCTGGATGAACCTCATCCACGAAACCAAGGGGACCTATCCCCGTGTGGAGACGCGTTTCATTCCGATACCGTGCATGCACTGTGATCATCCGCCATGCACAAAGGTCTGCCCGGTGGAGGCCACTTATAAGAACCCCGAAGGAATTGTCGCCCAGGTCTATCCCCGCTGCATCGGCGTCCGGATGTGCATCTCCAACTGCCCCTATACCGTCCGTTATTTCAACTGGTATGCGCCCTTCTGGCCTGACGAGTACAAGAAGGGATTGAACCCCGATGTTTATCGCCGGAGAAAGGGAATCACCGAAAAGTGCAACTTCTGTATCCACAGGATTCGAAGAGCAAAGACGGAGGCAAAGAAGGAGAAGCGACTGGTCCGCGACGGCGAAGTAGTCCCTGCCTGTGTTGAGACCTGTCCAAGCGAAGCTCTCTACTTCGGTAATTTAAACGATCCCAAGAGCAAAGTCTCGAAGCTCTCAAAGAGCAAGCGGGCCTTCAGATTGCTGGAGGAGTTAGGGACCGAGCCCAAGGTCTACTATCTGAAGGAAGGGGAATGGTATGATGGATGACGAGGCCATTGCCCGAAAATTCGAACCCATTCTTGCGCCGATGACCCGAGCAGGAAGGCCCTTTTGGATCGTGACGATCCTCCTTTCGGCCATCGTCCTCTGGTCCGTCTTCGCATTCGCTTGGCAGTACGAGTGGGGTCTTGGAGAGACGGGAATGGGACACCCTGTTTCCTGGGCCTTTTATCTCATCAATTTCGTCTTCTTCATTGGGATCAGTCATGCCGGGGCATTGGTCTCGGCAGTCCTGAGGATCACCCATGCCCGGTGGGGAACTCCCTTTGGTCGTGCGGCAGAGGCCGTGACGGTTTTTGCCCTGGCCGCAGGTCCAACGAATATTCTCTTTGATCTCGGCCGATCGATTCGATTCTATTGGGTGGCAATTCACGCCCAATTCAAGTCCCCTCTCCTCTGGGACTTCACCTGCATTATGACCTATTTCACGGTCAGCATTATCTTCCTTTACATCCTCATGATACCCGATATCGGCCTTCTCAGCAGACGATTCCCCAATCGCGGCTGGCTTTATAAGCCTCTCTCACTCGGATGGGCGGGGACCGCAAGGCAGTGGCGCATCATTCTGAAGATGATCGGAATCCTCTGTGTTGCGGTGATTCCAATCGCCGTAAGTGTCCACACCGTGGTCTCCTGGGTTTTCGGGATGCAGACCCAGCCTATGTGGCACAGCACGATCTTTGCTCCCTATTTCGTCGTGGGCGCCATCTACTCGGGAATCGCAACGATTATCATTGTGACCATTGTTCTCAGAAAGGTCTACCATTTTGAGGATTACCTGAAACCCTATCACTTCAACAACATGGGCCTGCTCTTCCTCACCTTCGTACTCCTCTGGGTCTATTTCACATTTGCAGAGCATCTGACCGTAGGGTATGGAGGAGGGACCGAGGAATTGGCTGTCCTATGGAGCAAACTGACTGGAAAATATGCTCCCCTTTTCTGGACCATGGTTGTCCTCTGTTTCGTCATCCCCTTCCCCATACTGGCCTTCAAGCGGACGATTCCAGGCCTTCTTATCGCCTCAATCTCCGTCGTGATCGGAATGTGGTTGGAACGATTTCTAATCATCATCCCTTCCTTCTGCGAACCACGTCTTCCTTATGCAAGAGGCGGCTACATGCCCTCCTGGGTCGAGTGGTCTATGATGGCAGGTCTCTGTGCCGGATTCACATTGGCCTTCGTCCTTTTCTCAAAGTTCTTCCCGGTGATCTCCATCTGGGAAACGGAAAAAGAGGAGAGAGAGAAAAAATTCAATTCGGAATGAAAAAGGTGAAGCTCCCCGGTCCTGCCTACCGGCAGGCAGGCAAGGCGGAGCTTGCACGCCGCGCAAGCGCTGGCGCTGCGGGCGGGGCACTTGCCGGTCAAATTCAAAAGAAGATCTGAAATCCATGGTGAAAGCCATTTAGGGTCGGGCAGCCAGAGACTTTCGTGAGGTGGGTATGCGAAGTTCCGCAAAGGGTGTAACTCTCCTGACAATAGCAGCGCTTTCCATCACCGCCCTCTGTACAAGTTCCTGGAGCGAGGAGCCGTCCGGAATGGGTGAAGGCAATCGATATTTTATTGAAAAGGGATGTATTGGGTGCCATGGGGTTTCGGGTCGCGGCGGCGTAGGCCCTGATCTTGCTCAAACATCTCTCTCCTTTGAGCGGTTTCTTGCCCAGCTGAGAAAGCCCCGCGACCAGATGCCTTCTTTTCCAAAGGCGGTGCTCTCCGATTCGTTAGGGGAGGCGATTTATAAGTTCCTCAAAGACGTGCAGTCCGCCTCGCCACGGATTATGAACAAGCCCCCCGAGGGTGCCCAGTCCCCGGATTCGTGCGTCCAATGCCATCGCAAAAACCAGCCTCTTCTCGTAGCTCAATATCTGTCTTCTTCCATGTTTAAGCCAGGGCGGCAGAATCCGAGGATTCCCCGAGGAACGGTCGAGGCGAATTCATGCGCTTTCTGCCATGGACTCGATCACTCGGAAATCACGCGGGTGAAGGGCCGGGTTTCGGAGCACATCTGCGCAGCTTGCCACGGAGAAATCTATAAAGAGCATGTGATCGATGCAGGCCACTCTTATGGCCCGGGACCCGCCAAGATAGGGATCAATTGGGAAAGGAATACTAAGACCCCCTTTTATGTTCAGATGCCCCGAAAAGTGATGGAGATGGGGTGCGATCCTTGCCACACCCAGGCCGGAGCCACAGACGAGCCTTATTGGAATCCAGACAAGAAGCAGTACACCGATATGTCAAGCCTGCCTTATCGCAACGGTTGCATTGCGTGTCATACACGCCATCAATTCGATCCAGCCGAGGCGAGGCGGCCCGAAGCTTGCATGACGTGCCATATGGGACCAGACCACCCCAACTGGGAGGCTTATTCCACTTCGAAGCACGGCTCTATCTATCTTGTCGATGCAAGAAACTGGGATTGGTCGAAGTCTATGGTCGAGGCTTTGTACAGGGCGCCCACGTGCGCTTACTGCCACATGGTCTATCGTGATGGACAGGGCAAGCGCTCTGTCAGCCACAATATGACCAAGAAGATCATCTGGGGAATGGGCGTGCAATCCGCCCTCGGCAATCTGACGGATATCACCCAGTCCCCTGAAAATAGAACCAAGCGAGCCGAAATGATCAAGATCTGTTCGGGTTGTCATGCTGAGGTCAAAGCGAGAGGTTACCTGGAGTCAGCGGATGCTCACAAGCTGATGGGTGACGCACTGGTGATCCAGGCCCGTGAAGTTCTCCATGGATTGTATCGAGAAAAGATCATCGATCCCTCCAGACGGTCACATTCTGCAGGTCTTCTCCCAGGAGATCGATTTGTGGCTACTGAAACCCCGGGAGGAACGTTCTTCCCGACGGCCCTTTACTACGATGTGTCCGCCATTGAACGGGAGTATTTCGATATGTTTTTCTTCGCCAATTTGAAGTCTTACAAGGGTGCGTTTCATATGAACCCGGATTACGCCTGGTGGCTCGGCTATGCCGATGTCCTGGGCCATCTGACCCGAATTCGCGACGAAGCCGAAAGACTGCGATCCGAGCATCAGAGTCGACTTCTGACCCGATATCTACTCTACGGAGAGATTCTGCTTGGGCTGACGATCTTGCTCGCCGGCTTCGGCGTCTGGAGGCTTGCTCACCGTGGAAAATTCAAATGATCAAGGAGAAAAAAAATGAAAAGAGCGCTGTACGTTATGATTGTTGGATTTCTTTTCTCTCTTCTTTTATTTGGCCCAACCTTGGCACAGGCTCAGAAGATTCCAAAGAAGACCCCTGAGTTATTGGCCCAAGGGAAGAAACTCTACGGTCAGTACTGCCTCACCTGCCATGGGGAGAAGGGAGACGGGAAGGGTCCGGCCGGTGTCCTTCTCCAGCCTCACCCCAGAGATTTCAATATGCCCTTGAATCAATGGACTTATTCCAAGGGAGATGTTAAGAAGGTGTTTGATGTGATCTCGAAAGGAGTCCCAAATACCGCGATGGTCTCATGGGCCCATCTTTCCGAGCAGGAACGCTGGGCCTTGGCCTATTATGTGGAAGAGTTCTCAAGGCCACCCAAGAAGAAATGAATTAAGGGATTCCAAAAAACTTATTGAGGAATGAGGGATTCCTGAGATAGAAACTCTAAATTCCTCAACTCCCAATTCATGGTTGTGCAAGGAAAGACATGAAAGAGTTAACCTCTGAAGAATTACTTTCTTATAACGGAAAGGACGGCCATCCTGTCTATATTGCCTTTGAAGGGAACGTCTATGATGTCTCCAAGAGCCCTCTCTGGTCAACAGGCCTTCACATGAATCGCCATACCTCGGGAAAGGATCTCGGCGTGGAGATATCTGCGGCTCCGCACGGACCCGAGGTCCTCGAACGTTATCCCCAAGTGGGTGTCTTGAAGAAAGGGGCACCAGAGGAATTAAAGCATCTTCCACCCATTCTCCAAAATCTCCTTCAGCGATTCCCCATGGCGAGACGCCATCCCCATCCCATGATCGTCCATTTTCCGATCGCCTTCTTGATGGGTGCCTCGCTCTTTGTTCTTCTTCATCTCCTATTTCAAAATTCCTCTTTCGCGCTCGTTAGTTTTTACCTCCTGATCTTGGGAGCCATCGCCTCTCCCTTTGCAATGGCTACCGGCCTTTTCACCTGGTGGGTCAATTACCGGCTTAAACTCACTCTTTTTGTGAAAAGAAAGATTCAAATTTCCATCTTACTCCTGATCTTCGAGATCATCCTCATCCTTTGGCGCAGCTCGAATACCTCAGCTTCAAATCCCATCTATTTTATAATGATGCTCCTTCTCGCGCCCATCGTCGGTCTTCTGGGCTACTACGGAGGCCAGATGACTTTCCCCTCTGAAAAGTCCTCTACTATCAAAATAATATAAATATTATAATATTTACAATTTTTTTCTTGACAAAAATATTTCCTCTTGATATAAGCATATCCCGCAATTGAAATTTGGATTGAGCAGAAAGGGATGAATCCTTTAGTTGACTTTTTATCTCTAAGCGGACATTGCGTCTCGAATCATTCTTAAAGGAGGGAAGCAGATCATGTTGATAAAAGAATTAATGGAAGGGGTAAGAAATTTTGTGGATTGGTGTGATATTCAAACGGGTGATAAGATCATGATCGTGAGCCCTACCATTCCTCCAGTACCGGAAGAGGATGTGATAAGGGCACTCACCATTGCTGTGGAAGAAAGTGGAGCCATCGCTTATGAACTGCGTACCCGGCCTTACGATATGCTTCGGGGCGGAGCGGTTCCTGATTACGTCAACGAAGCTGCAAAAGGATGTAACATGTTTCTTACATTGACTCCTGTGGAAGAGGGAAACGTAGAGGTCTCGGGGATGATGGGAGTGGGTTATGGCGGGATAAGAGGGTTAAAGAAATTTTGCTTCCAATATGCCGTCGTTTGGCATCAGACCCGAACGATCACGGTACAGGACATGTCCGATTTTCACGCCCGTTACCCTCAAGAACTACTGCGTGAGATATCGAGACACGTAATCCGGAGATTTATAAAAGGGAAGACCTGTCGAGTTACAACCCCCAGCGGTACGGATGTGACTATGGGTCTACACCCGGACTATATCGAAGCCAATGCCATCCGGGAGAGGAGACCTGGAGGTTGGATGGGAGGTGGTTTTCCTGGCGCAATCTACGGGCATGTCCCCTGGAAGCCATATAACGGCAGGATCGTTGTGGATGCTTTTATGCCTCAGTGGAATCCACCCGAAGTCTACCTGAAGCCTGGCGATGCAGTGATCACTGTGGAGAATGATAGAGCAACAACCACTTCAGGAATTTATGGTGACTGGATTACCAACATCCTTGACAAGGATAAGAATGGAAGGTGGGGGGCAGAGTGTATGTTTGGCGTTCACCCTCATGCCTGGCCAAAGCCGTGGCAGAGTCCCGTACAGTGGTTTATGGATCTTCATGACCGTGCTGTCGCTTTGCATCTTGCTTTTGGTAATTGTATTGGTGGAGGAGGCCCTTATTATTCGACCGTCCACCTGGATGTCTATACTTACTATCCGACTGTCTATGTAGATGGAGAAAAAGTAGTGGATGCGGGTCATCTCACTGTTCTTGACGACCCAAGCCTAAGGGAATTCGCCAAGCAGTTTGGAGATCCCGACTTTCTATTGACGGAAAGACCTCTACCCACGGTGGTTGATAATTTGATTAAACGATAAGGAGGGATATGGATGGAAAATCTAACCGATAAGGCGAGAGTTTTTTTTAAGATGTCTCTGGAGACTCCGGGCGGACGAAGAACGGCTGATCTTATCCGATGGCATCAGACCATTCGTTTCATTGTAGATAATAAACCCGTGTTCTATCTGGACGTGAAGAGGGGGGACGTTCAGGTTTATCCGGGAGAAGGGCCCAAATACGACATTGAGACTGAATTTCATAATGTGAGCCGTGCCTATACCGATACGGAGACATTGAAGAAAATGTTTGAAGCAAAGAAGGATTCGAATGAAGCTCAATGGGAAGATGAAACTTTCATCTTACTGCCCACAGGCAATTATGCCCAGATCACTTTCCTTCATCAGCTATTTCGATTTGGGCGAGAGAAGATCCTTGAAGAAAGGAGACGGGAATTTGAAGAAAGTGAGTGACCCAACCGAAATGAACCCAGAGAAGGATCAAAAAAAGGAAAAGGAAGGCCAGAGCAGTCAGAAAGATGGTTTGAAGATAAAAGAGAGTATGAAAGAAATTGTCAAAAGGAAGTTGAAAAAGGTTCACGAGGAAATCATTGCTCCTCCGGGTCAATAAGAAATTGGGGGCTTGAGGGATCGCTTCTGATTGACCCGATGCCACATTGAACTTCAGGATGCATATGCGTGAAGGCGATATTTTGAAAGGTGAAGAGATCGAATTCGCACTTTCACCTAAGGATTCCAAAGACATGACAAAGTCTTTCGCGATAGATCTGTTAAACCAGCTGGAAACAGATGGAGTAAAACGGATCTGTGGGGATAATTTTGTCCTCTCCGAAAAGAAAGCCAGAGAAAAACATGCATATTTCTTGAAGAATGGGTGCAAAGTTTACGCTGATGAAATCTCGCGACCCGAGGGAGGAAAATATCGCATCTTCGAAATCGCTACGCCCGAGGTGAACAACGCGTTGGACATCGTACGTTATGATAAAGCCACTGAAAAGATTGCCCGCCTCGTGGCGCAGGTTTTGAATACGAATCGCGGCATCAACGTGGAGTGCTATAAAACATCGATTGCGAAGAATCTATCGGGTGAAGGCTATACTACACGAGGGGCCCATGAATCTTACCGCGTTCGAAAAGACTTCAAAGAGAAAATCAACCTTTTCGTTCCGTTCCTTGTCTTGCGGCAGCTTCTCTGTGGTTCAGGAGGTTATTATAATCATCAGCCGGTAATTTCTCCCCGGCAGTTCTTTATTGAACACCCCACCTCTGAGGTGAGCGTTCCAGTGCCGATGGTCTGCCTGCGTAGTGAATCGCTTTCTGCTTATGAGAATTATTTCCGTCTACAGGTTCTGAATGGTGATCCAGCCCGGTCTCAAGTCTCCACGTTTCTAAGATTTGCCTTAACATCCCTTGTCATCGAGTGTATCGAAAAGGGATTTATTCGTGCAGTTCCAGAGATCGAAGACCCTGTTTATGCAGGCCGTCTCTTATCGGAGAGTTGGGAAGCTCACCCTCCCATTCATTTACAAAATGGTAAACTTATCAGTGCTGTCAATTATCTTCAGGAGTTTTATCTCGAGGCTATAGAAAGGCTTGCCAAAGAAACAGAATGGAATGAAGAAAAAGAGACTGCGAAGAAGATATTTAGAGAAGTCTTGGGCCATCTGGATAAGAACAACCTCGAGATTTTAAGTCGTAAGATTGAATGGGCCATCAAATTGGATCTCTTTGAATGGAATTTCCAAAACTATTTCGATGTCGATCCAGACATTGCATTTCCAAAAGAAACAGCCAACAACACCTATTGTGCCGTCACGGATCCGCTGTTCGATGAATTGGAGGAACAGCTCGATATCGCCCGGTTGATGAATTCGGAGGAGATAGAGAAGGCTCTCTTTACTCCTCCGCTTGCTTCTCGAGGAAAGGCAAGAACCGAGATCGTAGCACATTTTAATGGCTATGTGGATGAAATCAACTGGGATTTTATTATGATCAACGGCGAAAAGTTTAAGTTAAAAGAAGACATCTCATGGGATTCGGATACCATTTCAAATACCATAAAAGAAATAAAAGTGAGGGCATTCAAAAAATGAGCTTAATGAGACGAGGACGGGGTATTGAACACGAATATATTTTGAACACAGATCCGCCGCTTAGCCTCGATGCCAATGTAGAACGTAGAAAGCTGATCGCAAATGCTATTGAAGGACTAAAAAAAAGGGGGCGACTCTTTCCAAACGCGGTTTGGGGGTTAAAGGGCGAGGACGGAAACTTTGATTATGAGACTTCCCTCCGTAGATTGTGGCCTTTGGAAACGCGGCCACCGTGCATTGGTAAGAATGGAATGCGAATTTATGATGATGCGCTTCATTTGGAAATATCCACCCCGGTTTATACAACTCCTTTCGATGCGGTGATCTATGCCAAAGTCTCAGAGTACTTCACTTGGATAGCCTCCCAGGAAGCATCGCAG
This sequence comes from Thermodesulfobacteriota bacterium, assembly GCA_041947025.1. GTDB lineage: Bacteria > Desulfobacterota > BSN033 > BSN033 > UBA1163 > CAVTZZ01. The sequence goes on from JBHGBJ010000009.1 coordinate 44,660, forward strand.
TCAATCGGCCGACAGGTCTATGGATACACCTCGAACATCTCGTTACGAAAGAACAAGAAGCTTTATGAGGCAGTAGCCTGTGGAACGCACGGAAACATCACCATTCTTCGACGGACATTCAACAGCTCTGAAACTAAGGATGCCCAGAGAGCATTGATCCCATACCTCGTTACGAGGATTCTGGTAACTGGCAGTGGCGGTTACGTCCCTTTTGCGGTGGACGAAAAGGGACAACGGTTCACCCGATTCAGCGGACAGGACCCGGCTGAAGCTCACGGCTCAACACTTGTAGGAGAGGATATTTGCTTCGTCATAAGTCCCAGAAGCCATTTTGTCAACTGCAAAGTCTCTGAGGATACAACAGTTAAACGGGGGCTCTTTAACCTCAGGGATGAACCACATGCCAATAGGGATCTCTACTGGAGGTTTCATGATATCAACTGGGAAGGGACCAGGAGTGACCTCCAGATTTACATGAGAGACCTGCTGCATACATTTGTCATTGCTGCTTTTGAGAAAGGTTATCTGAAGGATGCTCCTGTTTTGCAGAACCCCTTAAAAGATCTCAAACATATTTCAATGGACCTTAAGTTTGACTGGAGGGTGAAACGGACCGACGGCCAGACTGTTGATGCTGTGAACGATATTCTTATCGGATATTATATGAAGAAAATAGAGACGATGTTGGATCGGGAAAAAGCACCTTCTGAAGATTGGAGGGAGCTTGAACGCTTATCGAGATTTATCAGAGTCATTGGGGAAAGAGACCTCAATCCGTTGGTCTACGGGTTAGACTGGGTGACCAAACTATTTTTGATCGAAGGCTGCAATAATTCAAGAGAAGGGCTTGCCGCCTGTAATCAATTCTGCTTAACGGATGAATCCCTTCTAAAATATCTGGGGGAAAAGGTAGACAGTCTGGGAGATACTCTCTTTGAACCGGATGAATCCATCTCTCTAATGGCAAAATGGGTCCCTGATATAACTCCCGAAGGGATCAAAAAAGCTGTGAGGGAAGGAATTCTTAGCCCTCCTCCGTTTACAAGAGAAAGAAAGAGGATAGAAGTCCTTGCAGAAAGAAGCGAGGAGAACTTTGAAGCAAGTTGGGCATTTGTAGTGGACGAAGAGGGGACGGAAAGACAGTTCCTTGACCCCCTTGAAGTGTCAATTTAAAAGGAGGATAAAATGGAAAAAAAGAGTAAAATCAAATTAATGTTCGCTGTATCCTTGATCGTCGCTTTTTCCGTTTTTTTTGCTACGCACGTCCAAAGTGCTGAAAAGGAAAGTTACCCAAGAAAGAATATTAGAATAATCCTTTTCACAAGTGCTGGCAGCAGCATCGATTTTATCATACGAGGTACGGCCCCGTATCTGGAGAAATACCTTGGAACCCGCCTTCTTTTGGAGAATATGCCGGGTGCTGGCGGAAACATTGCATGGAATACTCTTTATAAGGCAGATCCAGATGGATATACCCTTGGGTCGATCGCGCTCCCACCACTGGCCTCTGTAGAGGTTCTAATAGGGGGTGTCAAGTGGCGGGCGGAAGAATTTACCCCTATATATGCCTGGGCGGCTGATAACCAGATCCTATTTGTAAATTCAGAAACGTACAAGACATTTGATGAATTTGTAAAAGCGGCAAGAGAAGAAACCCTCACTTTAGGTGCAACGGGTTCAGGGGCTTCTTCTTCCTCACTTCTTGCAGCTGCCTTGCTGGCCGAGCAGATGAAGTTGAAGCTTCGTTTTGTGGGGTTCGATGGCGCAGGCGAATTGTTCGGGGCTCTTGCGGGAAAACACATCCATTCCGCCATTAGTATGCCTCAATCCGCAATAGGGTTAGTGAAGGGAGGAAAAATCCGTCCTCTATTATCTTTCGCAACCGAGGCAGATGCAGTTTTCCCGGAAATCCCAACACCTAAAGCTTTGGGGTACGATATCCGCCCCCTTCCTCATATCAAAGCGCTCGCTGGACCTCCAAAACTGTCAAGGGACAAGGTGGCTATATTAGAATCGGCCTTCAAGAAAACCTTGGGGAACCCTGATTATCGGAAATGGGCAAAAGAGAAAAACGTATTTTTAATCTCCATGTCTGCTGACCAAATGAGGGAAGAAATAAAAAAAGAGTGTGAAATTCTGGGCGGTTTCAGCAAATATTTCCCAAAACTCCGTTAAGAAAGGATTAGCCATCCCTGAATTTTTTCGGCTGACGAATAGTTGGGTTTCGGGGAAAAATAATAGAACCCAGTGCTTTCTTCTACGTCCCACCCCTTGCCCATTTTGGGGAGAGGAAAAAGGTTAGGAGCATAAATTCCGTTCCATCATTAAAATCGTGTCACTATGTTTGAATGGGTGTAAAAATGATCAAGTGGTTAAGAAATACTGAATCGATGGTAAAGGCAGGGCTCTTACTCTTTTTTCTAATATTGATTCTGGAGAGTCAGCGATATCCAGAACAATCTCGTCTCTATCCTAACATTCTATGTAGTGTAGCTGTCATCTTGATTGTGGCCTCTTTTATTCAAGACTTCATAAGACCAAAGGGGAAAAAGAAAAAAGAGGATCAAGAGGAACCAGAACTTCCCCCCTTAGATATCCGGGAACAGAAATTGAGATGGGTCAAGCAGATGGAAGCAAAGAGTGAAAGGGATGCGGGTTATGAGTTGTTGGAAGAAGGGTTACGCAAAAGGAGATTACGCCAGAGTATTCTGATTATCCTTATCTCCTTGGTTATCGGTTATTTGGGAGGCTTTCTCTTAACTGTCCCCTTCTACTTTATTGCTTTCGGGATTTTGCATGGGCAGAAAAAGGGAGTTTTTAAATATATCATTATCGCCTTTGGAATTACAGTGATCACTTATTTATTTTTTACCTCTCTGATGGGTGTACCCATGCTTAGAGGCCTTTTGTGGAATTACTAAACACCTCTTTTTCTTTGAGTTTTGTCCTGAAGGAGTCAGAGAATGGATGTTTATGAAATTATGAGGATTGTCTTTACTTGGCAGAATATGTTGGCTTTAATCGTGGGCGGTTTTTATGGCTTGGTCGTAGGGGTTTTACCCGGGATAGGTCCTTCCGCGGGCATGGCCATGGCCTTTCCTTTGGCGCTCAATTGGCCACCGGTTACCGCACTAATTTTTATGGCAACACTCTATCGTTGCAGCACCTATGGAGGTTCGATTACAGCCGTGATATTGAACACCCCTGGTGATGCTGCTAATTGCGCTACGATTTTAGACGGTTTTCCCATGTGTGAAAACGGGAAGGGAGGAGTGGCCTTAGGGATAAGCGCCACGGCTGCCATCGTAGGAGGGATTATTGGGATTATCGTTTTGATCATATTTTCTCCGATCTTAGCTGAATTTGCGATCAAGTTCGGACCTGCTGAGAATTTTCTGGTTGCCGTTTTTGCTCTGAGTATTATTGCTTCAGTGATCAAAGGGGCTACAATCAAGGGCCTCATCTCTGCTATCTTAGGGCTGGTATTTGCTACCGTCGGTTATGATGTCGTCGTAGCATATCCCCGGTTTACTTTTGGACTGGATGTCTTAGAAGATGGGATCCCTTTTATTCAAGCCTTAGTGGGTTTGTTTGCTATCTCCCAAGCCCTCTCTTTATCCGAGACGACCCTGGCTATCTCTAAGATGGGGAAATTGGCCGGGAGCTTTTGGGAAGGGTTTAAGGCTTATTTTAAATATCCCGTGACCATTGTCCGGTCTCTTCTGATCGGCCTCTGGTTTGGAGTCTTACCCGCGGTAGGACAGAGCACCTCTTGTTTGGTGGCTTATGCCGACACCGTGCGTTCATCCAAACATCCGGAGACTTTTGGTAAAGGGGATCCAGAAGGAGTTATTGCCGCCGAGACAGCATCAAACGCCTGTATGCCTGGGGATCTAGTCTGTACCATTGCCCTTGGCATTCCCGGCAGTGTGGGAGCAGCGGTCTTTTTGAGCATCATGATTGCCTTCGGGTTGATTCCTGGACCTTTAGTTTTTTCGGAGAAGGCAGATGTGATCAATGGCCTATTCTACGCTTTAATTCTTACCCAGATTTTTATACTGGTCATCGGCTTTACCCTAGCCCGCTATTTGGCCCGAATTAGTCTTATTCCTAATGAGATCATTGTTCCGGCAATTATTGTCGTCAGCCTCATCGGGAGTTATGCCATCCGGAACATGATGAAGGATGTCATCTTGAGCGTGGGTTTTGGCCTCCTGGGTTATATTTTGAAAAAGGCGGGTTTTATCCCCATCCCTCTCATTCTGGGACTGGTTTTAGGAACGATGGTTGAGAGAAATTTCCATCGCGCTTTGACGATATCCGGAGGATCTTATTCAATCTTCTTTGGCTCTCCCATCACGAAAATTCTAATCGTCCTTACAATCTTTTCTCTGGTATCCCCTTATGTGGCCCCTTTGCTCAAAAGAGCTTATCGATCTATAAAATAGCCTTCGTCAAGAAAGGGGAAATTTCTGGTCCAGGGACCAGGGATGGGTAAGATGTGGATCGACGTTCTCCAGAGGATTTGGAGAGAGATGGGCATTCAATAATGTGTGTTCCAACTTTGCGAAAATCGGGTTTTTCGGCGACTTGAGATTTGATCCGGCAATTCAGAGAAGATGTAAAGGACTTTGGGTGAAAGGGGAAGCAGCGAGAACAGGTAAACCTTTTGGTCTGATTACGGATTAGGGTGTAAGCAACCATATTTATACTGGAGTCCTCTCAATGTTTAATTCGGTTAAATCGAACAAGGTGTCTGAGCACATCGTTGAGCAAATACGAAATGGCATTTTGGAGGGACTTTTGAAGCTTGGTGATAGACTTCCACCAGAAAGGGAGTTGATGAAGAATTTTAAGGTCAGCAAAGCTACTCTTCGGGAAGCAATGCGATCCTTAGAGGTATTAGGATTCTTGGAAATTCGAAAAGGCGCCTCAGGGGGTGCATTTGTCACGGAAGTGGACGTGAAGACAGCAAGGGACTGTTTCATCAATTTCCTTCACTTCAAGAATCTATCGCTAAAAGATCTTTCCGAGGTTCGTCTCATTTTAGAACCCCATATTGCAGAAAAAGCCGCTTCCTTAATTACTGAGGAAGATTTGAATAAACTGAAAAAGTTGAATGAAGAATGTGATTACGTTCTAAAAACTAACCCCACAACTGTGGCCCACATGAATGAAATTGAATTCCACCGAACCATCGCAAGTGTCACCGGTAATCCGATCCTGATGTTTACTGTTGATTTTGTGGAGAACCTCCTCATCGATACCAAGGAAATTCTGCAGCCGCGGAAGGAATTTTCCAGAAAGGTTCTAAATGCGCATAAGCGTGTCTATAAAGCTCTTTTAGAGAGAAACGCCAAGAAGGCCCGTGAAGAAATGACCAAACATGTCCGGGAGGTGAGTGACGACCTCATTGCCCTTCAGAAAGAAAGACGTATCGAGAATCTAAATTCGGTGCGATTCCCTTGCCTCCTCTCCGCGAAGAGGAAAGCACTAGATTTGGGTTGAAACATTAATTTTATCAGTGATGGTAGGATTCCCACAAAGGGAAATTCAGTCGAACACAGAATGGAGGCTATCATGTTACCAATAAGAACATTTCTTATTCCACCTATAATAATTGTGGGATCTGGGTCCTCGGAGAAAGTCGGAGAAGAGAGCAAGAAATTAGGAGTTAGAAAAGGGTTGATTGTCACGGATGAGATCCTCTCCAAATTAGGAATGTTAGAAGGTGTCAAGAAGGCATTTACAGAGCATAAGATTCCATTTGCCATATACGACAAGATCTCAACTGAACCCACCGTCGATTACGTAAGGGAAGGCTTAGAATCCTATAGAGAAAATGGCTGTGATTTCTTGGCCGCCATTGGAGGTGGAAGTGCCATTGACACAGCGAAGGCCATTTCGGTAATGGTCACCAATTCGGGTTCTATCGAAGAGTATAAAGGGCTCAATAAGATTCTTAAGAAAGGCGCTCCTCTCATCGCCATTCCTACAACAGGCGGTACGGGCAGCGAGGTCACACAGTTCACCATCATTACGGATGCCAAGACCAATGTAAAAATGCTCATCGGAAGCCCATTGATCATGCCTCACGCGGCCATCGTCGATCCCCTATTGACCCTTTCATGCCCTCGGGGCTTAACGGCCGCCGTGGGAATCGATGCTCTCACTCATGCGATTGAGGCCTACGTTTCAGTAAAGGCTCAACCCATGAGCGATATCTTCTCCCTTTCTGCCATTGAACTCCTCTCCGGCAATTTAAGACAGGCTTGGGTGAATGGAGATAATGTAGAGGCGAGGGAGAAAACCATGCTTGGGGCCCTTCAGGCAGGCATTGCTTTTAGCAACTCCTCTGTGGCTCTGGTCCATGGTATGTCACGGCCTATCGGAGCCTATTTCCATGTGCCCCACGGAGCTTCAAATGCTGCTCTTTTGGGTGTCGTAACAGAGTTTAGCCTGACGGGTAATCCAGGGAGGTATGGGCATATTGCTAAGGCTATGGGAGAAAATATTGCGGGTTTGAACGATTTAGGGGCTGCCCAATTGGCCGGAAAGGCTATCAAGAAGTTAATTAAAGATATCCAAATTCCTTCCTTAAAAGAACTAGGAGTCGATAAAGAAAAACTGAATCAATTGGCCCCTCAGATGGCAGAGGATGCGATTGCAAGCGGTAGTCCGGGGAATAATCCGCGACAGGCGAACAAGGAAGAAATCATAGGACTTTATAAGCTGGCTTATTCATAATAGACGAAAAGGAGGAACCAGGTATGGCGATTTTGGAAGAACCGATCAAAGAGGTTTTGGAACTGAAGAATTATATCAATGGAGAATGGGTGAAGTCGAAATCCAAAGAGGTTTGGGATGTCAAGAATCCAGCCACCCAAAAACTTCTGGCACGAGTTCCTATGTCGACGAAGGACGAGGTGCTTGCGGCAATCAATGCTGCTAAGGAGGCATTTCCCGAATGGAGAAGAACAACCCCCCTTGCCAGGGTGAGATGCCTTTTCAGATTGAAGGAGTTAATGGAGAACAATTTTGAACAGCTGAGCCGGGTCCAGACCATGGAACACGGCAAGACGATTGATGAGTCGAGAGGGGAGACAAGACGGGGAATCGAGATGGTTGAAGTGGGGACCGGTATTCCGTCTTTAATGATGGGATACAATTTAGAAGATATCGCAGCAGGTATCGATGAATATGTGATATACCAGCCTTTAGGGGTTTTCGCCCACATTGCTCCTTTTAATTTTCCATTCATGGTACCCCTTTGGTACTCGCCGTTTGCTCTGGCTACGGGCAACACATTTATTGTGAAACCCTCGCCAAGAGATCCGATCAGTCAAGTCAAGCTTGCGGAACTGGTTGAGGAGGCCGGGTTCCCACCGGGCGTTTATAACCTTGTCCATGGCGGGGCGGAAGCAGCACAGATATTGATGGAGCATCCGGATATCAAGGGAGTCACTTTTGTGGGGACGACTTCTGTAGGAAGAGAAGTCTATAAGAGATGTGGTGAAACCTGTAAGAGAGCGGCCGTCCAGGTCAGTGCAAAAAACTTCTTGCTGGTCATGCCGGATGCTGACATCAACGCGACGATCGCCGCCCTGCTGACATCCTTTTTTGGCAACTCGGGGCAGCGCTGCCTCTCAGGAGCCAATCTTGTAATCGTGGGCAAGGATGACGGCTTCTACAAGAAGTTTTTGAATGCCTTTGTTGAGGCCACCGCTAAGATAAGGGTTGGTTATGGCCTTGATGAGTCGATTCAGATGGGTCCCATGCAGTCTGTCGATGGAAAAGAGAGGACGAAGAAGTATATCGAAATCGGGATTAAAGAAAAAGCCAGACTCATCCTGGATGGAAGAAAATCAACGATTGTAGGAGATTACCCGGATACGTGCTTCATCAGCCCCACTGTTTTTGAGAATGTCACACCGGAGATGACGATCGGGAGAGAGGAAATCTTCGGGCCTGTGGCAAGTGTGATGAGGGCCAAAGACCTCGATGAAGCAATCGAGTGGATCAATAAAAGCAATTATGGTAACGCCGCCTCGATCTTCACGACGAACGGAAAGGCGGCCAGAGAAGTGCAATACCGGGTGGAATGCGGTAACATTGGTGTCAATATCGGAATTGTGGCTCCCATGGCGTTCTTCCCGTTCAGTGGTATGAAAGATTCTTTCTTCGGGATCCTACATGGCCAGGGGAAGGATGCGATCCGTTTCTTTACCGAAAGTAAAGTCGTCGTTCAGAGATGGTTTTAAAGTCGAAAATCCGAAGCGCGAAATTCTAAACGAATTAAGGGATTGCGAATTTTAGGGATTCTGAGATTAGATTTCCGAATTCCTAAATTCCTCAATTCCTAAATCAAAATATTGATATAGGGAGGTTTCATAGATATGATCATTAACACTTGCTCTGGAGCGATGAGTTTTGCAAAGGAGCTTGAGAATGAATCCGCCAAATTCTATCAAGACCTGTCCGCGAGATATGCCAAGGACAAGGATGTTCTTCTTTCCTTTGTCAAAGAGAACAGAAGCTATATCACGCAGGCTGAAAGGGCCTACTACGGCGTGATCTCGGATGCCTTTGAAGGATGCTTTGCGTTTAATATCGATCCCGAAAAGTATGTCATCAAAACTGAGTTGGCTGAAAAGACAAGCTATTCTGAAGCATTGCGCAGAGCCTTGGAGATAGAGGAAAAGATTATCAAATTCTACTCTGATGCGGCGGAGCAATCCAAGTCCTTGATGGCAGACATTCCAAGAGCCTTTGGGATGGTGGCTAAAAAGAGAGGCAGCCGTCAGACTGCGCTCAAGGCAATTCTCGAAAGGGAAGGGGATTAGGAGAGCAATGATGAAGAAGAAAATCGGTTTTATTGGTTTAGGAATTATGGGGAAACCGATGGCCAAAAATCTTCTCAAGGCTGGTTATCACCTGGTCGTTTACAACAGAAGGAGAGGACCTGTTGAAGATCTTGTCAAAGAAGGAGCACTTTCTTCAAACTCTCCGAAGGAAGTGGCTGAACGTACGGAGATCATTATCACCATGCTCCCTGACTCTCCGGAGGTTAAAGAAGTGATCCTGGGAAAAGACGGTGTGATTCAGGGAGCAAAATCCAATTCTGTAGTCATCGACATGAGCTCTATCAATCCTCTGGCCACTCAAGAAATAGCAAAGGCATTGAAGAAGAAAGGAATAGAGATGCTCGATGCCCCTGTCAGCGGAGGGGAAGCCGGCGCGATTCAGGGAACATTGGCAATCATGGTTGGAGGGCAAGAAGAGGTTTTCAGGGAGTGTAGGGACATTCTTGGGGCAATGGGGAAAAGCATCGTTCGCGTCGGAGAGATCGGGGCCGGCGGGTTTGCTAAACTGGTTAACCAGATGATTGTCGCCGTTAACATTGCTGCTGTTGGAGAGTCTTTCAGTCTTGGAGCGAAGGCAGGCCTCAACCCTCAGACCATCCACGAGGCGATCAGAGGTGGTCTAGCCGGGAGTCAAGTCTTGGAGGCAAAAGCCCCGATGATCTTCCAAAGGAATTTTAGACCGGGCTTTAAGATTCAGCTCCATCATAAAGATCTTAATAACGCCTTATCGGCAGCGAAGGATTTGGGAGTCCCGATTCCGTTCTCTGGTTTTGTCCAGCAGCTTTTCGTTTCATTAATGACAGAGGGAAGAGGGGAGGAGGATCATTCGGCACTGGCCACCTTCTTTGAAAAAATGGCCCATGTAGAAATCAAACCCATTTGATCGATAGGAGCTCCAATTCGATTCTGCCCCGAATGAGCTCGAGGGGTTAGGGTAGCCACGGAAAGGGCTTAGAAAATGATCATGAAGTATGATGGGAAATATCCCAGAGTCGATCCCAGCGTTTTCATCGCTGAAAATGCAATGGTCATTGGTGATGTCGAAATAGGGCCGGGGACCAATATCTGGTTTCACACGGTCGTCCGGGGAGATCAGAACTACATCAGGATCGGGTCCCATTGCTGTGTCCAAGATGCCTGCATCCTTCACGTGGAAAAAGAGATTCCTTTGATCATCGAGGATGAAGTGGCATTCGGTCATCGAGCGGTGGCTCATGCCTGCACCATCCGAAGAGGATCACTGATTGGAATTGGCGCGATTGTTTTAAACGGGGCGGAGATCGGAGAAGAATCGATTGTCGGCGCCGGGTCCTTGGTCACACCCAACACCATCATCCCGCCGAGAACCCTTGCCCTTGGAAACCCGGCCAAACCTGTCCGCCCTCTCAAAGAAAAAGATTTTGAATTGATCCGGCAGACCATCAAGAACTACGAAGACTTAAAGAAGGTTTATCAATCCTCCTCCGGTCCTACGAGAAAATGATCATGAGCCCTTCCCCATGAAACGGACGACGTTCGATTTGTGGCTGGCTGGGATTTGCGCGTCGCGGGTCTGCAACGGCCTCGTCTTTATGACCTATGCAGCCGCCCTCTCGGTCCTCCAACAGGAATGGGCCATGTCCGCCGTCCAGGCGGGTTCCATCGCCAGTGGTTTCCTGTTGGGGTACGCACTCTCCCTGGTCGTCTTCTCCGTCATTGCAGACCGGATCAGTGCTCGGAAGGTCTATCTGGGGTCCCTCTTTGCGGCCGGGGTCTGCTCCCTGGGTTTCGCATTCCTGGCAAGGGATTTTCTTTCCGGCTTGATCCTGCACACCGTGATGGGTATCGCCATGGGAGGAACGTACACGACCGGCGTGATGATCATCGCAGACCAATATCTCCCCGCCCGCAGAGGCATGGCCGTGGGCTTCTTCATCGCCAGCACCTCCTTTGGTTACGCGCTGTCTTTGGCCATCAGCGGATTTGCCCTTCCCATGGGAGGTTATCGGCTTTCCTTCTTCCTCACGTGCGTCGGTCCGATTCTGGGATGGCTTGTGGCTTGGCTCACCCTGCGTCACACAGTCGTGCCCGTCCCGGAGCGGAGAACAGGGCAAAGATTCGTAAGAGAGGTCCTGGGAAACCGCCGGGCCATGCTCCTCATCTGGGGGTACACATTCCACAACTGGGAGCTCCAGGGTATGTGGTCGTGGACCCCTGCCTTCATGGCCGCGTGTCTGGGTGTGGCAGGGGCATCTGGGGTGAAGGCCGCCGGTTCGGGAGCTCAGATCTCGGCCTTCTTTCACGTCATGGGCCTCATGGCCTCCTTATCCATGGGGACCCTATCCGACCGTTTGGGTCGCGGCCAGGTCATGTTTATACTGGCCGTCATGAGCACACTCTGCTCCCTCATCTTCGGATGGACTATCGGGCTGTCTCTCTTCGCGATCGTTGGGATTGGGGTGATCTACGCCTTCTGCTCCCTTGGCGACTCCCCCATTCTCTCGGCGTCTCTCACCGAGGTGGTGGAGCCCTCTTACCTGGGGGCAGCCTTGGGACTGCGTTCCCTCTTAGGGTTTGGCGCCGGCACGATCTCGCCCCTGGCCTTTGGCGCACTTCTGGATTGGAGCAACCCATTGACCCGAGGGCACGGGCAGTATGTCACATGGGGTTGGGCCTTCAGCTTGCTTGGGGCAGGCGGACTCGGGGCTGCTTGGGTCGTCTGCCGATATAAGCGGATACAAGATCAGAGAGGAAAGTGACGGTAAGATTGAATGAAGACCTCCTACTCCTTTTCAAACATATCTTTGGGGGCGCCGCACGCAGGGCAGACCCAATCCTCCGGGATCTTTTCAAAAGGGGTACCCGGTGGGACATTATTATCGGGGTCACCCTCTGCTGGATCATAGATATAGCCACAAACCTTGCATCTCCATTTTTCCATTTTTCACCCCTTGGTGGAATAAGCCCAAAATTCTAATATCGAAATCCGAAACAAATCAAGAATCCAACCCAATGAGATTGCTTCACTTCGCCCTGTATCCTATTAGGTTCAGGGCTTCGTTCGCAATGACCATCTGACAGTTCTCATTTCAGTATCTCATCATCGTAGATTTTTTCAATGTAATACTTATGTTTGCTCTCTTCCTGAATCAGAAAGGTGAACAGAGTCCTTAAATTTTCGTCTTGGTTCTTCTCATTCAAATCCGTATAAAGTTTGACCGAACGTTCTTCTCTCTTCATCGCAATTCGGAGAATGTCTCCGTAAGAGATTTCCGGTCTTAATTCCGCCTCAACCATATAATCGCTGATCTTCAGGTTGGGAATTTTTTCGATCTTCCCCAACACGATCTTTCCTGCCTGCACCTCTTCGAGTTTCTTCCGATGTCCCTCTTCCTGTTTCCTAAAGTCTGAAAAAAGCTCTTTGGTTCCAGAGTGCTTTACCATCTTTCCTGCCTGGCCATAAAAATGGATCGACTCGACCTCTCTTTGAATCGCGAAGTTGATGATCTCTTTGAAATTTTTCTGGTCCATAGGCCCTCCTTTCCATCCCACACTTTTTTATTTTATTCAAACCTTCTTATCCGGTCAAGCTTTTTTAGTCATGTAGTCAGATCGCCATTGGTCTTATAGTTTTCGACCATTCTACCATCAGACCAGGCGACTATAAGACTACTGTTTTCGTAGGAGTCTCATCGAGTTGAAGATGACGAGGAGGGAACTCGCCTGATGCATCACAGCCCCCAGAATCATGGTCACCCATCCCTGGGCCGAAAGAAGAACCATGATCGTATTAAAGACGAGGGCAAAGATCAGGTTCTCCTTAATGATCCGAAGGGCTTTTCGGGAGAGCCGAATGACTGTGGGTATCTTTTCGAGCTCATCGGTCATCAGGGCAATGTCGGCCGTCTCAATGGCGACGTCCGTTCCCACGGCTCCCATGGCGATTCCGATGTCAGCGGCTGCCAGGGCTGGGGCGTCATTCACACCATCACCGATCATCGCCACGACCCGGCCCTTTCTTTTCCATTCCTTTACGCTCAAGACCTTTTCCTCGGGAAGGAGCTGTGCTTCGTACCGGATATCTAATTGTTTTCCGATCCGGTCAGCGACCAGTCCGCTATCACCCGTGAGCATCCAAATTTCCGATACACCCTGTTCCCTGATCTGATCGATCGTCTCTTTGGCTCCTTCCCTCAGGGTATCGGCAATCGAAATGATTCCCAGGGGGCGATGGTCCAATGTGACAAAGAGGGCGGTCATCCCTTCCGATTGCTTCGACTCCAATAATCTTCTTGCCGATTCCGGAATTTCAACCCCTTCACTTCTCATGATTTCGGAACTCCCCACAAGAATGGTCTTGGAGTCCCACTGAACCTTGACGCCTTTTCCTCTAAAACTTTCGAAGGAAATCGGATGAGGGATGCTTAGACCCAAAGCCTCCGCTTTCTCGGTGACAGCCCTCGCCACGGGATGCTCGGAACGTTTTTCCGCAATCGCCGCCCAATAAAGAACGTCCCTCTCATCCATCGAATTCAAAGCCTTTATCTCTACCACTCTTGGCCTTCCGTGTGTCAAGGTCCCAGTCTTATCCATCAAGAGAGTTTTCAACCTTCCCATCTGTTCCAAATAGGCCCCTCCCTTGATCAGGATTCCCTGCCGGGCTGCATTTCCAATCGCAGCCACCACGGCTGTTGGGGTGCCAAGGACCAGGGCACAAGGGCAGGCAACGATGAGGATGGTAATGGCCCTGATGATCTCCCCTGTGGCAAGGAAAGTACCTAAGGCGATGAGAATGATGCCCGGGATGAAATATCTCGAAAAGCGGTCCATCACCCTCTGAATGGGCGATTTTTCTGCCTGAGCTTCCAGGATCAACCGTTTGATCTGAGCCAACTTGGTATCCTCAGCCACCTGGGTGGCCGTAATTTCACAAGAGCCAGACTCATTAAGGGTTCCGCAGTAGACCTTATCCCCAATCTCTTTTTCCACCGGACTCGATTCTCCGGTCAAAGTGGCCTGATTGATCGAGGCACAACCGGAGATAATCTGACCATCGACCGGAATTCTCTCGCCGGGCTTGACAATCACTACCTCGCTCGGCTTCACCTCTTCAATCGGAACCTCTACCTCCTGGCCCTCACGCCTCACCCAAGCCTTCTTCGGTGAGAGTTGAATCAGAGAGGCGATCGCCTTCCGGGTCTTCCCAACCGTAAATCCTTCCAAGAATTCACCCAGAAGCATAATGAAGATGACGGTTGCTGCCTCCTGATAGGCACCCACAGCGGCGGCTGAAATGGCAGCAATGGAGACGAGGGTATCGACATTTAGATCCGGAATGAGGAGTGTTTGAATCGCACTCTTCACCACGGGATATCCCCCAATGATCAAAGAGATGATGGCAAGGACAGTCGGGAGAGAGAGCGGTCCCAAACCAATCCATCCAAAGATCCAAGAGAAACAGAGCGTCACTCCGGAGAGACTCAGAAAGATAAAAGACCTTCTCTCCTTCCAGAAGACTCGAGTTCTTTCGGCAAAGGTCTCCCTGACCGCATAGCCGGGTTTGGTGATCGCTTTTTTAATCCGCTCTTCTTCTACGCGGTGAGGGTCGTAGTAAACGGTCGCCGTTGAAAGGACATAGCTGACCTCGGCCGAGAGGACTCCCGGGACATGCTCCACCGATCGCTCGATATTGAGGGCACAATCCCCGCAATGAATGTCCTCAATATTGACGATGATCTTCGATCTGCTCTTCTGTTTCTCCTCTACCATCTTACACCGCCCCCCTCACTCTTTCCTTCTCCCACAAGAGGAGAGGGATGGGATAACGGGCATTCCGCAATCTGCACTCCGCATTCGAATCAGTCTCCCCAGCTCCACACGCCGGTATTATGGAGACTGTAGTATTGATCGTTTAAGACCTTCTCATGAAGGGCTTCCTCATCAGCCAACCGTTTGTACATATCCCTCCCGCGGGGGTCCTTTGCCAGCTCGGCCATGGAGCGGTAGTAGCCTTGTGTCTTTTTCTCTTCCCGGATTGCCATCTTTAAAGCATCCATATCGGTCAGCTGCTCCTGCCCTTTCGCCTTTTCCCCTTGCAGGGGAATCGTCTTCTTCTTCAGGGAGGTCCCGGAATAGAGAATCCATTCCCCTTTCTCCTGGAGGGACTTAAGAAGGCCCTGCAATTTATGGTAATGATTCATCTCGAATTCGGAAAGCTGCTGAAACATATCCCTTCCCCTCGGATTCTTCGTCCTCTTTGCAGCCTTTGAATAGATTTGATAAGCATTCCTCTCGGCCTCTACGGCCACCTTGATCGCCCGGATATCCTCTCGCTCCGTCCACGGCATATCCTGTCCGCAACTCTTGCAGGTCAGCTTCTTCTCCCGTTTGACGACATCCGCTACGCTTTCAAACCCCTCGAGGGTCATGTCCGCCTCGGCACCACAATGCGAGCACACATAGGCATCCTTCGAACTTGTTTTCAGAGTGATCTCCTGTCCGCACGCCCTACAGACAAGCTTCTTCCCCCTCCGGATCACATCCTCCACTCCTTCAAACCCCTCGAGAGTCAGATCCGCTTCGGCACCACAATGCTGGCAGGCATAGATTCTTTTCACTTCCTTCGCCATATCTCCCTCCTCTTTCATGACTCGGCTAAGGCTTTGATGATCTCCCTGCAGAAAGCAGGTAAGTCATCGGGTTTCCTCGATGTGATCAGATTTCCATCTCTCACCACTTCTTCATCGACATAAGTTGCACCGGCGTTAACTAAGTCGTCCTTAATTGCAGAAAAACCGGTCACCTTTCTCCCCTTCAAGATTCCAGCAGAGACAAGCATCCAGCCGGCATGGCAGATCGCTGCAATCACCTTTCCCTTCTGATGAGCCTCCCTGACAATCCTCACCATTTCCGGATAACGTCTCATTATATCCGGCGCATACCCTCCGGGGATCACCACCCCGTCATATTTTGATATATCGATCCCCTTCGCTTCTTTGTCCGTATCAATGGGATAGCCATATTTGCCTGTAAAGGTCCGGCTGCTTCCAGACCCGACAACCGTAATTTCTACCCCTTCCTCCTTCAATCGATAGTAAGGAACCCATAGTTCCAGGTCCTGATAATGGTTCTCCACCAGAAGAACCACTTTCTTGCCTTTGAGTTGCATTACTTTCCCTCCCTTCTAACTTAAAAATAACAATTCTTCCCCCTTTTGGAAAGTCAAAGACTAGGGGATACCAATCTCCTTCCAGCTTCAAAGGCCTCCTGGATTGCCTCCGGATGCTTCAGAATATCACCCTTGGCATCGATCCCTTGGAAGACTAATTCGCCAACATATTTCACATTGAGGGCATCGAAAAAATATTTGACCGTAAGGATCGCCCCTTCGAAGAGCTTCTTCCCTTTTGTCGCTCCGACAGAGATGAAGAACCCTTGTCTTTTCTTTCCTCCCTTGCCCAAAGAGGGGTCTTTGACAAGGTACTTCCTTGCCCACAACGCTTGAGATCGGTCAACCAGGGCTTTCGCCCACGCCGTGATGCCATAAAAGAATATGGGGGAGGCGAGAATGATAACGTCTGCCTCCACCAATTTTGGGTAGATCTTTTGCATGTCGTCCAGAACAACACATTCGCCGGCTTTGTCACACCCGTGGCATTCCCTACAGGGGATAAGGGTAAGATCGGTGAGGTGAAGGCGCTCCACCTCGGCCCCCTCCCTCTCCGCGCCTTTGAGGGCTTCCTCCAAGAGAATATCTGTATTGCCCCCCCTTCTCGGACTTCCAAAGATTCCCAGCACCTTCAACGCTTACTCCAATCACTCCGATCCCCCGTTTCCGTGGGGAAAGTACGAAAAAATTGAACTTATGAATCAAACTTGAAAGGACAGGTGAATTGGAGAAGCTTTAGAGCGCAACCTTTGGAAATTGAAGCACTCTGCGGCAACCGTGCACAACCCTGTACCTTTATTACGGTGGCAGATGACCCTTGCCCTCAACGCCCGCATTCTAAAGCTTCGAAAATCCACCCGCCCTTCCGGGACGAAGACTGACGAAACGAATTCTTTCACCGCATCAGGAACGAGACGGGATTTTCATGTCCAAGGGATCGATCTCAGCTCCCTTAGTCCGTCCAGTTGAGGTTTCTCGATCCCTTTATGCTGGACCAACACCTTGAAAACCTCACCCATCCCTGCTTCCGGTTCAATCAGATGTTTTAGCGAAAGCCTCAATCTCAATCCGTCGATTTCGGAAAGGTTTCTCTGCAGAGACTCCATCTCCTGAAGAATACCCAATCCGATAAGAAAGTGATACTGAGAGACCAGACCTGTAAACTTAAGGCCTACCTCTTCCCCTTTCTTCACGAGACCGGTGAAGTTGACATGAGCGGTCATGTCCTGTTCGCCCAGTCTTTCGAAAGGGTCATCATAGGTCTGATGGCAATAATAACATCGAAATGTCCCCCCCATGCGAAATGGGGCATAGAGCTCCTCGGCAAGGTAACCATAGTCAATCGTCAGGACAAAGCCTTTTTCCAGAGATCGGGCCACTTTTTCCATCCAATCCAAGGCCTCCAGATTCACCTCTGCCCTCTGGCCCTCTTCCAAAATCACACCCATCGATCCAAGATAATCGGAAATCCTTCGATCGGAAGGCTCTCCCAATGCTTCCTTCAATCGGCCGTCTTCTTGACTGACGTAGATCTCCTTCAGATGTCCTTGGTCCAAGACGACGCGATGGACAGGAAAAGAATCGATCAGCTCATTGGAGAGAAAACAACCTTGAATCCTCAGTTTCTCCTTTTCGAGCTCCAGGGGATCCAACCAAAAGACCTTTCCCTTCCCCGAGTATCCGGAAAGTTTCTCCTTCTGCTCTCTCAAAAAATTGGGGGCAGTCTCGATCAGGTGGTAACGGAGACGTTTGTAGAAACCCGGGGAATTCTTCTTCGCCCAATCGAGTACATCCATGCATAAGAGACCTCGTCCCCCGCCCATCTCGACCACATCAAAAGTTCCTCCTCCCAATTTCTCTGCCATCTGGGAAAGCTGTTTGGCAATCAAATATCCGAAGAGAGGATGGACACAGGGACTGGTATAGTAATCTCCATCTTTGCCCGTCCTTCTCTTCTCTGACCGGTAATACCCGTATTCCGGATGATAGAGACACCCTTCCATAAATTGAGCAAACGGGATAGCCCCTCTCTCTTCAATCTGCGAGAGGACAAGCCGCATCAGGCCTTCTCGGCTTCTTTTCTCTTCTTCCATATGCAAAGGAGTTCCCGATGATGGTACCCTGATTGAACCAGTTCCCACCCCTGCTCGCCCTTTTGTCGAAAGAGCTCCTCCACCCATTGAATCCCGTTGGGGTAGGCGTCATGGATAAAGCAGAGGCCATCCTGATCACATTCAAATGTTGTGCCCTCTCGCTGAACCAGGTTCTCCGGAAGTTGATGAACTGTAATCTGATATTCCCATCCAACCATAGAATCCCCTCTCTGGTGATCCTCCCCCTTCAAGCTACCTGCACAGCCTGCCTTCTCACCTTTTTCTATTATAAAGCGGCTCCTTGGTTACCCAATGCACCCAATTCCTTCATCGCCTTAAATCATCATCTTCTTCTTTACCCCGGGATAACATTGTATTTATTGACCATGTGATGAGGAAAGTAAGACTCTTTTGCTTTCCTCAATCCCTCCTCACCCAGATCCTGCTCCCGGTTGACATAGGTATATTCTGACCAGTGATTTGCCAAGAATGCCTGGTTGATCAACGGGTAAAGACCTTCATAGGCGGAATTAGCTTTTTCAATATGAATGACAACGGTATCCTGATTGAGCGGTTCTCCAAGGGTAAAAGCCTCCAAGTTCCCCTTCACCAGAATCGCTCCTCCCTTCAGCTTTAATTCATTAAAGTGCGTGAGGGCCTCTTTGATGGCAACGGACTCATTGGCCAAACCCGGAACCGCCTCGCAGTGGCGGAGATCACACCACTCCGCCTCTAACCGAAGACATTCCGAGATCCTTTCTGAACTGAGCGGAATGTATTCATAGGAATACTTCTCCTTAAATTGTTTGATATGATTTCTCTTACGGTGATACTTCCGCCCCTCCAATTTGATCAAATCTTCCATGCGATAAACATAATCGCTATGAGCCCGATCAAGCTCAACCACAAAGCCCTCCCTTCTCCAATCGATCCACGAAACCCCAGTTTCGGGAACCCGGCTGATCTTAGGGTGAGCCCCTCTCTCCTTAAGATATTGAAGCAGATTTCGATAACATTCTATCATATCTCCTGCTCCAATGGGAGGAAAGAAAAAAGAATTCTCTCCTCGATCCGACAAGAGACAGAGAAGATTCCGAAAACGGCTGAGTCTTAATTCGTAGGCATATCGCCAGATGAAGAGGTTGGAGAAAGTAAATTCTGAAATCACGGGAGGAAACAGGTTGAAGAGATTGTCGAAGAGTGGCTTATCTTCGAGGGATAAACCCTTAAGCTCGGGAAATTCCGGGATGTTCTTCCAAAGGTCCTCCATAGGAGAATAGCTCCCTTATCCATCTTTACCTACTTTAGTTGTTTGGTCAAATGGTTGACCATAGTACAGACCTCGTCGACCTTAAAGGGCTTGTGAATAAAGCCATAGACTCCCAGATCGATGGCTTCCTTGAGGAAGGAATCCCCTCTTTCCGAGACGATAAGGAGGATTCTCGGTCGAGTTGCTTTCTTGATCTCGAGAAGAAGATTTCTTTCCCGGACTCCTGGGGTTTCAGTGCTCAAGATAACAATGTCAAAATCTTCTTTTGAGAGGAAATCCTTTATCTGCAGGGCATTGTCGAGCGTAGACACGTAATGTCCAAGCTTTTCAAGGCATTCTCTAAGGTAGCCACGGTTTGCGAGATCGCGGTCGATGATGCAAATCTTGCTCTTCCTCATCTGCTCCCTTCCAAGGCAAACTTTTTCATTCGTTTTCTCGAAAGGGATTTCATCGCTTCTGCTCGAGGCGATTCTCAAGGATCACTTTGTCAACGATCTCTCCGCAAAAGACGCATCGCCACCCAAAAAATTCTTCCGTGACGCCAAAGAATTTTTCGAAGACCATGGTCCCATTGCAACGATCACACTTCATAATAAACCCCCAATTCTTCAATTATATCGAGGTAATCAGCAATTTTCATACCAAAAGGGGCAATCGATCAATAGGCAGGAAAATCAATAGGTTCCAGGAGGCAATCAGATATCGCTGTGTACGTTTTTAGACAGCTCACTTCAATAATTTACCTATTATCTATTAAATAACTAATAATTACAGTAAATTAGAATGTGTATAATTTTAGACATATGTGTATTGACTTCAACTCGTTATCAACCCGTAACGCTTCATTTTGCCATAAAGCGTTGAGCGGGTGATTTTCAGCTTTTTGGCTGTTTGATGTTTATTCCAGTTGGTTTCCTCCAGCGTCTTAATAATAAGGTCCTTCTCGTGCTCTTGGAGGGAAATCGCCGGTCTTGTCAAGGGTTGTTCCAGAAGATAGGGAGGAAGGTCTTTGGCCAGTATCTTCTCCTGTTTTGCGACGATGATTGCATGCTCGATCACATTCTCCAATTCACGAACATTTCCAGGCCAAGAATGAGCAAGAAGGATCTCCATCACTTCCGGAGAGATGCCCGTTAGGTTCTTCCCCTTTTCTTGAGAAGACTTCTGCACGAAATGGGATGCCAGAAGTGGAATATCATCTTTCCTCTCCCGTAAAGGCGGGATAAAGACCGGGATCACATTCAGACGATAATAAAGGTCTTCCCTGAAGTTCCCCTTCTTAATCTCTTCCATCAGGTTCTTATTCGTGGCAGCAATAACCCTTACATCGACCTCTATCGTCTCCTCCCCGCCTACCCTCTCAAACCGATGATCCTGAAGGACCCTCAGAAGAAGAATCTGTGTGGGAGGAGAAACCTCACCGATCTCATCGAGGAAGATTGTCCCTCCGTGGGCCAGTTCAAATCGACCAATCTTCCGCCGAATCGCACCTGTAAAAGATCCCTTTTCGTGGCCGAAGAGTTCACTTTCTAATAGATTCTGGGAATAGGCCGAACAGTTGGCCACCACAAAAGGTTTGTCTTTTCTATGGCTATTGAAATGGATCGCTCTTGCGATCAACTCCTTTCCCGTACCACTTTCGCCCTGGATGAGGACCGTCGAATCGGTGTTTGAAAGGTCTGAGATCAACTCATAAATCGCTTGCATCCGGGTGTTCTTTCCCAGGATATTTCCGAAACTATAACGTTTCTCCAGGGCCTGAGTGAGGAGGATATTCTTATCCTTCTCCCGCTTCAGCTGGTCATGGAGATCTTTGATACGGAGCATCACCCTCACCTTGGCCAGCAACTCCTCATTGATAAAAGGTTTGGTCAGATACTCGTCTGCTCCCAGATTGAGGGTATCAATCTTATCCCGGAGGCTTGATCGAACCGTAAGGATAATCACCGGGATGAATTTCATCTTTTCGTCTTCCTTGATCTTTCGACAAATATCCCTTCCGTCTTCATCACCCAGCAGCACGTCGAGAAGAATCAGGTCAACGGGCGTCTCGACCTCGAAATCGCTCTGCCTCTCTATCTCCAAAAATTTCATCGCCTCCGCGCCGGAGTGGGCAGGAAAGACCCTATAGCCTTCGAGTTCGAGAAGGTTTGTGATCATCTCAACCGTGTCCTCCTCGTTATCCACAACCAATATCCTCTTTGCGCTTCTAGGCTCCATCTCTCCGTTTTTCCGATCAACCCTTCGGCTTTTCGGCCTAAAGGCCGAAGCGAGCTCAGGGTTGACCCTGAACTCGCCCTTAACCCTTTCTAAAGAGCAGGGCTTGGTTCAGTCGAAGGGTCAATTTCCGGTAAATATAATGATTCTTCACAGGAAAAGCAATATCTCCTTAACCATTGATGTTTTCAGGACAGCGGGGTAAATTGGTTCTATGGAGGGTTACGAAATTATTCCACAGTTGAGAAGAAGGAAGGTTCTCACCTCAGCTTATTTTTGGTATCTCAGGGGGATTCCCACCCTCAATATCACCCCACCCGTGGGTATATTTTTCAATGCGCCTACTGTTACGCCAGGGGATACAGCCAGGCTCCCAAAGAGGGAGAAGTCCGTTTGGAATCTTGTGTTTGGTGCTTACCTGGGAGAGGTCAACTGGTTTCGCAGGGAGGGATCTTCTCGCTCAGTTTCTTCATTCTCGTCGGAGAGAGTTCTTCCTTTATCATCCAATCCTCCTTGATAAATGAATCTTTTCCTTTGATGAGGAGCCAATCTTTTCCCGAACCCCTTCCTTTCATTAAGACAAGAGAGAAAATCCCCTTCAATTTCTTTCCCTCCAAATGGAAAGTAAGCTTCCCCTTTTCTACAGCAGGCCCAGGGTTTCCTTCGGGCTGAAACTTACCCGAATCCCAGATGAGAACCGGACCAGCTCCATAGTATCCCTGAGGAATGATCCCTTCAAACTCCCCATATTCGAGGGGGTGGTCTTCGACCATGACCGCAAGCCTTTTATCGGAAGGATTCATGGAAGGCCCTTTTGGGATGGCCCAAGATTTAAGCACGCCGCCAATCTCAAGGCGGAAGTCAAAATGAAGGCGAGTCGAATGATGTTCATGAACGACGAACTTCAATTAAGCCTCCTTCCTGAGGGCAACGAGTATTCCAACGAAGATCGAAATTCCTCCCAAGACTTTCCAGAAGGTCAGCCCCTCGCCCAGGATAAAATAGGCCAGGATTGTAGATCCCACAGGTTCACCAAGAATGGTGATCGATACGATGGACGCCGGGAAGTATCTCAAAGCCCAGTTAAATGTGGTGTGGCCGATCAGTTGGGGTACGAAGGCAAGCAGGAACAGGAAGACGTAGGTGGTAGGTGAAAATCCAAAGAAGGGCTGTCGAAAGAAAAGGGAGAAGAGAATCAATACCAATCCAGCTGTTGAATAAACCGGAAAGATATAAGCGATGAGATCTTTACTCTTTCTCATCTTCCTTCCGACTAAAAAATATCCTGAGCCAGCCAGTGCCCCTAGAAGCGCTAATCCATCACCCATTAATGCCTCTTTCGACAAGGCAAAGTCTCCATATCCAATCAATCCGCTGCCGACGACCGAGAATCCGATTCCCAAAATCAGATTGAAACCCAGCCGCTCCTTTAAAAAGACCCAGCTTCCAATGCCGATAAAAATGGGATGGGTCGTAACCAGGACAACGGAGCTTGCCACCGAGGTATATTTGAGTGAGGCGATCCATGAGGCGAAATGGAAGCTCAGAAAGATCCCGGAGAAGACGAGCCAGGCCAGATCTTTCTTTTCCCAGCTCTTCCATACCTTGTGGTAACCCGCCCACGGCATCAGTACCAGGGAAGCAAGAACCATTCTGTACGTTGAGATCATTAAGATCGGGGCGTCACAGAGTTTTACAAATATGGAAGCGGTAGAAATCGCTATGATTCCAATGAGAAGAAGGACAATCAATGAGCCCATGCATTTAACCTTAAATCAAACAACAGTCCTATTCAAGTCAAATTTACGGCCTCGGCAATGCGTCACTGAACTGGGGTAGGGGCGACTTCAGCCTGCCTGCGCAAAGCCGCTTCGGCGAAGGCAGGTCGCCCTTTGGCAGGGAGGCTTAAGTCTCCCCTACCCGTAATTCCCCCGGAAATTACAGGCATCAAGGTAAAATCATCTCCTTGCTTTAGAGCAAACGAGATGATAATCTTCTTAGAAGAGGTATTTATGGTTCTCAAGATTCTACTGGGTGTAATCCTGGGGGGCTTGGCTGGATTCGGTTTGAGCTATCTCACCCGGTCTACGGGAAGCTCCTGAGCCCTTACCTGCAACCCCTATCTCTCCATTCCATTGGGTGCTGTTCTGGGGTTGGTCTGGGCCTTAGGTTAAGGCCAATGTTTCTAAAGCTGAAAGGATTTTTGCTTTGAGCCTTGAGCTTTGCTTGCCTGCCCTGCCCGCCGGCAGGCGGGGGAAGGCAGGAACTTTGATCGGAAGGTACTATGCCTCAGTTAAGGCAGGATCGTACTACAAAAGAGTGGGTGATCATAGCAACGGAGCGTTCCAAGAGACCCCACGATTTCAAGAAGCGCGACGTTGCGATTGCAAGACCTGCCTATAAGGAAGACTGCCCCTTCTGTCCGGGCAACGAGCATCTTACCCCTCCCGAGACCCTTGCCTATCGAAGCGGTGGTCTTGCGAATAGCAAAGGCTGGTGGGTCAGGGTGGTGCCCAATCGGTTTCCAGCCCTCTCTCCAGAAGGGAGCTTGGAGAGAAAGGAAGAAAAAGGTTTTTTCAGGATGATGGATGGAGTGGGAAGCCATGAAGTCGTGATTGAAACTCCTTTCCACAATCAATTACTTCCCTTAATGGAGGATAAACAGGTGGAGGAGGTTCTTCTCGCCTACCGCGAGCGATATCTTGCCTTAAGGGAGGACCCGAGGATCAAGCTGATCATCATCTTTAAGAACCATGGTGAAGGGGCAGGGACTTCCCTGGAACACCCTCATTCTCAATTTGTCGGGACATCCGTTGTCCCATCCAATATCCGCAGGAAACTGGATGAGGCAGCCCGATACTATGATGATCACGGGAGCTGTGTCTATTGTGACCTCGTCGAAGAAGAGCTCAGCCTCGGAAAAAGAATCGTTATGGAAACTGAGAAGTTTATCGTCCTTCAGCCCTTCGCATCACGACTTCCTTTCGAAACCTGGATCATTCCGAGAGAACATCAGGCTTCCTTCGGCTTAATCTCGATGGAGGATTCAAAAAAATTTGCCAAGATCTTAAGAACCACCCTATTCAAGCTCTACTCAAAACTGAGCGACCCTGATTATAACTTCGTCTTCCATACCGCACCGATCAAGGATGAAGGCGAGGACTACTACCATTGGCATCTTCAAATTATTCCGAGATTGACTACGCCCGCAGGATTCGAAATGGGATCCGGAATCTTTATCAATGTTTCCCTTCCGGAAGAGACCGCCAAATTTTTGAAGGAAGAATAAAGAAGTTGTGTAAATGTAATATCTTATAGCTGCTTTACATTCGTTTTCAAGAAACTTTGTGAAAAAATTCTTGATTTCCTGCAAACATTAAATTATATTTATGCGACATTTTCGATTTCAGGAGAAGAGATTATGAGACTGAAGAATGTTTGGCTAAAGTTAATGTTGTTGATGGCAGTGGCACACTTGTTCCTCCCGTTTGTGGTATTTGCGAGCGAGGCAGATCTTGCGATCCCCGATTTGCATAAGGGGGCTCCATATACTCTGCTGGGTGGGATAAAACCTTGGAATCTGTTGTTTTATGGCGCATGCATCATTGCTGGCACACTGGGTATCAGCTTGTTTCTGCGCCACCAAGTCAAGAAGTTGAGAGCCCATGAATCGATGCTCAAGGTGGCTGAAACGATCTTTCAGACCTGCCGCACCTATCTGATTCAGCAGGGTAAATTCCTGATCTTGTTGTTCCTATTCATTGCCGCCTGCATGACCTTCTATTTCCTGGCTCTAAAAGGCGAGGGGCTTGCCACGTTGCTTCTGGTCCTGCTCTTCTCGGTCGTGGGTATGGGCGGCTCCTACGCGGTGGCCTGGTACGGCATCCGGATTAATACCTATGCGAATGCCCGTACGGCGTTTGCATCGCTGGCGGGGAATCCCTGGGACGTGGTGAACATTCCCCTTCGCTCCGGCATGAGCGTGGGACTCTTCCTCATCTCCCTGGAACTGGTCATGATGGTGATCATCCTGCTCTTCGTGCCCCGGAACATCGTTGGGTACTGCTTTCTCGGATTTGCCATTGGCGAATCGCTGGGTGCATCAGCCCTCCGTATCGCCGGCGGTATCTTCACCAAGATCGCCGACATCGGCTCCGACCTGATGAAGATTGTCTTCAAAGTCAAGGAGGACGATCCCCGTAACCCGGGTGTTATCGCCGACTGTACGGGTGATAACGCGGGCGACAGTGTTGGCCCCACGGCAGACGGCTTCGAAACCTATGGCGTTACCGGAGTTGCGCTAATCTCTTTCATCACCCTTGCCGTTGTCAGCTCTGACCTGACGGTTAAAGAAGCCATCCAGGGGAAGCTGATCGTCTGGATTTTCACCATGCGCTTTCTGATGGACTTTTGCTCCGGACTTTCCTACTTTGTCAACCAAGCGATCTCTTCTGCCAAGTATAAGGGCAAGAAAGAGTTTGATTTCGAAGAGCCTCTCATGCGACTGATCTGGATCGCCGCTACCTTATGCATCAGCACCTCGTTTGTGATGAGTTACCTCCTGATCAGCGACCTTCAGGTTCTAAAGGACGGTGTGCTTACCCCGATGCCTCATGTCTGGTGGCAGCTTGCCATGATCATCAGTTGCGGTACCTTAGCGGCGGTTCTGATCCCCGAGTTCACTAAGATCTTTACGAGCTCCAAATCGAAGCATGTGCAAGAGATTGTGACTGCGTCGCGCGAGGGCGGTGCATCTTTGACCATTCTGTCCGGTATCGTCTCCGGTAACTTCAGCTCTTACTACATGGGCTTGCTGATTGCTTTCCTTCTCGGGATCGCATATTTCGTCAGCCTTTACATACCGCCTGAAGTCATCAATTATCCATCGATCTTCGCCTTCGGCCTGGTCGCTTACGGATTCCTCTGCATGGGCCCGGTCAATATTGCCGTAGATTCCTATGGCCCGGTCACCGATAACGCCCAGTCCATATTCGAGCTTGCACAGACCGAGAATATCCCGGGCATCAAGCAGGAGATCAAGAGGGATTTCGGATTCGAGCCCGATTTCGAAATGGGCAAATTCTACCTGGAGTCCAATGATGGAGCCGGAAACACCTTCAAGGCAACAGCCAAACCGGTGCTCATCGGCACTGCGGTGTGCGGTGCTACGACGATGATCTTCGCGATCATCCTGCTCCTCCAGAGCAAGAACATGCTCCATGTTCAGCTGACGGATGCACCGATCATTCTTGGCCTGATCTGCGGCGGGGCCGTGATCTTCTGGTTTGCTGGCGCTTCCATGCAGGCGGTGACCACCGGCGCTTACCGGGCGGTTGAGTTTATCAAGAAAAATATGAACCTGGACAAATCAGAGGCCGATATCGAGGATTCCAAGACCGTCGTGAGGATCTGCACCCAGTATGCGCAGAAGGGAATGTGGAACATCTTTATCGCGATCCTCTTGATGACCCTCGCCTTTGCGTTGCTCAACCCCAACTTCTTTGTGGCCTATCTGATCTCCATTGCCTGTTTCGGCCTCTTCCAGGCCATTTACATGGCAAACACCGGCGGCGCGTGGGACAATGCGAAGAAGATCGTCGAAGTTGACCTGAAGGAAAAGGGCTCACCCCTTCACGCCGCAACGGTCATTGGCGACACAGTGGGTGACCCCTTCAAGGATACCTCTTCCGTTTCCATGAACCCCATCATCAAGTTCTCGACTCTTTTCGGCCTGCTGGCGACCGAAATTGCGATTGAGATGACCGTACGCGCGAAAGAAGGGGGTGGCACGAACTTTGCTCCGTATATCGCTCTTCCCATCTTCATTGTCGGGGTCATCTTCGTATGGCGTTCATTCTATGCGATGAGAATCCCGAAGGAAGAAGCTGCCGAGCAACTTCCGTCCGTAGAGGCGAAAATCGCTCACCAGCACAAGTAGAAACAAAAATCGGGACACATCCTATTCTTTGGAAAACGATTCTGCTATTTTAAAAATGGTATGTGTCCCGATTTTTATCCCCATCTCAGATCAAAGGCATCTTTGATCAGTTCGATCTCCGCGCCCTTCGGGCCAAGAAGAACGGCTACGACATCAAAGCGGGCCTTTGCATCTTCGAGTTGTTTCTCTTTTAAGAAATTCAGGGCTACCTTTGACATCTGAGATTGTTTTTTAGGATTGACTGCCAACTGAGGAGGGCCGAAAGCAGTGGAGGTGCGGGTCTTCACTTCAATGAAGGCCAGAATATCCTTCTCCTTCGCAATGATATCCATCTCTCCCATTTTGCAAGCATAATTTCTTTCGACGATCTGGTATCCTTTGTTCTTCAGAAACCGAAGGGCCAAATCTTCACCCTTCCTGCCGAGTTCTTTCTTTTTCATAGCCAAGACTGCTGCCATTTTCGTCATTCCGAAAGCAGGAATCCATGAACCTTACTTCCTTTCTGGATTCCCGTCTACACGGAAATGACATCAGGGATGGAGTCTAATCCTTGAAGAATTGTCTCCCCATCATAGGTATTCTTTTACTCCTCTAAAGCTTTTCCGGTGGAGTTCGCAGACGCCAAATTTTTCAATGGCCATCCGATGTTCTTTGGTTCCGTATCCCTTATGTTTGGCAAAATTATATTGAGGGTACTTCTGATGGCACTCCATCATCATCCGGTCCCGGGTCACTTTCGCCACGATGGAGGCAGCAGCAATGGAGTTGCTAAGACGATCGCCTTTCCGGATGGGTTTTTGCGGGATGGGAAGCGTGGGACCCTGAAGGCCGTCGATCAGTAGAAAGTCTGGAAGGAAAGGAAGATTTTCGACGGCCAGAGCCATCGCTTTTAACGTGGCCTGAAAGATATTGAGGAGATCGATCTCATCCTGCCCGACCGTTCCAATCCCGACTCCCAGCCCTTTTGAAAGGATGACTCGGTAAAGTTCTTCCCGTTTTGCCGACGAAATCATTTTTGAATCGAAGAGCTCCTCTTCGATTCCATCTTTGGGCAGGACAACAGCAGCCGCCACCACAGGTCCGGCCAGAGGCCCTCTTCCCACTTCGTCCACCCCTGCAATCCTCTGATAACCCTGACCATAATACATCCTCTCGAAATAATCCTTGGGCTGAATTGGGAGAGAATCAAATAGCATAGCGGTGAGCCCTGTGCTAGCGTAATAACCGCTGTTCCAAATTAAACCGCTCTCAATAACCAAATCCCACTGATCAAAATTTCAATAGGGATAGTTTTGAAAATTGGAAATTTGAATTTATTTGGGATTTGGAAATTGATTATTGGAATTTCTATCCTAAGCTTCGGCTTTTTTCTGGCCTTTGATCCGAGCTGCCTTCCCCTTCAGATTTCTCAGATAGAAGAGCTTGGCCCGCCTCACTTTGCCTCGGCTGATGACATCGATCCGATCGATCCTGGGTGAATGCAAGGGGAAAATTCTCTCCACTCCGATTCCGTAAGAGATCTTTCTCACGGTAAAGGAGGAGCGAATTCCGCCTCTCTTCTTACAAATCACCACTCCCTCGAAGGGCTGAATCCTCTCTTTTTCTCCCTCCACAATCTTTACATGGACCTTCACCGTATCGCCCACCCTGAAATCTTGGAGGTCTGTTCTCAACTGTTCCCTTTCAACTAATTCTACTGGATTCATCGTTTTCTCCCTCTTGCTTGTTAATTTGGTTTCTCTGGTTCTTCTTTCTGGTTGGTTTAACCAGAGAGACTAAATAAACTAAAGAAACAAAATAGACGAAATAAGTTATTCCGTTCGATCGCCCAACAGTCTATCCAGAATGATGGCGACGGCCGAACGAACTGAAAGATGATTATATCCTTTTCCTTCAATCGGTGCCAGGACATAGTCAGAGGTATCCTTCACCTCCTGCGTTAAACCCCATCCTGTCCCAAATAGAAGGAAGTATGGCGTGCCTCGATCTTCCAATAACTTCCTCAAATTTCCAAAACGAATGCTCTTAGGATAGTAAGAGGCTCCTGTTGCAATTCTCTTCGCTTTCTTCTGCCAGAGTTCAGAAATCTCTTGGCTTGCCTCATCAATGGTTCGGGAAACCCGAACCAAAGAGAGAGACTCCTTTCGTGTCGGATTGTAAACCGATCCTGCTCCGTCCGACCAATGCCGAATCAGTCTTTCAACCAGATCAACTTGGCTCTCCAAAGGGGTAATCACGAAGAAACCACCCAAACCAAATGTCTTGGCACAACGGGCAATATCGTGGACATCAAAGTTGGTGACGGCGGTGGCCACGATCTCTCTTCTCTTGTCATAAACTGGATGGTGGACTAGCCCGATATAGATATGAGACCTCATGCTGACATCCAATCCAGTTCCAACATCCAAATCCGCCCATTCCTCCCTTTGCTAAAGAGAGGAGGAAGACTATGTCTTACAGTTTTCATGGTTTTTGGGCGATCGTATGCTACGGATCTCTTCCAAGAGTTCCTTATCTTCGCTGGAAAGATCGGCTTTGGCCAAGAGATCTGGTCTTCTCTCTAACGTCCGCTTGAGGGCCTGTCTCCTCCTCCAGAGTGAAATGGCCGAATGGTTCCCGGAGAGAAGGACTTCCGGAACCGAACTTCCCCTGAAATCGAAAGGCCGGGTATACTGGGGATATTCCAAAAGGAAGTTGAAGAAGGAATCTTCCTCTGCGGATCGATCTGATCCTAAGACCCCAGGCAGAAGTCTTGAGACTGCATCGATGACGACCATCGCTGCCAATTCCCCTCCGGTTAAAACATAATCTCCTATCGAGATCTCTTCATCGACAAAGAGTTCTCTTACTCTCTCATCGATTCCCTCATACCTGCCGCAAAGGAGAATCAGGTGGGATTTGCATGAAAGGGCAAGAGCTTTCTCGTGGTTGAACGGCTTTCCTTGTGGAGTCAAATAGATCGTCCACGCAGATGGCGCTTGGGCCTTTACGTGCTCGATTGCTCGGGCAAGAGGCTCCACTTTCATCACCATTCCCTGGCCTCCTCCATAGGGAGTATCATCGACCACTTGGTGTTTATCGAAGGCAAAATCTCGTATATTGACGGTCCGGATTTGGATGAGCCCTTTTTCTATCGCCTTTCCCAAGATGCTTTCTCGAAGGGGAGAAGAGAACATACCGGGGAAAAGGGTCAGAATATCAAACTTCATCCTCATCCTCCCATAGACCCTCCATCCGGATAACCCTCATCCTCCCCTTTTTAATATCGATGCTCTGGATCACTTCCTCCGTCGCTGGAATAAAGATTTCCCTCTTCTTCCCTTCAATGACATAGACGTCATTGGCTCCCGTGGGCAAAATCTCCTTCACTTTTCCAAGGCTCCTGCCTTCTTCCGTCTCCACGAGCATTCCCAGAATATCCAACCAATAATACTCCCCCTCTTGAAGAGCCGGTAGAGACCTTCTCTCGATGAGGATCTCTTTTCCCAGAAGAGGCTCAACCTCTTCTTTCTTTTCGATTCCTTTCAATCGAAGAATGAGACGGGGTGGTTGAGGGATCACCTCTAAGATTTCGTAGGCCTGCGGTCGACCC
Source organism: Thermodesulfobacteriota bacterium (assembly GCA_041947025.1). Lineage (GTDB taxonomy): Bacteria > Desulfobacterota > BSN033 > BSN033 > UBA1163 > CAVTZZ01. The sequence goes on from JBHGBJ010000009.1 coordinate 75,781, forward strand.
ACATGGTTCCTGATGAAAACCTCTTGATACAGAGGGAAACGGCTAAGATCCTCTCCAAAATAATCCGCTTTGATCTTTCCCTTGACGCCATGGGGTTTGACCACCCTGCCAATGGAAAGCAGTTCTTTCTCCCGAATCATTACTGAAGAAACCCACCTTGCAAAAGCTTGAAAGCAACCTCACGCACCGAACCAGCCGAACGATTCTATTCAATGATCTCTAATACAGAGTGTTTCCCGGAATTGGCGGATGCAGCCCCAAGAATGACCCGAATGGCCCTGGCTGTCCTGCCTTGTTTACCAATCACCTTCCCCAAATCTTCCTTAGCCACAGAGAGTTCGATGACCGAAGTTCTTTCCCCTTCGATTTCAGAAACCCTCACCTGATCCGGATGATCGACCAATGCCTTTGCAATATATTCGATCAAATCTTTTGTGCTCATCACCCCACCTCCACTTCCAGAGCAGACCTGACAGAGATCCGAAAAAAGCAAAGGTTTGGGAAAAGGCAATCTATTCGATCTTGCCTTCCGACAACTTTTTTGAAACACCCGATTGTATCAAAAGTTGACGGACGGTCGGTGTGGGCTGGGCTCCCTTCCTCAGCCACTGAATCGCCTTCTCTTCTTTGAATCGGACCTCCACAGGATCCTTCTTAGGATCATAAGTTCCCACCTGATCGATAAAACTTCCTCCCCTCGAAGTTCGACGATCCGAAACCACGATTCGGTAAAACGGGCTTTTCTTTCCGCCAAATCTCATCAGTCTCATTATGACAGCCATATTCTCTTTGATCACCTCCCTTGAATTGAATGAATTGCAGAGAGTTATGCTTAAAGCTGAAAGCTCAAGGCTCAAAGTCTGCCTGCCACAGGCAGGGTTTACCTTTCAGCTTTCAACTTTGAGCTTTGAACTTTATGAAAAGAAGGGCATTCTTCCCCTTTGGAATCCTTTTTCTCCAATCTTGGCAAACTGTTTCATCATCTTCCGAGCCTGGGCATAACGTTTCAAAAGCTGGTTCACTTCTTGGACGCTCGTCCCGCTTCCACGAGCGATCCTTAATCTCCGGCTTCCGTTGATCATCATATAATTGGCTCTTTCTCTCATGGTCATGGAATTGATGATCGCCTCCACTCTGACCAGCTCTTTCTCATCGAAATCGAGGCTCCCCATCCCCTTCATTTTTTTTGAGAGACCCGGAATCATTCCAAGGATGGACTCCAAGGAACCCATCTTTCGAACCTGCTGAAGTTGATCCCGAAAATCCTCGAGTGTAAAGGAATCCTTCCGGATCTTTCTCTCCAATTCCTTGGCCTTTTTCTCATCGATAACGGACTCTGCTTTCTCAATCAGAGTCAGCACATCGCCCATTCCCAGAATTCTCGAGGCCATCCGATCGGGATGGAAAACCTCCAAGGCATCCAGCTTCTCACCCATGCCAATGAATTTAATGGGCTTCTCTGTGACCGACCTGATCGAAAGGGCTGCTCCTCCCCGCGCATCCCCATCCATCTTGGTCAGAACGATTCCATCGACGCCCAGCCGTTCATTAAAGCTCTTGGAAATATTGACCGCATCCTGTCCCGTCATAGCATCCGCAACCAAGAGGACCTCTTTCGGCTTAAGGGCTGTCTTGATCTCTCTCAATTCCAGCATCAATGCCTCATCGATGTGAAGCCGCCCAGCCGTGTCGATGAGCATCAGATCGAACCCTCCCTTGAGGGCGACATCCTTTCCTTTCAGACAGATATCCAAGGGAGTCTCAGCCGGGTCCGGACGGTAAAAATCGACCTTTAATTCCTCCCCCAATTTCTGTAATTGTTCAATGGCCGCTGGCCGGTAGACATCAGCAGGAACAAGAAAAGGCCGTTTCTTTCTCTCTTTAAAGTACCGTGCAAGTTTAGCCGCGGTGGTCGTCTTCCCGCAGCCATGAAGCCCCACTAGCATGATGGGGACAGGAGGGGTTCCGGAAAGTTGAATCTTTTGCTCTCCTTCTCCCATCAAGGATGTCAATTCATCTTTTACGATCTTAATCAATTGCTGTGCCGGGGTTAAGCTATCCATCACTTCCTGACCGATTGCCCTCTGCTCGACCGATTGGATGAAATCCTTGACCACCTTGAAATTGACATCCGCTTCCAGCAGGGCAATCCTGACTTCCTTCAGGGCCTCCCTGATATTCAGCTCGGTCAATTTCCCATGGCCTTTCAGTCTCTTAAAGATACCATCCAGTCTGGACGTAAGATTCTCAAACATTTTCAGCCACCAATGAAATGATAACTATTTTATT
>JBHGBJ010000090.1:0-15376 GCA_041947025.1 Thermodesulfobacteriota bacterium
GGGGCACAATATGAACGATGATACCTTTCCGGGAAGCCCCGGCCTGTGGCCGGGGAGCTCCCTCGGAAGTGTACGAATACTTAACGAAGGAGGTATACGGTGGCTCAAGGAAAACTGGATGGGAAAACGGCGATTGTCACTGGCGCGGGTATGGGAATCGGCAGATCGATTGCTCTGGCCTTTGCCGAGGCGGGAGCAAATACGGTTGTTGTTTCCCGGACCCAGGCGGATATCGACAACGTGGCAAGGGAAGTGTTAAAGTTAAATGCAAAGTCTTTGGCCGTCAGGGCGGATGTGTCTCATGAAGAGCAGGTGGAAGGGATGGTGAGAAGGACGCTGGAGACCTTCGGGAGGATCGACATCCTGGTCAACAACGCTGTCGCCCATGGCCCCACCAACTTTATCACTGAAATCAAAGTCGAAGAGTGGAATAATGCGATGGAAGTTAACCTCCGGGGTGTATTTCTTTGCTCCAAAGCGGTTCTTCCAACGATGATGAAACAGAAATCGGGCAATATCATCACCATGTCTTCCGGAGCAGGGCGGAGGACCAAGGAAATCTCCTTCGCCTCGCCCACACGGAGTCTTGTTTATAGCGTCACGAAATTCGGGGTCGAAGGCTTCACCCTTGCCCTTGCATCACAGGTCAATAAGTTTAACATCAACGTCAATGCGCTGCGGCCGGGGCCGACGGATACGAGAGCCCACGCTCAGGCGTCGCCCGAAAAGAAGGCCACGCTGCGGAAACCTGACCAGATCAAGAAGGTGGCGGTTTTTTTGGCGAGTCAGGGGCCCATGGGAATCACGGGCGAATCTCTCGATGCTGCTGCCTGGGATGCGATTTATCTGAAGAGGGGTGTTTAAGAGGAGTGGCTTGTTTCTTTGGCTGGAAATATCCTGGTCGCTCATGCCAACGAGCACCGAGGGGAACCTTCTTTCAAACTTAGGGTAAAGACATGGGAATCCTCCAAATCTTGAACGGGAATGAGGAAGAGAAATATTCTTGGGACCCGTGTTCCCCGGCCGAAACTCGAATCGCTCGGGAGAAATTTGAAGATTGTCTGAAGCAAGGCTTTGTTGCCTGTAAGATTGTGAGAAGAGGGGAGCCGGGAGCCCAGATTACCCAATTCGACCCGGAGGCAGAGGAGATCTTTGTTCTCGGTCTCGCGGACGGGGGCTGAGCGGCAAGTACCCCGTCAAGGGGGAAAATTGCAGGGTGGGGGAGGTTCAAATGGGAAACGTGCGGAGCAAGACCGAAAAAAGGGATCCCAAGTTTGGGTCCGATCTGATTGTGGATCTCATGAAAGCCTTTGATATTGAGTATACAGCGCTGATTCCCGGGTCGACATTCCGGGGCATTCACGATTCCATTGTCAACTATGGTGGGAACCATAACCCTGAGGTGATCTTTTGTTGCCACGAGGAGATCTCGGTCGCCATCGCCCACGGTTATGCGAAGGCCAAGGGAAGGCCCATGGCAGCGATTGTTCACAATATTGTCGGCCTGCAGCACGCAAGCATGGCGATTTATAATGCCTGGTGTGATCGGGTGCCTGTCCTCGTTCTCGGGGGCACAGGCCCCGTCGATACGAGCCGGCGGCGTCCCTGGATCGATTGGATCCATACGGCCATGGTCCAGGGAAACCAGATCCGAGATTATGTGAAGTGGGACGATCAACCTCACAGCCTTCGAAGCGTGCCCATGTCCTTTATTCGCGCCTACCGTATTGCCATGGCTGAACCCCGCGCTCCTGTCTATCTTTGCTATGATGCGGATCTGCAGGAGGATCCGGTTCGTGAGAAGATTGAGATACCGGACCTCACCCGGTTCTCGGGCCATGGTCCTGTCCAGGGGAGCCCCGAGGCCTTACAGCGGGCCGCTCAGCTCCTGGTCAACGCTCAATCGCCCTTGATTATTGTCGAGAACCTCGGCCGCTATCCTAAGACCGTGGACTCATTGATAGAGATGGCCGAGCTGTTGGCGATCCCTGTCATCGATAAGGCGGGGAATCGTAAGGCGAATGGACTCAATTTTCCAAATACGCACCCTTTGGACGTCACGGGTGGAGGGCAGGAATTTCTGCAAGAGGCGGACGTGATCCTCGCTTTGGACGTGACGGATCTCTATGGTTCGCTCACTGCATTGAATCGGACCACCCGTGTCTCTGAATATGTGAACAACCCATCCGGTAAAATCATTCAAATTTCGATGAACGATATGCTCTTTCACAGCTGGGCCGGTGATTGCCAGTGTCTTCAGGCTGTGGATGTGCCGATCACTGCAGAGACTTCCGTTGCTTTGCCTGAGCTGACTCGCCTCTGCAGTCAGATGCTCGGGGATGATCAGAAGAAGAAGAGGCGTATCCAGGCCCGGTTCAACGCCATTAAAGAGAAGCACGATCGTCTGCGGGCTAAGTGGCTGGATGAGGCTCAGGCTGCGGCGAAGCGTAAGGAGATCTCCCTGGCTTTGTTAGCCTTGGAATTAGGGGAGACGGTTAAGAAGGAAGACTGGGTTCTGGTCAACGGAGATGCGAACCTTTGGACACGGAAGCTGTGGAACTGGACTCAACCCTACCAGTATCTCGGGACGAGCGGCGGAGGGGGCGTGGGCTACGGCATGGGAGCTGCCCTCGGGGGCGCCTTGGCCCATCTCGGCACGGGAAAACTCTGTATCGATATTCAGGACGATGGTGACCTGTTGATGACCTCAAGTGCTCTTTGGACCGCGGCCCATCACAAGATCCCTCTCTTGATCGTCATGAACAATAACCAATCGTTCTACAACTCCGAAAAGCATCAAATCGAAATCGCCAAGTTCCGGGAGCGGCCGGTCGAGAACGCAGGAATCGGAACCCACGTGGACAATCCTCCGGTTGACTTTGCAAAGATGGCGGACTCTTACGGAATTTATGGAGAAGGCCCGGTGCGCCGGCCCGAGGATTTGCGACCGGCCCTTCAAAGAGCCTTGAAGGTGGTCAAGGAAAAAAGGCTTCCCGCCTTAGTCGATGTAATTCTCGAGGCGGGGTAGGGGAGAGTGGAAGAAAATGGTTAAGAAAATCGAGAAATCGAAATACGTTAAGGCAATGCAGAACAAGAAAGGCTGGGGACTGGAGAATATTCCTTACCCGGAAGGAGTCGCCTTGATTGAGGCAAGATGGGATCTCTGCATCGGCTGCGGATTTTGCGAAGTAGCCTGTTCCATGTTCCATTACGGGGTAATCCATCGGGAATTGTCGAGGATCAGGATTTTTCGTTATCTCCTTCCTGCTCCGAAATCGTTTCAGAATGTCTGCAGCCAGTGTTCCGCGGAGGAACGGGAGTGCGAAAAGGCCTGTCCGGTTGATCCACCCGTCATCCACTATGACTCTGAGAAGTTTCATATGGTGGTGGACGAAGAGAGGTGTTTGGGTTCGAAGTGTGCCAAATGCCTCAAAGCTTGTCCTGCCAGGATTCCCCGGTTCTATCCTCCCGAGCACAATCACCCCATGGTCTGCGACCTATGCGAAAAAGACGGCCTCCGCCGGCCCCAATGTGTGGAGATCTGCCCTTCGTTTGCCCTGGAGTACATGAATCCTCAATATCCGCAGCACATGCAGCGGATTCATCCCGATGAGAAGGCGGATTGTATGGCTGAAAGACTTCAGCCCCTGCGAAGGAATAAAGTCCAAATCAGTCCGGAAGAGCTATTCGAGGATAAGAAATAGGATGGATGAGAAGAAGTTTAATCTATTGGAGATTGATCTCGCCACGGGTGAGAGAAAGGACGTCGATCTAACAGAGGACGTCAAGAAATATCTCGGCGGGAGAGGGCTTGGGGCGAAGATCCTGTGGGACCGGGTGCCGGCGGGTACGGATCCCCTGAGTCCGGAGAATATCCTCTATCTCGGTGTGGGACCGATCACAGGACTTTTTGGCTCCGTAACCAATATCAGTGCTCTTTCTCCCGTTACCCTTCTCCGGGGCGAATCGAACCTGAACGGACACTTCGGCGTTGAATTGATCTATGCAGGTTACAATGCAGGTATCCTTCTCAAAGGGAAAGCGGAGCGACCGAGCTACATCGCCATCAAAGACGATGACGTCCAGATCAGGGATGCCTCCCATCTCTGGGGCCAATGCAACCCGGAAGGCCAGGAGATGCTTCGTGCGGAGCTGAGAAAAGATCTCGATGATCAGAACACCCGGATCGTATCGATTGGACCTGCCGGAGAGCATCTTGTAAGAAATGCCTCGATTGACCACGATTTTTACCACCACGCAGCCCGGCTGGGAATGGGGGCGGTCATGGGGTCTAAGAATATAAAGGCCATCGCCGTCAAGGGAACCAAGTCTCCGTCTTATGTCAAGCCCGACCTCCTTTACAACGTGATGTTAAAATGGCTGAAGGAGGATAAGGAGGAAAAGGTCGGAAGACGCCGGTGGGGGCATAGTGTCAGCATGCCGGAGCGTTACTATAAAACCACGGAGGGAATCAAGAATAAGCAGTTGGGTTGGGATTCGATCTGTGATTTGAGCAATCCCCTAAAATTGGAACAGGCTGCAAAACTCTGGAGCGACGCCTGCAATCTTTGTCACGTCGGATGTAAGGTTCCGTATATCAGGCGAAAACCTCCCTACGGGCCGACCATAGGCGAGATCCGCCATGACAATGCAGGCGGTTGGAACGCGAATGTGATGGTTCCGGGCTATGATGTCCAGACTTACCTTTCAACGTATGTCGATGTTCTAGGTCTCGATTCCGAAGATGTTTCGGGAGTGGTTGCATGGATGATGGAATGCTGCGACAGAGGCCTGGTTTCAAAGGAGGACTTGGGCGGAATTGATCTGACCTGGGGAAATTTGGAGGCGATTTGTCAGATTTTAAAGAAGATTGCTTATCGCGAGGGAATCGGAGATAAGCTTGCAGAAGGACTCAAATTTGCCCCGGATTTGATCAACAAATCGGCGAAGAAATATGCGATGACCAACAAAGGGGTGGCCATTACTTCCTATGAGCCCCGGGGAAGCCTCTCCGATGCCGTGGGTCTGGTTGTGAATCCCGCAGGAGAGCTCCATGGAGGACGGGGCAATCCCGTACGGATCATCTTTGATTCCCTCACCGCTTGCTCCTTTCTCCGGGCTCCGATTCCTAAGCCTTTTGGTAGCATCGCCAATTGGGCCCGGCCCATGCTTGAAGGGGCTTGCGGTTGGAGTTTGTCGGAAAAAGACTGGAAAAACCTGATCCTCAGGGCTTCGATCATGGAGCGGTCTGTTTCAATCCGCGAAGGATATGTTCCTCTTCGGGACGATATCCTTCCTGACCGTTTCTTTGACGAAACGATCTATAGCAAATATGGGGTGCCCAAGATTCTGGATCGAAAGAAATTTTTCGAGATGAGAGAAAAGACTTATCTCGGTTTCGGATTGAATGAGAAAGGTATCCCGTCAAGAAAGACTCTGAGGGATCTCGACATGGAATTCGTTATTTCGGTCCTTGAGGAAAAGCTTGGCCCTCTGGGGTAATGGGATGAGAGGAAGGACGCTGAGACAGAAGAGATGGGTCAGGAAATGACAAGTCGGGAGTGGCAAAGCCGATACAAGAAATTCATCCGGCTCTACAAAGGACGGGAGGATGTGATTGCGGAGCAGGGGGGTGACGGCCAATATCAGGACATTGCGGGACAGGGGCTGACGTTTGAGAGGTTCCTGGACCATGTCCGTTTGAGAAAAACCTATGCGATCTACCATATGGACGATTCGAAGAAGGTCGGCTTTGGCCTCTTTGACGTGGACGTTTTCCCTCGGGATCAAGAGTGGAACTCTTTACTCTCAGGGATTGAGGAGAAGAGAAAAGAAGCGATTCGAATCGTGAAGACCTTAATGGAGATGGGACTGAAGCGTCAACAGATCCTGTTGGAATTTCCGACGGTCGGCTTTCATGTCGTGATCTTTTTCATGAGTCCTGTCGAAGTAAGACGACTTAAAGAGCTAATGGAAACGGTTCTGAAACGAGCCAATCTCATAAAGATTCCTTTCTATCCGAAAGACCACCCCAAGAATCGATGGGGGGACCGAGTTCAATTACCCCTTAGGATCAATCGGAATACATCGAGGCGGTCCAATTTCATACGGGATTTGAACAGGTTTGATCCTGAAAACTACGATCCCAATCCCGATTTCGCAATATTGGAGGAAGTTGAATTGATCCCCGACGGATGGATTGATCAATGGACTTGAGGCATTATAAATTAAAGAGAAAGGAGGAAAAACATGTTTAAGAACCTATCGAAGATCTCGGCCTTATTGTTCTTTTTTGGAGTAATCCTGTTTTTAGCTTGCCCAATGGTAAACAGTGCGGATTTCCCTAAGAAGCCGGTGAAACTGATCGCCACCGCTGATGCTGGTGGAGGAGAGGATACCGAAGCACGAGGGATCGCTCCCTTTCTTCAGAAACACCTGGGAGTAACCGTGATGATCGAGAACCAGGGCGGGGCAGGCGGAAAGATTGCCTTTGACAAATTTCAGAAGACCGAACCCGATGGCTACAACTTAATTGTTTCAACCTTTCCGAAGAGTATCATCATTGAGTATATGGGAAAAGTGAATTATCGAACCAGAGATTTCACGGCAGTCTATGCTTGGGCCCGTACCAATCAGCTCTTGGTCGTTCATGCAGAGACCTGGAAATCTTTCGAAGAATTTTTGAAGGCTGCAAAAACGAAACCCCTCTCGGGAGGGCTTTCGGGAAGAGGAAGCACGACCCATCTTGCCGGTCTCGTGGCTTTGGATGAGTTGGGGATCAAGGTCAACTGGGTGCCTTACGAAGGGTCTGCGGGAAGTACTGCTGCGTTGGCTGGCAAGCATCTCGATTTTACACTTTGCCTGTCAACCTCTGCGATTTCTCTCATTCAGGCTGGCAAGTTGAGGCCTCTTCTTCTGTTTAGTGATAAACGCGATCCTTATCTTCCAGACGTTCCGATTCCCAAAGACCTCGGGTTTGAGATCACGTCTCTCCCGGCCATCCGCGGTGCCGAGGCTCCACCCAATACCCCGCCCGCGGTCGTGAAAATATTGGAGGAAGCTTTTGCCAAAGCGGTCAAAGAACCCGGTTTTGTGGAATGGGCAAAGAGAAGAAAGATGGTTCTTCATTCCTTGACCGGTCAGGAATTTGCCAAGGTACTGTTAGACACCTATCCCAAGGTGGAAAAATTCAAGGATATGCTCCAAGAATAAGATAGAGCGAATCACGTTGCCCCCTCTTCTTTAGTCACCCTGCTACGCCCTGCCAGACAAAGGCAGGGCGTAGCATTTCATAAGCCGAGTGGGGCTCCACTTTTATGGACATTGCCTTTGCATTGATTACAGCAATCAGCTATGGGCTGGATGTGTTTTTTGTGAGAAAGGGATTACTGAAGACCCCTTTTCCGATTGTGGCGGCCTTTATTACATTAACGATCAATCTCTCAATCTTCATCGTCCTCTTTCTCATATTTGTGCCGGTCGAGTTTTTAAAGCTGGACTTGATTTACATCTTTATCTTAGCAGGTATTCTTGCCCCTGGATGTGCCCGTACGCTATCCTACAAGGGCCTCGAAACTTTAGGAATGTCCATCTCAATCCCGATTGTCAATGCAGAGTCCCTTTTCTCTGTATTGATGGCTTTGATCTTCTTGAAGGAACCGATGAATCTGGCCATCGGCACAGGGATTTTGAGTGTCGTCACGGGCATCGTTTTACTCAGTTATGAGACAGATCGTAAGAAGAGGGAAGAGTCTTCAAAGAAGATTCACTACCGATATCTTTTTTATCCCATCACAGCCTCCATTTTTTACGGGGTCTCTGTCTTTTTGCGAAAACTGGGGCTCAATATCGTCGGCTCGCCCATTCTCGGGGCCACGCTCACCCTTGGAACTTCATGGTGTCTGGTCACGGTCTTTCTATTCACGAGCGGGAATGCGAAAGAATTGCTTCAAGTAAAGAAACAGAGTTTTATTTACTTTGTCATCGGCGGGGTTTTGACCTGCATTGGCTGGCTTGCGCTGTTCAGTGCGCTCAATATCGGAAAGGTGATCATTGTTTCGACGATTGCCACAAGTTACTCCCTGGTGACCTTAGTGCTAAGTTATCTCTTCCTCCGGAGAGTGGAGCGATTGAGTCTCAAGATTGTTGTGGCCACGATTCTGATCGTCGGAGGCGTCATCGTGCTCTCCGTGGCAAGGTAGTGCGTTTCGCGTGAGCAAGAATGGTTTGCTCTGTAGGATATCTGCTCGTAAGAAAAAAAAAGGTTGACATGGCGACAGGAGGGTATCAGAAGATGACGAAGGCGGGTGGAATGAAAGAACTCTTTGGTCTGAAACGCGAGAACAGCACTCTCTGGGCAGCGAGCCTCGGTCATGCTTATACCCACTGGTTTCCTTCCACTTTCTATCTTTTGTTGCCGTTGATTAAAGATGAGCTGGGGCTCAGCTACACGGAGATGGGCCTTCTTGTGACGATCCGATATGTGGTTAGCACAGGGGCTAACTTTCCAAGCGGCATGGTGGTCGATCTCTTGAAAAAGAACATCCTGATCTTATCGATGGCCCTTGCCTGGACAGGGATTCCATACGTTTTTCTGGGAATATCGAATAGCTACTTCATCCTGCTTCTCTGTATGGCGATTATCGGAGCGGGCAATAATCTCTGGCACCCGGCTGCGATGACCACCCTGCACGAGGTCTATCCGAAGAAAAGGGGCTGGGCCATAGGCTGGCATGCCTCCGCCGCGAATATTGGCGATGCGTTGGGCCCCTTCTTGACCGGTATTCTGCTGGTGTGGGTGACCTGGAGGCATATCCTCGTAGGCAGCTTCATACCCGGCTTGGTTCTCGGGGTGCTGGTTTGGAAGATGCTGGTCAGTCAACCGGAGACATCGGCGGAGGCCTCTCAAGGGGCTGAGAAGGCGTCAAAGAAAAAAGAGGAAAAACGGCTGTCCGTTGGGCAGTATATGAGAGGTCTGGGAAGACTTCTGATCAACCCGAACATTTTTCTGCTCTCCTTCATTAACGGAATACGAACGCTCACACAGAACGGGCTTTCAACTTTCTTGCCCAGTTACTTCATCAATCTGCTGCATTTTTCTCCATGGCTGAGCGGGGTCTATTTGACGATCATTCAAATCGCAGGGATTGTGGCGGCTCCGATCGCGGGCCGCCTTTCGGACCGGCACGGCCGGAAAAGAGTGGTAAGAATGGCACTGGTTTCGACGAGTCTGGGCATTTTCTTCTTGGTCTTCGTCAATATTCAGTGGCTCTTTATCGTCTTCCTCGGGGTCATCGGCTTCTTCCTCTATTCTTTGCGTCCTGTTTTGATTGCCTGGACCATGGAGGTGGCCCCCAAGGAGTTAGGAGGCACTGCTGTCAGCATACAGTTCAGCTTCCAGTCGGCCCTTGCTGCCTTAGCCCCTGTGTTGGGAGGATGGATTGCTGACAAATGGGGATTGATCTATACTTTCTATTTCCTGGCCGCGACGGTATTGGTCTCTAACGTGTTTGTTATTTTTATCAGAGAAGCTGCAAAATTCGAGGCAGCTGAAAAGACTTCATAAGCTCTCTGGTCAGGCCAGTTGTCCGAGGGCCTCTTCCAGAATTCCTCTTACCGCATCGATCTTGTAACCATTCCGACTCAAAGGTTGTGCTCCGTCGACGGCGGCCTTGCAGGCCGGTGTCACACATTCCCTGATCTCTTTGCCCTTGAGGACGGATTCGGTCTTGATGCTTCTCATCGGAAAGGGAGCCATCCCTCCGAAGACGACACGGGAGTCCGAAACGAGGTTGTTCTTCAAGCTGACCGATACGGCCACGCTCGCAATGGCAAAATCGAAGGCCTGCCTTTCCTTCATCTTGATATAAATCCCTTTGCTGTGTGGAGGAGGATTGGGGACCTCGACGCCCACGACCATTTCTTGCGGCGTGAGGATGTTTTCCCTTAAGACGTTCTTCTCCGGCCGGACATAGAATTGGTCCATCGAGACCATTCGATTCCCTTTGGGACCGGCGATCTCCACCTTGGCGTTAAGAGCCGTTAAAGCCGGAGCCATGTCGGAGGGATAGACCATGCAACAGACGCTGTTGCCGATGATGGCGTGATATTGATTCTCTCCGTTCGGAGCGTAGCAGCTTCCTCCTCCTTTACGGAGACAGTCCTTAAAAAGGGAGCGGCGGAAGTACCAGCACCGGGGTCTCTGACAGAGATTTCCTCCGAGCGTTCCGACATTGCGAATTTGAGGAACGCCGACCTGGACCGCTGCCTGAGCGAGAAGAGGGTACTTATCCCTGAGAAGACTGGAAGCAGCGATCTCAGTCAGCGTGGTGGTCGCTCCGATCTTAAGGCCGGTCTTTTGTTCCTTAATATAAACGAGATCTTTGATCCCCTTAATATCGATCAGGTACTGGGGCATCTTGAATTTAGGCCCCTCCAGCCGGTCTTTCATGATTCCTAAGAGATCACTGCCACCGGCGAGAATAGCGGCCTTTTCCTGATGTTTGGTCAAAAGAGAGAGGGTCTGCGCAACGCTTGCAACCTTGAAATATTCAAAAGCTTTCATGGAGGACTCCTTTCTCGTTTATGCCTTCAATCCCTTCAATCCTTCCAGAACCAAGGGCCTGGTAATGGGGATACGATTAAACCGTACACCGATGGCATTGTAAATGGCATTGGTGATGGCCGGCGCCGGGACACTGTAAGGGGGTTCTCCCACTCCTTTAGCTCCAAAAGGGCCATAGGGATCAACCGATTCGACTACGATCGGCTGAATTTCAGGAATGTCTTTGATCGTGAACATCTTATAATCGACAAGGTTCGGGTTGAGGCAGACCCCGGAGTTCCTGTCGAGGATCTGGTCTTCCATCAGACCGAAGCCCATTCCCTGGATCGCCCCTCCTTCAATCTGGTTTTCAACGCTGAGCAGATTGATCGCCCTGCCCACATCGTGAGCAGCAACCAGTTTGAGGACCTTCACTCTCCCGCTGCGGATATCGACCTCGACTTCTGCGAAGTGTGCTGCAAAGGTGTGGATGATTTTTCCCTGGGGAAGCTTGCCAACGCCTCTTCCGATAATTGATGCAGGTGCTTTTGCAGCGATCGCGTCAAAGGCAATGCCTTTATCCGAACCAACAGGGTAGATGACGCCATTCCTGATCTCAAGCTTGCTCTTGTCCGTTTTCAGCTCCCTGGCTGCTATTTCAAGAAGCTGGTTCTTGGCGTCGAGCGCTGCCAACCGGGTCCCAGTTCCTCCTGTCATGGTCTGCCTGCTGCCCGTAGATCCTCCGGTGTCGGTCGTCACCTCCGTGTCAGCAGAGGTGACCGAAACCATTTCCAAGGGAACCCCGAGTTCCTCGGCTGCGATCATGGCCATGGTCCCCTTCTGACCTCCTCCGATATCAGCCGTACCGGTCAGGACATTGACGGTTCCGTCCGCATTGATTCTTACCATTCCGGAGGCCGGAACGGTCATGGCACCGTGGCGGCAGGCATGGACCGCCATCCCCAGACCCTTCTTGATCGGACCTGATGTCGAAGCGGGTTTTTGCCACCTCTCCTTCCATAGGATGGCCTCGGCCCCCTTCTGAATGCATTCTTCCATACCGTTGCTCGTGAACGGGAGTTTCTTATCCTGATCCCCATCTTCGAGCCGGGCGTAGTTCTTCAGTCTGAATTCGACGGGATCCATTCCGAGTTTCTCGGCAATCGCATCCATATGCACTTCTTGGGCAAACTGAGGCATCGGATGTCCCACACAGCGCATAAAGCCGCCTTCCGGTTTGTTGGTATATACGGAATATCCTTCGACTTTGAGGTTCGGGCAGCGGTAGACCGATTTCATCGTCTCCATGCAGCCGCTGGCACCTGCGAAGTGTGAATAGCCTCCCATGTCCGCAATGATCTTTGCATATATCGCGGTTAGGGTTCCATCTCTCTTCACCCCGTATTTCAAATAGAAGACGGTGGGATATCGGTGGTGAGTCGAAAGAAAGTTTTCTTCCCTGTTGAACTCCATCCTCACCGGTAACCCTGTCTTTTTTGAAAGGAGGGCGGCTAAGACATTGTACCTTTCAGTAGTCGATTTGTCTCCGAAACCGCCTCCCATGAATTCATTGATCACCCGTACCTTGCTCATGGGTATCTTGAGGGCTTTAGCCAGGCCGGGCTGGGATCCGAAGGTGTACTGGGTGGAATCCCAGAGGGTCAGCTTTCCTCCTTCCCATTGAGCCACACAAGCCCTGGGCTCGGAAGTGACATGTTGAAGCAGGGACGTCCGATAGGTATTTTCATGAACCACATCAGACTCGCTAAACCCCTTTTCAATGTTCCCCCGTTCCAGCAGGAGAGGTTTTCCGCCAATGATATTACCCTGTGGATGAATCTTCGGAGCGCCGGGCTTCATGGCCTCCTCAGGATCGAGAAGAAAGGGAAGGACTTCGTAATCGACCTTGATGAGATCGACGGCCTCGCTGGCCCTGTCTTCATCGACTGCTGCAACCACTGCGATGTCATCCCCTTCGAATCGCGCGACATCGGTGAGAACAGGCATATCCGGATGCCAGCGGAAAGAAGGGATCTCTTTGAAGGTCAAGACCGCTTTAACTCCGGGCAATGCCTTGGCTTTCTCCGCATCAATATGAACGACCTTTGCGTGGGGATACGGGCTCCTTAAAATCCTTCCGTAGAGCATCCCTGGAAGATAGATATCCGAGGCGTATTTCGCTTTTCCACTGACCCTCTCCCAAGCGTCCACCTTTGGCAGCCGTTTTCCAACAATTTTAAGTTGCTCGCTCATAGAGAAACCTCCTTTTTATCCCTTTTGGGCCGCGGCCATGGCTGATTCTAATATCTTCGGATAAGCAGAACACCTACAGATATTGCCGGAGAGAGCTTCCGTCATCGCAGCCCGATCCGGATGGGGGTTCTTATCCAGGAGAGCCTTTACAGACATGATGACTCCGGGCGTGCAGAACCCACACTGCAAGCCATCATGTTTAATAAATGCCTCTTGGATCGGGTGAAGCTTTTCTCCATCGACCAACCCCTCGATGGTAGTTACCTTCTTGTTATCCGCTTCCATTGCCAGGAGGGAACAGGCGTAGACGGCTTTGCCGTCCAGAATCACCGTACAGACCCCGCAGCTTCCACGGTCGCAAGATCTCTTGGTGCCGGTCAGTCCAAGTTCCTTTCTCAATACATCGAGCAAGGTCCAGTGCGATTTGACCTTGACCCGATAGGCCCTGGAATTGACGTTAAGCTGGATGAAAGCCTCTTTGATTCCCTGGGGCAAAGCGGCCTCGGCCTCGTGGGGCAGGACCATGGGTCCGGCCATGGTTGTGACAAGGGCGCTTGTTCCCATTCCCTTCAAGAAGGTCCGACGTGAGACTTTGAGTGGAGCGCTCTTCTTTTTTTTCTCCTCCTTTAATTTCTTTTGTCTCTCATCCATAATCTTCCTCCATGACCGGAATTTGCCCTGCCCGCGGCGCCAGCCTGCCGCGTCGGGCGCACGCACGGAGGGCGCTTGCGCGGCGTGAAGGCCCCGCCTCGCAGAGGTAAAGGGGCTTGGTATGTAACGAAGTTACCTTGCCGAGAAGCCCCGGCCTGTCTGCCCCGTTTTAGCGGTGTGGCCGCGGAGCTTGGCTTTCGAAAGGACTATTTTCTGTAAGATTAGTGCAATTGCAGTTTGATTGTCAACAATTATTTTCTAGAGTGGAACGAGGTGAAATAATTGACAAAATCGAAACGCAATGAAGAGTGCTGAGTTTGATTCACGCGCCGTATGCCGTGGCTCGGCTTGGTCGGGAAGGAAGAGTGGAAGTTCAGGGAGGTGGTGAGAAAGAACCTCTTCTCGGGATAAAGGAATTGCCCCGCCCCCTATAAGGCGGGGCTCCATCGTTATAGCCTCAGCGCTTTCTTGGCGTTTTCACTATAAATCTTTTCCAGTGCTCCAGCGGGTAACCCAAGGTCCCCGAGTTGCTTGATCTTGATCTCGATGAGACGATTCCGGGCATAGGGGTCATCCGTCCCAAATACAATCTTTTCAGGGCCTGCGAATTCATAAGTGCACATAAAAGAGGGGCGGGTGAATGAACTGGCCGTGTCGTAGTAGAAGTTCTTCAGATACTCACTGGGAAGTTTCGTAATGTTCTCCCTGATATCCGGGAAACCTTTGAAGCCGTCATCCACCCTCTGGAAAATGAAGGGAATGGTGGCGCCAAAGTGAGACAGGATAAGAACGATATCCGGGAACTTTTCAAAAACCCCATCGAAAACCATCTTTGTGGCGGTCATGGTTGTTTCGAATAAGAAACCAAGGAGTCCCCCCAATTTGTACTTGCGCATGATATCGATCCCGATGGGAAGCGAGGGGTGAATATGAATGGGGAGTTTCATCCGGTTGACCTCTGCCAGAAAAGGGAGGTATTCCGGCGATGTTAAGGGTATGCGGCTGATGAAAGTCCCTGTAGCAATACCGATAAATCCTAATTCGTTAATCGCGCGGTTGAGTTCTTTGATGGCATTCGACGGATTGAACAGAGGGACATTGGCAAAGGCCTTAAAGCGTTTCGGGTATTTGTTGCATAAGTTTGCATTAAAATCATTGCTCATTTGGGCCAATTTGAGATCCGCTTTATCACCGTAACTCTGGGGAGGCAACGTGGTCGATAGTACTTCCATGTCAATGCCCAATTCATCCATCTTGGCAAGACGTTTTTCTGCCGACTCCCAAAGGGGGATAGGAATATCGGCATAGAACAATACTTTCTCGGGGTCGCTCCCGCTCAGTTTTTCCACCTCTTTGACGTAATCAACCGGGTAAGTGTGACAATGAACATCGATTTTCATTTAAGGCTCCTTTCGTGAGATTTCTAAAAAAGTCGAGAATTCTCTAAGTAATCAGAGAGGGAAAAGAGTTTTTCACAGCTCTCTTCGTTTTGGTTTCACATCACCATGAGCATTCACTTTTGGTTCGACTAAATATAAGAGAGAGATCCGTTCCGTGTCAAGCAAGTTTGCATCTCTTTTCCCCTGACCACATTTAACTTTCATAAGGAAGGCATCCCGGTTGAGAAAGTTTTGGAGCGAAACCTTTAGCGGTTCTGGCATAAGCGTTGACAAACTTACGAAAAACATCTATTTGGGCGCAGAGGAAAGTTGCACATACCCTATAAAATGACCGCAATTCCAAAACTTTAGAAATCTGGGATGCCTTCCTTTAGCAATTCCAGAAAATTGGAGATACTTCTGCCCGGCAAAAAGGCAGGACTCACTTCACCTTCCCATCCGCTACGGCCAAGATCGATTCTTCGATCTTCCGATATCCGGTGCAGCGGCAGAGATTGCCAGCGATGGCAGCGCGAACCTCCTCGGGGGT
>JBHGBJ010000091.1:0-15364 GCA_041947025.1 Thermodesulfobacteriota bacterium
CTGCGCCAAAAATGGAATGATATCTGTGATCTCCGGCGGCGGCATAGCAGATGGCGCCTTTTTTTGCCTCTCTCTTTCTTAGACACGGAAAGTAGTTCTTCGATGCCCGGTAGTACCAGCACCTGGAATCCTGGCAGAGATTTCCGCCGATGGTCCCCATTCCCCTAATTTGAGGGGAAGCAACAGCCGCGGCGGCCTCTGCCAGAGCGCTGTATTTTTCCTTGACAATCGGATTTGAAGCGACGTCTCTCAGTCTTGTCAGGACGCCAATCCTTAACCCCGTCCGGTCTTCCGTAATATAGTCAAGATTGGAAATGGTCTTCATATTGACCAAAACCTCCGGCATGGCAGGATGGATCCTGTTCTTGATCTGGCCAAGTAAATCAGTCCCCCCGGCGATGATTTTCGCCTTCCCGCGATACTGTCTGAGGATCGAGAGAGCTTCCTCAAGGGTCCAGGCATTTCGATGCGAAAATTTTTTCATTCCTCCAATCCTCCTATATTTTACCCAAAGCCTTCAGTACCCTGTCGGGAGTAAAGGGTGCGGTTTTCAGGCGAACCCCTATCGCATTATAAATGGCATTCCCAACGGCAGCGCAGACAGGGTCAACGGCCCCCTCTCCGCAGGCAATGGCCCCAAAAGGGTGAGAAGGATCAAGGTCAGGAATTTCAACGATCGTAGGTTCGATGTCACAATCGAGCATCGTGAGAGGCTTATAGTTCTCCCAATTGTAGGTCAGCATTTTGCCGGTCTTCGGATCGACAATGCATTCAGACAGAAGGGCATTTTCTAAGCCATGATAAACCCCGCTCAGGATTTGCCCTTCGACAATCTTCGGATTCAGAGCGCGACCGACATACTGGACGGGCACGTATTTCACAATCTTAATCTCCCCGGTCTCTGTATTCACCGAACAATCGACGAAATGGGCTCCCTGTTCTTTGGGATAAATGCCTTCTTCCCGGCCGTCCGGAAAAGTCTGCCCGATCCCTATGATCATCGAGCGATCACCAAAGGCCTCCGTAAAAGTCAGGAATCGTTCCGGGGCCCCTTTGACATGGATGCGAGCATCCTTTATCATCAAGTCCTCCGGTCTTTTATCCAATTTCTTGCCGGCAAGATCGAGGATCTGTCTTCTTGCACCAATGGCAGCTTCGTAAGTCGCCTTACCCTGATGCCATGTCCCCTGGCTCGATCCCACTTTGGTCGAGTAAGGTGTACTATCCGTATCGTGACAAACAATATGAACGTTTTCGTAAGGGATGCCAATGACCTCCGAAACGATCTGAGACTGTACGGTATGCTGCCCTTGGCCAATGTCTGCAATGCCACACTCTAATGAGGCAGAGGCATCCGACGACACCTTCACGATGGCTGTCGAAAAATATCCATCTCCTGCGCCGTGAATCGAGAGATCCATGCCCAGCCCTTCTCGAACGGTTCCTCTTTTTTGATCCGGGTGTTTCCACCTCTTGTTCCAACCGGATTTCTCAACCCCTTGGTCCAGACATTCCTCCAGGCCACAAGACGATATCTGAGCACTCGCTTGAACGGGGCGGGGAGACGCGAGAGGATCGCCCTTCCGGAAGTGATTGATTCTCCGCAGTTCAACCGGGTCAATCCCCAAGATGTAAGCCGCTTCATCCAGGACGGTTTCGATCACAAAACTTGACTCAGGCGTTCCGTAGCCATGCCACCCGATCGATATGAATCGATTCGTAAAAACCACTCCTGCGTTGATCTTTAAGTGCTCACAGTGACGGGAATAAAGTTTTGCCCCTGTATGCCGGAATACATTCCGCACAGGATACGAGTCTCCGTCGGGCCCCACTTCCACCCAGTGCTCCACTTCCATCGTGGTCAACCTGCCGTCTTTCTTAAAACCCAATTTGGCTCTGGAAAGGCTGCCGCGGGCCCACCCGCGAAGCATCTCCTCTTCCCTGGTAAACACCAATTTGACGGGTTTCCCCGTGGCCAACGTGGCTGCGATCGGGACAAAAAACTTGTCCACTTTACCCCCAAAACTCCCACCGGTATAAGGGGAAACCACATTGATCTTGCTGCGGGGGAATCCAAAAAATTTGGCGATATCGTTTCTCGCGTGATGCATTCCCTGCGTATGGGTCCACACCGTTAATCTCCCGCTTTCGAAACGAGCCACGCAGCCTCGCGGCTCCATGGTCGTGACCCGGCTATAAGCCTGACTGAGGTCGCTATCTTCCACAATGACATCGGCCTCTGAAAACCCTTTTTCGATATCGCCGAAACCATGAAAATCGGACTCCTCCTTTTTCGTCCATAGCCCGGTCACAGGATCCTTTTCACTGAAATAGAACCATTTAAACCCGGGTCCCCATCCCGGCCGTATATTGGGTCGGTCGGGGAAAACCCTCGGAGCATCAGGCTTCATGGCCTCTTTCAAATCGAGCACAAACGGCTTCGGATCATAAGTCACTTTGATTAAATCACAGGCTTCTTCGGCCACCTCTTCATCCACTGCAACGACCGCTGCGACTTCATCACCGACATAATGAAGATCCTTCCGAAAGATCTTCGGATAGTTTTTAAAGCTCATGACCAGCTCCACTCCGGGAAAGGCCTCTGCTTCGCTGGTGTCAATGTCCAATAGGTCAGCCTGAGCGTAAGGGCTTCTTAAGATTTTAAGAAATGACATATCGGGTAACATGACATCGCCGTAGTACTTTGCCTTTCCTGTTACCCGCTCGATCCCATCTTTTTGAGCGACGGGTTTTCCAATGACAGAAAGCTCTTCACCCATGCTATTGTTCTCCCATCTTTTTGGCCGCGGATAAGACCGAGGCGACGATATGGTCATAGTTCCCGCATCTGCAAACGTTTCCCGAAAGTGCTCCCTTCACTTCTTCCCTGCTCGGGCGAGGGATCCGATCGAGTAGCGCCTTTGCCGTCATGATCATTCCCGGTGCACAAAAACCGCATTGCCCCCCATGCTCCTCCAACCAGGCCTCCTGGATGGGATGGAGCTTTTTCCCGTCGGATAGGCCCTCAATGGTTAAGATCTTCCTATCTTCACACTCGACGGCCAAGGTCATACATGACAGAATAGGCTCGCCATTGATCAGAACGGTACAAGCGCCACAGGCCCCATTATCGCAAGCGATCTTCGTTCCTGTTAAACCCAGTTTGTCTCTCAAGACGAAAGCCAGGGACCAATGGTCTTCGATTTCAATCCTGTAATTCTTCCCATTGACAATAAACCTCTTCTCACCCCCGCCCCGGTTAACCTTTTCCATCATCCTTCACCTTCCTCAATACCTTTTTTCGTCTGCATCCTCTCTGGGGCATCACCTTAAATCTCACTAACTTTTCGGGACACCAGACCTGATAGCCGTTCTTCCAGTCCATCTTCTTTGACTCAATACCGAACCGTGATGCCATGACCCACGGATAAATCCCTAATAGGGCCGTGATACAGGTAGCCGTGGAATGGCGGTAATCGAGGAGAGGTCCCTCAAGACAGGTGACATCCCCTTTCCTTAAAAGAGGACACTTCGAATGAACCACAAGGATACTGACTTTCTGATCGGGTTCCAATCTCATCTCTTTCACCTCGGGTATCTGCACATCGCTTAAAAACAAAGAGTTCAATTCGTACCCTTTGCTCCAGGATTAGGTCTATCAAACCCTATGGCAAGCGACAAAATGCCCCCTGCCTATTTCTTCGAGAGGCGGAACATTTCTTTTACACTCCTCTCCCGTCAGCTCACATCGCGTGTGAAAGTGACACCCCGCGGGAGGATGCATAGGACTTGGGACCTCTCCTTTCAGAAGAATCTTTTTTCTCTTCGAATGCGGATCCGGTATCGGGATGGCCGAGAGAAGGGCTTGAGTATAGGGATGCCGCGGTGACGTAAAGATCGTCTTGAACGATGCCATTTCAACCATCTTCCCCAAATACATGACGGCCACTTTGTCACACACATGCTCAATGACCGAGAGGTCATGGGAGATGATCATCAGCGAGAGATGGAATTCTTGCTGCAGACTCTCGAGCAAGTTAATGATCTGAGCCTGGATCGAAACATCCAGGGCAGAGACGGGCTCGTCTGCGATAATGAGTTTGGGCCTTAAGGCCAGTGCCCGTGCGATCCCCACACGCTGCCTCTGCCCTCCGCTAAATTCATGGGGATAGCGGTGTCCATATTCAGGCAAGAGCCCCACTCTTTCCAGGAGGTAGGCAACCGTCTCTTCCCTTTCCCTTTTCGTACAGGCGTTATAAACGACCAGAGGCTCTGCAATGATGTCTTTGATCCTTAATTTGGGATTGAGAGAAGAATAAGGGTCCTGAAAGATGATCTGCAATTTCCTGCGGATCTCCTTCATCTGCTTTGGGTTCATCCCCATCATGTCTTGCCCCTCAAAATATACCTTTCCAGAGGTCGGCTCGACTAAGTTGAGAATGCTGAGGCCTGCCGTCGTTTTTCCACAGCCGCTCTCACCCACGAGTCCTAAAATTTCGCTCTCACCGAGGGTAAACGATATTCCATCAAGGGCGTAGACAAACCCTATCGTCTTGGAAAAGAGCCCTCTCCGGATGGGAAAATATGTCTTCAAATCGACGACCTTCAGCAATTCGTCCATCGCCACTTTTCCTGATTACGAGGTCCAACATCTTACGAAATGATGATCTTCCATTTGCCGCAAATCGGGCTCACCCTTTTCACACATCTTTTTCGTCCTTGAGCAGCGTGGATGGAATTTGCAGCCGGAAGGTAATTTTAAGGGATTGGGAACGGACCCCAGGATCTCTTCCAAACGTTTCTTCCCTATCCTTGAGCGCATTCCCAGCTTAGGAACCGCATTCAACAATGCCTGTGTATAGGGATGCATGGGGCGATCGAAGATATCGAAGACACTTCCCATTTCGACGGCCTTCCCCAAATACATGACCATGACTCGATTCGTTGATTCAGCAATGATTCCGAGATTATGGGTGATAAAGATGGTCGAGGTGCCCACCTGTTTTTGTAGATCTTTGATCAACTCCAATATCTGCGCCTGAATCGTACTGTCCAGTGCGGTGGTGGGTTCGTCTGCAATGAGAATCTCAGGCTGGCAGGCCAACGCCATGGCAATCATCACCCTCTGCCGCATGCCGCCACTCAGTTGATGGGGATATTGGCCCAATATTTTTTGACCGGAAGGGATCTTCACCCGCTCCAGTATTTCCGCGGATTTCCGAAGAGCCGATGCCTGGTCCAATCCCTCATGTCGTACAAAGATCTCCGATATTTGTGTGGCAATGGTTAAAATGGGGTTGAGAGAGGTCATCGGTTCCTGGAAGATCATGGCAATTTGGTTCCCTCTGATTTCGCTCAGTTCCCGATCCTCAGATTTCAACAAATCCTTTCCCTTGAAAAGAACTTCTCCTTGAAGGATTCTTTTTGTAAAAAAAGGGACAAGTCCCATAATCGATAAAGCGACCATTGTCTTTCCGCAACCGGATTCTCCTGCGATTCCGAGAGATTCGAATTGTCCAAGTGAAAAATCGACCCCATCCACCGCTTTCACAATCCCATCGACCGTTGGAAGGTGAGTTTTTAACCCTCTGACTTCCAATAAGGTTGCTTTTGAATCACATGCCTGGATCATTTCCATCCGTCAAACCGTGACATCCGAGAGGCCGTTCCCCGGACGGGCTATCTCGATAAGTGAGCCATATAATGCTCGATCCATTCTCCCAAGAAATTGAACCCCAAAACGGCAATGAAAATGACAATTCCAGGGACTAAGGCCAGCCAGGGTGCCGTCCCCATGTAGGAATATCCGCTCTGTAACATCATCCCCCAGGAAGGATGGGGAGGAGGGACACCTAATCCCAAAAAGCTCATGCTGGCTTCTGTCAGAATGGCAAAGGCAATACTTAAAGAGGCTTGAACAATCACCAGGTTCATGACATTGGGAAGAATATGAACGACCATGATGCGGGTCTTGCTGGCCGAGAAAGCCTTGGCCGAGCGGATAAAATCGCGTGTCATGATGGAGAGTGTCTCCCCGCGGATCAGGCGGCTAAAAACGGGCATGCCGGTGAGGCTCAACGCCAAGATCACGTTCCACAAACTCTGCCCTAGGAAAGCAGTGATGGTCAATGCCAAAACCAGCCGGGGAAAGGCCAGCATCGTATCGGTGATTCTCATAATGATATTGTCAACCCAGGACCCATAAAAGCCGGCAATTAAGCCCAAGGCCACTCCGGATGCCATCGCAAAAAGCATCGAGAAAAAGCCCACCAGTAAGGAGACCCTGGAGCCGAAGATGATCCGGCTCAAGATATCTCTTCCGAGATAATCTGTTCCCAACCAGTGCGTGAGACTGGGCGGCTTCAAAACGGCACTCATGTCCTGTGCGATGGGATCAAAGGGGGCGATCTGTTCCGCCAGGATGGCACAAAGGACCAAACCG
This sequence comes from Thermodesulfobacteriota bacterium, assembly GCA_041947025.1. Lineage (GTDB taxonomy): Bacteria > Desulfobacterota > BSN033 > BSN033 > UBA1163 > CAVTZZ01. The sequence goes on from JBHGBJ010000091.1 coordinate 6,443, forward strand.
AAGGTGATGGTGGTGCCGATGTAAAAGCTTTTGTATTGACTGGCGACCCGAAGTATTCTCAGATTCATAGATTCAAGTTATTCGTACCGAATCTTAGGATCAATGTAAACGTAGAGTATGTCCACAACCAAGTTACACACAATGACGGCCGTCGTAATAAACAGGACAATTCCTTCGATGAGCGGCAAGTCCCTCCCCAGTATGGCATCCACCAAGAGTCTTCCGAGACCGGGAAGGCCAAAAACCGTCTCCGTGACCACAGCCCCTCCGAATAGACCGGAAACGTTCACACCGACGACCGTAACTAAGGGAATCAACGTATTCTTAAAGGCATGGACCCAAAGGACTCGTTTCTCCAGTATCCCTTTTGCCCTTGCCACCAGAATATATTCGCTTCTCAGGGTTTCAATGAACGTGGAACGTGTGAACCTCAGGTATACGGCGATATACCAAAAGCTTAGCGTAAGAACGGGGAGAACCATCAGCTTCAGATTCTTGATGGGTGAAGAAAGAAGAGGAACATAACCCGAAGCGGGCAAAAGATTGAGTTTCAGAGAGAAAAGAAGAATCAGTAATATCCCGATCCAGAAATTGGGCATCGAGATGCAGGCCGCGCTAAAACCCATCAACGTCATATCCGTTTTGGAATTGAACCGGATCGCGGCAATAATCCCCAACGGTATGGCAACGATGACAGAAAAGAACATAGACAGAAAGGTGAGCTCCATCGTGACGGGAAGCCTCTGGCGTATCACCTCCGAAACGGTCATCGGTATGGTGTAAGCATCTCCCAGGTCACCCCTGACCACATGAGACATCCAATCAAAATATTGGATCACGATCGGTCGATTCAAACCCAGCTGTTCTCTTAATTTTGCAATGGTCTCTTTGTCGGCAGCCTGTCCTAACATAATGACCACAGGATCCCCTGTCACGAGGTTCATGAGAAAAAATACGATCGCGCTCATGATGAACAGAACGACAATGAGGTAGATCAATCGCCTAACCACATGGGTCAACATATGGCTCCGCCTAGGGGTCCCTATCCACTCGATGAAGGGGTGAGAGGAAGAGCCTTCATCACCGGCTCCCCCTCTCTTCTTGAAGAGATTTCTGAAAAAGTCCAGAAAACTTCAGAGAACGATCAATGTTTTTCAGAGCCTCTTATTTCTCTTTCCAAAGAGAAGCAAATCTTGGAACGAGGTCTGGTATCCACACGTATCCCTGAACCTTGGGATTCATGACTGCCCACTCCGGGAAATAGACAATGAAGACATAAGGCGCGTCCATGGTGATGGTTCTCACCGCCTCCTGGTAGAGGGGAATTCTTTTCGATTTATCGTATAGGACCGCAGCCTCGTCCAAGAGTTTGTCAACCTTCGGGTTGTTATATTTCGTGCTGTTCGCAGATCCTTTTGAATGATAAAGGATGGAAAGGATGCCGTGGGGATCCCCTCTCTGAGTCCAATTCGTAATCCCCCAGTTCGTCTGGCCTGACAGGATCTTCGCATAGGCCTCGGATTGGTTGACCATTTCAAATTCCATCTTGATGCCCACTCTTGCCAGCTGTCCCTGGATCATTTCACAAACTTGGACAATAAATTGCAAATTAGGAACGGAGAATCGATAACTGAATCCGTTCGGAAACCCTGCCTCGGCCAATTTTTTCTTGGCCAATTCAGGATTATACGAATACCCTTTAAATTCCTTATCGCTCCACCAGAGACCGGGAGGAACCGGTCCCACCGCAGCCATGACCTCTCCATAGAAGAGTTTCTTGTTGATCTCCTCTCGATCGATGGCATAGGCAACGGCTTCCCTCAGGGCTCGATTGTTAAAAGGTGGCTTATCCACCTGCCATTGCAAGGCATACCATCTTGCCGGCGGCCACTTTTTGACTAATTTCAATTTTCCCTCGTTCTTCAGCTCCGTCGCTTCCTTAGCCGTAATATCGGTGATAATGTCCACATTCCCAGCCCGCACCATGGTTTGCCGAACCATCGGGTCAGGAATTTCCTGAAATTCAATCGCATCCAGATAGGGTTTGCCTTTGTCCCAGTAACCCTCGAACCGTTTCACCGTCAATTGGGCTTGAGGAATCCAGCTATCAAACTTGAATGGACCTGTGCCCACCGGATTCAGGGCAAATTTTTTGTCGCCGTCCTTCTTCACCGCGGTCGGAGAAACCATAAAGCCGGGCCTTTCAGCAAGGGCAGCCAGCAGGGGAGGGTAAGGTTGCTTCAAATGAAACACAACCGTATATTTGTCGACAATGTCAACGGACTTTAAGTAGGGCTCCAGCAAGGCCCTCTGCGGAGAGGCGAATTCCGGGTTGAGAATTCTTTCAATATTCCACTTGAGCGCTTCCGCATCGAAGTCGGTCCCGTCGTGGAACTTCACCCCCTTTCGAAGGTTAAATTTGTAAGTCACTTTATCCGGGTTTTCCCACGAAACAGCCAGCCGGGGAACGATATTAAAGGACTCGTCGACATCCACCAACGTTTCAAAAACACAGTAGAGGATGTATCGCTCCGGCCATTGGACCGATTTATGGGGATCCAAGGTCTTACATTGAGCGACCCAGCCTACTTTGAGGGTTCCTCCTCGGGTCGGTTTGGCCTCAGCAGCAAGAACGCTGGAAGAGAGGATGAACAGCCATGCAACGATCAATCCGATCCAACAGTACAATACTCTTTTTCTTCTCATACAATCCTCCTTCTCTACTCCGGTTTAACGATATCAGCCCTGGGAGATACTCTCTCCAAATACACCGAGAGCTCATCCAATCTCACGACATCGCCATACTTGGCATTCATATCGAAAAGATTTACCTTGTGAGGGATCGCTGCCCGATCAAAGACGCATTCCACCGGGATAATGACCTTGAACTTGAAAGAACAAGCATCGATCACAGAAGCCCTGATGCAACCGCTTGTCGTACACCCTGTGACGATGATCGTGTCGATCCCCAGGCCGATGAGATGGGAAGCCAGGGGGGTACCAAAGAAAGCGCTATACCCTTCTTTTTCAAGGACAAGATCTTCCGGCCTCGGTTGGATCGACTCCACAATCTCATCCCCGAATAATCCAAGAGGTCCGGCTCTTCCATCCTTTTTTCTCTTGCTATGAACGTAGAGGATGGGGACCCTGTATCTTCGCCCCCGTTCGATCAGCTTCTTGATCTCTTCGACAGCTTTCCATGCCTCTTTTCCACAGCTTTTGGGAAATTTTTCGATGGCCTGAAAAATATCATCTCCGGGATCGACTCCTACAAATCCATATTCCACATCGACGATTAAGATAGCGGGCTTTTTCCCATAACCAAATGTCTGACCGAATCCGGCCTTCGCATAGATTTCTGCTTCTCGTTGCGGAATGATATCCGACCATAGCGGTTTTTCCATTTTTTCTTCTCCGGGCTCACGACTCACGATGGTCTATTTTTTCCTCACCTTCGACCGGTAAGCGTCCGGGACGATCCATCCCCCTTCTGGAAGTAGTGAAAAATCGAAGACAGGCGATAAATGACACTTCTCTCGTTTACAGTCAGAGCAGGGTAAAAGATTGAGCTTCGGCAAAGTGGCGCCTTTCACGGAACCTAACACCTCCGAGGCTTTCCTTACCTGTGTTTCATCGCCTTTTGCCGTCAATACCAAGGCGCCTTCCGCTCCCCCTACACCGCCTGCAGCGATCAGAAAGGCTTGAGTCCCGGATAGGATCCTAACCGCATCCAATTCCGTAATCACCGTACCCTGAACGGGCATCAATCCACAAGGAGAGCCGGTACAAAAGTTCATGGCGTGTTTTGGACTCTCCTTACAAACCTCCTTGATCGGTCGGTTAATCAACTTCTCCAGGCCGGTCGGCAGGATGATCCCAAACCCTTTCCTTCGCTGGGCTTTCATCACAAGCCCGATGGTTCCACCGCCTGTGGCCGTGAAGAGAACGGCCACTTTCCCTTCAGGATCGATGCTATTGGGAGACTTAATGTAGAGGTCTCCCTCTTTCAATTCGTTCAGCAAATCGTCCAAGCGGAACCGCTCCTTCATCCACTTTCCCTTCCGGATCACCCACTCGTGGGAATATTTTTGGGGGACAAACTTTCCTTCCTTGTAGACTTCCTCCAGGATCTCGGCACTGGCGCAAAGCCCCCTCGGAACGGTCAGACCGCAGATCCAGAGTGCCTTTGGATCGAGCTCGAAGCCAAGCTCCGGTAGGATGAAGACGGTTGTGCTGCTCGGATGAATGACGATCGTCCCTTCTCTCAGGGCTCGTTTGAAGGCTTCTGTTTCTACGACCGCCTTCGAGAGAAGCTTCTTCGATTCGGTGGGTGTCAAAACGAATTGTATTCTCATCCCGTACTCCTTTCGAATTCCCCTACTTCCCACAAGCGAGAACGATCATGGGGCCATTATCTTCCCAATTTTTCAAAATAGAGAATCTGAAATCGACTCTTGATCCGATTGATGATATCCTTTTTCGATTCTTGAATATGCTGGCAAAGCATCTGCTCCGCTTCCGGGTAAAGCCCTTTCTTGAAACATTCAAAAATCTTGACATGCTGCTCCAGGGCGATCCTCACCCTTTCCCGACTCACCCCCTCAATGTTTCTCAGCATCTGGATGCGCTCGAAGATCGACTCCAAAATCTCGTGCATGTACTGATTCTCGCTCATTGCGACAAAGGCTTTATGAAATTCGGCATCCTCAAAGAATTTTCCTTGGGGTTTGAAACTTTTAATTAAGTCTTTATGATGCTTCAATAACTCGTCCATCTCTGCGATCTGTTCGGCCGCATCTTTTTCAGCCGAATGCCGAAGTGCAGCAGACTCCAGGGCGATCCGGACATCATAGAGGTCTTCAATCGCCTTCAGGCTGATTTCACTCACGCAAAAACCCCGGCCATGATATTGCCTCACATAGTTCTCTTTCTGGAGAAGGTTCAAGGCCTCTCTCACCGGCGTTCGGCTGACTTTCAGTTCTTCCGATAATTTTCTGTCCGAAAGGGTTTCCCCCGGCCTCAAGTCCAGATTGATAATCTTTTCCTTTATGGCCTTGTAAATCCGACCTTTAACACTTTGAGCATTGCTGGTTGCCATCGTCTCACCTCAGCAGACCTGTTCTTGTGAAGCGTATGATCCCGCGTGTGAACCCAATCTCACTTCTGTACCATTCATCACTTGGCTGCAAGAATCGCCTTAATCTTCTTGAGGTCATCAGGGGGCATGCCAAAGATGTTCTCCAGGCTTTGTTTGAATTCCGGACCACTCTCATATCCGGCATTCTGACCCGTTTTCAATATATTCGCCACGAACTCGGGATGCTGGACCGTCTTTTTAAAAGCCTCGCGAAGAACCTGGAGACGTTCCGGAGGTATGCCCGGAGGGCCTGAAAACGCTCGGACACCGCCCACAATAAAGTTCAGATAGTCCACAATGGGTTTATTTTTTTTCTCCGGAAAGAGTTCCTGAAGAAGCGGCACCTGTTCGTAGCCTTTCAGCTTGCTGCCGGAAAAAATGATGGGCACGGCCACGCCCTGCTCGACCAATTCAAAGGATGGAGATCCGATGACGTGGATATCCCCTCTCATCATTCCGATATCCGCTTCGCTTCCTCCATAACCTCCGAGCAGTTCAATATTTTTTAAACCAGCCATATCCGATACAAGTTTCAGATAGCCATAGGCTGCAGCACCGGGCCCGGATACGCCAACGATGATTCTATCGGCTTTCTTGAATTCTTCCCAGTTCTTGGCTTTCTTGGGCGAGGCCAGTATGGCAAAAGGCCCCCTGCCGGTAACGCCGATCCAGCTCATGTTGGCAAGATCGAGTTTTGCTCCCTCCAATCCACCGATCTGGACGTTGACGAGGGACATGTTAAAAAGACCGATGGTCAAACCATCCGGCTTAGCCCTGGCAAGCGCCATGGCACCCGTAACGTGTCCTGCACCGGGGACATTCTTCACGATCATCGCTTTACAGCCGGGCAAATATTGTTTCATATACTGGGCCACCTGCCGCGCAAACAAATCGTAATTTCCCCCCGGCGAAGTGGCAACAATAATCGTCATAATTTTCCCTTCGTAAAATGACGTGTCTGCTGCATGACCGATCCACACGGGTAGGAGAATCAAGAGCAACGATAGAGAAATGAGAATACCTTTCCTTTTCATGAGAAACACCTCCTTATGAGTGTCTGTCCTTGAACTATCGGCTTCTCCAAAAACGGAAATGGCGGATTCATGGACGAATTCATTTAAGTTGAACGGATTGCGATCTTCCTGCTATCCGCCTCGTTACCAAGTGAGCCCGAATATTCCACCAAAGAGATCCGTCTTGAAGCTATACTCAAAGATAAGGTAGACGGCCAGCCACAGGCAGACCGTATGGATTGCCACCGTCTTCCGATTCTCATGGCCATAAAAGTACATGAAAAGAGGGGTAAAGGCGGCAATGGCAACCCAGAACCCAAAAACCAAGACTAAGAACAAGAACCCAACCATCCACAGCAGGATGATCGCCTCACCCCGTGAGCTCGTCTTTTGGTCGCGCCGCTCAACAGTAGTTGAAATCTCGTCCTTAGAACGCCCTTTGAGGATCTCCACAATCATCAGCCATACAGAAAAAAAGATGCCCGTTATCCCTACCAGCAGGGGGTAGAATCGCGCCTTTGGGGACAAACTTTGAGACAAGTAAATACACACGGCAAACAGAAGTATAAAAAATAGACTGGATAAGACTCTGCCCCGGATATCTTCTACCTTTTTCTCCCCCCTCTTCTTCTGTTTGGAGGTGGTCCGAAAAGTGTACACGAGCGAAATAACCATGAGCGTCAAAAGCACTAAGACGATTGGTCGCTTGAGAAAAGAGACGCCAAAGATCGTAAGAGTTTTGACCAGATAGTTTTCGGCCAGAGGACCAAGGATAAAGGCAAGAAGCAGGGGTACTGGGTTGAACTTAAACTTCCTCATACCAAAGCCGACGAACATGAATAAAAAGGTTAAGACCAAGTCTGTCCAGGCCCCCTTGACCGAATACGCTCCTGTTGCCGCCAAGACTGCGATCGGAGCGATGAGCAGGCTTGCTCGTAAAAAGGCGATATTCCCCATGTATGCGCAAATCGGGTAGAGGCTCAGTGCTCCTAACACATTTCCAATGATCAGCACCCAAACCATACCCCAAACCATATCGAGGTGTTCCACTATCATCGTCGGACCCGGACTGATGCCGAGAATGAGAAATGCCCCCAGAAGGATGGCCATTCCTGCACTACCCGGGATGCCAAAGACGAGTGTTGGAAGCAATGCACCCCCTTCTTTGGAGTTGTTTGCCGCTTCAACCCCGATGACACCCCGTATGTCACCCTTTCCAAAATTTTCATTATTCTTACATGTCTGTACAGCATGTCCATAACAGACCCAGCTTGCCGTTTCACCTCCAATGCCGGGAATTAATCCAATGAAAGCACCAATGAGAGAAGTGCGCAAAGTCAGCCACCACTCCCGAAAGACTTCCTTGCTCCCATTCCACATCGCACCCCAGCGCATATGGGCAGGGGTTTCGGAGATCATGGCCTTGCCTCCCTTTGCGCCAAGATCGATTAATTCAGTGAAACCGAAGAGCCCCACGGCTATCACGACAATATTGATGCCATCAAAAAGCCACAATTGTCCGAAGGCAAACCGGTTTTCACCGGTAAAAGGGTTCGATCCAATCGTACCGAGCAAGAGCCCGAGACAGGCACTGATGAATCCCCTGAGCAGGTTTTCGCGCCCGATCACGATGATAAAGGTCAGGCCAAATACGACAAGCATGAAGGTTTCAGCAGGTCCAAAGGCCATGAGAATGGGCTTTAGGATAGGGATGCACACAGCCAATACCACAGCGCCGAGCACGCCCCCCATGCCTGAAGCACAGAGTTGGGCCCCCATTGCCTCTCCTGCCTTTCCCTGTTTCGCCATGGGATGGCCGTCAATAATGGTCGCCACACAGGCGCCCTGTCCGGGAATGCCAAAGAGGATAGAAGGAATGGCGCCGCCGGTATTTACAACTGCATGAGCCGCTAAAAGGAAGGCGAGCCCTTCAAATGGGGCCCAGCCATAGACGAAAGGAATTAAGAGCGCCAGCATGACAACCCCACCAAGGGCGGGAAGTAGACCAAAGAAGTTTCCTATCAAGGTGGCTACAAGCATCAGGATTGCCACCTTGGCGGTCACCACCATATGGAGCCCATTTAATATTGCTTCAATCATTCCCGACCGCTTCCTTTCAAAAAGCCCAATGAGTTCATTTCCTGTAGACCGGCATCCTGCATTTCAGTCCCAATTCTGCCAGCTCCTTTTCAAACATCTCCCGGATCTCCGGAAACTCATCCTCAAATTCAATCTGTTTTCCTCCTTCCTTTGAGCTCTTCACTTCCGACGACTCGATACCCATCTTGTACTTATGGCTCCTCATTCCATGAAGGGCGAGATACCGGGCCGGGGTACTTCCCGTATTGAAATGCTGGTGCCACCAACGGTCCGGGGGGACGATCATGCTTCCCGGCCGCCAATCAAATCTCTGGAAGGGGGTGCCGTCTTGCCAAAGCAAGCTATAGCCTTTTCCGCTTAAGATGATGACGTGCGCGTGGCCCGAGTGGCGGTGGCCCTTTTTATAGGTTCCGACCGGGAACTCCGAGACATGGCAGTCCATCACATTGCCCGCCATCTCGAACCGGATGTTTCTTCCCCCGGCCCCTCTCTCCTCCCGCTCCGCCAGGGCATGGCCAGGAACATCAAAGACAAAATTGGTCTCCAGGATCTGGCCCTTGAACCCCCCCGGATCCTTGAAGACCTTCTTCTCCTCTCTGAAATATCCAGGCTTCCCATCGAATCGATCCTTAAAATCATGGGACGTGTTGAAAATAAAGTCCGTATCCCTGA
>JBHGBJ010000092.1:0-15154 GCA_041947025.1 Thermodesulfobacteriota bacterium
GCAGGGACCATTCATCTCTTCGCCAACAATAAGCGGGTGGCCTCGGTTTTCCTGGATGGAACATCGCAATTTTATCACACTAATCATCTGGGTTCTTCTTCGGTAATCACCAATCAGATTGGAGAAAAGAAAGAGCAGATTGAGTATTTTCCTTATGGGACCTACAGATCCCCTGGGAATATTAATGGGACGTACGATTTTGATGTCTCGTTCCCGGATGTGTTTTATACCTTCACCGGCCAGGAAGATGATGATGATTTGGGACTCTATAATTATGGAGCAAGACTTTACGATCCATTGTTGGGGAAATTTATCTCTCCGGATCCATACATGTCACCAAATTTGGCATTGTCCTCGACACTAAATGGCAATGCCCAGAATTATGAATCGATTCGTTTCACAAACACTGTTAAGCCCTATTACGTAAGGCGATTCTTGTCCTTGCCGGGAACCTTTTGGTATGAAGGAATCTCTGCTTTGCAATTTTACAATCCCATAGGTTTAGGGCTTAATTCGGATAAGCGTGAACAAAATCCAAACATACCTTTACGCGATTTTGAACAAATCGATTTCTTTGAGAACCCTCAAGAGCTAAATCGATATAGCTATGGGTTGAATAACCCTCTTTATTACACAGATCCAACGGGAATGAAGAACTGGGGCACTGCTTTCACAAATGCCCTGAATGATGTTTTTGGTTTTACAGCGGATGTTATTGGAATGGCTACAGATACAAGTGGCACCTATGGGTACTACGGAGGTGCAATAGGGGGTGCTGTGGGAGGTGTACTTGGAGGAGTACTAGGAGGCCCTTGGGGTCTTCATGTGGGGTCTGGCTTGCAAAATCGCAAATTATAAATTCAAGGATCAATGGGAAATGGCTTTTCTCAAAGTTTGAGGAAGCATGAGGAGTATTCGGAGGGATAAGAAAATGCCAGTTAGAGTGATCCATTTACACAACTGACGGAACAACCCCCACTACTTCATCCCCCGTCTATTCGTCCCCGATCAATATCTCGGTATACACACCACTGAAGTTTTTTGCGACCGACCAGGGAGGCAACAGCGAGACCGTCAAAACCGAAATCCACACCATCGAGACCGAACCCCCGGCAGGAACGATTGTCATTAATGAAGGCGCAGCCTCAACGAATAATATAAACGCAAACCTGACACTTACGTGCAGTGATCCTTCCGGCTGCTCTCAGATGCAGTTCTCCAACGATGATATCACCTACTCTGCCCCTGAAGCTTACAGTGCGACAAAAGCGTGGGTCCTTATCTCCGGCGAGGATTGGACCAAGAGCGAAGAAAACATCAAGATAACAAACGTCTAAAAAGGCTCTAAGAAGGTCTTACCGATAGGGTTTCAAACGTTCCAGGAAGTCTGGATCGACGGAAATCCCCGATTTCCTGGCTTGATCCGCATGCTCGATGGCCAACTTAAACTCCTTTTTCTCAGAATAGGCTGCTGCGAGCGCATAATGGACTTCGCCGTAGTTCGGATCGATATCCAGTGCCCGCTGGAAAGAAGCGATTGCCTCTTCGATGTTTTTCCTCTGCCAGAAGATACTGCCGATATTGTAATGACCTTTGGCATAGCCGGGCTTGATTTCGATGGCCTTCCGGTATTCGGAGAGGGCTTCGTCTGACTTCCCTTGCTTCAAATAAACGACTCCCAAATTGTTATGGGCCTCCACATAGTTCGGGTTGATCTTGAGAGCCTTTTGATACTGAGCCTCCGCCTCTTTTAATTCTCCTCTTTCGTTATAGGCCACGCCCAAATTGAAATAGGCCTCAGCCATATTGGGATCGATTTCAATGGCCTTCTTGTATTCCGAGACCTCATCGTTCCATTTACCCTGTCTCCCGTAAACAATCCCGAGGTTCAGGTGGGCTTTCGAATGTTTTCGATCCATCTCGAGGACTTTCTTGTACTCCGAAACCGCTTCCTCCAGGTTCCCTCTCTCTGCAGCCTTAAAAGCCAGCTGGAAGCTCTCCTCAAGGGTGAGGGCCTTATCCTTCCTCTCCGTTTTGGATCCGCTCCCACACGAAACCAGAAAAAGCATGAGGACACAGATACTAAAAACTCTCAGGTTCGCTTTCAAGATTTGCCTCCTCATTGAAAACTGAATGGGGCCATCGGCCCTTCCCTTCTTTTCTTCCGCCTGCGATCAAATCATTCGTGGGAAGGGGAAGTGGTGAGTTTAGAGGTCACCGAAAGAACCTTTGACTCGGTCAAGATCCGATTCCGGAATATGAACGACGAAAATCGATTCTTTGGCATCCTCCATCGCAGAACCATAGATATAATCTATGTTGATATCGGTTTCGCCAAATCTTTTTGCAACCCGACCGAGGATGCCCGGCTGATTGGCTAATCGGAACACCAACACGGGCTCTGTATCCAACAAGTGGTTCTCCTGGATCAATACCTTTTCCGCTTCAAGGGGCTGGTCAACAAGAAGCCGGATAAGGGAATAGTCCGAAGAGTCCTTCAAAATACCCCTGTAGCTCTCCGCAAGGGCAATCCTCCTTCCGGTCTTCTCTCTCATTTTATAGAGTTCCTTGACTGAATCCTTAGCATTCTGAATGCTCATACCAAGGATATTAATATTTTTTTCCTTCAATAGATCACAGAGTTTCGAAAGCTCTCCGGGTGCGTTTTTCAGGATCACCGAAAGTTGAATCTTCCTCTCCATTGAAGCTTTCTCCTTTCTGGGAAACCGATCCCCGGGGGCTGGTGAAGAATAACAAATCGGCTAAGGAACGTCAAGAAGTTCGGCTGATTGGACCCAAACCATACCAGGGGACATTTTGCCTTAACTGCCAAAAAAAGATGAAGCATTAAATGAACCGACATGCTAAAATAGTTGGACATCACCCGTTAATTTCTGGCGAGATAAGCCAGAGAACGCCGAGGCAAAGAATATTCCCATGACAGATCCGAAACCGGCCGTAAAGATGGAAGCCAAGGGGCTAAATCTGTATTACGGCGCTTTCCAGGCCCTTAAAGATATCAACCTTGTGATCAGGGCCAATCAGATTACTGCTTTGATCGGCCCCTCCGGCTGCGGGAAATCAACATTCCTCAGGACCCTCAATCGGATGAACGAACTCATTCCCCATACCCGCACCGAAGGAAGCGTCAAGCTTGACGGAGAAGATATTTACCGGCCGGGCACGGACGTGGTCGCCCTCAGGCAAAGGGTGGGCATGGTCTTTCAGAGGCCAAACCCTTTTCCAAAAAGTATCTTTGAAAACGTTGCCTTCGGACCGAAGGTGTTAGGGATCTCGTCAAAAAAGGAGATCGAAGAAAGAGTGGAGGAGAGCCTCATGGCCGCGGCCCTTTGGCAGGAAGTGTCCGACCGCCTCCATTCCAACGCCTTAAGACTCACCCTCGGGCAGCAGCAGCGTCTCTGCATTGCCCGTGTGGTGGCGGTTCAGCCCGAAGTCATTCTCATGGACGAACCCTGCTCTGCCCTGGACCCCTTGGCGACTCTTAAAATCGAAGAGTTGATGCAGGAACTTAAGAAGAACTATACCATCGTCATCGTCACCCACAACATGCAGCAGGCAGCCCGTACTTCTGACTGGACCGGTTTCTTTCTATTAGGAGAGCTATTAGAATACGGCTCCACAGGTGACGTCTTTACCCGCCCCAGAGACCAACGGACTGAAAATTATGTCACGGGAAGATATGGATAACATGATTGCGGAATGCGGAATGGGGAATGCGGAGTTAAAAGGGTACTGTATACAACCTATAATAAACACCAAATCCCAAGCGCCAATTTCCAGACGAAGGTTACCTCATGAATTTAATCCCCCCTTCCCCCCTTTAGCAAAGGGGGGCGGGGGGGGATTTGGTCATTGGAGATTGGGATTTATTTTCTTTCTCTTGGCTATCTCGATGACCCTGGCTTGCCAGCGTTCCAGAGCAGGGATCACCGTGGCCGGATCGACTTCGGTGGAACCTTTCGCTGAATTGCTGGCCGAGGAGTATATGACCCTTCACCCTCAATCCCATATCTATGTTCAAGGGGGCGGATCGACCGCCGGCATCGAGGCGGTCCGAACCCGGGCCGCTCAGATCGGGATGTCCTCCCGTTCGTTGACGAAGGAAGAAAAAGATCTCCATGCCGTGACGATTGCAAAGGATGCGATTGCGATCATCGTTCACCCGAGGAACCCGATCAAAGGTCTTTCCCTGGATCAAATCCGGAGTGTTTTTTCCGGAACGACAAAAAATTGGAGAGATCTCGGAGGGACTAATCATCCCATCGATGTGGTCACCCGGGAGGAGGGATCGGGGACAAGAGAATCTTTCCAGAAGTTCGTGATGGGGAAAGAGGATATCAGTCTTGGGGCTTTGGTTCAGGATTCCAATGGAGCCGTCCGGCAGGTCATCGCCAGCGACCTCAGCGCAATTGGGTATATCTCTTTGGGACTGGTCAATGACCAGGTAAGAGCATTGAAGATTTCAGGGGTGGAACCGAATTTAGAGAATGTTTACAACGGCAGTTATACACTGGTCCGGCCTTTTCTCTTCGTCTTCAATGGCGGCCCCGTGGGGGAGGCAAAATCCTTCCTGGAATTCGTCTTGAGCCCGGAAGCTCAGAAATTACTCTTAAAGGAAGGGCTTGTGCCCGTGCTCCAAAAGCTTGAATAGGGATAAACGGAAAGTGAAAGAAAAGATCATTGAAAAAATTCTCCTTGTCGTCGCTCTTTCGTCCATTTTTGTTTTGACCCTGATCACTTTTTTCATTTTTGAAGAAGGACTCCCGTTAATCTTGAAGATCGGTCCCAAGGCGTTTCTGCTCGGCGAAGAATGGATTCCGAGCAAAGGTCTTTTTGGCATCTTTCCGATGATTGTGAGCTCATTCTGGGTGACTTCGGGGTCTCTCCTTCTCGGCATTCCCCTGGGACTGGCTTGCGCAATCTTTTTATCCGAACTGGTCCCCCCTTCCATCGGAACAGTGTTCCGGCCAGCCATGCAACTCCTTGCCGCCATTCCTTCGGTAATCTACGGCTTCTGGGGGCTGATCGTGATCGTCCCTCTGATTCGGGATTACCTCGGAGGACCCGGCCTGAGCATGCTCACGGGCTCCCTGGTCTTGAGCTTCATGATCCTCCCGACCATCATTACCATCTCGGAAGACTCTTTGAGATCTCTTCCTCCTTCCTACAAAGAGGGCGCCCTTGCGTTGGGAGCAACCCACTGGCAGACGATCTGGCGCGTACTCATCCCGGCGGCACGGTCGGGGATCGTGGCCAGCATTATTCTGGGCATGGGACGCGCGATGGGAGAGACAATGGCCATGATCATGATTCTTGGAAATGCGGTGAAGATGCCAGCTTCTTTTCTCGACCCGGCAAGAACGCTGACGACCAATATCGGGATTGAAATGGGATACGCGTCCGGAGACCACCGTCAGGCTTTATTTGCAACAGGGATTGTCCTCTTCTTCATCATCATGGCTCTCAATACCCTGGCCATTTCCCTGTCAAGAGGGAGGGTCCGTTGATTTTAAATCGTGCCCGCTACCAAACCCAGCGAATTGCGAAGCTCCTGATCTGGATGGCCGCACTCTCCACCATGGCGGTGATGATCCTGATCATCTTTCAGATTCTCAGGGAGGGACTGCCTGTCTTTCACCTCCGGTTCTTCCTCGACTCTCCGAAAGAGATGGGCCGGGAGGGTGGCATCCTCTCCACGATTATCGGAACTTCGGCTCTAACCCTTGTAGCCCTTCTGGTCGGCGCACCCCTGGGAGTCGGAACAGCCATCTTCCTGAGGGAGTATACGAGAGAAGGCAAGGTCAGCCGCATGGTTCGTTTTGGAACGGACTGTCTCGCCGGAGTGCCCTCGATCATCTTCGGGCTATTCGGGTTTGTCTTCTTCGTCATCCGCCTCAATATGGGATGGTCCATCCTCTCCGGCGGGTTAACCCTGGCAGCCATGATCCTGCCCACAGTGATCAGCACCGCTGAGGAATCGATCAAGTCCATTCCCTATGCCTATCGCGAGGTCAGTTATTCTCTCGGCGGGACGAAGTGGCAAACCGTCATCCGCGTCGTGCTTCCCAATGCCCTGCCCGGGATCTTTACAGGCATCCTGCTCAGTGTGGGACGAAGCATTGGAGAAACCGCTGCGGTCATTCTGACCGCCGGGTCCTCACTGGTGATGCCGACCTCACTCTATTCGCCCATTCGAACCATGTCCGTCCATTTTTACATCCTCGCCCGGGAAGGAATTTCAATGAAGATGGCTTATGGGACCGGGGCAGCCCTGATCCTGCTCGTTCTGATCATTAATATGGTAGCCCAGTGGTTGATCAACCGCTATATCCGTCATCGGACTTAGAGGCAAGTTATGTCTGACAAGATCGTCTTCAGAAATTTCAGTTTCCGCTACGATTCGACTCCGGTCCTTCAAAACATTGATCTCCATATCAAGCCTAACGAGATATTTGCCATTTTCGGCCCGGCCCGAAGCGGAAAAACCACACTCCTCAAGAGCATCAACCGGCTGACAGACTTGATCTTCGGGACGACGCACACCGGAACGATCCTTCTGGACGGCCGAGACATCTATGATCCGGAAATCAGTGTCACCGATTTGAGAAGAAGGGTCGGCATGGTCTTCGACCTCCCGACGCCCCTTCCGGTCTCCATCTTTGACAATGTAGCCTACGGCCCCAGGCTCAGCGGCATCCACCAAAAGGGCCGTCTTTCCGAAATGGTCGAGAAGGCCTTGCGATCCTCCGTGCTCTGGGAGGAGGTGAAGGATCGCCTCGACACTTCAGCCCTCAGACTCTCCGGCGGGCAACAGCAGCGCCTTTGTATCGCCCGTACCCTTGCCCTGGAGCCGGAGGTGCTGATGCTTGACGAGCCCTGCTCGGGATTGGATCCCATCTCCACAGCGAGCGTGGAGGAGACTCTCACTACATTGAAACAACGTTATACGATTCTATTGGTTCCTCACAATGTTCAGCAGGCCTCTCGCGTCGCGGACCGGGCAGGATTCTTTCTAAACGGCGATCTCATCGAGGCGGACAATGCTTTTCAGATCTTCACCCGCCCTAAGGATAAACGGACAGAAGATTATGTGACGGGAAAGTTCGGATAGAAAAGCGATTACACCGATTATCTTCCCAGGAGGAAATAATGGATACCCATTTTCAAAGAGAATTGGAACAATTGAAAGAAAACCTCCTCCGGATGGCTGCCCTGGTGGAGGAGAGCATCGATCTTTCCGTCCAATCTCTGGTCAAAAGAGATTCTCAATTGGCTCAGAAGACCTTTGAGAATGAGGATCGGATCAATCGTCTCGAAATTGAGATCGAAGACATGTGTTTGAAGCTTCTGGCCCTGAGACAACCCATGGCCGTTGATCTTCGGTTCATCACCGCAGCGATGAAGATCATCACCGATCTGGAACGGATGGGCGATCAGGCCGTCAACATCGGCGAGCGCGCCATCTCTCTCAATCAGGAACCCCAGCTTAAACCCTACATCGATATCCCGAGGATGGCAAAGATTGTTCAATCGATGGTCAGGGACGTTCTGGATGCCTTTGTGAACCGGAATTCGAAGCTGGCTCGCTCGGTTTGTGAACGGGATGACCTGGTGGACGGATTGAATGATCAGGTCTTTCGGGAGCTTCTCACTTTTATGATCTCGGACCCGAAGACCATCACCCGCGCGGTTCACGTGATGCTCGTGTGCCGTTGCCTGGAACGAATCGCCGACCATGCCACAAACATTGCGGAAGATGTGATCTTCATGGTCGATGCCCTCGTGATCAAGCATCATGCCGATGCCAAGGAAGAAAAGAAAGAACCGTGAATGCAAATTTGGTCATTAAGTTACGGAGTCGTTAGGTTATTAAATGACTTAAGGACGAATGACCCAATTACCACATTCGGATCATGCTGAACCCTGCTCATCAAAAATTTGATACTGGCCTCGAAATTCTCAAGAACCAGGTGGTCATTGAGACCTTCCGGTCTCGGGGTCCTGGCGGCCAGAGGAAGAATAAGACCGAGACCGCTGTCCGATTAAGACATCTTCCATCCGGCATCACCGTCACCGCCACGGAGTCTCGATTTCAGTCTCAAAACCTGAGACTTGCTCTTGAAAGGCTTCGGGAGCGCCTTACACAAATGAATCGACCCCGAAAGCGAAGAATACCCACTTCTGTTCCTTTGGGGGCTTTGGAGAGGAAGAAAGAAGAGAAGAAGGCCCGTTCCTTGAAGAAGCGGTTGAGACAGAAAATTTCAAACGGACTGGACTGAGGAAATCAAAATGAAAACAAAGGTCCTGAAAGAACTCTTGCCGATCGAAAGAGGCCCCCTCGAAATGATCACTCTGCCCGATCCTGCTCCGGGAACCGGAGAGATTTTGGTCAGGGTCTCTGTCTGCGGGGTTTGCCACACCGAGCTTGACGAAATCGAAGGAAGGATCCAGCCGAAACTTCCCGTCATCTTGGGTCATGAGATCGTGGGAAGGATAGACCGTTTGGGCCCGGAGGCAAAAAAATTCAACTTAGGGGACCGGGTGGGAATCGCCTGGATCCACTCGTCCTGCGGAAAATGCTCTTTTTGTCGAGGGGGATATGAGAACTTATGCCGAGAATTTCAGGCAACGGGGTGTGACGCCAACGGCGGTTACGCCCAATATGCGGTGGTTTCGGAAGAATTTGCCTATCCGATTCCGGGCCGATTTTCTGATGCCGAAGCAGCTCCCCTCTTGTGTGCGGGTGCCATCGGATACCGGGATCTGAGACTTTCCGGAATAAGAACCGGTCAAACCTTGGGACTTTTTGGCTTTGGCGCCTCCGCCCATATTGTCATTCAGGTGGCCAACTATTGGGGAAACAAAGTCTTCGTCTTTACGAGAAGTCAAGGACATCGAATTTTGGCTAAAAAATTGGGGGCTTCATGGGCTGGAGGTCCGGAGGACGAGCCTCCCGGAAAGATCGATTGCGCGATCGATTTTACCCCGGCCGGAGAAACCGTACCGAAAGCCTTAAGCGTTCTTGAAAAAGGAGGAAGATTGGTCATCGCGGTCATCCGGAAGAGAAATCCTATCCCACCCATGGACTATGCTCAACTCCTCTGGGACGAGAAAGAGATAAAGAGTGTGGCTAATATCACGAGGAAGGATGTTCAGGAGTTTCTTCCTTTGGCCGCCAGAATTCCAATTGTCCCGGAAGTCCAGGAATTTCTGCTGGAAGACGCAAACAAGGCCCTTCTATTATTGAAACAGGGAAAGATCCAGGGAGCGGGAGTGCTGAGGATGCCGGATTAAGCTACCCCGACTCAAGTCGATCTTACCAATTCTTCTTTGATCGTCATTCCTGCGCAAGCAGGAATCCAGCTTTCTCCTTCCATGTCCTGGATTCCCGTTTTCACGGGAATGACAGTTCTAACGATTTCTAAGGCGAAGGCGAAAACTACTTGTCCGGAGTCGCGGGACGATCTTTCGATCTCAGGAAGTTCTTCAGCGTTTGCCGGTCACTCTCACTCAGGGACTCCCAGTTCACCCCCATCTTGTAAGTCCAAACCGACTCATCCTCGACCCGGCTGTACCATTTCACCTCGGCCACGGTCCCCAAACGCGGCAGATCCGGGCTGAGCTCAACCTCGATTTCCAATTTATTTTGATAGGGAGAGGACGGATGGAAGACATGTAACCCATCGATTTGAACAGTGTTTGTTCCGATGCAGATCCCTTCGAGGGAGATATCGAAAACCTTTCCCTGAACCAGCCGGGAACAGATCGCAGGATTCTTGCTGTCAACGATCTTGAACTTAACGAAAGAGTTGGCCGGAGCACGAATGGATTTACGACGCTCCCTGGGTCCCCAGAGTTTCTTAAGAAACTCAAGCATTTCGTCACCCGCCGTCCCGGAGTCTCTTTGAATGGTAACAGTATACGGTAGAGAAAATCAGATTTCAAGCCCAAAATTAGAAACGGCAATAACCTTCAATCATTCGAGCCTAAACCCAGCCCGGCCGAAAAAGAGGGGCGCGACTGCGACGCACCCCTCGCCAGAATGCAGCAGGCCCGCTTGAATACAAATGACACCAGCAAATTGCCGGAACTTGTCCTACTTGATCAACCCCACTTTTTTATACAAATCCCCGTTATTCTTATAGTGGTTCATCAAAGCCTTTGTCAACTCTTGTCCAAATACCGGCTTCTTCGTATAAATTTCAAAATGGTCAGCGACCTTTTTGAATTCAGGGGTCATCATCGCCTTTCCGAAAGCATCTTCCAGTTTCTTCACGATCGAGGGCTCCATGTTCTTTGGCCCGTAAATGGCGTACCAGCTCTGGATCACCAAATTAGGATAGCCCATTTCTTTGATGGTGGGTACGTCAGGAGATTGATCCATTCTCTCTTCGCCATAAGTGACCAGTAGCCTGACCGTTCCTCCTTTCACATGGGGGGCATATCCTGAACTCGCAGTGCTGGCGACCATGACGTGGCCTCCCAAGAGCGCTGTCATCGTCGGCGCGGCTCCGTCAAAGGGGACAAATCTAATTTTCAGGTTTTCAAAAAGGGCAAGGGCCTGCAATGCGATATGATCGGTCGTATTCACCCCTACGATGCCCACGGTTAATTTATCAGGATTTGCCCGTGCAAACTCGATGACATCTTTGAAGGTCTTAAAAGGAGAGCCCTGAACCACCGAAATTCCAAAATTAAGCGTTCCATACTGGCAGAGGTAGGTAAAATCTTCAAGCTTGTAAGCCACCTTCTCAAGATGGGGGGATGCAACAATGCAAGACGATGTGGTGGCCCCCAAGGAGTAGCCATCCGGCTTTGCTTTGGTCATCAATGTCATGGCCACTCTTCCCGACCCTCCGGGTTTATTGACACATACGACCTCCACCCCGAGAAACTGTCTCGATTGTTCGGCGATCATTCTCGCACCCATATCTGTTCCGGCGCCCGGGGCAAATCCGATGATCATCTCGATCGGCCTTGTGGGATAAGCCGTCTCTGCAGCCATTGCGTTGAAACCAAAAAAGATTACAAAACACATCAAACCTAGCACCCTTCCTGTTTTCATCATCATTCCTCCTTTTTAAAATTATTGAATCCCGATGATTTCATAAGTTCCTTCACTCCCGCTGCTCCGCTACGACCTCAAGCCTCTTTTTCCTTGAGATTCCCGTGACGGCAGTGATCAGTAAGAAAGCGGCAATCCCTAAGCAAACAGCCGAGATGGGCCGGGTAAAAAATATCTTAAAACTCCCGTTGGAGATGATCAGGGATTGCCGCATAGCCTTCTCCAGCATCGGTCCCAAAACATAAGCCAAAGCCAGGGGAGCAGGTTCATATTGGCACTTCTTCATCACATATCCGATCACTCCAAAAGTGATCATGATCCATATATCAAAGACAGAATTTCTAAGGGTATAGACACCCACGATACAAATCAGAATGATGATCGGAAACATCAACCGGAAGGGGATTTTTGTCATTTGAACCCACAAACTGATCAGGGGAAGATTCAAGACTAAAAGCATGACGTTCCCAATATACATGCTTGTGATGACACCCCAAAAGATATCCGGATGGTCTTTAAGGAGTAAGGGGCCAGGAGTAATGTTGTGAATCAGAAGCCCTGCAAAGAGCATGGCCATCACCACATTGGATGGAATCCCAAGGGTGAGGAGGGGGATGAAGGCCCCACTGGTGGCCGCATTGTTTGCCGACTCAGGACAGGCGACCCCTTCAATCGCACCCGTGCCAAATTTCTCAGGATGCTTGGAGACCCTCTTCTCTACAGCATAGGAAACAAACGAGGCAATCGGCGCTCCGCCTCCCGGAAGGACTCCTAAAAAGAACCCGATCAACGTTCCCCGGATAATCGGCCAAATGGAATCAACCCAATCTTTCGTACTCGGAAGGAGCCCCTTGATATGCGTCTGATATAAGGTTCTCAAGCCCTTCTTTTCCAGGTTTTCAAAGATCTCTGCAATCCCAAAGAAACCCATCACAATCGGGACGACCCCGATGCCATCCAGCAGATTATCGATCCCGTAGGTGTATCGCATCTTGCCGCTGAGGTTGTCCATACCGACGAAACTTAATATGAGGCCAAGAGCACCCATGCTGATGGCTTTAATTAAAGATCGTTGTGTCAGGTAGATGAGGATGATCAAACCCATGATCATCAGGCCAAAATATTCAGGGGGACCAAACTTGAGGGCGAAACGCACCAAAGGATGCGCAAGAATCATCAAACCGAAAACACCGATCGTCCCTGCAATGAACGACCCAAAAGCCGATATCCCCAGGGCTGGTCCGGCCTTCCCTTGACGGGCCATCTGGTGACCATCCAGGCACGTCACGATGGAAGAGGGTTCCCCGGGAATGTTCACCAGAATAGATGTGGTGGACCCTCCGTACTGCGATCCGTAATAGATCCCTGCCAGCATGATGATGGAAGAAAGGGGAGGGGCATAAAAGGTAATGGGCAAGAGAATGGCCATGGTGCCCGTAGGACCTAATCCCGGCAGAACTCCAACCAGCGTGCCAACGAGAACGCCAATAAAACAGAAAAGTAAATTCATCGGCTGAAGGCTGGCTTGAAATCCCAAAATGATACTTTGAAAGAATTCCATCTCTCACCATTGGATACGGAAGATCCCCACCGGAAACGGGACACGGAGCAATTTCGATAAGACCAGGTAACTCACATTAACGATGAGGATGGCCACAACCATATGATAAAACCATCTTTTGGGGCTGCTGATCAGAAGCATCACCCACACCAGAAGAAAACTGGAAAGGAGAAAGCCTAAGGTGTCAAGAATCAGGGCATAGAGGCTTAATGCAACGATGATGATCAACGGTTTATACAGGTTGTCCCAACGGAAGGCCTCTTTCTCCTCTCCCCCCTTCTTGCTTTCCTGGATCAGAATGATGAACGAAAGGACAACGAGCAAAATGGATGCTAAGAATCCCATGAATCCAGGCCCCGGCGCCCGGAAGTCACCCACCCCGAGCTTCAGGCTCGACACAATGATCAATGCCGAGAACCCGATCAGGAGAAGGGCCGTGGCCTGATTTAAACGTTTCATTTCCGCCTCATCCAGTCGACAGGCATTGTAACGTAATGAAGTCTTTCTCTACGAGCAAAGGTTTCTTTTCTACAAGATATGTGAACCCCTTAGACCTGTCAAGAGCTTTTTCAATTCTCCTCCGTGATCTTTTTCAAAATAGGGATGATCCCTCCGGCATTCAGGATGCGTAGCGGCGTTCCCGAAAGGGTCTCGAAGGAGGCTATCTTTCCTGTTCGGGGATTTTTCACTTCCCCCCGTTCGACATCAATTTCAATTTCGTCCCCTTCGTCAAACATCTGGCTGACGCCTCTGCAAAGGATCGGATAGATTCCAAGCCCGATACAGTTTCTCAGATAGATCCTGGCCATCGATTCACAAACGACAAAACGG
Source organism: Thermodesulfobacteriota bacterium (assembly GCA_041947025.1). Lineage (GTDB taxonomy): Bacteria > Desulfobacterota > BSN033 > BSN033 > UBA1163 > CAVTZZ01. The sequence continues at coordinate 13,479 of JBHGBJ010000092.1, forward strand.
ATTCCCAGCTCCTTGACCACCATGGTCGCCTGTTCCCTGCTCGACCCGCAACCGAAGTTGCTGCCGGCGACGATAACATCCCCTTCCCTCACCGTCTTATAAAACTCCGGATAAACAGGATTAAATGCATACTTCTTCATCTCCTCGATCGGAAGCTGAAGTGACGGTCCCGGGGCTACGGTGTCCGTGTCCACATTGTCCCCGAACTTCCTGACTCTGCCTTTTATCTTTTCCATTTACATCACCTCTCTCGGATCAACGATCTTCCCTTTGATGGCTGAGGCCGTCACTGTGGCAGGAGAGGCTAAATAGATCTCCGCATCGTTACTGCCCATCCTCCCCTTAAAGTTCCTTGGCACCGCTCCAATACATCGTTCCCCTGCCGCTAAAACCCCCTGGAATCCTGTACAGAAACCGCAAGAAGGATTTCCGATCATGACTCCTGAGTCGATCAACCTGCTCAGAAGTCCCTTCTCCGAAGCCTCCTTGTAAATCTCCCACGAAGCAGGCGCGACGTAAAACCTCACCCCGGGGTGAACCTTTTTCCCTTTGAGCATTCGCACAGCAATCTCCAGATCCTCAATCCGGCCATGACAGCAGGAGGCGATCACCGCCTGGTCGATCTTGATGTCTTTGACCTCTTTCGCCTTGACCACATTACCGACTGTATGGGGAAGGGCTACTTGTGGTTCAAGGTGAGTGGCATCGATCACATATTTTTCCGCATAGACCGCATCCGGGTCGCTCTCGACCGGCTCAAAAGGCTTATCCGTCCGATCCCTGACGTAGTCCACCACCTTCCGGTCAGCCCGGAAGATCCCAAACTTGGCCCCTAACTCCACCGACATATTTCCCATGGTCAACCGACTGTCGAGTTTCATCTCGTCCACAGCCGATCCCGTCCATTCGATAGCCTTATATTGGGCCACTTCAATCGTATATTTACCGGCAATGGAGAGGATGATATCCTTGGAGTGAACAAGATCGGGCAGCTTACCCACGATCTCAAATTTGATGGTTTCGGGCACCCTGAACCACAATTCGCCGGTCTGGATGACATAGGCCATTTCAGAGGCACCGATCCCGGTCGCGGCAGCGTTGAGGGCCCCGTAGGTTGTGGTATGGGAATCGGCCCCAACCACCAGATCCCCCGGCCTGACATGTCCTTTTTCAACCATGACCTGGTGGCCGATTCCAGGAAAGAGATCGTAGAAATATTTCACGTTTAACTTCCTCGCAAGATCTCTGGTAATCTTCTGGTTTTCCGCGGCCGGAATTGCAGTCGGTGGAACCCTGTGGTCGATCACGGCAACAAATCTTTCACGATCCCATAGCTTAAAGCCCCCATCCCGGATGCCTCCCTTTGAAAGAACCGTCCTCAGGAGAAGGAATGCATCCGGCATCATGGCCATATCGATCTTTGCGGTCACATACTCGCCGGGCGAGGTCTTCTTCAGGCCTGACGCCCTCGCCAAAATCTTTTCAATGATCGTCATCGTTTCGTACCCCTTTCGTATTGTCTCAGGTTTCTCCGTGTCCAAATCTCAAAGTCCCCAACATCATTAGGTATTCCCAAATAAATCACCCTCCCCCGTCGAAGCCTATGAAGATATTCGATTTTATACAAGCGATACTTTCCCATAACCTAAAAGATCCGCATTCTAAAATTTTGGAAC
>JBHGBJ010000093.1:0-15020 GCA_041947025.1 Thermodesulfobacteriota bacterium
ACAGGACATCCGACATGCCGTTTCCATCGAAGTCTCCGAGGCCTTTGATCTGCCAATTCAAGGCAACAGCTCCTGGATTTGCAATGGTACCGACAGCGTCTACATCCGCGAACCAGATCTCTGTTGCTCCTGTCACGGTGTTATACCAGAAAACCTCAGATCTCAAGCCGCCGGTAAAATCCGCAGCAGTGGCCGTCGGCCTAATGACTACGGACCGCATCATGTCATTCTCCTCATGGCTCAGGATGTGGCAATGCCACACGTATTCAAGACCGAAGTTGTACATTCGGTTTGTCATGGGCGTTGCAAGGGCGGCTCCGTCCCTGACGTCGATTTGCGAAAACCCCATCATGGAGCCTATTGGCGCTGAAGGGTTGAGAGGTCGAATGCTATTGGGTTGCGCAAAGGGCACCTGTGGTAGAGTCAAACGTATTGCGACAATCGTGTCCTCCAACGGGCTTATCCTGAGAGTGTCTTTCCACCCAAGCTCATTGGGGTCGGGAAGTCTGATAAACCCATCCCAGCCCACCCGGTTGAGCAATTGAACCTCGAAGAGGTGGAAGTGGATGGGGTGGGTGTCCACACCGTTGTGCGTAATTTTCCAGATCTGAACCTCGCCGGGTCTGAAAAGCTCGGTGGGCGGATCGACATAGTTCTGGAGGATGAAGTTGGCCACCGCGGCATTGTTGTTCGGCACTTCGAGCCCAAGCTTGGCGCTCATCCGTCCGTAGTCATCGAAAGTCGCGCCCATCTCGTCGTGGATGGACTTCAGCTTCATCAGGACGTTGCTTTCTATTACACCGTCGATTCTCTGGAAGCTGATGGCGCTGTCAGTGATTCTCGAAAGGCCCCAGTTAGGCCATGTTGAGGGGAAAGTGGTGTTGTAAGCGGAATCGTAAGCGGATTGTCCAACGACAACCGGAGCCTGAGACGAAGCAAAAACGCCAGGCGTCGTTGCATTCGTGGCAAAGGCTGCCTGCAGAGCAGCGAGCGTAGCCGGGTTGTAGTCGTCAGGAGGTGCGGTGGTGCCTCCCCCTGCCGCCACGACGATCTGCATGACCGTTCGGATGTTAGGACCAAAACCCGGTAGAACGGTGGAATAACCGCCTATATCGGTGCGATCCGGGGCACCCGTGTAATAGTCATATTGCGGGACGAGGGCCGGGAACGCCGTAGGAGCATCGTTGTAGAGAATCAGGGTCTGACCGGAATAATTTGAGAAGTCGACGATGACGTCAGCCCGTTCAGCCGGTGCGACGAAGAGTGTTCCGCCGCCGTCGGCCTGCTGGAGCACATTCCCGACATTGAACATGGTCGGGTCGAGGTTCCATTGAACAAATTGGTTCGGTAACAGCACCGGCGCAGGCAGGAAGCCGCCCTCCGTCCCGATCTGAATAAATGCGGGACCCTTCGTGGCCGGGTCGGGCACGCCGCCTTCCCTGCCGTCTGGCCCTGGAACCATGCCGACTTCTGTCAAGGCAGTGTAAACTGTTGCTGCAGCAGTGGCGCCTATTCCCCCGCCACCCGTGATGGAGACAGCAGCCGTGGTATAACCGCTCCCGACGGTGTCAAGGGTGATACCAATCACTTGGCCGAGAGTGGGGCTGCCCGGAGTCAGGTCGACAATTGCAGTCGCAGTAGCGCCTGTTCCATCACCGATAATTGCAACAGTAGGAGCAGAGGTATAACCGCTCCCTCCTGAAATTAGGGTAATGGCGCTGACGATTGATATCGCCTTATAGAGCTGCAGGTTGAGGAACCGGTCGTGGCAGGCGTTCAGGATCCGGAAGCGGTAAGCCTTCGGCTGTAGTGTGACTTTGGGGTATGCGGTCCCGTTGACCATCATCGTGTCTAAGAAGGCTTCCGCTCCCCAGGATGGGTTGTGCGTGCCGGGCCTCTCCGGAGGCTGGCAGAAGAAACCGTTCGCTGCGCTCGGAACACAAGCAGGATTATAGTATTCGTTCGCGACCGTCCCGTACGTGACGCAGTACGGGGGCACCACACCGGGAGCGGATCCGCAGACCGGGGTCGGAGGGAAGAACCAGGGGCCGTAGTGCCACCGGCCGAATGGGTTGATCCCGGTCATGTCGGGATTAAACGGGTTCTGGGCCGGCATGTAGACATGAGGCCACCAGAGATCGCCGGTTACGGGTGTCCCGATGGGCTGGCCAGGTTGGCTTCCCCAGGCCCAGGTAGGATCTGTGTTGAGGACATAAGTCGGCCGGGCCGGATTACCATCGACGAAGGTCTTGTCCTGGATGATCAGAGGGATCTGGTCAGCGGGGATGAGATTGTTGGGAGGGGCGGGGTAAACACGGCCATTGATCGTTCCGCCGTTGATCATGGCCAACTCGACCGGATCCTGCAGGAGGTATCCCGCAGCCTCGCCGACATAGACATTGAGGCGCGTGATGCCCCAAGCATGGTCGTGGTAGAACATCAGCCTTGAGCTCTGTTCGTTGGTCCAATAAAAGGTCTGTGCCCCGGGGCCTGGATCGGGCATGTCAGGGACGTTTTGCACACTGACGCCTCTCGGATAGGAAGTGGTCTCTCCTGCCGGGGTGATCCACTGGTGTGGCGTGCCATCGCTGATCCACGGGGTGCGGCCTCCATGAAGATGGAGGGTGGCCCGGTTCTTGGTGAACATACCGGTACGATTAGGAGTCACAGGAGCCTTCGTTGCTGGATCATAATTGATGTCATATTCTCCGGACCCCATGATCGTGGTGTCCACAGGGATAAAGAGGTTGCCGCCGGCTCCCGTGGGCAGGCTGTTGATGAACTTGATGCGCACCGGTTTTCCATTCGTGCCGCCTCCCGGCAAGACTGCGCCCGGAGCAAAGTTCGGATCGAATTTCTGGGCTATGATGAGAGGTCCCAAATATTGCGGAACCTGTGGTCCGCTCGGGTGGTTGACCTGCCGATAACCCCTCAGTTTTGTGCCGCCGGTTGCGGTCGGAGCAGTCTTGGCGCCGACAACCGGTGGAAGGTTTGAATGCATCTGTTCGCGATACTCGACCAACTCGATGACGTAGTAATCAGATCCCGGGAAGGTGGTCGTGTCCGCGACAGCCACAGGGATGAACTGGCCGAGATTGTTGACCCCAGCGGGCGTCAGACCCGGCAGTGTGTCGACAAACTTCGTCAAGGGTGGGCTATTGGCCCAGTTGGGGGTGCTGAAGTAGTCCGGGATGTAGTACCCAAATCCGGGACTAAGGGGGTCGGAATCGACGACGAGCTGCGCCCGGCCTTGATCGACTCCCCAGAAAAGGGCAGCTACCAGTGCAAGAATCATAAAGAGCAAATATTTTCGCTTATTCATTTCTCGTTCCTCCTCTGTTCCTCTCTTTCCCTCTGAGATACTTTGATAATTTCATATTCTTTAAGAGCCACGATTCAGCCTCCGTCAATAATTCGATCAAGCTTTGACGTCTCACCTCCTTCCTCGTCTGCAGTCTCGAAAATGATTTTGAAATCATTGTGGGTTTGGCAGTCTTTGTTCTTGGTGTTATGCTGACTGCTCCTCTACATTCTATGTAATCAAAAAAGTTCCCTCAGAACAATTCTCAAAAACCACGATTTTTATATGGTCAAAAGTAGCCATATAACGGGATGGTAGAAGCCAGTCGGATGATGACCGTCTGAAAAGACTGGAGAAGGGCGATTCACCTTCATTTTATTGAAATCAGCTCTATCTCAAAGATGAGGGTTGCGTTTGGGCCGATTTTGCTACCCGCTCCCCGTTCTCCATAAGCAAGCTGGGAAGGAACGAAGATCTGCCATTTGGAGCCTACGGACATGAGCTTCAGGGCTTCCTTCCAGCCCGGGATGACCCCTGAAACCTTGAAGGTCGCAGGTTGCTTTCGGCCATAAGAGCTGTCGAATTCGGTCCCATCGATGAAGGTGCCCCGGTAATTTACCTCGACGATGTCGGAATCGGTCGGTTTCTTACCCTCGCCCGCTTTGAGGATCTTATACTGGAGCCCGCTCGGCAAGGTCACAACCCCTTCCTTTGTCTTGTTCTCAGTAAGGAAAGCTTCGCCAGCTTTCTTGTTCTCTTCGGCTGCCGGAGAGATCTGCGCCTGTTTACGTTTCATCTCCGCCTGCTTCCGCCTGAGCGCAGAGTGAAACAAGATTATGGTCTTGCGGAGATCGTCATCGCTCATCAGGAGCTTTCCGCCTGATAATCCGTCTTGCAAGCCCTTTATAAAGAGATCCAGGTCGACTTCGATTCCCTGCCGCTTGAAGTTTCCCGCCATATCAACCCCGAAGGCATAGCTCGCCTTCTCCCTCTCCGTCTTGAGAACGGATGTTTCCTGTGCACTTGCCTGATCAACCAGAAGCACCAGTCCCAAAATCATCATTCCTATCCGTTTCGTCCTCCGTGTCATTCTATCCTCCTTTTCGATCTGACATCGTCTGTTCAGAAATGCCTCTCAATTGGAATCGTCATTCCGGAGAAAGCCCCTGCCTGTCAGCAGGCAGGGGAATCCAGTTCTCTAAGAACTCTGGATGCCGGATCAAGTCCGGCATGACGGAAAATAACGAGATGTTAAATAAAAGAGACCAGTAAGTGTGTCATAAACAGAAAGCAGAGCCGAAATCGGCCCTGCTTTCTGTCGCGATTTTCGATATCTTTCTTTACTGTCCTTCTCATCTTCTTCATCGTAATCACATTTCATTCCCTCTTAGGGACAGATACCATTTTTCCATGAACGGAATTGAGGCATTTAAGGATTTAACAATCCGCAATCCCGCATAACCCCGTAGTTAAGAAAGGCAGGGCGATCACTGACCCTGCCTTTCTTATCTTAAAGAAGAAAGCAGAAAACCTGGGATCGTTAGTCGCTTATCGGTACATCATTCAAGGTCCCGGTTCCCCATTGGCTATAAGTGGCGGTTCCGTTAGAAGAGTTGAGGATATACCAGTAGCCGTCTCCGGGACGCCACACCGCAATGTCTGTCTTCCCGTCTCTGTCATAATCTCCTGGGACTGGCACATCGAACATTGTCCCGATTCCCCACTGGGCCTGTGTTACGGTTCCATCGGAGGAATTGAGGATATACCAGTAGCCGTCTCCGGGTCTCCAGACCGCAATGTCTGTCTTTCCATCCATGTCATAGTCTCCGGGCACTGGCACATCATTGAGAAAGCCTGCCCCGAATTGGGTTTGTGTGACGGTTCCGCTCCGGGAATTGAGGATGTACCAGTAACCGTCTCCGGGCCGCCACACCGCAATGTCTGTGATTAAGTCACCATCATAATCTCCGGGAACCGCTACGTCGTTCATAGAGCCCGCTCCCCACTGAGTCGCCACCGCAATTCCGTCGGAAGACCGCTTGATATACCAGACGCCGTCTCCGGGTCTCCAGACACCACAGTCCGTCTTTCCATCTCGGTCGTAATCTCCGGGCACAGGCACATCATGAAGAGAACCGGTTCCCCATTGGTACTGTTCCACGACTCCATCTGAAGACCGCTTGATATGCCAGATGCCATCTCCGGGTCTCCAGACTGTAATGTCTGTTATTCCATCACCATCATAATCTCCCGGAACCAGAACATCATTCATGGAGGTATCTCCCCAGTGGGTCCTCTCTCCGGTTCCATCGGATGACCGCTTGACATACCAGTCGCCTTCTCCGGGCCGCCAGATCGCGACATCCGTCTTTCCATCTCCATCATAATCATCATGGGGTTTAGGTCTCACAAAGTAGGCTCGCATCATCTCGTTGTCCTCATGCTCCGTAATATGGCAATGCCAGACATAACGGCCAACGATGTCGAACTTCGCCCGGATTCGGGTCACCATACCCGGGTAAGCGATGACGGTGTCTTTTTCGCCCGACTCCCATGGCTCCGGAGGCGTAAGTACCCCGCTGAGGGCAAGGGTTAGAGGATCGAAGGCTTCCCGGTTTACCACCTGAAAGGCCACTAAATGGAGGTGGACGGGGTGACCATCCACCGTGAAATTCCAGATCTCCCACGTCTCGGTATCACCCACCAGAGGGGTCTCCGTGATGGCATCCATCCAGCGAAGGGGATTTCCACCGGTCACATTGCCCAACCCGTCTACGGTCACCGTACCCAACTGCGCCTCTCTGGGACCATAGGGTGCACTACCAGCAGGGCAAGCAGGCGGTGTACCAGCAACCTGGACGATCGGAACAGTGAAGAGTCCACTGATTGGATCGATGGCTGCGCAGATCACGGCCGAGTCCAACTCGTTCAATGACAGTTTCCGGGTGTTTGTGGGTACGAGATCCACACGGGGCTTCAACACCAGGCTTTCCGGCGGAGTGCTCGTGTCAGGCGTAACCAGTGCAACTACCTCAAACTCCATGACCTGACCGGTTGTGGCGGGGTTCGCAGGGATGACCGGGAACCCACCGAAAGGAGAGTCCGGTGCAGTATTGACCATCCGCACAACCGTCCCGACTGGAAGCCCTGCAAAGTCAACGATGACGTCAGCCCGCTCCGCATTCCCCATCAGGAGGGCTTTGCTCGGATCGGAGGCAGCGGTCGGTGCAGGCACGGTCCCGTTACCGGGAAGAATAGTAGTGAAACCCGCCTGAATCTTAACCACGTTGGGCAGCAGGCCTTCTTCAGCCCCGATCTGGTAGAAGGGAATTTCCGTTCCGACCAGAGCAGGATTTAAAGGACAGCTCGTGATGATCAGGCTCAGGTTGAGGAATCGAGAGCCATTCCCGTTGAGAAGCCTGAGTCTGTATCGGACAGGCTCCACATTCTGGTAAGGCCAGGTCCTGCCGTTGACCACCATGGTGGTATTGAAGACCTCGGGGTTCCAGATGGGCGAGATATCCGAAGTTGGAATAAAGGGGATTTGAAGATCCGCCGGGACCACGCCTTCGAAGAAGGCCCGATTGACGGGGTAGAAGAGAGATCCGTTCGGGTTAAAGGAGCGGTCCTGGATCGCAATCGGGATTTCCCGGTAAGGAGGAGCTCCGTTTCCTCGAGCCACGGGAAGCCAGAGGCCCTGTCCGGCTGCGGGCGCGGGTCCGGGAAGGGTTCCGGAGAGGACATCGGTGTTTCCGTCACGCAGCAGCCAGAAGCCGGCTGGTCCTGCATAGACGTTGAGCCTTGTGATCCCCAGTGCGTGATCATGGTACCAGAGTGTCGTGGCCTTCTGGTCATTCCGATACTGAAAGACCGCCGTTCCCGGAACGGTGTTTGTTCGGTCGAACTGATCGAAATAGCTTCCCTTCAGGGCATACCCTGCAGGGATGTTGTTGGCGTTGGGTAGATACCAGGCCTCGGGGTAGCCGTCGCTTTCAGGCCCCACGTGAGCTCCGTGAACGTGAGTGATGATCGGGACCGGACCATGGTAGGGAGCCGGGTTCGATCCGCGGCAATCCGTCATGTTCATGCCGTCTATACAGCCGGTTGCCGGAGGGTTGGCCCAGTGTAGGGTCTGGTCTATGGCGTCCCCCAGGAGGTGGGGAAGGTAGGCGCCCGTTCCGTCAACCAGATCATTGATCCACTTGACTCGCGTTGGCTGGTTCACCACGGCCTCAATCGTGAAAGCCGGATAATTAAATGTTGCGGGATTGGCGATCGAGCCGTAGCTCCATACGGTGGTGAGAGGATAACCGGGCGGAAGGATCTGCTGCTGGAACTGGCGGACGGCGATCTCATAATAGTCCGCGCCAGCCACGATCCCGCTGTTCGGCATGACCGGCGGGATGATCAGTGCTTCAACATATTTGGGAACGGCTGTCCAATCCAGAAGGCAGACGTCCGACCCTGGAAAGGCCTCGAGGGTTCCGGCTGGGCAGACCAGGACTCCCACATCCTTGACGCAGATCTGCGAAGTCGGCGAGGACTGGTGTGTGCCCGTGGGGCACACCTGAGCGAAGGCGGGCAGCCCTTGCAGAAGTGAAAAGATGAGCACCCCGGTCCAGATGAAAAGTCTTTTCTTCCACCGTTTAGTTCTTTGTTTCTTCTCCATAACGATCTCCTTTCTTTGACGTTTCAGCAGCTTTCCCTACTTGATTGAAATAAGCTCCACTTCAAAAATGACGACACTTCAACTTCCACCCTCAGACGAGGAGTGGGTAAATATAGATACCCCCATGCCTGATCCTTTCTATGGCGGAGAATAGTCTGTTTCCCAAATCTGCTTTGGCGAGATAGCCTTGTGCGCCGGCAGCCATGGCGTGGTAGACATACTCCCTCTCCGTGTGCATGCTCACGATCAATACTCTCAACTCGGGATGTTCTTTCTTAATCCTGCGGGTGGCCTCAATCCCCGAAAGATTCGGCATGGAAATATCGGTAATCACTAACTCCGGATGGACCTCGCTTTTGACCAGTCGATCCAGAAGGTCGAGAAGAGCGAGACCATCGTTCGCCTCTCCGACCACTTCCCAATGGGGCTTCTCCAGAAGGATCTTTTTGAGATCCTCACGAAACATCTCGTGATCATCGGCAATCACAATATGATAAGGGTTCACTGAGGAAATCATTCTTTCTGACACACCTCCTGCAATCTTGCGATTCAACGGTCACGGTGATCGCGCGTCTACCTTTCATTGAATCACGTGGATCATCTCAGATCAATTCGTGAAAATCCCTATTTTTGTATGGTCAGAGGTGTGTAGGGAAAGGTATGGAGTGGAGGACTCGAAGGACACGGCGGAAAGAATGACGGGGGGATGGCGAGATACCGAGACGCAGTAAAAAGAAATGATAAGGCGAGATAGCGTGACAAGGTGACTTCCCCCGTCACAGCGACTCTGTGTCTCCGCGTCTTTGGTACAGTCTCTGGTTAATCCCCGATGAGGCTGGTCAGGGCTTCGGCGTCCTTGTATCCCATCAGGACTGTCCCGTTCGGCAGAATCAATGCAGGAACACCCGTGATCCCTAAGGCTTGGCCGAGTTTCATATTGTCATCGATCACAGGGGTCTGGCAATCGGGTTTGGGTAAAGGCTTTTTCTCGTAGGCATCGTGAAGAAGTGCGAGAGACTTTGCGCAAACAATTGATTTCGATTTTTCGTAGGCCTCGGGATGAATCTGGAGGGGATAGAGGATAATAGAAAAAGAGATATCTTTTCTTTTCTCGATGATCTTCTCCATCTCCTGATGGAGTTTTGCACAGGAGGGTCAGTCGATATCGGTGAAAACGATCACCCGGATCCTGGCCTTGGGGTCTCCCATCGTGAGGGCCCCCTCAAGCGGGATCTGTGAAATATTGACTTTATTCAGTTCTGTCAGCCTCTCTTGGGTCAGATTTCTCCTGTCTCCTATGGAGATTAAAGACCCCAGGAAGAGGTGCTTCTTAGGAAAATCAACATAGACCAACACCTTTCTCCCCTTCGATTCAAGATAAACATCCCAGAAGCCTTTTACGGAGCTTAACCGAATATCGAGAATTTCTGGCTCCAGGATGATGTTCTTGAGAAGGTCCTTTGCTTCCTTCTTGTCAAGCATATGGCATAACGAACACTCTTGGCCCATGAATTCATACCCATAGGCATGAGAGATGGGGAAGAGGCAGATGAATAATAAAGCCGGAAGAAGGAATGAGAGATTTCTCTTAAATAGAGCACACATCGTATGGAAGACTATCATTTTTCGGGAAGGATCGAAATAGGATGAAACCCCTATTTTACGCAGGAAAGGAATGTATTTCAAAAAAGAGAACCATTCACTTTTCTTTTCAATATGGTGGCGGTGCAGGGATTTGAACCTTATCATCCGCCAGTAGTTTCAATATGTTATAATACACTGCAACCCAACCTCGTTATGCTTGACCTTTCGCCGCCTCAGGCTTCCGGAACTCAGTCACCTTACCTGACATGGCGGGTCCCAAGGTTTGTGTCAGGTATTTAGTATACTTCTCCGTGCTTTTGCTGTCAACATGGCCGAAGATTTTTGAGTTTTTTTATTGACAAAAGAACACTTTTTTGGTCGTATAGAATTGCGTAACCCAGAGGGCTGACTCGAAGGAAAGGGATCTGAAATGATTTACAATGGGAGTCAACCCATTGAGAGGAGTACGGGCACAAGAAGGACGAACTTGACAACCTTTTGGGTTATAATTTAACAAAAGACTAGAGAGGTTTTGTTTTATGGAAGTCCGCGACTACTGCGAGTGGATGCATGCACGGGCAAGGAAGCAATTTCTGGAGGCAACTTTGATGTTTACACGTGCAAAGCAACAAGCTCGGATTGCGATCCGGATGCGTGCCTGTACTGAGAAACAAGCTCAGGAAGCGATTTTGATGCAGGAGGAAATCGCCGAAATGCGTGTTCGTCTCAGGCTTGGGTGGGTCGCGGATATAGACCCAGAGAAAGACTGTGAGGCAATCTTGAACTGCACCCTCGATACCGCCCTTTCAATCAGCCACGCAGAGATGGGCAATATTCAACTGCTTGATGGAGGTCGCCGTGATTTGGAGATTAGAGCCCAGCGCGGGTTTAAGGCACCGTTTCTGGACTTCTTTGGGTCCCTTAACACCGAGCGGACTGCTTGCAGCTTTGCGCTGAGAGAAGCCCGCCCCATCACCGTGGAAGACATCACTAATAGCCCGATTTTCAAAGGCACACAGGGAATGGAAGTGTTGCTCGAAGCCGAGGTGCGTGCGGTCTTATCCACCCCTTTAATTGGGTCTACCGGGCAAGTGCTGGGCGTTCTTTCCGTTCACTACCGCCAGCCCCGCCTTTACTGGAATGACGAGACAGTAAGACTAAGTATTCTTGCCCGTACTGCCGCTCGACTGATCGAAGGCGGGATGGGTAAGTCAAGCTAATTGCGTGGGTAATTTGGACAGGCAGTTCTAACGACGTTCTCCATAACTCTCTCCAAAAGGTTAAATGATAGGTTATGAATTACTTGGGAACAGACACGATTGAAGATTTTGTATCGAAAAGCATCTTTTCAGTCAAGACAAATCCCCGGGGCAAATCCCCGGGGAATAAGGTTCAAGATGCCATCTATGATTCTTGAAAAAAATCCCTTACTCTTTTGATGGCGCAGTACTCGCCGCACATCGTGCAGGCATTCTTTTCACCTGACTTTCCTTCTTCATGATAACGCCTTGCCTTCTCCGGATCTATCGAAAGTTCTATCTGCCTCTCCCAGTCGAAGGCCTTTCTAGCCTTCGCCATATCGAGGTCCCTTTGAAAGGCTTTCTGATTGCCTCTTGCTACGTCGGCGGCGTGAGCTGCGATCCTTGTGGCTATCACCCCCTCTTTCACATCTTCCACGGAAGGGAGCTTCAGATGTTCTGATGGCGTCACATAACAGAGGAAATCTGCTCCTGCCTTGCCTGCAATGGCACCGCCAATGGCACAGGTGATGTGGTCGTATCCCGGGGAGATATCGGTCACCAGCGGCCCTAAGACATAAAAGGGAGCGCCCTTGCACAATCTCTTTTCCAGAAGGACGTTGGCTTCAATCTGATCGAGCGGGACATGGCCTGGTCCCTCGATCATCACTTGCACCCCTTCTGCCCACGCCCTTTCCGTCAGTTCTCCAAGAACGATTGTCTCTTCCACTTGAGGTCTATCCGTGGCATCTGTCAGGCAGCCGGGCCTCAATCCATCTCCCAGGCTCAAGGTCACATCATGCTTCTTAGCGATTTCCAGGAGCCGGTCGTAATGCTCGTAGAGTGGATTTTCCTTGCCGTTACAGATCATCCATTCGACAAGAAAGGAGCCGCCCCGGCTGACCACCCCCAGGAGGCGCCGGGCTTTCTTGAGGCGCTCCACAGCACTCCGGGTCACACCGCAATGAACGGTGATAAAATCGACTCCCCCCTCTGCCTGACGCTCGATGACCTCGAAGAGATCTTCCACTCTCATATTCGTTAAACCTTTTCTCTTCTTAGCGGCTTCAACAGCCGCCTCATAGATGGGAACCGTCCCCACAGGCACGGAGGAATGACGAAGGATCTCCCTTCGAATGGCATCAATATCTCCACCCGTGCTCAGGTCCATCACCGTGTCGGTGCCAGCCTGAATCGAAACCTCAAGTTTTCTCAATTCCTCCTCCACATCGATGTGATCAGAGGAGGTCCCGAGGTTTGTGTTTACCTTGATTCGAAGCCCTTCGCCAATCCCGACAGCTCTCACTCCCCGATGATTTTGATTGACCGGAATGATGGCCCGGCCGGAAACGATCTTTTCTCGGAGCCGCTCCGGAGAAACGTCCTCGTCCCCGGCAACTGTCTCCATCTCTCTTGTAACTACTCCATCCTGAGCTTCAGTTTTTTGAGTCAAATTGATCACCTCCCATCATCTCCCGGAAGGGGTGGCCCTGTTTTTCACCTTTGACATCTTGTTACGGCCTCCCGGGGTCCGTGAGCAGAGCAAAACAAAGGCCGCAACTCCAACGAAGGCATTGCGGCCTATCACCCTTCTTTTCCGCTTCCCTTCGCTGGAATTACCCAAACAGGTTCACGGGGTCTCCCCGCCTTTTCCCTAACCGGCAGGGACTCTCAGCTCAAAAATAAGCTCCCCCAGCATCCGAATTTCACTTTAGTATCGCAAAATCAGAGCACAAAGTCAAATGTGGGACTTTTCGTCGAGACAGTTGGGAACAGTTGGGCTATCCATTCCAACTCATCTCATTGCAAGAAATTTCGGTACAAGGTCAGGCAGCCTCGATATCTCCTGTAACTCGCAATTCGGTCTTGGCGTTCCAACATGTCCAGCTTCCAAACCGAGTCGGCGAGATGCTTTTCTTTTTCACAGGCGGTTCGGTTCGGCCTCTCTCTTGGCGAACTCGGTGAACTCCCGGATGGCACTCTGCTGCTTCAGGAGACCATTTTCCTCCCTCAATCGCCCCTTATACCTCCTATCCCATTTATGCGTCTGTTCTTCAAACATTTGAGTCCTTTTCCAGCTTGCGGACGATTATTCCAGCGAGTGAAGTCGAAACATTATCAAATTTCTGTCTTCTTGGCAACATCTAATCGGAACCATGTCGGCAAGTCGCATTCTGATTCACCTCCGAAACGCATTAGCCATATTAAAAAGATCCGGCCAACCCCCCTTGATTCATAGCTGCAATTGCCTGACCTGACGGATAGGTTTGGTGGAAGTCAGCCGGACTTCTTGGAAATCGGTGAATCGGCGATGGGTCTTCTTCTCCCGTTCCCGGTTTCTCCATTTCGATCTTCCAATTCGGCAATCCGCATTCCGAATTCTGCATTCAGACGGGCCACGAAACACGGATAAGAGTCCCTTTGCCGATTGCTGATTCAAGGTCAAAAGATCCTCCTGAAAGTTGGGCTCGTTCTCTCATGGTGGAAAGACCCAATCCTCTCCGGACAGTACCGAGGTCGAACCCCTGACCGTTATCCCGAATGGTCAAATTTATCCTGCCATCTTTTTCTAGTAGATGAAGGTTCATGGAACTTGCCCGGCTATGTTTTGCAATATTGTTCATGGCTTCCTGACACACGCGATAGACCGCCGTTTTGAGAGAATCGGTTAATTTGCTTTCGGACAGGTCGATCTGCTTTTCCAAACGGATATGAGAATAGATTTTTTCGTACTCCCTGCAGAACCAGTTGATGGCCGGGACGATTCCGAGATCATCCAACAAGGAGGGCCGCAGGTCAGCCATGATCCTGCGGGTCTCAACGCTGACCTGTTGAACTCGTGAGATAAGATCCCTCAATCCCTCCCGGGTGGTTTCATCGTGCTCCACCTGGCCAAGGGTCTTCTCGATGCTGAAGATGATTGCCCCCAAAGAGGCCGCCACGCTGTCATGAAGCTCACCTGCAATTCTCTTCCTCTCGTCCTCCTGGGCTGACAGCCGTTTGGAGGAGAGATTCCGCAGAGTTTCATTGGCCTTTGCCAGTTCTGCGGTACGCTCCTGCACCCGTTGCTCCAGCACTCCGGTCAGCTGCTGAAGTTCAAAAGTCCGTTGCCGCAATGCTTCCTCCGCCTGCTTCCGCTCGGTAATGTCATGCCTTTGAGGGTCAGGTCTTGCAATACTACAAAATCAATACTACAAAAATGAATTCCCACCGAATCACCAAGATAATAAGCCGTATTCCAAGGCTTTGGTCCTCCCTGTGATTACCTGCTTGGCTGAATTTCCTAAGGGTGTCCATGGCGGAGGAATGTTGCCTATCTATTCTTAATATAGAGTTCTATGGCTTCTATAAAGGAGTTGAAATCAGACTTATTTTCTCGGACTAACGTGAGGAGTTTCTCGTCAGAGATAAACCAATATCGATGGATGAGCGAATTCCTAAAATCGAAGAAAGGCTTTATTTTCTTTGAAAGGGCCTCAGGAAGAATATTCGTTTCTCCCGCCCGAATGATTGTTTCCACATACCCGACCACAGGTTCTCCCATATCTTTTGCGAGAATGTGCTGAAGTGTATTTGCCATTGCTTCAGCAATCTCAATCAGGGTGTACTTAAGGCCTTTCAGCACCCATGGTTCTTTAAGGATCTCCGGGTCTGATTTCTTCAGGAGTAATTCTTCAATTTCACGGTGGCGGGCTTTAATTTCCGAGAGGTATTGCTGAATCTTCTCAACGTCAATTTTCATAATAGAGATGCTTCGGCGAGCAGTCCCGCACATTCCCGATACTTGGACGAGACATATTCCACTAAATCTGTTCTTAATTCCGGGTCGCGGTCAACCAGTAATTTCCCTTCCTTGAAAACGCGTTTTAGAAATGTAAATGGAGCGTGGTTGATAATCTGGACGTCAAACTGGTCGGCAGTGAAATCCATATCTTCTCTTCTGACCGCGCGAGAAAGCCGAGTTTTCATGTCCGCGCTGACAACAAGAGGGTTTTCTTCAGAGTTCTTAATGTAAACCCCTATATCAATATCCCTGAAAGATTGTTCCTTTACGAAAGATCCATAGACGTAGGCAAAAATCACCTGTTCGTCTCTTTCAAGAGTTTCTTTTAGTAGTCTAAGGACTTTCTCCCTATCCATAATGTATTTATCACTCAGCAAAAGAAGATGATTGGTGGCGGTGCAGGGATTTGAACCCCGGACACTGCGGATATGAGCCGCATGCTCT
>JBHGBJ010000094.1:0-13848 GCA_041947025.1 Thermodesulfobacteriota bacterium
AGAAGATGGTTTGAATAGGCATAGGTGATGGAATTGTTATCAGGATAGGTCACACTTGTGAGGTCTCCGTTGGTGTAAGCATACGAGATCGACTGATTTTTGGGGTCTGTGATGGAGGAGATACGGTTATTTGTGTACTGAATCGTTAGGCTCTTTCCGAAGTTGTCCGAGACCTGGGTGAGGAGGCCGGTTGTGTAGGTCAGGGTGAGTGTATTCCCATTGGGATCAGAGATTTCGAGAAGTTTCCCGTCCGACCCGAATTCATAGGTGAGATTCCCTTCCTTGCGGCGAAGGTAATAGTGGCCCGAAGAAACGACCTCCTTGAGCCTGTCCTTGACTCCGGATTCCCCATAGTAAATGATCTCGCTTCCTGAACTCCGCTCCGTGAAGTAAAGCGCCCGGCCATCAGAATCCCAGATTCTCACTTTTCTGGGACCACTCGCCTGGATCACATCCACCCCGAGGTCAAAGTTATGGGTCCATCTGTAGCCCAGGGGACCGCTGCCGTCATCATCTGACTGGCCATTGTAAGATCTTCTGAATTCCAGAGGGATGCCGGGTGTGGAGATCGATAAATCGAGAACCTCTTCGTATTTGTTGCCCGTGGCAACGTTCGCAGGATTTTTAACAAACTTGTCGCATACTTCGCATACGTTGCCCAGGTTTCTATCGAGCCTATCAGGTTCAGCGGGGTGGTTGTCCGCATTATTAGGAATCGCATCACAATCATAGTCTAACCCCTGACAATTCGATTGATTGGAATATTCATACCAGAAAAACGCCATCAGCGGCCCCCCACCGCACCCCGAATAGTTGTAGCACATATAATACCGATTCAAAAAATACGGATTGCTAAAACCCGGACTATTAGCGCACCGCTCATCTTCCCACGTCCCACACCCATCCGTGCTATAACCCCCGATCCGACCACACCAATTCGTCGAAGTATACGTTTTTCCCGGCGGCATTGCTGTAGCAGGAATCCAAGCCCTATTGCTTTCCGGCCCGTTATCCCAGGGCATAATATCACTACCAGTATACCCTCAATTGTCTCACGCACCCCCGGCACGCACGCCCCCCAGGCCTCCACACATGCCACAAACAAAACCATAATAGAAAAGACCACACCAACCCAAGCACCTATCCAGCACTTCCTCTCTTTAATCGTCATCATACCGTCTCCCCTATTCTTTTCAAGAAGGATATCTAGACTTCATCCGATGACGCCCACAACCAATAATTCTTCCATAAGAATTCGAATCCGAAAAAAAACAAAAGCCCGGCTTCGCTGTTTTGGAAACCAGGCTTCTTATGTCTCTTGTCGCCACCCTTTTCACCCCCGAAAAAGGAAGTGGTTCATTCCCAAGCGAAGTTACATCCGAAAATCTACTTTGATCTGTTGAAGAAGTGAGCGGATCGAAGAATGACCTAACGATTCATATCATATAGCAAATCTGGGGCTAATTTGGAAGAAGCCAAATACTGGGCTTGTAACCTTTTGATATCGATGAAGCTTTATCTCTCTGTCTCCACGTCAAGGGCATGAAATCGGTATGAGGAGATTGCTCATAAGAATAGGCAGTTTTTTTGAACCTGAGTGGAAGCCGTCGCCAACTCTTTAAATATACTTACCTTTTCACAAAAATAGACAACTGTCAGAAAAATAGGCAATTCAGAGAAAAATAAACAACCCTTCTCATCGGATTGGGTGATTCCGTAATTTATGCGAACTCCTTGCTATTATTTGTAACCCCCCTTCATCCCCCCCTTATGCCAGGAGGGTATAGAAAAGGTTTACCCCTTAAATTAACGGGGGAATTGACGGGGTTAAGGGGGGGTGGATTTTTGGAATGGTCTCAGAGGGGTTTCGAGCAGGCGCTTGATGATTCCAAAGAAATTCTCTCCCAGGCCCTTCACCGGCACGGCCTCAATTTTCGGGTCATTCAGATCTCCGGTCACCTCATAAACATAGGAGAGAAAGGCCTTGTCCTTGCCCGTGAGGATGTAACCCACAATGGGAATCTTACTCAGCACCGTATCGACGGTGACCAGGGGATGTACGCCTATCCTCGCATCGATCTGGTGCTTGCCCAGATCGACCTTTCCGATCAGGGTGATTCTCATCGCATCGCTATCGACCACGAGGTCTTGGGTGGATGCGATCCCGTCCTTCACATCGATGTTGGCCACGATCCGGTGAAAAGGTAGCCCTTTGGTCTTTAAGTCCGGCAATCTCCCCACGAGCACCTGGGTGAGATTCAGAATGGAAAAGATCTTGGCAAGGATATTGAATCGTTCAATCACCCCTTCCTCCATCTCCAGCCTCATCCCGCCATGGAGTGACTCTTTCACCTTTTGAAAATCTTCTCCCTCTCCCTTCAGCTCCACTTTGTCGATGTGGATTCTTCCGGAGATGAGGACCTTCTCTTCTTCACCCATCTGAAGGATGGTTCGAAGAAAGGCCTTGGCCTCTATGTTGGAGATGCGAGGTTTGATCTCAAACCGGATGCCCTTATCCGTGGGCTGTATCCATCCCTCACCCCAGGCATCCCCTCCATCTGCTTTGATCTGAAAGGGATGAATGATCAATTTCCCATCGGTCGTCTTCACCTCGATTTGCAGGCCTTGATAATGAAGGCCGCCGTACTTTCCTTGTTCCACGCTCACCTTGCCATCGAGGGCCCAATTCGAAAGCCAGTCTTTGAGCCCTTCGAAAGAGGTTGGTGCTGCCTTTTCTCTCCTGGGAAAGAGCGGATCGAGGTCCAGTTGGGGAGAGGAGAGTTGAAATGAGACTCTCTTGGCCGCTCCCACCCGGGACCGGGTTCGCGACATCAGGCCTTTCAAAACGATGGGTGAATCGCCCCATCTGCATTTCAACCCATCGAATCGGATCTCATCTGGAGAAAGAAGAAACGAGCCCTCCATATGGGAGATGGGAACAGGGATCTTCCGATGGTGAAGAGAGACCCCTCTCAATCGGATCTCGCCTTCCCTTAAAGCACTGATCCAGTCCTCCATCTTCCCAAGCCATTTCAGACGGACCTCTGCCCTTCCTGCCAATTCTTGGACCTCATCGATCTGGGATCTCACCCCGCCCGAAATCAGTGGCGACCGTAGAAGGGAATGGAGATATCTCAGACTGATTGATCCCGAAGTGGAGAGGTTCAGATTTCCTTCTCTAACCGATCCGTCCAGGGAGAGAGAAAAATCCCCGGACTGAACTCTCGTCTTTGAAAAATTCACACCGCGGTTGGAAAACGAGAGAATCCCATCTCTGAGAACAAGCGACGAGGAGATGCCTTTGGGAAGAAGATAAGCATCCTTGGGGATGAATTCGGCCTCATAGGAAAGGAATGGATGAGCCGCGGATCGAGAGGCCCTGAAAGAGAGTTGACTTGTTCCGGAAAGACTTTCGATCTCCTTAGCCTTCGATCGAATCTCTTCTGGAAAGATGGGCGAGTGAGAAAGACTCAGCATGTTTCTTAGATCGACCCTCCCTCTCGCGACCATCTCAAAGGGTTCATATTTTTCACCGCGCCTCCATGATCCGTTGATCAGGAGCGATGAATGACCGAATTCCACCTTTGCGGCGGACCACTGAAGGGCCTCATTGGAAAGATCGATTCTTCCCTCTCCGACTGAAACGGGGAAAGGGAGTTGGGAATGGGTCAAACGAACCTTGGAAAGGCGGTACACTCCCTGATGCTGAAAATGAAACGGAGGTACCAACTCTCCCCGGGCAGAGAGCTGATAGCGCGAGGTCCCTGAAAGAAAGGTCATGGATGAGAGAGATTCGGAAACTTGGTTCGATCCTCCTATGTTCATCAAGGCAGAAAGGTCTGCCAGATTGAATCGTCCTTCGCTGCGGACCTGGAGAGCCGGGACATGGAGAAGGCGGCCGATGACGCCATTTACCCGATCAATCGTCGATTTGAGAAACCTTCCTTCGAGCTCGCTCAGGGTCAGGTTCCCTTCCTTAAAGGAGAGGTGGCCCTTAAGGTCCTCCAGTGCCGGAAGGTTCCAAGGAAATTTCACTCGTGCCTTATTCATCTTCATCTCAACCGAGAGCGTATGGGCATATTGAATCTGGTCACAGTGCTCGATCTCGGGCATCTTTCCTGAAAGCTTGACGGAGACGATCTGGACAGAGCCATTTCCCTGCCCCTGGAAAAGCGAATCGGAGACGTTCGGAGTGATGATCCGATAGGGAATGAATCTCTTTGCATCGGAGAGATCGAAGGGACCGCTCTTCGCCTCGGCCTCCATGCCCATCTCCTTTGTTCCGATTCCGTAGATCTTCCCGCTCACCTTGACAGCGATCTCCGGGAGTTCGAGCGAGAGGTTGGAGACCTTCAGTTCATTCAGATCATAATCCACATCCAGATCAAGATTCAGCCAATTCGGGCTCAGAACGTATGCAAAAACCTTTGGATGGTCATAGACAACATCCGTAAGCCTGATCTTGGCAGAGCCCTTGAGCGCTCCGGAAATCTTTCCTTGGTAATGAGCATTGAGGTCGAGGGTCCCAGAAATCGTCTTCATGGGGAGAAACTTCTTGAAATATGGCCAGAAATGAGAGGTTTCCATTCCTTTGATCTTCACCTCTGCATCCATGTTTCCCTTGGAAAGATCCAGGTCCTCGGGCAGGTTCTGAATCGTCCCGTCGACGGAGAACTGACCTTGTTTTCCGGAATGAAGGATTTTTCCACTCATCTTTAATGGAAAGGGGGTGCCATACGAGACCCTTGAGCATTGAAGATTGAAAGATTGGACTTTCGTGATCAGGGGAGAGCCGCCAAGGCTTTCGTCTGAGAAAGCGATTTCTCCATCTCGGAGACTGAAGGAGCCTCCGAAGAGGGTGGAGAGGGCTCGGATGATTTTTTGCTCTGAAGCCTTCAACCCCTCTGGGGTCAGAGGTCCATCATGGATATTGAAACGGCCATTCTTGTCTCTGCGGAGATGGAGAACCGGTTCCTCAAAAACGATTCGCTTCCATTTGATCTCTCTCTTGAGAAGGGGAAGAACCCTGACCTTCACGATCAGTCTCTTAGATCGAAGAAGGTCAAAGGTCAGGGAGCGATCCCTGATCCGAAAATCCTCAAAGGCAATGCCCAGCCCTCCCCAGAGGCTGAGCTTGGCCTTTCCGATGAAGACTTTTCTCCCCAGGGCCGTGGCCAGGGATTCCTGGAGGGAGTTTCTGTAGAGATCCGGATCCAAGAGATAATGGATCAGGAGAAAACCGATCATCCCCATCAGAAAGATCGGAATCAATACCCAGAGGATAGGCCATCTTTTACGAGCCATTTTTTAACCTAAAGGCTGAAAGCTCAAAGCTCCTGCTGCAGGGGCTGAAAGGTGAAAGTTAAGAAACTTTGAGCTTTGAGCTTGATGCTTTGAGCCATAACAACTTCATATCATCAATTTTTCAGGGCATGAGCCAAGGTGAAGACATCCACCCTCTTTGCCCCGGCATCCCGTAACACCTTCGAGCATTCATTGACGGTGGCACCTGTCGTGTATACATCATCCACCAGAAGGATCGTTTTTCCCTCCAGATCTTCTCCTCCGGCGACCTCGAAAGATCCCCTGACCTCCTTTTCCCTCTCCACACGACTCAGGCTGACTTGAGGGAGTGTGGGCCTTACTTTTTGAAGGACCCTCTTTCGGTAAGGGATCCTTGTTCGACGACTGAGCGCTTTTACGAGGAGTAGGGCCTGATTGAATCCTCGCTCCCTCAATCGGTCTTTATGCAAGGGTACGGGAATCAGGAGATCGAAGCGCCCTCGACCCCAATAACGATAAAACCCCTCTGTCATCCATCGTTCCCAGAAGGGAGTTAAGGTAATCTTGCCCTCATATTTCCATCGATGGATCGCTTCTTGGAGAGGGCCCTGATAGGCTCCTAAAGACCGAGCCGTTGTAAAATATCTTCTCTGGGTCAAACAACTGCTGCATGGATGGTTTCGGACTTCTTGAGAAACAAAGGGGGCTCCGCAGACTGAGCAGAAGGGGGGAGTGATCCAGTGGATTTTCGCAAGGCAATCCGGGCAGACTCCCTCTGGACCCTCGTCCAAAAATCTTTCACAGCAGTGGCATTGTGGAGGCAGCAGGAACTGAAAAAGTCTTTCAATGAAGGATCCCATTCACCCTCACCCCTTGAAAAGAAGGAAGGGAGCGCCCGCCTGCCCTGTACCCTATTCGGTTCAGGGCCTGCCGGGTGGCTAGGCATCGATACGTTCCCTGCAATTTGCGGAAAGGCCGGGATGATACCCCCGTCCTTCCTCACAGGGGTTTATTCGGATATGGATAAGGGGAAGCGAGCTCTCTCCGAAAAGGAAGGGGATGGCAAGCGCGCAGCCTTTAGGTCCTCCTTGATCGCATAGGTGCTCCACTGATGACATTGTGGGCAATAGGCAACCCATTCTATCGATTCCCTTTCGCAGCCAGAGCAGGAGAAGGGGAGATAGGAAGTACCGCTCAATTCAAAAGTCTTCTCAAACTCCTGGGCCGCCCTGCCGAAGTCCTTCTTATGAAGATAGATTTCCGCGAGCAGTCTGTGGATCGCCGGAAGATCCTTGAGCTTCAAGGTGATCTCGTTGACGACTTCAAGGGCTTCATCCAACATTTCTAATCTCAGGCAGAGTTTGGCATAAAAGAAAGCGATCACCCAGTTATTCGAATTGTGTCTGAGTGCTCTTTGAAAGATCCGGAGCAGGGTGCCCGGGTCCTCCCGGCCAAGATAGAGATCCTCCAATCGAAGGATAAAGACGATAGAATTAAACCGGGTGAAGCTCTTTCCCCAGACCTTTCCAGCAGTGGCCCATTTTCCCATGCGAAGATAGATATCGCCCAATAAGACGAAGCCAGGCAAAAAATTCTTCCTTTCTCGAATGATCTCCTTGGCTTCTTTCAGGGCACTCTCGAGGTTCTCCTCTCCTCCCCGGCTCAAAAGTTCCTTGGCATTTTCGTATTTTAGTCCCAAATAGCAGAGGGTTTCTTCCTCCTCTGCCTGTTTTCCTTTGGTGAGTTTTAGAATCGACTTCTCGATTCGGATAGCCTCCTCCCATCTTTGGCTTTCCAGATAAATTTCTCTTAAATATTTTAGAGCCTTGAGATTTGACTCGTCAAAATGGATCACCCGGTTGAGGATCCGGATGGCCTCATCGAACCGCTTCATCCGCTGATAGAGATTCGCCTCAGCGAGAAGGATCTCCATATTTCTCATGTCGATGAGACGTCCCCTCTCCAGCCAATGGAGGGCTTCCTCATCGTTGCCCTCTTTGAGAGCGATCTCCGAAAGCCTGAAATAGAGATCGATCTGCGAGGGATCCCTTTTCAAAACCTCGGCGAAATGGGTTTTGGCCTTAGGCAGATTCCCACGGAGAAAGTCATCCATCCCTTTATTCAACTCTTCCTTAAGGGATTGCCCTTTCCTCACTTGGCGGGACTTCTGGTAACCTTCAATGGCCCGTTTGGCATCCCGGGCTAACGTGCTGATGAAGACCAGCAAGGCACCCAAGACCAACGAAGTGATCATGAGGGCCGAAACGCTCGTCGAAAGAGTCTCCCCGAACAAGTGAAATTCAATATCGAGAGGGTTTTCCAGAGAGATCCAGCAGAACAGGGAGATCACAATCAGAATCATAATCAATAACAGGCGAACTAACATATCTATAGCTTACCTTTCTCCATTTTGGTCAAACATGGAACGCAATATTTTGCCACAGGCCTGACCTCGAGCCGCTTGAGGCTGATCGGTCCCCCGCACTCCTCACAAATGCCATAGGTCCCATTCGCAATGCGATCCAGGGATTCATCGACCTCTTGAAGTCTCATCCGCTCACTCTCATTTAAGCTGAGCAAGATCTGCTTGTTATAAATATTGGCGGCCTCATCCCCAATGTCCTGAATCCCGTCTTGCCCCATCTCTTTTGAAGATTCGAGGGTCTGTTTAACGTCTCCGACAATCTGCTCCCTCTCTTTAAGAAGGATCTTCTTAAAGCGTGCAATGGTCTTCTTGTCCAATCCCTTTTTTAGATCCAATTGTCCTTTCACCACGCCTCACCCCTTTTTGGTAGACCCTGTTAGAAAACCCTGCCATTCACGGCTGGGGCGCCGTCAGCCACACTATCTCAGAAAAGGCGGAGCTCTATAAAAGCTCCATCCTTTCTACCGGGGCAATTCGATCCGTGGAGCGTCGAGCCAGAGCCCTTCGAGATTATAGAACTTTCTAACCGGCTCCAGAAAGATATGAACCACCACATCTTCATAATCCATCAAGATCCATTTTCCCCCGAGCGTTCCTTCTTGCCCCAGGGGACGAATCCCGCTCTTCTTGAGGGTTTCCTCGATGGCCTGGGCAATGGCCTGAACCTGGCGGTCCGACTTGCCGCTCAGGACAAGAAAGTAATCGGTAAAGGAAGCGATCTCTTTCAGCTCCAGAAGAACCGGATCCAGAGCCTTCTTTTCAAGGGCTGCCTTCAGGCAAAGCAAAGACTTTGCTCGTGATTCGGTGGCCATATCCTCCTATAAGAGTAATTTTGAGTTAAGCATTATACCAGAAAAAAAAGCAATGACAACAAAAAAATGCTTTATTAAATGTTAAAACGTCATCCCTAATGAGTTCAAGGGCTGCGATGGGCCTTATCCTGCACGAATTTGGATTCAGGCCGTGATCCAGGACTGTAAAGTCCGTGTTCTTGTATATAGGC
Organism: Thermodesulfobacteriota bacterium; assembly: GCA_041947025.1. Classification (GTDB taxonomy): domain Bacteria; phylum Desulfobacterota; class BSN033; order BSN033; family UBA1163; genus CAVTZZ01. The sequence continues at coordinate 8,712 of JBHGBJ010000094.1, forward strand.
CTCCACCTCTCCGGAGATGAGATACTTTACGGACTCACCCCTTTCGATTAACTCCCGGATTTTTGTTGAAGAGATATCCAGCATCGTAATCTCCTGAAAGTGGAGGGTATGACCTGAAGGATGGATCCAGCCCTTGATATCCGGGTCATAACGAAAGACAGGAGACAGAACCTCCGGGAACAGGGAGGCGGCATCCCTGCCCGACCGGCCCGGGTCCCGACCGAGCCCGGGGACTTGTACCGGGCCAGAAAGGGTCTTCTCGAATCCCGGACGGGTCATCACAATGAAGTTGCAAAGGGAGAAGAGCTCTTGAAATTCCTTCCATGTCCCAATCTCCATAAAAGCATCCCTTCCCAGGATGAAGAAGAGGTCATTCTGGGACCTCTCCCTGAAATAACGGATCGTATCGATCGAGTACGATTTGTCGGGTCTGGAAAGCTCAATGTCGGTCGTGGAAAAGAAAGGGTTCGTAGTGGTCGCCAGCCTCACCATTTCAAGACGGTGCTTTGCCTCGATGACCTGCTCTGCCACTTTATGGGGCGGGATGGCTGCCGGGATGAAGATCACCTGGTCGAGTCCGGAGATCTCCCGAATCTCTTCCGCTCCACGGAGATGACCCAAATGGATCGGGTTGAAGGTACCTCCGAAGAGCCCGATCCTCTTCTCGGACGCCCCAGATTTCTTTTCTATCTCTGGCCTCCCTTTCTTCTTGCCCATAAAATCCAAAATTCCAAATCCCAAATAGATTCCAAGCACCAGTCTTCAATGACCGCCCCTCACCCTTCCCCTCCCCGGTGAGGAGAGGGAGGGGATTTGATGCTTGTCATTTGGTGCTTTTATCCTCGGACTTGTCCTTCTCCGTAGACAATGAATTTGGCGGTGGTCAATTCCTCCAGACCCATGGGGCCAAAGGCGTGGAGCTTCGAGGTACTGATCCCGATCTCCGCCCCCAGGCCTAACTCGAATCCGTCATTGAACCTTGTGGAGGCATTGACCAGGACACAGGAAGAATTCACCTCCCTCAAAAACCTTTGGGCATTCTCATAATCGGAGGTGAGAATCGCCTCTGTGTGAAGGGAGCCATAGGTCGCAATATGTTCCATTGCCTCCTCAATTCCGTTGACCACCCGGATCGAGAGGATAAGGTCTAAATATTCCTGGAACCAATCCGCCTCTCCGGCTTCTTTAATGCCGGCAAGGACTTTCCGGGTCCGAGGACACCCCCGAAGTTCCACCCCTTCTTTTTGAAGAGCCCCTGCAACTCTGGGAAGGAATTGTTCTGCCACTTTTGCATGGACCAAAAGTGTCTCCATGGCATTGCATACGCCCGGTCTCTGAACCTTGGCATTGAGGCAGATTCTAATCGCCGCCTCCAGATCAGCACTCTCGTCGACGAAGATATGACAGACTCCTTTATAATGTTTAATGACCGGGATTCTGGAATGGTCCATCACGAATCGGATCAAGGCCTCGCCCCCTCGAGGGATAATGAGATCGATCTCTTCTTCCAGTTGAAGCATCTCGTGGATGGCCTCTTTTTCCGTATGAGGGAAGATCTGAAGGGCATCCTGTGGAATACCGATCTTTACGATGGCCTTTTGCAGGACGCGGCCAATGGCCTGGTTGGAGTGAAATGCTTCTGAACCCCCTCTCAGAATGACACTGTTTCCCGACTTCAGACAGAGGCCCGCAGCATCGGCAGTGACGTTCGGTCTCGACTCATAGATGATTCCGATGACCCCGAGAGGAATCCTCATTCTCCCGACCATCAGGCCATTGGGCCTTCTCCACATACCGACCACCTCTCCCACGGGATCACGAAGACGTGCCACCTCGCGAAGTCCCTCGGCCATCGCCTGGATCACAGCCGGTGTCACTCTCAGCCGGTCTATCATGGCAGAAGAGAGATGGGCCTTCTCCCCGGCAGAGAGATCCCTTTGGTTCTCTTCGATCAGGAGGTTTCGGTTCCGCTCCAGGTCGTCTGCCATTTCACATAATGCCTTATTCTTCTTTTCAGTTGAAAACCGGGCCATTTGATAAGAGGCTTCTTTTGCCTTTCTGGCCATTTCTCTTACGTCTTTTCTGAAATCGCTTTTCATAACACCACCAAGTCATCTCGATGAATCACTTCGTCAGAGTATTTATAGCCCAAGGCCTTTTCGATCTGGGCGGTCTTGAGGCCTCGGATCCTTTCCAGTTCTGAAGCACTGTAGTTGACCAGCCCCCTTGCGAATTCCTTGCCTCGAGGACCAATGCAGGAGACGGAGTCTCCTCGATCGAACCCCCCTCTGACCTTGACCACACCTGAAGGCAGCAGGCTCTTTCCCCTCTGGACAATCGCTCTTTTTGCTCCATCGTCCACGATCACATCCCCTTTTGGATTGAGGTTGAAGGCAATCCAGTGTTTCCGGCTGCTCAAGGTCGTTCCCTTCGGAAGGATCAGGGTGCCTATCTCCTTTCCCTTCAGGATCTGATGGAGGACTTCCTTTCTCGTTCCAGAGGCGATCACCATCGGGATTCCAAAACGGGAGGCTTTTTTGGCAGCCTGTATCTTACTCGCCATTCCTCCGACACTGGTTTCATTTGCGGTCTCGCCCACTATTGCTCCCATGTCCACATCGACATCCTCGACCAGAGGGATACACTTGGCATGGGGATTCAGTCTGGGGTCCGAATCACAAAGGCCCTCAATATTGGTCAGAATGATGAGGAGGTCGGCTTCGATCAGGTTTGTGACCAGGGCGGAGAGATTATCATTGTCGCCCACCTTGATCTCATCGATCACCACGGTATCATTCTCATTGATGATCGGGATGATCCCGAGCTCGAGGAGAGCGAGAAGGGTGTTGCGGGCATTGAGGAACCTCCTCCGATGGCTCAGGTCATCATGGGTGAGAAGGATCTGGGCCACCAACTGCTGGTGGCGCGAGAAGTAATTTTCGTAGATGTTCATCAGCCGGCTCTGACCGACGGCTGCCGTGGCCTGTTTCTGAGTGATCGATTGGGGGCGGGTCTTATATCCCAATTTCTCCATTCCCGCGGCGATCGCTCCAGAAGAGACCAGAACGATCTCGTAGCCCTGGCGTTTGAGCTCCGAGATCTCTTTAACCAGGTGGGAAAAGACCTCATAGTGAAGCCCTTTCTCGACCGAAGCGAGGATACTGGAGCCCACTTTGATCACGATCCTCCTGGTCTTGCCAATCGTGTTTTTCCGGACATCTTTATGGTTCATGTTTCTGGCTCGAAATCGATTCCAGGGCTTGAGTGACCGCCTCCATCAGGTTTTCGATCCCTTCTCCTGTTTTACCAGAGACCAGAAAGAGACGCCGTCCCATCTTATCAAATTCGTCCTCCACGTCCCGGGCCCTTTCGCGAACCGAGGAAAGATCGATCTTGCTGAGGGCAACGATTTGAGTCTTTTCACGGAGCGAAGGATGATAGGCATTTAACTCATGATTGAGGGCCTGAAAGTCCTTGACCGGATTTTTTGAGGATCCTTCGGAAATATCCAGGACGTGAATGAGCAGACGTGTCCGCTCCACATGGCGAAGGAACGTCAATCCAAGACCGGCTCCACGAGATGCGCCCTCGATCAAGCCCGGAATATCGGCGACCACAAAGGGCTGGTGCTCTTGCCGGGCCACCACTCCCAGATTGGGAGCAAGGGTGGTGAAGGGATAGTCTGCGATCTTGGGCCTGGCAGAAGATATTTTGGAGAGAAGGGTTGATTTCCCAACATTGGGATAACCGATGAGGCCGACATCGGCCAGGAGCTTCAGCTCGAGCCGAAGCCAGCACTCCTCCCCCCTTTCACCTTTTTCAGCATGACGGGGCGCTCGATGAGTGGCCGTGGCAAACCGTGCATTCCCACGACCTCCACGACCTCCCCTTGCAACAACAAACCGTTGACCATCAAAGAGAAGGTCCTGCAGGACTTCTCTCCCTTGATCATCCCGAACAAGGGTGCCGACCGGAACCCGGATAACGAGATCCTCTCCGCTTCGTCCTGCTTGGTCTTTGCCTTTGCCGTGGGTCCCTCTCTGGGCAACAAATTGTTTTGGGTAGGTTAAATCAAGAAGGGTCGATAGCTGAGCGTCTGCCTGAAGGATCACATCCCCACCTTTCCCTCCATCGCCGCCGTTCGGACCACCTCTGGGAACAAAGCGTTCTCTTCGGAAGCTGATACATCCATTTCCACCATCGCCTGCCTTGACATGGATTCTTACTTCATCCACAAACTTCATCGCGACTCATTAACGGATTACAGGCTAAGGGGAGGGACTCCGAACCACGCCGGGATAGGGTTAGACAGCCTGAGCATAAACACTCACCTGTTTTTTATCCTTTCCCTTTTTCTCAAATTTTACGATACCATCAATTCTCGAAAAGATCGTATAATCCTTACCCAGCCCTACATTCTCCCCGGGATGAATCCGGGTTCCCTTCTGACGGACCAGGATATTTCCCGCCTGGACCGATTGCCCGCTGAATCGTTTGACCCCCAGACGCTGTCCTGCGCTATCCCTGCCGTTCCGAGAACTTCCTCCCGCCTTTTTATGTGCCATGGGTTCCTCCAAGAATATTGTTCACCGTTAGGTTCGTTAGGATCGTTAATCTCGTGACGGACAAAACGATCTCAACGGTTCAACGTTCATGACGACAATGAGATATCATTCACCTTCAGGTACGTGAAGGTCTGCCGGTGCCCTTTGAATCGCCGGTAACCCTTCCGCCTCTTCATCTTATAGGTGAGGACCTTTCTTCCTTTGGTCTGCTGGACGATCTCACCCGTAACGACGACATTGGACAAAAGGGGGGTTCCGAACTGAACTTGATCCTCCTGGGATACCATCAGGACATCTCTTAAGGCCACTTGATCTCCCGTTTTCCCATCGAGTTTCTCTACCCGGATGATGTCCCCTTTAGAGATCCGATACTCTTTGCCTCCGCTCTTCACCACTGCGTACATCAAAGCCCTCCGAATTAAAATATTTAAGAATATTAATAAATTTTAAGTCGGTTGTCAAATCCTATGTGTCACCGAAAACATCTCTTTTCCTGTGACGGCGCTTAATTTTATGAGGAAGACAGCCCGGCTGAGAAAGTTTTGTAGCGAAACCTTTGACAGGCTTAGCAA
>JBHGBJ010000095.1:0-13523 GCA_041947025.1 Thermodesulfobacteriota bacterium
GGGGGATCCATATCATGGCGATCGAGTGGGAGGAGAAGGTTGTGGAGATTGCCAAGGCTTCGGGGTTACTGCCGAGACCACAACCCGCATAGAGCATAAGCTAAACAAGCTCAAAGCTGAAAGCTGAATGCAAGGACGCCTTTGAGCCTTGAACTTTGAGCTTTCAGCTAACTGAGAATTGAGACTTGAGGGATGCTATCGATGGAGACAATCTTAAATGTCGATTTTGCCGAAGAGATTAAAAAGGATTCCGGTGAGAATGTCTTTCTCTGTTACCAATGTCAGAAATGTTCCTCCGGTTGTCCGGTGGCGGAGCACTTCGATCTCGCTCCCAATCAGGTGATGCGGGCGATCCAGCTGGGCCAGAAGGCGATGGTCCTCCATTCGAAGACGATCTGGCTCTGCGCCATGTGCGAAACCTGTGCCACCCGTTGCCCTCACGATATCAACATTACAAAGATCATGGATCTTTTGAAGATCATGGCCATGAATGAGGGGATCGAGGCAAAAGTGCCATCGGTTCCTCTCTTCTATCAAGCCGCCCTGAGAGGGATCAAGTGGTTTGGAAGAATGTATGAGGCCGGTTTGATGGGGGAGATTTACATCCGCCAAATGTTAGCAGGCCAGCTCAATTATCAGCAGATCTGGAAAAATGACATGCCCATGGCCCTGAAGATGCTGAAAGATGGGAAGCTGAAAATCCTTCCAAGTTTCGGGAAGGCAAAGGCGAAGAAGAAGGTAGCCGGTAAGAAAGATGGCCTTGCTTACTTTCCCGGCTGCAGTCTTCATGGCACATCGAAGGAGTATGACCTTTCCACTCAGGCCGTTTTCAAAAAACTTGATATCCCTCTCTACGAGCCTGAAGGATGGGGCTGTTGCGGGACTACCCCCACCCATTCAACGGATCACTACCTTTCGACATTGCTCCCCATGAAGAATATCGCCTTGATCAATGGAGAGGGGTTCAACGATATCACAACGCCATGCCCCTCCTGTTTTCTCAGGATGCGGGTCGCATTGAAGGAGACCCAGGAGAACGAAGAGTTGAGAAGAAGGCTCTCTTCAGAGATCCCAAATCTTCCTTCAAACGGGATAAGAGTTGCCCATCTCTTAAATACCATAACCGAAAAAATAGGCTACGGGCAGGTGGCTTCGAAAGTGGTCCATCCCCTCAAAAATCTGAAGGCGGTTTGCTACTATGGATGCATCATCACCCGTCCTCCGAAGATCACGAAGGTGAAGGATTACGAATACCCTACCCAGATGGATCGATTGATGAAGGTTCTGGGAATCACAACCCTCGACTGGTCTTACAAGACCCGTTGTTGTGGTGTTTCACTGGGAATTACCCAGCTTCCGATCGCACTGGAATTAAGCAGAAAGATTCTGAAGAATGCGAAGAGTGTGGGAGCGGATGCAATCGTGGTGGCCTGCCCCCTCTGCCATGTGAATTTGGATGCTCGTCAGAAGCAGATAGAAGAAGATTTTAAAGAGGAGTTTCATCTACCCGTCCTCTATTTCACCCAGCTGATGGGCTTGGCCTTCGGCCTGAAGACTGAAGCATTGGGCCTCGACAAGCACTTCGTTGACCCGAGGCCGGTCTTAAAATAGTTATAACGGCCCTGCCCAGCTTCCCCTCACATGAAGGGGAGGTGTGGAGGATTAAGGAGACGTTGCCTGCAAGAAAACCGGATGAAAAAAGAGCCCCCGGGTTTTGCCCGGGGGCTCTTTTTTGCTTAGTCTAACGGCTGTTCTTACTTCAGAACGGTGACGTTTGAAGCCTGCAGGCCCTTCGGACCCTGGGTTACTTCGAACTCCACCTGATCGCCTTCGTAAAGGACTTTGAAACCATCCCTCTTGATAGCGGAATAGTGAACGAAGACGTCATTCCCACCTTCCTGGGAAATGAAGCCGAAGCCTTTCTTCTCGTTAAACCATTTGACACTACCTTTGGCCACTACAACTCACCTCCTTTCACTCACGAATTTACAAATCTCAGTAAGTTGTAATAGCCTTTGGTCCCTAACAAAAAAGGCCACATAAGCCGAAAGTAGAACTTTTGTGACCCTTTCATGATCCAAACAACTACTTCCTACAACCTACAAACTCATCTTAACTATAATTTCCTCAATTGTCAAGCAGTTTTTGGGGACACTTCCCATATTTTCATTTTCATCAAATGATGTATCCGGCTCCATAAAACGAATGTCCAATCCTATGCCTCTCACCCGAAAATATGGGAAGTGTCCCTTTCCTAATTTTTCCGCATCATATGGGTGACCGCTTTCTCCAGTCCATCGAGGGTCAATTCAAACATGGGAAGGATTTCCCGGATGTGGCTGATGGTGCGGGTGTAAGGCCATTCCTGAGTCAGTTTTGGATTGATCCAGACGGAATGGGGGAAGGTTTTGGCAATCAATTGAAGTCTCATATAGCTTGGCTTTCCGGATCTTTCTCCCACATAGATCGAGCCATCCGTAGCCATCAGTTCATAGGGGGCCATGCTCGCATCGCCCACGATGACGAACCTCGTTTCCGGGTCGAGGCGGACCAGTTCATCAACGGAATGAGGCTTGGAGCGCCTGGGAGGGTCCTCCCACAGATAATCGTAGATCGTATTGTGAAAAAAGTAAGTCTTAAGATCCTTAAATTGTGCGCGGGCATAATTGAAAAGGGTTTGCACCAGGTCGATATAAGGATCCATCGACCATCCGCCGTTATCAATCGCCAGTATCACTTTTAAACGGTCCTTCAGGCTCCGGTCGAATATGATCTCTATCTCGCCACCGTTCTTCATGGTCTGGTAAATCGTCTTATCGATATTCACCCGATCCTTGGGGCCGAAGGGAACCATATTTCTCAACCTCTTCAGAGCCTCACCCATCTGGAATTGAGTCAAAGGCCCTTCTTGCGAATAATCACGGTACCTCCGTTCCATCGCCACCTTGACTGCGGATTTGTTTCGGGACACTCCACCGACTCTCATGCCGCCCGGATGATATCCCGAGTGGCCAACCGGGGAGGTTCCTCCGGTTCCGATCCATTTGCCTCCCCCATGATGTGCTTCGGTCTGTTCTTTCAAGCGATCAAGAAAATACTGAAGAAGTTCGTCCGGGCTCAATCGGGAGAGGTCTTCTTCACGAACTCCGAGTGCCTCAGCCAGGCTTCTTGGGTCCTTCAACCATTCATCAAGCAGGGCCCGGGCGACCTCCGATAACTCGAATTCGTCCGGCTCCTTGAGCTCGACCCCTTCGAACCGGTGGGCGAAAACCTGGTCGTAGAGATCGAAATACCGTTCGCTCTTGATGAGGATGGAGCGGGCCGCCGTATAGAAATCGTCGACAGAGTTGATCAGCCCCATGCTCAAGGCCTTCTGAAGCCTCAGGAAAGAGGTCGGGGTGACCGGTATGCCCACTTTTCTCAATAAGTAAAAGAAATCGACAAACATAATTATTAAGCTGAAGGCTGAAAGCTCAATGCTGAAAGCTGAAAGCAAACCCTTTGAGCCTTGAGCTAACCTGGCTTTGAGCCAGCTTACGCTTTGAACCTGCCAATGTTATTCTGCGCCACCACATAATCGGGGCTTTTCTTGAATAGAACACCCAGATAAGGAACTTCCCCTTTAACCAGGTCTTTGATCTTGAAGTCCGGATCCGTTTTCAAGGCCCTGATCCAGTTAATCAGTTCCCGGGTGGCAGGCTTCTTCTCGATGCCCTTGATTTCCCGGAGGCGGTAGAATGTTCTAATGCTACCGTCCAGGAGGTCTTTGTCGATGCCGGGGAAATGGACCTGGACGATTCTCCTCATCATATCCGGTTCCGGAAAGGCGATATGGTGGAAATTGCATCGTCCCAGGAACGGATCGGAGAGGTCCTTCTTGGCATTGGAGGTAATCACGATGACCGGCCTGTTCTTTGCCGGAATCGTCTTATCGATCTCGATGATATCGAATTCCATCTGGTCCAGAACATCGAGCATATCGTCTTGGAAATCGGTGTCGGCCTTGTCGATCTCATCGATCAGGAGAACAACCCTTTCCTCGGAAGCAAAGGCCTGGCCGATCTTTCCCATCCGGATATATTCTTCGATATTACTGACATCCCTCTTGGAGTCACCAAATCGGCTATCATTGAGACGGGTCAGCGTATCGTACTGATAAAGGGCATCGATGAGCTTCATGCTCGATTTGACATTCAGCACAATCAACCTCATCTTGAAGGCCTCGGCAATCGCATGGGCCAGCATGGTCTTGCCTGTTCCGGGCTCCCCTTTGAGAAGAAGGGGCATCTCCAGGGCCATGGAGACATTAACGATCTTGGCAAGCTCTTCGTCGAGCACATATTTGGAGGCCCCGGTAAATTTTCTTGTCTGATTTTCTTCCGGCATCTTTCGACTCCTTCATTGGGCATTTAAGAAACACCTAAAATCATAACCATTTTCCCTCCGCATTTCAACAATATCCGTCTCCAACACTGGAATTCAGAACTCGAGATGCTGTACCCCAGATAGAACCGGAGCATTGCATCTCCAGTGAAAATCTGTTTAAATCAACCCATCTTCTCGCGAGGTTCCGATGTCCATTTCCCCTCCTAAGAATCGGCGCTGGTGGGTGATGTTAAACATTTCCATCGGCGTCTATATGTCCACCCTGGATGCCAGCGTCGTCAATCTCTCACTTCCCACGATCATTCAGTCTTTGAATACCGATCTCAAAATGGTGGCCTGGGTGATCACGGCTTACCTGATCGTGATCATCGGGTGCCTGCTCTTAGTGGGGAGATTGGGCGACCTTTTGGGACAGAGAAAAGTCTACCTTTCGGGGTTTCTCATATTCACCGTGGGGTCCGCCCTTTGTGGATTTTCTCCCACGATCCATTTTCTGGTCTTTTCGAGGGCACTCCAGGGACTCGGAGCCTCCACGCTGATGGTCATCGGGACTGCGATTGTGGCCACCGCCTTTCCGGAGAAGGAACGGGGCCAGGCCATGGGAATGATCGGTGCCGTCGTCTCTGCAGGTTTTTTAACAGGCCCGATTCTCGGCGGGTTCCTGGTTGAACACTTGGGGTGGCGATCGGTCTTCTTCATTAACCTTCCCATCGGAGCCCTTGGAATCATCCTTTCTTCAAGAGCGTTGGAAGCAGACAAGCCGATGAGAGGTGTGCGGCTGGATCTTCGGGGAGCCTTTCTGCTCTTCGTCTTCGTTACCTCTCTTCTCTTCTTCCTAAACCGGGGGGGACGGGCGTGGCTCTTCCTTTGTCTCGTCTCTTTCGGTCTATTTGTTCTCGTTGAATATCGATCCTCGTCCCCCCTCGTGGAGCTCAGCCTCTTCAGAAGGCATCTTTTCATCTCCTCGCTCGGTGCAAGCTTCTTTTCATTCTGGATGGCTGCCGCGCATAGCTTCGTAGTTCCTTTCTTTCTTCAGAATATTTTGAGATTCTCGCCATCGAAGGTAGGAATGATGATCTTCCCGGTCTCCCTGACGGTGATGTTGTCTGCTCCACTGGGTGGGCGGTTTTCGGACCGGGTGGGAGTGAGGATACCCACGGCCATAGGACTGGCTCTGATCTCCCTGACGATCTTCTCCTTTTCTTTTCTGAAATCCGACGCGAGCGTTTATGAAATCATCGCAAGGCAGATCATCATCGGCATTGGAATCGGGCTTTTCAATCCGGCCAATAACAGCGCGATCATCGGCTCTTTACCCCAGGAGAAAGTGGGGCTGGCTTCCAGTTTCCTGGCCCTTTCGAGAAATCTCGGCATGGTGATCGGAGTCGCCTTTGCCGAGATGGTGATTGCGTTCAGGCTGCCTAAGGGCCAAGTCGGGGCAGAGCGAGGCATCCCTTCCCTCGAAAGCATTCAGGATGTCTGGAGGTTGGTCTTCTTCTTAGGGCTGATCGCCCTTCTGATTTCCTGGGTGAGAGGGTGGCGTCGCGACGAATAAGGAGCGACTTTTTGCCACGCCTGCGAGATGGTGAGCGGGCCGGAGGGCGTCGCGACGAATAAGGAGCGACTTTTTGCCACGCCTGCGAGATGGTAGTGACGTTGTGAGGAGTAACGAGCAACTTATTGTCACGCTTCCGAGTCGGTGAGGAAGCCGGGCCGGAGGGCTCTGACATCGACGCATCCCGCAAGAAAGTGAGCCGTGCCCAGGAGAGATAGTCCATGGGTTCGAGAATGTTGTAGTGCAATCTTCCTTTTTTTGATATGATATCCCACACGTTTCCAGAAAAACTCAAGGGAAAGGAGGATCCGATATGAAAAAGATTCAGTTCTTCTCATTCATCATGGTTCTCTTTTTGGCTATTTCTCTTACAGCAGCGGTGCATGCCCAAGAGAGATATCCTGCCAAACCGATCTATCTGATCGTTCCAATGACTGCGGGAGGTGGGACGGACAAAGTCGCCAGGGCTTTGGCAGAGTCATTGAAGAACCACTTACCTCAGCCGGTCCTGGTTGAAAACGTTCCCGGTGCGGGAAGTGCCGTCGGAATGAGTAAGCTCCATGCTTCCAAACCGGATGGCTACACGCTCGGTGTCTTGGGAGGCTACCTGATTACGACGGCGCTCCAAGGGATGACGAAGTTTCCTCCAGCGGATTTCACACACATTGCCAAGACAAGTGCTGATACATTCATCTTTTCTGTCCCCGCCGATTCAAGATATAAGTCTTTAAAAGAGATGATTGAGGCAGCGAAGGCAGAACCCGATGTCGTCACCCTTGCAAATGCCGGTACAGGTGCATTAACTCACTTGGCCTGTGTAGCGCTCAATCAAAGTGCTGGAGTACAGTTTCGGCATGTTCCTTTCGTGGGTGGGGCAAAAGAGCTCACCGCCCTACTCGGTAAGCATATTGATGCGGGGGTCTTTTCCATGTCCGAGGTGATTGGCCATAGCCAGCCGGGCGGAAAGATTAGGAATCTCGCCATCTTTAGCGCAAAGCGGTTTCCCAAGCTTCCGGATGTCCCCACCTTATTGGAATTAGGAATTAGGGGGATTCCCGAAGGGCCATGGCAAGGTGTGGGTGCGCCCAAAGGCCTGCCTGAGGATGTAAAGAATATCCTTGTCGAAGCGATTGGGAAGGCCGTCAATGAACCGTACTGGAAGGATTTTCTTGATAAATTCGGATATTCAGAAGGGTTTCTTCCTGGCAAAGAATTTGAAGAATTTTTCAAGAGTGATCTCCAGATGCTCGATAAGCTCATGAGATCGATTGGAATGATCAAATAGGTTCTTCGCTTGGCTCTATCATGTGAAAATCTTTAAGGGGCAAGGTCAATGACCTCTGCAAAGATCAGCAGCATTTTATTTATCCTGTTTGGAGCCTTTCTCATCTTCGAGTCAAGGAAATATTCGATGGGCACCATCGACAATCCAGGCCCTGGTTTCCTGCCGTTTCTTCTGGGTATTGCCATTGGATTGATGTCGATCGTCCTAGCGATCAAAGTTTGGAGAAAGATGAAGAGAGAGGATCAGACCGCTTCTTGGCCTAAGAGGGAAGGCCTGATTAAGGTCTCCCTAATCTTCATCGTGATCCTTCTCTTCACGGCCCTTCTTGAGACGACAGGATACATGATTAATGTTTTTGTGCTCTTTGTGATATTGCTCAGACCGGTGGGAAAACAGAAATGGCTCTGGACTTTGTCGATATCTGTTGGGGCCACCCTTGGTGCCTATCTTTTATTTGACCGGTGGCTCATGCTGCCCCTTCCCAGAGGGATATGGTTTGGGTAGCGTAATTTTCGATTGCTTATTCTCGATGGTTGATTTTTGCAGGACTTAATTCTCAATCATCAATCGAATGATGGACACCTATTCGAGCATTATTGCCGGGTTTTCGGAATCTCTTCAACTCTCGCGCCTATTTTACTGCCTCCTGGGCTCGTTTCTTGGGACAATGGTTGGAGTCCTGCCCGGCCTTGGGCCTTCGGCAACGATTGCCCTCCTTTTGCCCATTACCCTTCATCTGGACACGGTATCTGCCATTATCATGCTGGCGGGCATTTACTATGGGGCTCAGTATGGGGGGTCTACGACATCCATTCTTGTCAATGTTCCTGGAGAATCCTCAACCGTTGTGACATGCTTCGATGGATATGTGATGGCCAAGCAAGGTCGAGCCGGACCCGCCCTGGGCATTGCGGCATTTAGTTCATTTATCGCCGGCACTTTCGGGGTCGCTGTCTTGATGCTGGTCGCCATTCCTTTGGGTGAGTTTGCCTTGAAATTTGGTCCTCCAGAGTATTTCACCCTGATGCTTCTTGGATTAGTTCTGGTCTGTTACCTCGGCGGAAAGTCATTCTTGAAATCAATGATCATGGTCTGTACAGGATTATTTTTGGGAACGGTTGGACTGGATGCACTTTCAGGCGCAGAGAGATTTACTTACGGGATACTCGTCCTCCAGGATGGAATCGGCCTTGTTCCCATGTTCATGGGCATGTTCGGAATTGCAGAAGTACTGTCGATGATGGAGAAGCCGATTGAGCAGCAGGTGATCCCAAAACCAAAGGGGCTATTGCCGACCAGAGGAGACTGGAAGCATTCTAAAGGGGCTATGACTCGAGGAACTCTGATAGGGTTTTTCCTGGGCGTATTACCCGGAGGAGGTTGCACCCTGGCATCCATTGCTGCGTATGTGGCTGAGAAGAGGTTTTCAAAACATCCGGAAAAATTCGGGACCGGGGTCATCGAAGGCGTTGCCGCACCCGAGGCAGCCAATAATTCAGCGGCCTCGGGCTCCTTCATCCCCCTTTTGACCCTGGGCATCCCTGCGAATGTCGTGACTGCCGTGCTCCTTGCGGCCCTCATGATCCACGGGATTATACCCGGCCCCATGCTGATCAACGAGCGGCCCGATATCTTTTGGGGGGTGGTCACGAGCATGTATGTGGGCAATCTGATGCTCCTGATACTGAATCTTCCTTTGATCGGTCTCTTTACGACATTCCTCAAAACGCCTTATCCCATTTTGGCGCCGATCATTTTACTGGCATGCCTCATCGGAGCCTATAGTAATAATTTTAATACGGGGGATGTCTTCGTCATGATCGGTGCGGGTGGATTGGGTTATCTATTTCGAAAGATCGATTTCGATGCGGCACCCATGGTGTTGGCGTTGGTCCTCGGACCGCAAATAGAAGTAGCCCTCCGGCAGTCTTTAAATATCACCCGGGGTAATATCTACGTCTTTTTCCACCGTCCCATAGCACTGGTCTTTGTGGTGGCGATCCTGATTTCCATCTTTAGCCCGATCCTCAAGCTGATATACGGAAGGGTAGCGATGAGTCGGAAGGGAGGCGTGTCTACCCCTTAGGATGTTTGCGATCCAACGGGGCCAGCCCTCTAGTCTGCTCCGATGACGACGGGTCCTTTCTTCCGAGAAGACTCATAGATTCCCAATACAATTTCAAGCGACTTCAACCCCTCTTCTCCATTGACCAGGGGTTCTTTATCGTTTTGAATCGAATCGATAATCTCCTCGAGCTGTGCTTTATGGTTAGCATAAGAGATGGCGGGCGAATGGGTTGATCCGTACGAGACCTTTTGCTGATCAACATAGTCCTCTTCCCTGCAGCCTTCCACCTTCCATTCTTTGATGTTCCCGCCTTCCAGAATAATGGAGCCCTTCTGGCCGTGGATCTCGACACGTTCCTTGAATCCCGGTTGAATGGCTGTGGAACCTTCGATCACGCCCAAGGCCCCATTTATGAATTCAACGACCGCCACTCCCAGATCTTCTGTTTCGATGTGATGGATGGATGTCCTGGTTAAACCGATGACGGTCTTGACCCCTCCCATCAACCACTGTAATAGGTCGATCGTATGAATGGCCTGATTAATGAGTGCCCCTCCGCCCTCGATGGCCTGAGTTCCCCGCCAGGCATTACTGGCATAATAATCAGGGGACCGATGCCATTTCACATAACCATCTCCGAGGATGAGGCGACCGAGCATTCCTTCATCGATTGCCTTCTTCATTTTTTTTGCCCCCGAAGTGAAACGGTTTTGAAAAATCACTGATAGTTTGACCCGATTTTTCCGACAGCTTTCTATAAGGGCCTGTGCTTTGGATAGGCTGACATCGATCGGCTTTTCAACGATCAAATGCTTTCTGGCAGCCGCTGCTTTCAAACCGCAATCGACATGAAAACCCGGGGGGGTACAAACGATGGCGATGTGAACCCCGGGATCGGCCAGTAACCCCTCATAACTCTGATAGCAACCGATACTGTATTTTGCCGCAAAAGTTTTAGCCTTCTCGACCGAACGGCTCCACACACCGCGGATCTGAACCTCAGGGATCTCTTTGAGGGCAGCCATAAATACAGGGGCCACCATTCCACAGCCAACCAAAGCGACACCCAGTTGCTCCTTCATCACTCCTCCTTTCATCCCCTCTCACCCTTCCCTCTCCCCTGCCGTAATTCGTTCTTATTCTCTGCCACTTTCTCGAAAGCCTCGATCAATTGTTTTAAGAGACCGTCAGGAGGATCCGTATAGACGGGTAAGGCAATCAAATTTTGATGAACCCTTTCGGATACGGGCATACTTCCCCATTGATATCTCTGTTTCCTGAAAGCGTCAAGGGGGCCATAAGGGCAATTCGGGCCAAAGAAATTGTAGCCGTTATACAGAGGGTGAGTATGGAAAATGGGATAACGGCACTCCGTAGCCGGGACTCCCTCCGCCTGCAATGCCTTCAGGAACAAAGCTCTGGGGATCCCATCAAGTTTCTCCGGATGATAGATCACACGGTATCCATAAAAACCTCCCCGCTTGGTCTTTGGATTGACAGAGAGGACTTGAATAGGTGGAATCGCCGATAATCCCTCATCGAGTATTCGGAAAACCGCCTCTCGTCTTCGATTGATTTCATTCAGCCGATCCATCTGGACCTTCGCAATCCCCATTGCCAGAGGATGGGCACGGAATTTATATCCGATTCCCATCGGCATCAAAAACCGATACTTATCTGTGATCAGTTCTTCCTCCAACCTTCCATAGTGTCCGAGAATGAGTATTCTTTCGAAATATTCCACATGATCGGTCACGATGAATCCGGCCTCGCCGCCTACGACCGCCTTCGAGGCTTGAAAGCTGAAACATCCGATATCGCCTATTGACCCGACCTTCTTACCCCCGTACTCTCCTCCATGGGCATGAGAACAATCTTCAATGACAACGAGGTGGTGTTCGAGAGCAACGGCCATGATCGCATCCATATTGGCAATGTTACCCCAGAGGTGAACCACAGAGATGGCCTTTGTACGAGGGGTGATCCGTTTTTTCAGATCTTCTGGATCCATGGTAAGATTTCGAGGGTCGATCTCACAAAAAACTGGGATCCCATGGGTGTGTAAGATGGGACTCACCTGGGCATGCCAGGTGTAACATGGAACGATCACTTCATCCCCGGCACCGATGCCTGCAGCAAAGTATGCGGACATCAGCGTTGAGGTACCATTGCATTGAGAAAGGCAATATTTTCTTCCCACAAATTTTCCGAATTTCTCTTCGGCCTCTTTCATCACCCCTCGGCCTGGAGTTGAAACTTCATCGCGGCGCATCATCTCAACAACCAAATCAATTTCTTCCTGCTGAATCAGCTTCCACCGGTCTTTGACATCAACGGTTATCGTCTTAGGTCCCCCGTTTATCGCCAGAATAGCCATATCCTTTCCTCCGGTTTACGTTTATCAGAGCGGCTCCTATGTATGTCCATCGATAAGTTGGGTTCATAAGCTTCACGCGATCAGGGCAGCGAAAACACAATTTTTATGAAGAAATTACTAAATTACCATAAAGAAGTCAACAAAGGAGGTTTACCATAGACCCGGAATCAATATTCGAAACCTTCGTGGCGACGTCCTGTCATGCTGAAATTTTTTTACCTCTCTCATTCTCGATAGATGACGATGACTCGCCGTGGGGCTCCCCGTGGAGCTCCATTGACTTTTTTGACTTTTTTTGAGATTATTCTAATGGAGGTTTTCCGATTGAAACGTTCGGACGGAAGGGGGCCTGAGAATCTCAGGTCCGTTAGAATTGTAAGAAATTATATGAAACATGCCGAGGGATCGGTTCTCATCGAAATGGGAGAGACCAAAGTGATCTGCTCGGCCAGTGTGGAAGAGCGGGTTCCTCCATTTTTAAGAAATACGGGAAAAGGCTGGATCACAGCGGAATATTCGATGCTCCCCCGTTCGACGCATACCCGTACTCCCAGAGATTCAGTGACGGGTCGCGGACGAGGCCGTGTCTTTGAGATCCAGAGGTTGATCGGCCGCTCCTTGAGGTCTGTTACCGACCTCAAGGGGTTCGGGGAGAGGACGATCTGGATCGACTGCGACGTGATTCAAGCCGACGGAGGGACCAGGACGGCTTCGATCACAGGTTCCTATGTGGCCCTGGTGGACGCATTTCGAAAGATGGTGAGAAATGGATGGATTGAGAAGATTCCGATCAGAGGGTCTGTTGCGGCCATCAGCGTGGGAAAGGTAGACGGAAGAGCGCTCCTGGATTTAAACTATGAGGAGGACTCTCAGGCCGAGGTGGATATGAATGTGGTGATGACCGGTGACGGGAAGTTTGTGGAGATCCAGGGCACCGGGGAGGAGGCTGTTTTTACGAAAAGGGAGATGGACGCCATGACGAGGATGGCCCGGAAGGGGATCAGGGAGCTGACAAAAATTCAAGAAGAGGTTTTGGATAAGAAATAGGCATGGGGCCAAGTTGGAAATAATCATCGCGACCAAGAACAGAGGAAAAATCCGGGAGATTCGAAGGGCCTTGAAAGGATCGGGGCTTAAGATCTATTCCCTGAATGATTTTCCGGGGACTCCCGGGATTAAGGAGGATGGAAAGAGTTTCACGGAGAATGCTTTGAAAAAATCGCGGTTTTATGGGAAATATTTTGGGAAGGTAACCCTTGCAGATGACTCCGGATTGGAAGTCGATGCATTGGGAGCGTTGCCCGGGGTCTACTCGGCCAGGTATGCTGGAGAGAGGGCCTCGGATCGAGAAAACAATCAGAAACTCCTCGGAGAGATGGAAGGGATTCCGGTTTCAAAGAGGGGTGCGCGGTTTAAATGCGTCATGGCTATGGTTTCCCCTGATGGAGAAGAAGCGGTAGTGGAGGGATCATGCAGGGGGAGGATCGGATTCAAGGAAGTAGGGAAGAGAGGGTTCGGATACGACCCGCTCTTCATTCTTCCTCAATATGGGAAGACAATGGCTCAGCTTACCCTTAAGGAAAAAAACAGGGTGAGCCATAGAGGAAAGGCCTTAAGGAAGCTAAGAAAGATAATAACCAAATTCTCAAACGAATAGGCCATTTTCGATTGCCAGTTGCCAATTTGCGATTTTAAAAAAAAATCAAAAGTCGGAAATCGCAAATCGAAAATTATGTTCGGGAGTCGGGGCGTAGCGCAGCCTGGTTAGCGCGCCTGCCTTGGGAGCAGGAGGTCGGCCGTTCAAATCGGCTCGCCCCGACCATAATTCAGTAATCAGTAACCAGTGAACAGT
>JBHGBJ010000096.1:0-13230 GCA_041947025.1 Thermodesulfobacteriota bacterium
ATGTAACTAACTGATACAGCAAGAGAAAGCAGGTTTTGTTACGTATAGCTTTCTGTAATCAAGTCTCAGATTGTTCCTTTTTAAGATTCTTTGTTTATCGAGGAGGCCTTTATTGAAGAATACCATAAAGAATTGTATTCGAGTAATTCTTATAATCGCTTGCTCAATTCTATTTTCATGCGCAACGACACTACAAACGCGATTGAAATTAAACGATGCTGTGGTTCACAGCAATCGTGGTTTTGACTATTGCGAAACAGGTCAATATGACCAGGCCATCTCAGATTTCAGCAAGGCCATTGAGATAAATCCACGGCTCGCTATGGCCTACAACAACCGAGGAGCGGCCTATTTGTATAAGGGACAATATGATCGAGCTCTCTTAGACCTCAATAAGGCCATTGAGATAGACCCACGACTTGCTCACGCCTACAACAACCGAGGGTGGGTTTATATAGAACAGTGGCAATATGATCAGGCTATCTCGGATTTTAGTAAGACGATTGAGATAGATCCAAGATTCGTTGAAGCTTACTTTTATCGGGCAATTGTCTATTTTCTTCTCGAGGAGTACAATAAATCTTTGTCGGATGTTATCAAGGCTGAACAATTAGGTTACCCAATTCCACTTGAGTTTCTTAATAATCTTTGGGAAGCTGCAGGAAGCATAGGCGTATAAGAACTCGGTAATCATTACCCCCCAGATCAACCTGCGAGGGAATTGAACCTTTTCCGCTCTCCTCCCATGTTTTCAACTCCAGACCTGCTCTGACTTTCCACCCCCTCGTGACAGTCGTACTAATCCCCACCCTGTTATCATGAGTATCAAACCTCAAGAAAAAATCCATTAGCGAGTAAACACTCCGGATAGGGCACGATCGATTTCCGAATTAGAATGTCCATCATGGCGGGATGTGACAAAATGTGCTCCTCCAACCCCAATTGGATTCAAAGACCGAGACCCTTTCCCAAGTAATTTAAAATATTTAACATTTTCATGTAACTGGCACGAAAAGTGCTTCCCGTTGTAATTCGGGGAACCACTCCATAGCCCCCGAGGATGTTATGCCCATCAGGTTGATTCTGGCAGATGACCACCCGCTGATTCTGAATGGTCTGAAGCACGTCTTTAGCGCGGAGCAGGATTTCGAGGTGATGGACTGCTGTGCGAACGGCGAGGAAGCCCTTCGGAAGGTGCGGCAACACCGGCCGGATGTCCTGATCCTCGATCTTCGCATGCCGATCATCGATGGCATGGCTGTGCTTCGGGATCTGCACAAGGAGAGGTCAGCAACACGGGTGATCCTCCTGACGGAGGAGATCGACGAAGACCAGATGCTCGAAGCGTTACGTCTCGATGTCCGCGGCGTGGTGCTGAAGGAAATGGCGCCGCAACTGATAGTGACATGCGTTCGCAAAGTTCACGCCGGCGGGCAGTGGCTTGAAAAGAATTCCATCCGCCGTGCCATGGAGAAAATGCTGAGGCGTGAGGCTGCTGCCCAGGACATCTCTAAGATCCTGACCTCCCGCGAGATCGAGATTGTGAGCCGTGTAGCTCAGGGCATGAGCAATAAGGCCATCGCGGACCATTTATCGGTCAGCGAAGGCACGATTAAAACTCATCTTCACAATGTCTACAAAAAACTCGAGGTAGACGGGCGTTTGAAGCTGATCCTCTATGCCCGTGGAAAAGGACTGGTTTAAGAAACCTCCGACTCTCGATATTCTCGGGCTCAAAGCTGGTATATTCTCTGCCCTCAGTTGCCCTTCCGGATTGCCTGAACGCATTCAACCGGCTCTTCCTGGCCTATCTTCTTGAGGCAGAGATTACAGGAGATGCAGGCCGCCGGTTTCCGGTCCCCTCTTCGCCAGCGATTCACGAGATCCGGTTCCCGGATAAAAGGCCGACACATGGATACGAGATCTGCGCAGCCTTCGCGGACAACATTCTCGATCACACGGAAACTTCTCAAGCCTCCTACCAATATGACGGGAACGTTTACAGCGCCCTTGATCCTCTTGCCCCAGGATGCGTAGTAGGCCTCTTTTGCCGGCGAATCGACGCCCTTCTTGATGTGATTCGCCCCCATCGTCTCAAGCCCTTCGCTGACTTCAATCGCATCGATTCCCCGGGAGCAGAGCGCCTCGGCAACGGCGCACCCTTCCTCGATTGTAAGCCCGCCTTCCACCGTGTCCTCAACTCCCAATTTGATGAGGAGAGGAAAATCCTTGCCCACCGCCTTTCTGATTCTTTCTACCACCTCCAGGTGAAACCGCATCCTGTTCTCCAGGCTGCCGCCCCATCGGTCGCCTCTCTTATTGGAGCAGGGTGAAAGGAACTGTGAAAGGAGATAGCTATGGGCGCCATGGAGCTGGACGGCATCGAATCCCGCCTCCCTCGCCCTCATTGCGGCGAGCCTGAAGGCGTCCGCCATTTCCTCAACTTCTGCCGGCGTCATGGCCCGATGAGACTCCTTACCGGGAGCGTCGTCGCCCAGATAAGAAGGCGCGAGAGGAAGCAAACCTCTTTTCCGGGCCGCCCGGGAATTCCGGCCACAGTGGACCAGTTGCGCGGCGATCTTCCCATCATATTGATGGACCTCCTTGGTAAGTCTCGCCAAACCGGGAATCCGGTCGTCGCTATCGATAGCGGCCTGTCTCATGAAGTTCTGTCCTGTCGGGTGGATATAAGCAAAGCCGGATACGATCAACCCTGCTCCACCCTGTGCCAGCGCCCTGTAGAGCTGTAAGGTTAAATCCGTAACCTCTCCTTTTTCGCTCGAGCATCCGTCCTGCGTTGCAGATCGAACAAATCGGTTCTTTAATTTCATCCCGCCAATTGCAATCGGTTCAAGAAGAATAGACATTGAAGCATCCTCCATATTATCAGTTGTTGTAGATATCCGGATTCATTTCCAGCAGGGAGTTCTCTGTCACCCGACGTAAATGAAAATCATGGACGTAGGCTGTTGGCGGCCGTGGCCAGGCCTTATCCGGGTGGATTATTGAAAGAAAAGATCTGGTTTCTTCGTATTCCAATCCTTCGTTTCGAGATCAACGGTCTCTCAAATTCTTTTTGCAACCACCGTGCTCAAGTAGTTACTCCTTTTATCCCGTCTAACGACAAAGACGACTCCATTAGTTGCAGGTTAACAAACCCTTTATGTCTTTCTTCTAACGAGTCGAGTCTTGATGCGCTTAAAGTCGGTAAACTTACCTTCAACTCTCGACCACCTCTCGACTTCCTCCATATCGATCTCGACGGCCTCGGCGACTAAGGAGGCCTGTTCCAGACACTGTAAATCATTCCAGTGATAATAACCAGCCAATCTATCCTTTACGCAGTCCGTAGGCGATATGATTCTAAGTATCCCGGTGGACAGCTTGTGTTCGTCCACCTTCTTCACGGCTCTTCGCCAACTGAAAGAGGGCCCGGGGGAAACTCAATGAGGAACTCGGTATCAGCGTGTCTGAAATGACGGCCTTCTTCTTGGAAACCGATCTCCAGCATAGCCGATCGGATGTCACGCCTTTTCGTGAAGCGAACATTAACCAAATCTAAATCCGTTGAAACATATTTATCACTGCTGTAGATCGAGACGCACGCGCCGCCGGATAGAACCACATAAATGCCTTTCTCTAACAGGTGAGCCTCGATGAATGCGGCAAGCTCGGCGTTTGTCATGTTCCTGATTGACTTCATAAGGGTTTGCCGCGTCGTCTTGGCCTGCGCCTGTTCATTAGGAGCTTTTCACGTTCTTCTTCAGGGTAGAAAGATAAAGCTTTTTCCAGGAGGCTCTTTAATTCCTTGAGAAATGTATATCTAGGATTGAATGCGTAGAGGCGTGTTCTACCCACCATACGGCTCACCAATACGCCGCCAAATTCCAATTTCTCTAACTGTTTCTGGATCGGATCCAGATCAGTCTCAAAAAAACGTGCAATCTCCCGTGCATAACCTTCCGTGCGCGTCAGAATGAAGATTAAAACCCTTTCGCTACTTACAGACCCAAGAATCGGCACGAGCATTCGTGGAGACCTCCGTAGAAGGCGATACGACCTATATTATAGATCTTATGACCTTTAGATAAGGTCATTGTAGCGCCGGATGCCATCGGATGCAAGAACAAATTTTCGGATTTGTATTTTGAAGGCAGACTAAGCCAGGGTTGGTGCTTTTTGGGCTTTTTGTTTGGGCTTTTTGGGGTCGGACCAAGTCAAGTCATTGATATTCAAGTTGATTCGTCCCAAAAGAAGGCATTTTCTTGCCTTAAGTCCCCATTTTCATGGCCAAAATTAGCCCCGTAAGGAACATTCGCCTCCCGTAATTCGTAGACTCCTTCCTTCCCCATTACTTCCCGACCCACTGCCTTGATCCCAAGCCTCTCATATCCGGGAAGATAGTGACGGTTAGCTCTCGCCAACCTTGGCTCCTTAGAATAATGTTTTTGCGCTCAAAAATGCGGTTCTAAGCCCAAAAACAGGATCATTATTTACGAATTGATTTATCATTCCAAAGAGTTAACTTGGTCCGACCCCAAGAAAATCCAAGAAAACACTTTTGCTTTCAGGATTTGGAAAAGCAAAAAACAAGACCTGCCCCCCATCTTTTTCTCGTCTATGCCTCCACTCTTTCACGGCAGCACCTATGCCATATTATACGCATACCGTAATGCGCCTTCGAGGTCGCCGCACCCGCACCAGTTGCTAGGGGTGTTTCTGGCGCTGTCTGCCGCATTCTCGTGAGTATTGTTGTAGGCACTCTCATCACTGCACTTGCAGCTACAATGGCAGATGCACCCTTTCGTCGCCGACTTTTTCTTGCCGGTTTCCTTCAGGCCCGGCTGTGGCTTTTTCGCCTTGCTCTTCAGTTCTTTCATCTGTTCCACCTCCTTTCTTCAGCATCTTATGTTATCAGGATTTTCTCCCAGAGCGCCACCCGTTCTGGATGCTTTTCCAGCACCCACGCGTAGAGTCTCAACTGGCGCAGCAGGCCGTCCCGTTCACCTTCGCACAACGCGCGTTTCCGTGTGATATTGAACCTCGCGCATTTGTACCCTTGATGAAAACACAGCGAGCACAGCGGAACTGCCCAGCAATCCTTGCAATCACTGATCGACCGTTCCGCGTATTCGCGGACGAGGTTCAGAACCCTGCCGATATCCACCCCGGTCCTGACTGACCCAATGGTCGGCGTTCCATGCGCTCGTTCGCATACCTGGTACGTGCCGTCCGCCCGCACATAAACCCTGCGCGCGCCCGGCACGCAACACCCGTTCGGGTAAAATGAATCCCGCGGCCCCCTATGGATTTCCCGCTGATGGATCTTCGAAAGCCTCATGTCATAGATCTCGGAACTGAGCGGGTGGTATTCCGAGCTGTTGTTCTCGACTGACTGCACCCACGCGCCTTTAATCGTCTTGCCATACGCCACCGGCGGAGAAGGCGGTGGCGGCGGCATTCCATCGGGTGCGTCCACGAGCCCCGCCCTCGCTCTCAGGTCCTTGGGGAGCCATGGCGTCTCCCGCCACAGCTTCCATACGTGATCCCCCCACTGTCGCGATGGCAGCACCATGTTCAACCCGATCTTACCGCGCAACGGCTCGCCGTAGGCAGCGAGCAACACCTTCAAGCCCCGCATCGTGTCGCCAAAGCTACCCCTGCCGCCCGGGTATATCCGGTACCGGTCGTGCATCACGCGCGGGCCGTCAACGCTCACCAGCACGGAAAATTCGTTATCACGCAGGAACTCCGCTTTCGTGCGATCGAGCAGCGTCGCGTTGGTCGTTAGGGAAAATCGTATTTTTTTGTCCCCAGCCTGCTGGCGCGCGTACCGCACCGCGGAGATGATCAGCGGGAACGCGGCCAATGGCTCCCCGCCGTAGAATCCGATGGACAACTCCTCAAGCCCCGTAGCGCATCGCACCGCGTCGTCGATCGCGGCCATCAGCACCGCGCTGCTCATCATGCGGCCGTTGAGCTTCCGATGGTCGCTAAACCCGCCGCCGAACGTGCAGTACCCGCACCGGAGATTGCACCGCTGGGTTATTTCCAGGATCGTCAACGTGCGCCGGGAGCGCACGTCCGAAGCTACCGCGCGTAAGCCGCCGCCGAAAGATAGCCCGTCCGGCCGCCGGCGACTGAACAGGCCCCGCGCCACGGATCTCCGGATCATCGCTGCTTCCGACGGATAGCGTCGCGCCACGTCCGATAGCCGCGCACCCGCGGCCCACACATCAAAGGCGGACGCCTCGGCTGCGGCAAGCCGGAATATCCTGTTCGTATGTGCGTCAAAAACGAACTCCATCCCGTAAGATTCAAATCGCTTGACCAGCGGGCTCGCTTGCTTCTTTACGCTCATCGTGTTTCCCTTGCCCCGGGCTCTCAGTGAAAAACCCGGCGGATATTCTAGAGAATAAAGTTACACTTTAAGCTTCCCGGAGCATCCAGCCTCAACCTCCCTATTATGACAGGAGATTATCAAAAAGGGATACGCTGGTCAAGGAACAAAATAAGAAATAAACATACTGTCCCTCCTTTAGGGACTGCCTGTTGGCAGAGAGGGAAGCACGGTCAAAGCAAGGGAAATCTTGAGATTGCCACGCCCTTAGGCTCGCAATGACAGAATACGCAAGACAGCATTGACCATTGCCGAGAGAATAGAGTCCGTAATCCCCCTTCATCCCCCCTTAACATAAGGGGGGAATAGGTGTGAGGCTACAGGGTGAACGTATCTTCATTGTACCAGAGTGAAGCCCGGTCATGCCCCACAGGATTGCCTTCGGAAAAAGTCCTTTGGGGATCCTCGTTTCTCTGATATAATATCGTTTATGTCAAACTTCATTGTTGTTCTGGTTACTTGTGGCTCAGAAGAAGAGGCGCTAAAGATTGCCCATGCTTTGGTGGAGGAGCGACTGGCTGCCTGTGCCAATCTGGTTTCTCCTGTCCGTTCGATCTATCGCTGGGAAGGAAAGATATGTGACGAGAAGGAATGGATGTTATTGATCAAAACGCAGAAAGAGAGATTCGGGGAGTTGGAAAAGAAAGTGAAGTCCCTCCATTCTTACTCCGTCCCAGAGATCATCGGAGTTTCAATTGTCGAAGGATCCGCTGCTTATCTGAAGTGGATAGAGGAAATGACTGCTTTAAACACTAAACTCTAAATCCTAAATAAATGCAAAACCTATAAATAGAAAATGTTGGCGGGACAGGAATGTCCCGCCTATCTCACATTCCGCAATCCGCAATCTGAATTCCGCATTAGGAGGTGTTTATGTCTACTGTGCTGATTTTATACTACTCCCGGGGCGGAAATACCGAGGAGATGGCCAAGGCCGTTGAAGAAGGGGTAAAGTCCGAAGGGGTCAAGGTGGTTAGAAAGAAAGTGACCCAGGCCAACCCGAAGGATCTTCTCAATGTCGATGGCGTTATTCTCGGGTCCCCCAATTATTATGGAACCATGGCAGCCGAGATGAAGGCTTTCTTAGACAAGAGCGTCCGATATCACGGAAAGCTCGAAGGAAAAGTGGGCGGAGCATTTTCTTCGGGCGGCGGTCTGGGTGGAGGGGTTGAGACCACCGTCCTCGATATGCTGAAGGCCCTTCTCATCCATGGCATGGTGATTCAGGGAGACCCCTGGGGATCCCATTATGGAGCGGTCTCCATTGGTAAGCCTAATCCGGCAGCCAAGAAGGAATGCAAGAAGCTTGGAGAGAAGATCGCCCGACTGGTTAAGCGATTGGGGGCTTCCTAAGATGGAAGTCGGTTCTCTGCTCGAAGGTATAGGCCGCTCTTAAGAGCATCCCTTCATCGAAGTGCTTACCCATGATCTGAAGCCCGATAGGAAGGTTCTCACGACTGAACCCGCAGGGGATGGAGAGCCCTGGAATTCCTGCCAGATTCACAGGGATGGTGTGAATATCCGATAGGTACATCTGGAGAGGATCTTCCACCTTCTCGCCGATCTTAAATGCCGGTGTCGGCGCTGTCGGTGAGATGATCACATCGACCTCGCGAAAGGCTTCCTCAAAATCATTCCTCATCAGGGTCCTCACCTGGGAAGCCTTCCTGTAATAGGCGTCATAATATCCCGCGGATAAGACATAAGTCCCCAGGATGATGCGCCGCTTGACCTCTTTCCCGAACCCTTCTGCACGGGTCTTGGTGTAGAGCTCCATCAAATCCCGATGTCCCTTCGAGCGGAGGCCGTACTTGACTCCGTCGTAGCGAGCCAGGTTGGAGCTCGCTTCCGCAGTGCAGATGATATAATAAATGGCAACCGCATACTGGGTATGAGGCAGAGAGATTCTCTTGATCTCGGCTCCCCAGCCTTTGAAAAGATCGACCGCCTCTTTAACCGATTTCTCCACGTCAGGATCCATTCCTTCAATAAAATATTCATCAGGAATTCCAATTCGAATCCCTTTCACATCGTTGACCAATGACCGCTTGTAATCCGGAACCTCCACATTGACGGAGGTCGAATCATTAGGGTCGTAACCGCTGATTCCATTCATCAGGATGGCACAATCGGTCACATCCTTTGTGATCGGGCCGATCTGATCGAGCGAAGAGGCAAATGCCACCAGACCATATCGCGATACCCTTCCGTAGGTCGGCTTGAGCCCCACCACGCCACAACAGGATGCAGGCTGCCGGATCGAACCTCCCGTATCCGTGCCGAGGGCCGCAATGCACTCATGAGCAGCCACGGCTGCTGCGGACCCGCCGCTGGAGCCGCCCGGAATCCGCTTAAGGTCCCACGGGTTGTGCGTGATCTGGAATCCTGAGTTCTCCGTCGAAGACCCCATGGCAAACTCATCCATGTTCAGTTTGCCAAGAATCACGGCTTCCTTCTCTTTGAGCTTTTTCACAACCGTCCCGTCATAAAAGGGGACATAATTTTCAAGGATCTTTGAACCGCAGGTCGTCCGAACCCCTTTGGTGCAGAGAATATCCTTGAGCCCCAGGGGAATGCCTGCAAGATCTCCGATCCCCTCCCCTCCTGCAATCCTGCGATCCACCCGAGCCGCCCGATCGATTGCCTCCTCTTCCGTCAGCATGAGATAGGCTCCGATCTTTCCATCCACATCCCTGATCCGGCGATAGAAAGCTTCGGTTACCTCTTTCGAAGTTACTTCCTTCTTCGCTAAGAGATCGTGCAATTCATGGATGGTTAGTTCGTAAAGATTCATACTGCGGAATCCCTCATAAAATCTCCCCTCCTCCTCTTTGCCAAAGAGGGGGAATTTCCCTCCTATTGCTTAAGGGATGCGGGGAAGGATTGTTGACTAATTCTGGACTCTCGATTTATCATTCGATGATCCTTGGCACTTTAAAGTGTCCGTTCTCTTGATCCGGTGAAATACTCAAAACCTCTTCTTGGGGCAAAGAGGGTCTTGGTTCATCCTCCCGGAAAACGTTGTAAATGGGAATGGCATGGGAGGTGGGCTCCACGCCCGTGGTATCAAGCCGGTTCAGCTGCTCCATATAGGTGAGGATCTGCTCCAATTGGTCCCCAAAGATTCTGGTCTCCTCTTCAGACAATTCGAGGCGAGCCAGCTTCGCCACCTTTTCGATATCCATCTTCATGGTTTACCTCTAAACACGTCGGCTATTAAGTTATTGGTTATTAGGTTATTAAGTTATTTAGTGAATCGTGACCTAATGTGCCGTCTTGTAAATAAGTTGAATAAATAGTCTATTCAAAGTGGCTGAATTTATTGTCACAAACTCAAAACACTTTATCAATGTATTTCTGAGACGCTACACTAATAACTCAATGACCTAATTACTTAATGACTGAGAATTCCTTTCATTTTCTTCAGACTTTCTTCCAGTTTGAGCCGGACCGCCTGATACTGCGTGGCCTTCTCTTTGATCTCCTCCACCACTTCCTTCGGCGCCTTCGACAAGAACTGCTCATTCGAAAGTTTCTTACTCACAAAGGCGATCTCTTTCTCAACTTTTGTGATTTCCTTCTGGAGTCGTTTGGCCTCCTCCTCCATTCGGGATCTCTCCATGGGAACAACGATCTCAACTTCCCGGACGACGGTAAAGGCACTGTAACCCTCCCTTTCGATCTCTTTTCCCATTTTGATTTCCTTCACCCTTGCCAGATTCCGGATGAAAGAGCTGTTCTTCCGGAGCCTCTCTTCGACTCCCAAACCCTTCGTACGAAAAAGAACCGAAATCTCCTCTCCCGGAGGGACATTCATCTCTCCCCGGATATTGCGAATCGCCGTAATGATTTCAATCACCAGGCCCATCTCATCCTGAACCTCTTCGTCATCAAACCGGTCATCCGGCTTTGGAAAACTTGCGATCATGATCGAGTCGGTTTGTTTTCTAAGTGGAAGTTGCTGCCAAATCTCCTCGGTGATGAAGGGCATGAAGGGATGGAGCAATCTCAATGCGCTATCCAGAACCTTCAAAAGAGTCCCCTGAGTAAGGCGCTTCCTCAATGGGTCCGTATCCTGATAGAGGTCGGGCTTGATCAATTCAAGGTACCAGTCGCAGAACTCATGCCAGATGAACTGGTAAAGGGTATGGGTGGCTTCATTGAATTTATAATTCTCCAATGCCTTTTCGATCTCGCGGATCACCTGATTCAGCCTTCCGCGAAGCCATCGATCAGGCAGGCTGTAATCACTCGGACCCGCCAAGGGTTCTTTCCCACCTGTTTCAAAATCATCCAGATTCATCAGGGCGAACCGGGAGGCGTTCCAGATCTTATTGGCAAAATGGCGATAGCCCTCGGTTCTCGCCTCCGATAGTTTCAAGTCGCTTCCGGGCATGGTCAGCGCTGCCAGGGTGAAACGGAGGGCATCCGCACCAAACCGATCGATCAGATCAAGGGGATCAACCACATTCCCGCGGGTCTTCGAATATTTTTCGCCCTTCTCGTCCCTGACGAGCCCATGAATATAGACATCCCTGAAGGGGACGTCGCCCATGAACTTCAAACCCATCATCATCATCCTGGCCACCCAGAAGAAGAGGATATCGAAACCTGTCACAAGGACGGAGGTCGGGTAGAACCGCTTCAATTCCTTTGTCTCTTTGGGCCATCCCAATGTGGAGAAGGGCCAGAGAGCGGAACTGAACCAGGTGTCAAGGACATCGGTCTCCGGCCTCAGCGGAGTGGAGCCACATCGTGGACAGGAGGTCGGTGTTTCTTTGGCCACAATGACCATCTTACATGAATCACAATACCAAGCCGGAATGCGATGGCCCCACCAGATCTGTCGCGAGATACACCAATCCCGGATATTCTCCATCCATTCGAAATAGGTCTTCTCCCAGAGCTCAGGAATGATCCGGGTACGGCCCTTCCGTACCGCCTCGATGGCCTCCCGGGCAAGGGGCTTCGTCTTGACAAACCATTGGAGGGAGAGATTGGGTTCTACAATCGTCTTACAACGATAGCAGTGGCCTACCACGTGGCGATAGTCTTCTGTTTTGATCAGAACGCCCTCTCTCTCAAAATCTTCGACGATCCGCTTCCGACATTCAAACCGGTCCATCCCTTGATAGGGGCCGGCGTTTTCGTTCATCCGGCCTCCTTCATCGATCACTTTGATCTGCTCAAGGCCGTGCTTCAAACCGATCTCAAAATCATTAAAATCGTGGGCAGGGGTGATCTTGAGGGCCCCGGTCCCGAATTCGATATCCACATAGGCGTCTGCGATCAGGGAAATCTCCCGGTTGACCACCGGAAGCATGATCTTCTTCCCCACGACTCCCTGATAACGACCGTCATCCGGATTGACCGCTACAGCCGTATCGCCCAACATGGTCTCCGGCCGGGTGGTGGCTACAATCACGAAGCGGTCACCTTCCGTAAAGGGATACTTAAGGTGGTAGAGCTTCCCTAACATTTCTTGATGTTCCACTTCGAGATCGGACAAGGCCGTCTGACACCGGGGGCACCAGTTGATAATGTAATGGCTGCGGTAAATCAATCCTTCCTCGTAGAGGCGCACAAAAACTTCTTTGACGGCCTCGGAGAGACCCTCGTCCATCGTGAACCGCTCGCGACTCCAGTCACAGGAGGCCCCCAATTTTTTCAGCTGGCCGATGATCGTACCACCGGATTGCCTTTTCCATTGCCAGACTCGTTCGATGAACTTCTCTCTTCCGAGTGTATGCCGGTCGAGCCCCTCTCCCATCAGTTGTCTCTCCACCACATTCTGAGTGGCAATCCCGGCATGGTCAGTCCCCGGCATCCAGAGGGTGTTATAGCCCCGCATCCTCTTGAATCGTATCAGAACATCTTGAAGCGTATTATTCAGTGCGTGACCGATATGGAGCGAACCCGTGACATTTGGGGGCGGAATAACAATGGAGTAAGCCTTCTTGTCCGAATCTTCATTGGCTCTAAAATGGCCCCGTTCCATCCAATAACGATACCATTTTCCCTCCACCTGATGGGGGTTGTACGATTTGTCCAAGACCTTTGAGGCCATTGATGCACCTTCTCCCTCCCGATGAGTTCAGGGACGCTTCCCAATTTTTAACGACTCGATTCTACTTTCGGTAAGGTCAAAAATTGGGAAGTGTCCCTCTATTCCTCTTCTCCCTTCTTAAGCTTTTGGATCTCCTCCTGAATCATCTTCTCTGCTATCTCCGGAACGATCTCTCTCACCATTCGTTCAATCCGCTCGATCGTCAGGTTGATAATGTTTTCGGTCATATCCGGAACAAGTTTTGTGATGAATCCTTCCATAATTTCCCGAGCCCCTCTTGAAATGATCTCTTCCATTTCTTGCTCGGCTGGTCTTAACTGGGAAAGGACTTCTTTTCTCGGAAGGATCGGAACCTTTATTCCAGGAGTGGTTACCTCAGGTTCCACGACCTCCCGGGCTGTTGCTTCCGTAGGTCTTTCGAATCCCTCTTCCGGAGCCTTTTCAAAAGTCCTAACCTCTTCTTTCAAGAGGTTTGAAAGTTCCTCCTCCGCCTCAGATAACTGAATCCTTTCTTCTTCCTCTGCCTCAATAGCACCAATCTCTTCTTTTTCAGCTTCTGAAACCTTTACCTCTACCTCTTCGAAAAGCTCCTTTTTTCCCGGTTTGGGTTTCTCAAAGCCACGGATCTCCTCCTCTAAAGCCTTGAGCTCCCCTGTCTCTTCAAGGATCTCGATCCTTTCTTCTTTCTCCTCGCCGAGAACCCTAACCTCTTCTTTCTCAGCCTCCGGGATCTCTACCTCCTCAAAAATCTCCGCTCTCTCCG
>JBHGBJ010000097.1:0-12809 GCA_041947025.1 Thermodesulfobacteriota bacterium
TTCCATCCACTCTCGCAAATCTTCAAACATCCTCTTCTCTCCTTTCTTTGGATGACAGGCTATCTGAAAAAGCAGGGGGCGGTCCACAACCGTTCCGAACGCTTCATAATCGTGCCTTAGAGAGATGGTCGCTTCAGACCTTGACTGCGGCTTCTCGGCATCCTCTCCGCCACTGACATCGGCAGCAGCGACACGATTTCCTACGGTGGAATCTTTTCAATGACATCACGAGATCAGTACCCTTCGGGTCCAAATTTGGCACTCAGCTCTTTCACGGCTTCCTGCAAAGTCTCCAGCCTCAAGACCTGTTCTTTCGTGAAATCCCGAGGGAGTTTCTTTGAGGCTTTCGCCTCTCCGATCAGTGCATCCAGACCGCTGAGGCTGATCCTACCATCGGGAGGAAGAATTCTCGCTGAACGAACCATCTCATCGATTCGTTTGTCATCGAACTCTCCCCAGCCAAATCCCTTCTTCCCCCAATCGTAGGTCATGTACATTCCCCGTATCTCCTTTGCGTTCCGAGGATCCCGGGCGAAACGGTAACCTTTAATAATTCCCTTAAGGACGCCCTTCACCGTTTTCGAATATTTCGCCAGTATCTTGCCCGTGGTTGCAATAACCCGATCCGGCAAACCATCTGGGAAAGTCTCCGAGCGCTCCGCCAGAATGTTGTAGCCTGCCTTGCGCACGATATCAAAAAGTTCGGGTCTTTTGTAGTGAGCAGTGAGAGCGGTCGATTGATAATCTCCCCTGTCAAGCCGAGGCTTCTGAATCTCCAAAGAACCATAGCCTGCCTCGGTCACCCAGATTACCTCTTTATCCGGGTTTAATCCCTCTTTACGAAGAAGCATCCGTATCCACGGGACCTCGCGTCCGCCCCCTTTCTCTATGACGCCTATCTTCTTGCCTTTCAGATCGGCGACAGACTTGACGTCTGGGGTCCCGATGAGAGTGAGATCAAGGTGATTTAACATCCCCCCGATGATATAAACTTCTTTTCCCTTGCTATTGGCCTCGAGGACGAGCGCGCACCTGACATCCAATCCAAAATCGATATCTCCCGATTCTAAGCTCTCTACGGTTAAACGATCCTCGCCCGTGGCTTTAAGTTCAACTGGCGGCAGCCCCTCATCTTGGAAGTAACCTTTCTTCATGGCTGCAAGGGCGCTTGCCCGATGAAAAGCATGGGCGTGACCAGTAGCTAACGTGATTTTGCCTTCCATCTCCCCCTCCTTCTTTCGGATTCTGATGCTTTGGTCCTTACATTTTTAGGATCTACTGATACTTTTCTACAGTCTAAGATAAATCTTGTCAAATGAATTTTTTCTATATATTATATAGAAGGGTTGATAACACTGCTGAGAATTTGGTTGATTGAATTTTAATCGAATTCCACATTACAAGTAGGTTCCCGGCGAATAATGAAGATAAAGTTGTCATCCATCAGCATGCGGGATTCCGGTTCAAGGGTGGCATAAAGAACGGTGCCAAAAAGACGGAAAGCCTCCTAAACTTTCACCAAGAAGGGCTCATTTTCCTTATCCAGTTAGACGGCCTGCCGTCTTCTTGATCGTCATACCCTCTTCAACTATTTCGAGAGCCGCCTGAGAAGTCATTGGCATACATTTGAATTTCTTCACACCTTCGGAAATGTCTGAGATTACGGATGCAAATTGATCGAACAGGGGGTATCTAATGGAATTGATCCAATTATTCAGTTTTTATCAAATTGTAAATACCGGAAGTTTCTCCGAAGCATCAAAAAAAGTATTTAGATCACAACCGACGATCAGTCATCAAATTAAAAACCTGGAAAAAGAACTTGGGGTAAAATTATTCAACCGTCTGGGAAGGAAACTGGTGTTAACAGAAGAAGGAAGAATGCTCTTTAAAACCATTGGCAATTTTTTTACTGACTTAGAAAACCTGAAAAAGCGCTTTGAGGATATCCGACAGGCTAATGCAGGTAACCTAACGATAGCCTCCACTGAGCCCATAATGTCATACTTATTGCCAGATTGCGTTAGAGATTTTGATAAAAGTTTTCCAAAGGTTAAATTGAAACTGATTCATTGTTCAATTACGGAGGACTTGATCCCATTGGTTTTAAAGGGTAATATTGACCTTGGTATCGGGCACAAATATGATCGAGAACTTCTGGGACAAATAGGATTCCTATTATGGAAAACCTTTGATAGGGTTCTCTTGATACCTAAAAACCATCCTTTATCAAAGAAAAAATGTATCGAATTGGTTGACATTGCATCATACCCACTTGTTTTATACAGGAACGGGTCGATAACAAGAAGATTCGTAGAAGATACCTTTATTAAAGGCAAGCTCTCTTGCGAAATCAAGATGGAGATGGATTCGGCAGAAAATATTAAAAAATATGTGGCAATGGGGGTCGGGATATCAGTCGTGTCATCCTTAAGTGTCGACGAAAAAGATAGAGATAAGTTAATTTTTATTAATGTAAGCAATCTTTTTGGTAAAACGGATTATGGAATATACTATAGAAAGGATAAGTATATAACAGCGGCTATGAAAGAATTTATGAGAGTTATGGACACTGAGCTCTTAGACAAATTGGGCCAATCCCCTTTTAGTGTTCCCTTCGGTGGAACCCCCTCGCCTTGAGGCGAAGGAAGAATTCGTGTAATATGGTCGTGTGAAACGGTACCGAATAGGCGCGCACACGAAGCGCGATCTTAAAGTTCAGTTGGTATGGATACCCAAATATCGCAAAAAAATACTTATGCGGCCAGTTGTCATCCGTGTGCGCGACTTGATACGCCAAATTGCTATGGAGCATGATATACAAATCCTGTCTGGTAAAATATCACACGGCCATATGCACGTGTTCATATCATCTCATCCCCATCAGCAAGTTAGCAAAGTCGTCCAGCGGCTGAAAAGGTCGAGTTCGAGGGTGCTCCTTCAAGAATTCCCACATCTGCGGAAGCAGTTGTGGGGCAGGTATGTTTGGGCCCGCGGATACCTGGCTGTAAGCTCTGGAACCATCACGGACAAAATGGTTGAAGAGTACATTGCCGAACAAGAAGGAGAGCCATTAATGATGCAAATCAATTTGTAATTGACGAAAATACGAAGCTACCACCTTCCAGGCGGTAGTCGTTCACGTGTGCTCGGCATGGATAGTTGCTTGAGGGTGAAAGTCCCTTACAGGTCTTGATGGTAGAAACTGTTGGCTGGAGGCAAGGGCGCTTATCGTGAGATAAGGTCTGAAGGAAGCCGGAGGCAAAGCCGAATTACTCCGACGGATGAAAGGGCAAGTCAAGGCGATAACGAGACGATCCCGGGGGGTCTCCTTTGGTCAGGTGATTGAGGGACTCAACACGTTCTTAAGAGGCTGGATCGGGTATTACCGATTGGTAGAGACCGATACGGTGATAAGAGACTTAGACAGTTGGATACGAAGGCGGTTACGGTGTTTTATGGTAAAGCGTTGGATCAATAACTGTCATACCCGGTACAAGAGACTTGTGGCGATGGGAGTCAACGTGAAAGATACGCTTGCCATGGCAGCGTCACGGAAAGGGCCATGGCCTTGTCCAATGCGAAACCGTTAAAAGTAGCGATGCCGAATCAATTCTTTGCAGACCAAGGGCTTCTTAGCCTTTTACATCAATATGGGACAGTTAGGTAAGGCTGCATGAACCGCTGTGTACGGACCCGTACGCACAGTGGTATAGGAGGGCGAAGGTCGTGAGACCTTCCCCTATCCTGATCCAAAGTGCATTAGGACGAAGAAATGTCCAAGCAGATCCACTTCAGTAGCGTTTCCGAAATGCCTGACATCTCTATTTCCCTGGGAGATATGGACTGGAATAAGACCGGGGCATGGAGGACCCAACGTCCTTTTTATGAGAATAGGACCCCACCCTGTAATGCGGCCTGCCCTGCAGGAAACGACATCGTTGATTTCATCCAGAAGATCAGCCAGGGCGATTTTGAAGGGGCTTGGAAGCTGATCAAGGAAGAGAATCCCTTTCCCGGAATCTGCGGCAGGGTCTGTTTTCATCCCTGTGAGATAACGTGCAACCGTGGATCGTATGATGAACCGATTGCCATCCATGCCCTCGAGCGTTACGTCGCTGACAGGGCTTCCCATCTTCCTCAGAAAGTCAGAAAGATCTCGCCCCAGAAAAGAGAGAGGATCGCCGTTATCGGGTCCGGACCCGCCGGGTTGAGTTGTGCCTATCATCTGGCAAGGCTCCAATACGGGGTTACCGTTTTTGAATCCCTTCCTTTCGCGGGAGGGGTATTAAGAATGGGCATACCTGCTTACCGGCTGCCAAAGGATGTCTTGGATGGGGAGATTTCAAATATCGAGGCCCTTGGAGTGGAGATTCGCACCGGTGTCTCTCTTGGGAAGGAGATCAAGATCGAGGAGTTGAAGGATTATCACGCCGTCTTCATCGCCACCGGGGCTCACCGAAGCCGAGGACTTGACATCCCCGGAGAGAAAAGGAGTACGGTGAGTGGTCTTGACGCTCTCAAAAAGATCAACCTGAATAAGAAGGTAACACTAGGTGAGAGGGTGGCCGTCATCGGTGGAGGCAATACTGCAATCGACGTTAGCCGAGCAGTCATGCGGCTGGGAAAAAGGGCCACCCTTTTTTACCGTCGTTCAAGGGAGGAGATGCCCGCCTTTGAAGATGAGATCGTCGAAGCCCTGGAAGAGGGATTGAAAATAAGATATCTGGTCAACCCCATCCGGATTCAGCCCGAAGGAGGCCCGAAGCGCCTGGAATGCCTCCGGATGAAATTAGGGGAGAAAGATGAGAGCGGCCGGAGAAGACCTGCTCCAGTCCCCGGTTCCAATTTTTTCGTGGAAGCAGATACGGTGATCGTTGCTGCGGGAGAAGAGATTGAGACTTCCATTCTTCCGAGAGGCATGGGGAAAAGAGAGGGAATCGTGCTCACACAGACGGACGGGAGCACAGGGGTGAAAGGAGTCTTTGCAGGAGGAGATCTGACATCGAGGGAGCGCACCGTGGCCCACGCGATTGGTTCAGGGAAGAAGGCTTCCATGGCGATGGATGCCTACCTGAAAGGCAATGATTCTGAAAATGCGATTCGCCAAAACCTGATCGGGGAGGGGCCTTTCGTCTCTATTTTCGGGTATCTTCATCCCGGGGAGGGGTCCCGGAATCCCCGGGTGGTCACTTTTGAAGAATTGAATATGGACTATTTCGAGCCGGCAAAGAGGGAGAGGCAACCGAAGCTTTTACCCCGGGAGCGGAAGAAGACATTCGCCGAGGTAACGCCAGGGCTTACAGAGAATGCCGCATTAAGGGAGGCGGAGCGATGCTTCAGTTGTGGGACGTGCAATCAATGCGAAAACTGTTACCTCTTCTGTCCGGATGCCTCCATATTAAAAAGGGATGAGACGCTTTCCCGTCAGGTGGATTACGATTTCTGTAAGGGCTGTGGAATCTGCTTTGTCGAATGCCCGCGAAGAGCGATCTCCTTGGAAGAGGAGGCAAGATGAAGAAGGTCATCACAGGAAATCAGGCGGTTGCCTATGGCGTGATCTTGAGCCGTGTCGACCTCGTCTCCGCCTATCCGATTACTCCACAGACCACGATTGTGGAAGAGCTTTCGGAACTGATTGCCAGCGGCCGCCTGAAGACCAAATTCTTGAAGGTGGAGTCGGAACATTCTGCCATGGCCGCGCTGATCGGTGCCTCCACAGGAGGGGTCAGGTGTTTTACGGCCACCTCTTCCCACGGGTTGGCTTATATGCATGAAATGCTTCATTGGGCTTCTGGCGCCAGGCTCCCGATTGTCATGGTCAATGTCAATCGGGCCCTTGGTCCGCCCTGGAACATATGGAGCGACCAGAGTGACTCACTTTCTCAGCGGGATACAGGATGGGTTCAGCTCTATTGTGAGAATAACCAGGAAGTTCTCGATACCATCCTTCAGGCTTATCGTATCGCGGAGTCGGTCAAGCTTCCCATCATGGTCGTTCTCGATGCCTATGTCCTTTCCCACACTTCCGAGGCCGTAGACATTCCTACGACGGAGGAAGTGGATCGCTTCTTGCCTCCCTACTGCCCGAACTATCCGATCGATATTCAGGAACCCGTGACCTTTTCAATGATCGCCACGCCCGAGTATTTTTTTGAGTTCCGATATAAGATCCAAGAAGCAATGGAGCAGGTTCCCGGAATGGCCAGGAAGGTGGATGATCAATTCAGGTCCATGTTCGGTCGAGGCTATGGCGCCATTGAGAGATATGGAAAAGAGGACGCCGAGGTTCTCCTCATCACTTCTGGCACGGTGACCAGTACCTCAAGGATCGTCATACGGAAAATGATCGAGAAGGGAGCGAGCGTGGCCGGAATCAAGATCAAGAGATTTCGGCCTTTCCCATCCGAAGAACTCGATCAGGCGATCAAAGGGGTGAAAAAATTGGTCGTCATCGACAGAAATCTTTCAGCCGGAGTGGGAGGGATCTTTGCCCAAGAGTTGAAGGCGTCGCTTTACCCCGGAGAATTAAGACCTCAAATCTTTGGATTTGTCTCAGGATTGGGTGGAAGAGACATTACTCCGGAACTGATTGAGGAAGCGATCCGATACGCGCTTGATTATGATCAACCGGGCGAGGAGATTTTGTGGTTAGGGCTGAAGAGATGAAGTTCGAGGCACTTAAATGATTGCTGCTCAAAGCTCAAAGTTCAAGGTTCAAAGGAAAATCAGTTGCTTTGAGCTTCTAGCTTTCAGCATTGAGCGTCTGAGGAGGACGAGACTCAGATGAACAAAACAAAAGTTCCTTCAGCGGAGATTCTGGGCCGTGGCCATCTCGCGTGCGCCGGATGCGGTGCGGCTGTTGGGATGCGGATGACGCTGAAAGCTCTTGGTGAAAAGACAGTCATGGTCATTCCTGCCTCCTGTTGGTCCATTATCCCGGGATTTTGGCCTTATTCCAGTTTTCGAATGACAGCGGTCCATGCCGGCTTTGTCACGGGTGGGGCAACCGCCTCCGGGCTCAGAGCCGCTCTGGATATTCGAGGGGATCACGAAACCCTCGTAGCCGTATGGGCTGGAGACGGCGGGACCTTTGACATCGGTCTTCAATCCCTCTCCGGAGCAGCAGAGAGAAATGAAGACTTCATCTATATCTGCAATGACAATGAGGGGTACATGAATACCGGCACCCAAAGGAGTTCAGCCACACCCTGGCTCGCCTGGACAACCACCACTCCGGTTCAACAACCGAAAGAGAATCCGAAGAAGGACATGATGGGGATTATGGCGGATCACCGGATCCCCTATGCAGCCACGGCCACGATCGCCTATCCCGAAGACTTCTTTCGGAAGATGGAGAAAGCGAAAAAGATCAGCGGGACCCGATTCATTCATCTTCTTTCGCCCTGTCCTCCGGGTTGGAAGATGCCCTCAGAGCTTGCCGTCCGAATTTCGGGGCTTGCTGTCCGGGCAAGGGTCTTTCCCCTTTATGAAATTGAAAATGGAAGGTCCTATACCCTCCAAGAGGAACCCCGTGTCGTTCCGGTCAAAGACTATTTGAAGCTTCAAGGTCGGTTCAGCCATCTGACAGACCAGGAGATCGAGAGGATTCAGGAGACGGTGGAGGATGACTGGCGACACCTCCTGAAGAAAGCTCGTTGTTGATCCATCGGGTCAGAATCTAAATCATCTGAAATAAGAGGAGTAGGGTGAGGCCGATCATCACGGCTGAGATCACCCAGGCAATGACGTTGAAAACGGGGCCATTGGTATATCCCATCATCAATTTCTTATCATTAATAAGCAAGAGCATGAAAATGAGAATGAAGGGCAGGACCATTCCATTGATCACCTGGGAGAAATACATGATCGGGATGAGGGGAAAATGAGGATAAAGGATGATGCCTGCTCCCAAAAAGATGGTCAAGGAGTAGAATCCATAAAATTGGGGGGCTTCCACAAACTTTTTATCAATCCCTGTCTCCCACCCCAGTCCTTCACAAATCAGGTAAGTGGTGGAGAGAGGAAGAATCGAAGCCGCAAACAGTGAGGCGTTGACCAGTCCGAAGGCGAAGAGATAGGCGCAGTATTTTCCAGCCAGAGGTTCGAGGGAAAGGGCCGCTTCCTTTGCCGTTTCAATCCGAACCCCATGTTTGAAAAGGGTCTCTGCACAGACCAAAATGATGAAGAAGGCCACCACATGGACCATCACCCCTCCCATCACGACATCAAATCGAGCAAACTTATAATCCTCAATCTTGATCCCTTTCTCCACGATCGAAGCCTGGAGGTAAAACTGCATCCAGGGCGCAATCGTCGTTCCCACCACGCCGATGAGCATCGTCATTTCTGAGGGGTCAAAATTGAACTGGGGGTGGAGAAATTGGTCCGTGACCTGCCCCCAATCCGGCTTGACGATGACGCCGGTGATGATGTAGGAAATGTAAAAAACGCATGCAACCAGAAAGGCCTTCTCCACAGATTTATAAGTTCCTTTTACGACCATCCACCAGACCAGGAAAGCACTCAGGGGGACGGAGATGAATTTATCGACTCCGAAGATTTCCATTCCTGCTGCGATCCCTGCAAATTCAGAGAGAACATTGCCCATGTTGGTAAAAAAGACACCGAGCATCAGATAAAAAGTAATCTTGGCGCCAAATTTTTCTCGGATCAGATCGGAGAGTCCCTTTCCGGTGACGACACCCATCCGGGCACACATCTCCTGAACCACAATCAGGGCGATCATAATGGGGATCAGAGACCAGATGAGTTTGAGACCGAATTCTGCGCCGGCTAAGGAATAGGTGGTGATTCCGCCAGCATCATTGTCGACATTGGAGGTGATGATTCCCGGTCCCATCAAAATGAAGAAGAGGCCGATCGTTCTCCAAAGGGAGCCTCTCGAACTCGAAAACCATTTCTTATAATCTGTCATGATTTTATAACCAACAATGAAATCCCCTCACCCCCCCTTTCGTAAAGGGGGGTGAGGGGGGATTAGCAATTTTCATGGTTCGCGTCTGCCTGCCCTGCCTACCACAGGCAGGAAACTGGGTTACTGGGAGTTTAAATCATCCTGCCTCCGGTGCTAAGACCTGCAGGACGCTCCGGAAACCAATGACTCCTCTCAGGTGATTCTCTTCATCGACGACAGGGATTGCCCGAAATCCGTACTTCGCAAAGGCTTCAACGACCTCATCCTGATCATCATCCAGTTTGACGCTGACCACCCTGGGAGACTGAATCTGGAAGAGAGGTTGGTGAGATTGAGCCGTGAGCAAGTCTCGGATGCTCACCACACCTACGAGGACTTCCTCTTCGTCCACCAGGTAAATATAGTCGACGGTGTCCAAATTGGGGGCTTCCGCTTTGAGCCGCGTGATCGCGGTTTCTACCGTCGTCTCCGGACTCTGGCTGAGGTAAGCGGTGGTCATCAATCCACCTGCTGCCTCATCAGGGTGAACGAGAAGCTCTCTCAGATCCTCTGCCTTTTCTTGTTCCATCCCTTCGAGGATCTCTTCCGCCCTTTCCTCTGGCAGATCTCCCAGAAGGTCGGCGGCATCACTGGGCGACATCTCCTCGACGATGTCAGAAGCCTTCTCAACGGGAATGGTCTCGATCAGGGCTTTCTGGATCTTCGGGTCGATCTCTTCCAAGGCTTCGGCTGCCGTCTCCGTATCCAGGGCGTGGAACATAGCCGAACGCTCCCGGCCGCTCAGGTCCTCGATGATATCGGCCAAATCCGCAGGGTGGAGGTGAGAGAGTTTTTGCTGGGACACACTGAGTTGGAGGAGATCCGAGCCGGAGAGGAGCTGGACATATTTCCAGGAGATGAATTGATTGGGAAGGTCGTAGGTGAAGAGCCAGTGAAGGACCCGATCCATCACCTTCTCCCATCCCACCCTCCTCATCAGTCCACGAAATCCCACATCGACGTGGACCAGCCTGAGATGGGAATCGATCCGAAGGAGGTGGAGATCGTTGACCCTCACCACCTTTGCTCCAAAGGTATCGACGATCTGTTTATCCATCACGGCTTCCCGAAGAAGGACGGTATCTTTTCCAGAAAAGGATGTTGCCAAAGGGGAAAGATCTTTTTCGACAAGGGTCACCGAGGGTTCCATTTGGATAATCTTCTCCCAAGGAAGAAAGAACCTGTCCTTCTTTCCCCCTATTCGAATGACCAGGCCGATGACCAGGGGATAGGGCTCCGCTCTTTGGGCAATGAAATCTGAGATCCTGCCCACCCTTCTTCCCGAAGGGTCATAAACCTTACGATTTAAAAAATCGCTGAAGAAGTAAAAATCTTTCAGGTTCTGATTCATCCATCAAATCCCGTCGTTCGGGTCGTTGGGTTTGCTTGGATCGTTCATTTCGACAAACGACCAAAACCCCGGCCTGACCTGAACCCTGATAGGTTCAGGCCCCTCCTGCAGCTCTTAAGCAATAAAATAAAAACAGTTTAACGCTTTTATAACGAGTCAAAAATAAGGTGTCAAATAGAAAGTGTCTTGACTTCTCCCTCTCCCATGCTTTGCAGGGCTTTCCTGGTCAAACCCAATACATCGCCCATGAGCTTTTGTGGGGAGTCAATAGCCAAAAGCAGACATTTGAGTTTGGAAAATTCTTGCCTTCCGATCAGCTCTTTGAACTTCTTCTCCTGTTCCAAGGGACCCAATTCTCTCAAATGGGCCAGAAGCCCGCGGAGTTCCTCCCGGCTGTATCGCTCCAGGATGTCGTGTTCCCGTAATTGAATTCGGGATTGAAGATCATCGATCGCTTTCTCCTCTCCGGAGAAAACAAAGAGAGTGAGGCTTTGGGGCCCATCAGGAGTCACGTCTCGTCTCTCCCCGGTCACCGAATCGGGTGGCATCCCATAATCCAAATCCTTCAGGATTCGCAGGTTCCTTACGAAAGTCACCTGATTCTCCTTTGAACGAAACCATTGACAAGGCACCCCCTTCGGGTCCGGCCTCAGAGCCCTTTCCTTAGCCTTTTTCTGGGCCTCCTTCTGTAAGATCGTATATTCGAATTTGGAGTAACAGTTCTTGGAGATGAATCCAAATTCCATGACCTCCTTGTCGCGCACGGAATCCCGGCGGTAATACTGGCGGTATTTTCCCTGAAGGACTTGTTCGATCGCCTTGATCTCCGTGAGGCGGTTTCGGATCTCTTTATAGAGCTCCCGGATATCGAGGATGATCTCCGGAGGAACATTTCTTTCAGGAGTGACCATGAGACACATCTCATGCAAGTCCTTGACTTTCTCCTTCAGGTAATGGTGATTGTTCTTAATGGTTTTTTCCAGGCTTTCGGCATACCTCTGAACGGAGTCCTTTTCCATCGCTCATCCCCGGAGCTATTCTATACTAATTTCAATCTTTGTCCAATAGAAATTTATGGTGAAGGGCTTCATAAAGGGGGCACTGCGAGGAGGTCGTTACGACCGCCGTGGCAATCTTATGAGATTGCTTCTCCTGTATTCAATGAGGGGTCGCCATGACAGCCGGGAAGAAATGTTCTTCGGATGAGGACAGATGCTTGCGGACCGGGTCATCTGCAGGCGGCATGGTCAATCCTTTCAGCTCTTCGGGGCTCACCCATCGGAGGTCACGGCAGTCGATGGGTTTGAGAGCGCCTCCCACAATCCGGCACTGGTAAACCAGAAGCAGGATGGGGTAGGCTGGATAAGGATGGTAAACCGCTTCAAAAATCGTCCCGACCTCCACCTCGATATCCAGCTCCTCTTTCAGCTCCCTTCGCAAGGCTCCTCTCGGTTCTTCCCCCTCCTTCACCTTCCCTCCTGGAAATTCCCAGAGGAGGCCCTGGTGAGAAACTTCTTTTCTCTGGGTGACGAGGATTTTTCCTTGCTCCGCGATCATCCCCGCGGTCACGATGATCGTCTTGATCCGGTGGTCGGATGTCATCGAGCTTAAACCTCCACCCGATTACGGCCCGCGCCTTTGGCCCGGTAAAGGGCATTGTCCGCCTCACGAATCAAATCGGTGAGGGTAGAAATGGAAGAGGTGAATGTTGCCGCCCCGATACTGACCGTCAAATCTCCATTGGGTTGAAAATTCTCGTTCGGGAATCGTGTCTCGGCTACGATTTCCCTCACTCTCTCCGCAATCCCTTTCGCCTCTTCCTTTCCCGAATTGATCAGGATCGCAGAAAATTCTTCTCCTCCGTATCGGGCGACGATATCGGTCTGCCGAACACCTTGTTGAATGAGGATGGCGATCGTTCTCAATGCCTGATCTCCGGCCAGGTGGCCATTGGTGTCGTTGTAGTTCTTGAAATAATCGATATCGATCATCAGAAGGGAGAGGGGCGTGGAGTAACGTTTTTGACGCTCCACCTCCATGGTCAGTTGCTGGATAAAGAAACGATGATTGTAAATTCCGGTCAGATCGTCGACATAGGAGAGAAGGACTGCCTCCTCTCTCATCTTCTCGTTCTCTTTCACCTTCTCCCTGTAGAGATTCCTCAATACCTGCAGTTCTTTGGCATATTGATCTCTTTCTCGAGTCTTCTCGATGAGATCCTTCTCCAGCATTTCGATTTTCATCTTGAATTCTTTGAGGGAAGGGTTCATATCCAAACGAATCTTGAATCTTCAAAGTCCAATAACCAAATCCCAAATAATTTCCAATGATCCAATTTCAAATGACCCAAACACTCATTTCGGTCATTGGAATTGTGGTTATTCCTTGACCGGAACGTGCCCCCCAAGCCCCGCCTTGTAGACGGGGTAAAGGGGCACAATATGAACGATGATACCTTTCCGGGAAGCCCCGGCCTGTGGC
>JBHGBJ010000098.1:0-19786 GCA_041947025.1 Thermodesulfobacteriota bacterium
TTACCCAGTATCGTGGGGCAGGATCTCATCCCGGTCTGCCAGCATGGAACGATTTTCGGAGCGAAAGTGCCCGTTTTCCCCCATGCGGAACACATCGAAACCATCGAAAAGGGATTGAGCATGGCCAAGGTTCTGGGAGGCTCAAAGGCTTTGATTATGAAGGGGCATGGAGCCGTGATTGCCGAAGCGAGTGTGGAGGGAGCGTTTTTAGCTTCCTGTCATTTGGAGGAGAATGCGAGACTTTTCGTGGAGGCATCGATTTTGGGTAAGCCGATTCCCCTTACGGAGGATCA
Source organism: Thermodesulfobacteriota bacterium (assembly GCA_041947025.1). Lineage (GTDB taxonomy): Bacteria > Desulfobacterota > BSN033 > BSN033 > UBA1163 > CAVTZZ01. Next base: position 294 of record JBHGBJ010000098.1, read on the forward strand.
ATTGAAGCTGGCAGCGGGGGATACCTTTACGCCCCGAAGCATTGAAAAGGGCTGGACGTACTTTGTGGAAAAAGGCCGGAAGGCTGGTATCTTCTGGGATTAAGGAGATTAGAAAGGAGGAAAGTTAGAGAACGGAAAGACGAATGAATGTTGATCTTGGGGTTCATGAGTATTCGATGATTGAAAACACAGGGAAAAGACAAAATGTGAATAGAAGGGAGGAATTTAAGAATGGCTACCTATGGTTATCCCGCACCGTGTGCACCTTCATACGAGAAGCCAACCAGTGTGGAGGATTTGTTGCCTCAAGCGAGGACGATGGCAAAAAAACAACATGGCAGAGCGGCATTCGGTCCCGTCAAAAGAGGAGATCAGCTTCTGATCCTTACCTATCCTGATCAGGACAAGTATGTGAAGGGAGCACTCACCCAGGCATTGGAGGAAGAGGGGGCTGAGGTCGTTCATTTTGTGCCTGAAAATGAGATCGTTGGGGTTGAGGCTAAACCCCTGAGTGTGGAAAATGGATGGCTGGAAGCCGATAATGTGGAAAAAGGGCCCAGGGGAACGCCGGAGATAGCACTTCTCGGTGAAACCCCTGCGAAATTGCGCCAATATCTTGATAAACATCCTGAATATACGGGAGTCTTCTGGGGCCTGGGCGGAAGAGTCCACACCCTGCTTGCCCTGGGCCAGCATGCGAGCAAGTTTAGAAACAACTTTGTCTTCAACAATTGGGAAGAGCTTGCTTCCAAAGCCTGGACCTATCCCGACGAACTGTGGCGGGAAATTGAAAGGCCAATGATCGAGGTATTGGGAAGAGCCTGTAAAGTGCGAATCACGGATCCCGAGGGCACATACCTCGAATATCCTTTAAAGGAAGAGGAAGCCCTTAGATTTCAGAAGTGTGCCTGGCTTTCCGGGCACCTGTTCTTAGACCCGTTTCAGGCAACCTCTCAAGAGTGTGCGATCGGCACATGGCCTTACGACTGGAATGTCCCTCCGGTATTTCATGACCTGAATGGTGTCCTGGCGGGAACATCAAATCATCAGGGTTTTTTGCCCCGGATCGAGCTCTATTTTGAGCACGCCCGGCTGGTGGAGGTGAAAGGCGGTGGCAAGTACGGCGAGTTAATCCGAGAGATGATGGAAAAGTACAAAGATACGCATTGGCCGGGTTATCCGGACAAAGGATTTTTCTGGTTCTGCGATTCGGCCCTGTGCACATCCGTCAAATCATTCAGACGGACCTCAGATATGTTCAATTGCTATTGGAATCTTCCCAATACGCCGGAGAGGAACAGAGCAGGGATCTTCCATCATGGTTTTGGCTCACGGAGGCATTTCGGTGAAACTTTCGACAAGTATGTCAAGAAACATAATCTTCCCCATACGCATATCCATATGCACAATTACTTTACGACCTATGAGATCAAGTTGCGTGATACAGGACATTGGATCAAGATTGTGGACAAAGGCCACATGACAAGTCTGGACGATCCCGGGATCAGGACGCTGGCTTGCAAGTATGGGGACCCCGATGAGCTGTTGAGCATCGAGTGGGTTCCACCCGTGCCAGGAATCAATTGTGAGGGAGATTACTTCAAAGATTATGCTCCGGATCCGTTGGCCTATCTGAAGAAACGGATGAAAGAGAATAAGCGAATTTGACGCGCGAAGCACCTATTTCTCAAGAAAGGAGAATTTGAAAATGGCGAAATATAATTATCCAGCTCCCTGTGCACCAGGGTATAAGAAGCCGGCCAGCATCGAGGATTGTCTTCCTCAAGCGAGGCGGATGGCAAAGAAGACGTTTGGCAGGGGCGCTTTCGGTCCTGTGAAAAGAGGGGATCAGATACTGGTCGTCACCTATCCCGATCAGGACAAGTATGTGGCGGGAGCGCTTACCCAGGCGTTAGAAGAGGAGGGCGCCGAGAAAGTGACTTTTATCAACGACCATGAATTGGCCGGTACGGCGCCGGTTTCGAGAAGCGTGGAAGACGGTTGGGCAGAGGCCGATCGTATGGCAAAAGCTGCTCCGGGAGAGGCGGTATTGCCTCATCTCGTGGCAGCGGGTAAAGGCTTACGTAAATATCTTGATCAACATCCTGAGTATACGAGCATCTTTATGGGCCAGGGAGGAAGGGTCCACGTCTTGCTTGCCCTGGGAGATCACGGGAACAAGTATAAGAACAATTATGTATTCAACAATTGGGAAGAATTTATTTCCAAATCCTGGAGCTATCCGGACGAACTCTGGAGGGAAATTGAAAGACCGCTGATTGATGCCTTAGGAAAGGCTTGCAGAGTGAGGATAACGGACCCTGAAGGCACATACGTAGAATACCCCTTGACAGAAGAGGAAGCGCTGAGGTTCCAAAAATGCGCCTGGCTGCCTGGCCATCTCTTTTTGGATCCACTCCAGGCGACATCCCAGGAATGTTCAATCGGTACGTGGCCTTATGATTGGAAGAATCCTCCGGTCTTTCATGATTTTAATGGTGTTCTGGCTGGAACGGCAACTCATTTTGGTTTTATCCCGCGGATTGAGCTCTACTTTGAGCACGCAAAGCTGGTGGAGGTTAAAGGAGGCGGCAAGTATGGCGAGATGATCAGGGAGATGATGGACAAATATAAGGACTGTCAATGGCCAGGTTATCCGGACAAGGGATTTTTCTGGTTCTGCGATTCAGCGCTATGCACCGTGGTAAAATCCTTCAGACGAACTTCAGATATGTTCAATTGCTACTGGCCTTCTCCCAACATACCGGAGAGAAACAGGGCAGGTATATTCCATCACGGTTTCGGTTCCCGGAGGCATTTCGGCGAGGAATTCGATAAATATGCGAAGAAAAATAATCTTCCCCATGCCCATATCCATGTTCACAATTACTTTTCCACCTATGAGATAAAATTACGGGACACCGGGCACTGGATGAAATTTACGGATGGAGGTCATCTGACCACTCTGGATGATCCAAAGATCAGAACCCTTGCCGTGAAATACGGGGACCCGGATGAGTTATTGACCGTCGAGTGGGCGCCGCCGTTGCCCGGCATCAACTGCGAAGGAGATTATTTCAAGGATTATGCCTCGGATCCGTTGGCGTATCTGAAGAAACGGATGAAAGAAGGTAAGACGATTTAGAAGGTTATGCCAGAAGATGATGGCGGGATTCCGCTGACTTAACCAACAAGCGATTCTGTCCTTGAAAGGAGGAAAAGATGAGAAGGAAGAATTTAATAGAGACGCTGGCCATCCCTCTGATTTTGAGTGTCCTTGTTCTTTCCGCTTCAGGAGCAATGGCCCAGGAGGTCTATCCTGCGAAAGATCTCACTCTCATTTGTAATTCTGCTGCAGGAGGGGGATATGATATCTTCGCCAGAATGGTCGCCCCTTATCTGGGGAAGTATCTGAAGGAACTCTCTCCGAAAGCAAAAGGCGGGGAAATCAGGATTAAGAATATGCCGGGGGCCAGCGGATTGCAGGCCTACGAGACTGTGATTAAGGCTAAACCCGACGGTTATACGATTGGGGACTTTAACAGCGGATCCCTTTATTCGATGCTCTACGGATCCCAGAAGGTGGGCTTTGACCCCAGGAGTTATACCTGGCTTTTTGCGCTGACGAAGACGACCCGTTGCCTGATCAGCAGCAAGAAAGGGATTGCCACATGGGAAGAGTTGATTGCCAAATCAAAAAAGGAGCCTCTCACGTTACTCGTACCTCAGTTCGGTACAACAGCGCATCTGGACTGCATTTTGTTCGTAGAGCTCACGAAGACGCCGGCAAAGATTGTCCCGACCGAGGGTACCGCCGATTGTGTCAATGCGGTGATCAGGGGGGATGCGGATGCTGCCCTTGTCTCTTTTGACTCCGTGACGACGATCGCCGAAGCAAAAGAGGTGAATACCCTGGTATTCTTCACACAGGAAAAAGTCCTTCCCTGGGTTCCTACGATTGTGGAGAAGGGATTTCCCGAGTGCACAAAATATATGAGAAGGGTTGGCAGGCACTACATGGCGCCGCCTAAACTCGATGCAGAAGCCGAGCGTCTCCTCGTGGCCGGAGCAAGAAAGATGCTTGTCGATCCTAAATTTGTGGCCTTCCTAAAACAGAGAAGGTCTGATGTACAGCCTATTTACGGAAAAGAGTTGAAGGAGACTGTCGAGACAGAAATCGATGATATTGAGAAATTTCTTCCCGTGTATAAAAAGTTTGGGCTTTAGAGCAAAAAATAGAAAGGCGTACCGTGCATGCGCGCCGAAGCGCTTCGGCGCGCATGCACGAATGACAGCGAATAACGCGAATGCGCCTTATTCGTGAAATTCGCTGCCATTCGGGTCGTTCGTCGAATGAGAGAGGACTCCGTATGAAAGAGTTAAAGAATTTGCGTGAGGAGCTTTTTATCATTATCCCTTTTTTCATTTTCGCTCTGGTCCTGTTTTTGGGGAGTTTTCAATACAGGTTCGAGTCGAGAACCGTACCGATGCTCATCGGCGCCTTGGGGATCATACTGAGCGGAATGCGCCTCTTTCACATTATCTTTCCAAATAGCAGAATCGGGAGATTCGGGGAGTCAGGGCTTGCCGGTGATTTTGATACGATGCGAGAGGAGATCGAAAAAGAGACCTTGAAAGGCCATTACGAGGAGACGTCAAAGCCTATTTCCTTTCGTGAAGAGAAAAAGGCTTTCATCGCTCTTCTGGCTGGCGGACTGACCGTATTTTTCTTCGGGTATTTTATAGGGGGTTTAATCCTCATTGTCGGCACCAGCTACTATTATGGCTTCAAGAAGAAATTGCCGCTTTTTCTAACGGCGGTGATCATGTTTATAATCATCTATGTCCTTTTGATCAGAGTTCTGGATAGTCCGATGTATCATGGTGTGCTATTAGGATATCTCTTAAATCTCTTCAATCTCATCTGACGGAGAAAAAAATGGAGCAGTTCTTAGGGGCGTTTTATGCCAATTTCCAAGGACAGAATTTATTGATGATGGCGATCGGCGTCGTCATCGGAATGGTGGTGGGAATTTTGCCGGGTATCGGAGGAGTGCAGGCAATGATCCTGATGATTCCTCTCACCTGGAAAATGGGGGTTTACCCTGCTTTCGCACTGATTGTGTCGATCTACGCCACCTCGAAATTCGGCGGCTCCCTGACCGCAATCCTTTTCAATATTCCGGGCGATAACCCCAATGCAGTGACGTTGATTGACGGCTTTCCCATGGCCAAGAACGGAAAGGCGAGGACAGCAATCTCTGCTTCGGCCACGGTGTCGATCATCGGGGGAATCTTCTCCTGCTTTTCTCTTCTCGTTTTTATGCCCTTGATGTACCAAATTATCCTATTATTCGGGCCTGCAGAGTTTTTCATGCTGGCTCTATTCGGCCTCACGACGATCTCAGCCGTGTCGGCACAAACGATCCTAAAGGGAATATTAACCGGCTGTATGGGTATTCTCATTGCAACCATCGGCTACCACCCGATTGTCGGGGTATCGCGCTTCACCCTGAACACGCTTTACCTCAGAGACGGGATCTATATGGTCCCCGTCATGCTCGGCATGCTGGGAATCAGCGAGGCGATCAAGTTGTGGATGGAAGGGAGCTCCATCGTTTCCAAAGGGGTCCCTTTGACTGGAAGCATTACGGAGGGTGTCATTGCAGCCTTTAAGAATTGGTCTCTGGTGATTCGAAGCTGCCTGATCGCCTGGGTCATAGGAATTGCGCCGGGGGCTGGTGGTGCAGTGGCGGGATTCGTGGCCTACGGCTCAGCCACGAAGACATGTAAGAACCCGGAAACATTCGGCAAGGGGGATATCCGGGGGGTGATTGCAGGAGATACCGCCCTTCATGCCTGTGCCGGAGGGGATTTTCTTCCCACGATTACGATCGGCATTCCGGGAAGCACGGCCATGGCGATCCTGCTTGCCGCATTGGCGCTCCACGGCATTTCTCCGGGGCCACAGTTGATGAAGATGCGTATTGATCTGGTCTACTTCATTATCCTGGTCTTTTTTATCGCTCATGTGGTCAGTGTGATATCGGCAATCGGCTTCACCCCACTTGTCGAAAAGCTCACGAAGTTACGGGCGGAGTTGATCTCTCCGATCATCATTCTTCTATGCCTCGTAGCCTCTTATAACGCACGGGAGTACTGGGAGGATATACTGGTCGTCCTTTTCTTTGGCATCTTGGGCTATTATATGAGGAAACATGGCTATCACCCCATTCCTTTGGTCCTCGGGCTAATATTGGGCCCCATCGCTGAAAAGAGTTTTTTCCAGACCCTGGCTCTTTCCAAAACAGGAATACTCGTATTTTTCACTCGCATCCCCAGTTTGATTCTCTTCCTTTGTATTTTAACCATCGTTTTGTGGCCTTATGCTGAGAGATTCTACAAGAAACGTAAGAAGCGGGTCGTTTGAGGAAAATAGGGAATAGAATTTCCTTCCGAAAGCGGATTCAAGGGTCTCAAGATATGGGGGGATATCGGGAGGAGAGAAGTATCATCAAGAGGAGGTTTTATGGAAAAAGACATCAATGTATTGAAAGATAAGCTGGCGCGGGCATGCCGCCTTCTGGAGATGACAGGGCTGATCGACTACTCGGGCCACATCAGTGCCCGCGTTCCGGGGGGACAGTCCTTTTGGATTCATCCGCGGCAACTTTCCCGTACCGAAGTCAAACCCGCTGATATGGTTGAGGTGACACTAAAGGGTGAATCGGTCGGCGGTGGCTCGAAACCCCCAAGTGAGACCCCCATTCATACGGCGGTCTATCAAGTGAGGCAGGATGTGAATTGCGTCATACACCTTCATCCTCATTATTCCATTTTACCCAGTATCGTGGGGCAGGATCTCATCCCGGTCTGCCAGCATGGAGCCGTGATTGCCGAAGCGAGTGTGGAGGGGGCCTTCTTGGCTGCGTGTCATTTGGAAGAAAATGCGAAGCTTTTCGTGGAGGCATCAATTTTGGGGAAGCCGATTCCCCTTACGGTGGATCAACTGAAGCTGGCAGCGGGGGATACCTTTACGCCACGAAGCATCGAAAAGGGCTGGACGTACTTTATAGAAAAAGGCCGGAAGGCTGGCATCTTCTGGGATTAAGTCGAACGTCGAAAGATTTACTTCCTATCAGTTGGTCAAAGAAGAGTTTGTCTTTAAGGAGGGGGGAAGATGAAACTCTCTTTATCTAAAGGGATCTCCAAGAATGTTTTCGCGTTGGGTTCAACCAGCTTGTTAACCGATGTCAGCAGGGAGATGATTTATCCTTTGCTTCCCCTGTACTTGAGATCGGTGTTGGGCGCAAGCACGACCTTTGTGGGATTGGTGGAAGGGATTGCCGAAAGTACCTCCAGTGTCCTGAAATTACTTTCCGGTTGGCTTTCGGACAAACTTCGAAAACGAAAGACCCTGTTGTTATGGGGCTATAGTCTCTCTGCTGTGACTCGCCCCCTCATTGCCGTCGCCACGGTTGGATGGCATATCCTGGTAGTAAGATTTGTAGAAAAGGTGGGTAAGGGAATTCGAGTTCCTCCGCGGGATGCGCTGATCGCCGAGTCTTGCACTCCTGAAAACCGAGGGAGGGGCTTCGGACTTCACCGTTCCATGGATAATGTGGGATCCATTGTGGGCCCCCTATTAGCCTCTTCGTTGCTGGTCTATCTCAGCGATGATTACCGAGCCCTTTTCTGGATTTCGTCCATCCCTGCATTTCTTGCCATCGGCATCTTGACCTTTGTGGTTTCAGAAGAGCCGAGAGAGATTTCCAAAATAGAAGTTTCTTCGGAAAACCGCCGATTCGACCTAAAGCAATTCAATAAGAAATTTAAGATCTTCTTAATTGCTACCATTATTTTTGAAATGGCCAATTCGAGCAATGCCTTTCTTCTCTTGAGGGTTCAAGATATCGGTTTATCCCTTGAACTGATCCCCATCATCTACCTTTTCTCCAACATCTTCAAGACGATGAGTTCGATGCCTGGGGGAATCCTTTCCGACAAATTGGGTCGGAGAAATGTGTTGATAGCCGGATGGATCATTTATGGGATCAGTTATTTTGGATTTGCTTTTATTACCTCGGTGACCGAAGCCTGGATCATCTTTGGAATCTACGGATTGTTTTCAGGGATGACCGAGGGGGTGAAAAAGGCCTTCGTCGTGGATCTCGTTCCTAAAGAAGTCCGGGGATCAGCCTTGGGAATCCATAGCTTCCTGGTCAGTTTTCCTCAACTGCCCGCAAGCTTGCTCTTAGGATTTCTGTGGCAGAAATTCAATGCGACGATCGCTTTCTCGGTCGGAGCCAGCTTTGCCGTAGTGGCCGCGATCCTTCTTCTCATATCCATCCCCTCAGAAAAAGAGACGGCTGAGAGACTTCAGGCGAAATAAACGGGTTATTGTATTAGCTCATAGGATAAAAGGGGGAGTCATGGAAAGGAAAAAGATCACTTTTGCAGGCAGCGTTGTCGGGGAGCCCTGGTGGACCACAGGCGAAATCGTAGCAAAGATTCTTAAGCCCCATGGCTATGAAGTCCATATTTCGAACGAAAGCTTCAGCGATAACAATGTGCGATGGGTGACAGGACGAAAGGCAGAGCTGGGTGTTTGCACTTCGGTTCATATGCGCTCAGCGATTAAAGGGATTCACGACTACAAAGGGGAAAAACATGAGAACTTGACCTTGATTGCCACTCTCAGGAGGCCCGCATGGATCGGTCTTGCGGTCAGACACGAGATCGGGATTTCAGATCTGAGAGAGCTGAAGAGACGAAAATGTCCCTTGAGAATCCTGGCATCGAAGTCAGTGAAAGGGGGCTTTCTCGATACGGTTTTGACGCATCACGGTCTGAGCCTCGATGAAATCGAGGGCTGGGGCGGTCGATTTTTAAAGTGGACGGGAACATCGGGACAAGTGCGAGAAGGGATCGTTGATATGATGTTGGGGAATATCTACCTCGGCTACACAGCCTTCAGCCGATCCTGGCATGAGGCCACGACACTTTTCGACATGCGCTTTCTCAGCTTTGATCAGGCCTTGATCAGAAAACTGGTCAAGAAATACGGATACAAAAGCGGAGCCATTCCCCACGGGCTTTTCCGTGGAGTGGACAGAGATGTCCCCACCGTTGTCGACGATTATTTGTTTGTCTATTGTCTTAAGAGCCAACCCGCCAGCCTGGTGCGACTCGTAGCCGAAGGCTTGGATCAAAACTCCGAGCTCTTCAAACAGACCCGCTCCGCTATCTACTATGAGCGAGATGAGGTTTGGAGAAGCGAAGTGCTTCCTTTGCACCCGGCAGCCGAGGAGTATTATCGGACGAAAGGATATATGGGGAAAGAATGAGGGTTCTCAAAAAGAGGGTTAAAGCTTGAGGAGTGACCTATGGAAAATCATATTTCCTGGCTGGACGTTGAGGAGAAGGAATTAGAAAAGAAAGTATTAGCGGAATATTCCAAGGATGAGATCGGCAAGCATCTGGAATATTTGGCAGGCCTGACCCGCCGCGCCGGGACGGAGGATGAACAAAAGGCAGCCAAATATATCCAGTCGAGATTGGACGAGTACGGAGTGGAGTCTGAAATTTACGAATTTGATGCTTACGTCAGTCTGCCTGGTGAAGCAAGCCTTGAGGTCCTCTCTCCCGTTCGGAAGTCTCTTGCCTCTTTGTCGGGTGTCTTCATCACCCCGACTCCTCCTGAAGGATTGGAGGCTGAGCTTGTTTGTTTGGGAGAAAGGATTGAGGAGCGATCTGAAGAACCGGATCTCAGCGGTAAGATTGTTCTGATCGCAGCGGGTCGAGAGGGCAGAGTTGAGGCAACCCGCCTCGCCCGAAAAAAAGGGGCGGCTGGACAGATCCATATCACTCCTGGAAAGACAAGGGCCATGATTGCCATCCAGCCTCGGGATGTATGGGGAAGCCCGACTCCGGAGACCATCGATAAGAACCTCAGTCCGCCTATTATTTCCGTTTGCAATGAAGATGGAAGATATCTGCTCGAATTAGTCCGGAAGGGCCCTGTGATCGTGAGATTGAAGGCGAATGCCTGGTCCGATTACAGGAAGGTGAGGCTTCCCACAGGCCGAATCAGGGGGACAGAAGACCCTGACAAATTTGTTCTTGTGGGAGGCCATTATTGCAGTTGGTTTCTGGGCGCCAGTGACAATGCGGTTGCAAACTCCGTGAAACTGGAGATGGCCAGAATCTTTTCAAAGTATAGAAAGAAGCTGAAGAGAGGAATCCGGTTCTGCTGGTGGATCGCTCACGAGCAGGGAACCTTTGGAGGGTCCACCTGGTATGTGGATCATTTTTGGGATGATCTTCGAGATCATGCGGTGGCCTATCTGGCCATGGACGGACTTGGAAGAAAGGGTTCCTCGGGGTTTGAGGCGAGAAACAGCGAAGAGATAAGGAAATTTCAAGAACAAATCATTAAAGAGGTTCTGGGTCTAAGGGTCAAGAGCAAAAGAGTCCAAAAAAGCGGCGATCAGAGCTTTTGGGGGGTCGGGCTTCCTTCTCTTATAGGAGGGACCTTATTCGATACGCCTGAAAGCCCGGGTGAGGACCCTGTCTGGTACAGCCATACCGCAGAAGATACACTCGACAAGGTCGATCGGGACCTGATACAGATCCCCTTCAGAGTTCACGCTGTCTCCATTTTAAGGCTCTGCAACAATCCGATCTTACCGATGGAGTTCGTGGGTCTGGCAAAAGAAATTAAAGAGGGGTTGAAAGCGCTACAGCTTAAAGGTGAATCGATATTCGATTTGAAGCCCTTGATCGTTGAGGCGGGAGTATTGGAGAAGAAGGCAAAGGCTCTTAATCAGACCATTGATAAAAGGCTTTCGGCCATTGGAAGAAAGAGAAAGGAGAGATCGTTTGGAAATGACTTGGAAAAGATCAACAGATGCCTGATGCAGCTCAGCCGGGTTCTTCTTCCGGTTTTTTCGACGAAGGCAGGGAAATATGGCCAAGATCTTTGGAGAACAAAAATCAAGCCGATCCTGCCGCTTCAACGCCTGGATGAGCTCCGTTCGCTCAGGCTTGAGAGTGAGGAATACAAGGCTTTTCGCACCCTTCTGTTGCGGGAGCGAAACAAAGTATCGGATGCCCTGCATCTCGCCAATCGCCTGTTGGAAGAAACGATTGGAGGATAATCGGGATGATTAGAAGAATGGGCTGGATTATAACCCTTCCGCACCTCCCCTTAACCCGTCTCTATTCCCCCTCTTCTTTTAAGGGGGGGATGCAGGGGGGGCAAGGGGAGGGAGAGCGGGATTAATAGGGGAATCAGAGAGGGGAGGAAAGGATGAGCCAGAAAAGATTGCAAGGAAAAGTCGCTATTGTCACGGGTGGTGGGACAGGCCTCGGCAGATCGATCACCTTAGCTTTTGCCGAAGAGGGGGCAGATGTGGTGGTCGTTGCACGTAATTCATCGGAGATCGAGGCCGTGGCAAAGGAGGCCTCGGCCTTTAAGGGAAAGGCTTTGCCGGTCAGGGCAGATGTCTCTAAGAAGAGGGACGTTGAGGAGATGGTCAAGAAAACTCTTTCTCAGTTTGGAAGGATTGACATCCTGATGAATAACGCAGGGGTCGGTGGTCCCACAGACTTTGTCACAGAGATCAAAGAGGAGGATTGGGATAGTACCATCGATACCAATTTAAAAGGAGTATTCCTTTGTGTCCAGGGGGTCGTGCCACAGATGATGAAACAGAAGGGTGGAAATATCATCAATATGTCCTCCGGGTCAGGGACGAGGAAGAAAGAAGATTCTTTCCTCTCTCCCACACGAAGTCTGGTCTACAATGTTTCGAAGGCGGCGGTGGAGATGCTGACCATTGCCTTGGCGGTTCAGTTGAATCCGTTCAACATCAATGTGAATGCCCTCAGGCCGGGGCCTACCGATACCCGGATTCATTTGAAGACCCCTGCAGAAAAGAGGGCCAAGATGAGAAAGCCCGATGACATTAAGAAAGTGGCTGTTTTCTTGGCCAGTCAGGGCCCCATGGGTATCACGGGCGAATCGATTGATGCAGCGAGCTGGGAAAAGACCTATTTCAATAGGACTTCCTGAGACCTCTATTTTCAGCGAAAGGATCAACCGATGGCAATCTTTCTTTCCAGCCGGGAAGTCATGTCTTTACTCAGCATGAAAGAGCTCATCGAAATTGTGGAAGACGCCTATGGGCAAATGGGGAGAGGGGAGAGCACGATGCTTCCCAGGTTCTCATTGGATACCCTCGAAACGCGGAGATTTTTAAGGGTCGTACCAGCCTCCCTTTCATCGATGGGGGTCGCCGGGATTAAGGCGTCTGCACCGAGTGGAAAAGGGAGCTTTGTTAAGGTGATATTAATATTCGACACCCACACAGGGGATCTCAGAGCTGTTATTGAATCCGATTGGATTGGCTGGTTGGTACCGGGAGCACTCAGTGCTGTTGCGACGAAGTATCTTTCTAGGAAGGACTCAAGAGTCCTGGCTATTTTTGGATCGGGGAGACAGGCCCGATCTCAGCTTATGGCCATCTCGTATGTGCGAAACCTTGAACTCGTCAAGGTGTATAGCCCTCAAAAGCTTCACCGGGAACAATACTGCGAAGAAATGGGGAAGTTATATCCCATTCAAATCGTCCCCGTCGATTCTCCTGAAGAAATGTTAAAGGGAAGCGATATCATTGCCACCACGACTAACTCAAGGAAACCTGTCTTTGACGGAAATCTCGTGGAACCGGGTACCCATATGAATAAGGTGGGAGCCCATTATCCCGAGCGCCGGGAAGTCGACACCGTTTGCCTTCAAAGGAGCAAAGTGATCGCGGACTCGAAAGTCAGGGCATTAAAAGAGGATGGGGAATTCGTCATACCGGTCGGCGAAGGGGCTATCACAGCAGATCATCTCTATGGCGAATTGGGGGAGATTATCGCTGGCAAAAAGCCGGGGAGGAAGGATGAGAGAGAGATTACCCTCTTCTTATCTGGTGATGCTGCCATCGAATTTATTGCGGTGGGGGCGATCGCTTATCAGAGGGCGCAGGAAAAGGGGATCGGACAATCTTTGCGAGTCGAAAAAGAGCCTGCCATTCCAAAATCCCTATATATGAAAAGATATTAACTCGTATTCTTTGAATAACGCGGCCCTCGAACCTATAGTTTATTGCCCAAAAAAGAGATGGCATCGGATCACAGAGGGCCGATTTCTTGACAAAAAAAGAGGCCTATGTTAGTCGTTCTAAGAACAGGAGGTGAAGAAAAAGATCGAAATCCATAATGGACAACAAAATTCATTTTTAAAGGAGGTATACGTAAATGGCCGTTTATAGTTACCCAGCACCACGAGGTCCAAAGTATAAGAAACCCACAACTGTAGAGGAATGCCTTCCGAGGGCAAGGCAGTTGGCAGACAAAGAACATACCCGAGTGGCCATGGGGCCCGTAAAGAGAGGCTCGAACTACCTCATTGTCACTTACCCCGACCAAGATCCATTAGTGAAGACGGCGGTCATTCAAGCATTGGAAGAAAAAGGAGCGGAGAAGGTTGATTTCATCTATGAACATGAACTCAGCGGAAAACCGACGCCGGTGCGGAGCGTAGAGGATGGTTGGAAAGAAGGGGATGATATGATGCATGGGGCTACGGGAACGGAGGAGATGCCCTTTGCGGAAGACTTAATCCTCGGGGTCCGCAAATATCTTGACAAGAATCCCGAATACACCAATCTGTTTATCGGCATTGGGGGGAGAAAGCATCTGACTTATGCACTACGGCAACACGGACAGAAATTTAAAGGGAATTGGTTATTTAACAACTGGGAAGAGTTCATTGCGGACACATGGGCTTTTCCTGATGAGCTCTGGAAAGAGATTGAGAGACCTGCGATTGAAGCCGTCGGAAGAGCTTCGAAGATCAGGATCACCGATCCTGAGGGGACGTACTTAGAGTACTCCCTAACCGAAGAGGAGGCCCGGAGATTTGCAATGTGTGCTTGGAAATCGGGACATCTTTTTCTCGATGCACTCCAGGCTACATCCGAAGAGTGTTCCATCGTACCCGTTGATCCGATGGTCCCTCCGGTTTTTCATGACATCAATGGAGTGCTGGCGGGGACGGCAAACCATGTCGGTTATTTCCCGAGAATCGAGCTCTATTTCGAACACGGGCTCCTTGTGGAAGCAAAAGGAGGAGGTAAGTACGGCGAGGTCATAAGGGAAATGATGGATAAATACAAGAATGTCCAATTCCCCGGCTATCCCAGCAAGGGTTTCTTCTGGTTCTGTGATTCGGCGTTGTGCACGGCCGTCAAAGGGTTCAGAAGGACTTCGGATATGTTCAATGTCTACGGGATGCATTCAAACCTTCCGGAGAGGAATAGGGCAGGCGTATTCCATCACGGCTTTGGATCTCGGAGACATTTCGGTCAGGTCTTTTTCAAGTATATCAAAGAGAACAAAATCCCCCACAGCCATATCCACATGCATAACTATTTCACAACCTTTGAGGTAAAACTGAGAGGCACAGAAACCTGGATCAAAGTGACGGACCGGGGGCGCATGGCCTCATTAGACGACCCCAAAATCAGAACTTTGGCTGTTAAATACGGGAATCCGGATGAGCTTTTGAGCTTCGATTGGGTGCCGCCGCTTCCCGGAATCAATTGTGAAGGAGATTATTTGAAGGATTACGCTCCCGACCCTGTGGGATACATGAAGAAAAGGATGAAGGAGAACAAGAACATATAGATGAAAACAGATAACCCCAAGGGATCCCCCTTATGACTTCCTCTTCCCCCTTTGCTTTAAGAGGGGGAGAGAGGAAGGGGCGTCAGATTCGACGATGAAGGGGGTAAGCGAAGGGGAAGGAGGAAAAGAATGAGAAAGATGAGCCTCATGAGAATGTTGGTCGTAGCTTTAAACTTAAGTTTATTGACGTTGTTTGCCTTGACAGCCATGGCCCAGGAAATCTACCCAGCGAAGAAAATTACATTCGTATGTGCCTCCGAGCCCGGAGGAGGAATGGATCTTGTGGCAAGAGGGGTGGCTCCATTTCTCAGTAAATATTTAAAGGAACTGAATCCCAACACAAAGGGTGGAGAAGTCGAAGTCAGGAACATGCCTGGAGCGAGCCATGCCAAAGCGATGAACTACGTTTTTGCCGAGGCCAAACCGGATGGTTACACGATCGGTGATTTCATCCGCGGGAATGTTTACAAGTTTACTTACGGCAAGGCGAAGCTTTCTTTTGACGTGAGAGAATTCGCCTGGCTTTGTTCAATGGGTGTCAATCAGCGCGTCCTGATCTGCAACAAGAAAAGGTTTTCGACATGGGAAGAGATGATGGCGGCCTCGAAGAAGGAGCCTCTCACTTTCGAATGTTCGAGCGTGGGCTCGTCGGAGCAGCTTGACACGATTTTTCTTAAAGAGATCGCCGGGATCGCAGGAAAGCTCACCTTTTCAGGCGGGTCGGCACAAACAGTTGGCTCCCTGATCCGGGGTGATACGGACGTCTCTCTTATGGATTATACGCCGGCGAAGGCCCTGATCGATAGCAAAGAGGTGAATGTACTGGCGACGATGACCGAGAAGAGAATTCTACCCGATGTTCCAACCATCTCTGAGAAAGGGTTTCCGGAGGTTCTGAAGCTTTTGGGTGGAGAATGCGGGAATCGAATGGTCATCGCGCCGCCAAAGCTTGCTCCGGAGGCAAAGAGCAAACTGATTGCTGCTTTCAAGAAGGCTTTTGAGGACCCTGAGTTTAAGGCATTTCGTCAAAAAGTTGGAATTACGCTGGAAACCTGTTTGGATGATAAGGTGAAGGAGACGATAGCGGAGCACGCTGAATCATTACGCAAAATGACTCCCACCTTGAAAAAATACGGCCTCTGAGAGGTCATGGAGGAAGCCGAATAACGGAAGAGATACATAGCTTGTCCACTCATTTGCTTGTTCCAGGAAGAATATGAATGGAAAAGAATAAAATAAATTTGAAGGGGTCAAATTTATTTTAAAGGGGGGACGAGAATATGAAAAAGACAGAGATGGGTTTTCAAAGTTCGGAGAGGGCGGGCGCGAGGGGAGGAAGAATTCAAAAACTTTCAATGGCAGGCGGGGTTTTGCTTCTAATTCTTTTCAGCCTTTTCACCGTAGGGGTGATGGCACAAGAGGTCTACCCATCAAAAAAAGTGACCTTTATCTGCGCGTCCAGCCCGGGTGGCGGAATGGATCTTACGGCAAGATCGGTGGCACCCTTTCTCGGCAAGTATTTAAAGGATCTTAACCCCGGTTTGAAAGGCGGGGACGTTGAAGTGAAGAATATGCCGGGAGCCAGCCATGCAAAAGCGATTTCCTATGTGTTCAAGGAAGCAAGACCCGATGGTTACACGATTGGCGATTTCATCCGAGGGAATGTCTATAAGTTCAGCTATAGTGATGCGAAACTCCCTTTTGACGTGACGGAACTGACTTGGCTTTGGGCACTGGGCGAGACCCAGCGCGTTCTTATTTGCAATAAGAAGAGGTTTTCCACATGGGAGGAGATGGTTGCAGCAGCAAAGAAAGAGCCACTCACTTTCGAGTGTTCAAGCGTGGGTTCATCGGAACAGCTCGATACGATCTTTCTCAAAGAGATCGCAGGGATACCTGGAAAGCTTACCTTCTCGGGTGGCTCTGCAGAGACCATCGGTTCCCTGATCCGGGGTGATACGGACATTTCTCTCATTGAATATACGGCCTCGAAGGCTTTGGTTGAAAGCAAGGAGGTCAATGTACTCGTAACGGTCACTCCGAAAAGGATTATACCGGATGTTCCGACTATTGCGGAAAAAGGATTTCCGGATGTTTTGAAATATGTAGGGGGTGAATGCAGCGGTAGGATGATCATGGCCCCTCCAAAACTTGCTCCAGAAGCAAAAACCAAACTTCTTGCTGCACTCAGAAAGACATTTGACGATCCTGAGTTTAAGGCCCTTCTTGCAAAGATTGGAACGACCAATGACGTATGGTTGGATGACCAGGTGAGGGCTCATATCCTTGAGCACCGCGGATTATTGTTTAAAATGGCCCCCACCTTAAAAAAGTATGGTTTGTAGAAGACCCGTTCGTGGAATAAAAATAGATTTGGACAAGGACGCTCCCCTCCGCTTGTCGCAGGCGGAGGGGGTGGCCTTCTAAAAGAGGTGGAGACATGAGTAAGGTTGCAGAGACAAGAAGAGCCGATCCAAGTCCGAAGGAGTTGGAAAAGCTAAGGGGAGAGCTATGGATCATTCTTCCCTTCTTTGCCTTCACTCTGTTCATATTTCTCGGAAGCTTTCAATATAAGTTTGAGGCGGCCATTGTACCCATGTTCGTTGGTGCCGGCATGCTCATACTGGCAGGGAGTCGCCTTTTTCATATCATCTTTCCGAAGAGCAGAATCGGTGAATTCAAAGAATCGGGTCTTGCCGGAGAGTTCGACAGCATAAAAGACCAGATTGAAGAAGAACTACAGAAGAGACAGGAAGACAAAATGGTTGAACAGATTCGAGTGGAGGAACCGGCCAAACCGATTACCTTCCGCGAAGAGAGAAAGGCTTTTTTCTCTCTCCTTTTTTGTTTTGGGGTTGTTCTCCTCCTGGGCTATCTGGTAGGAGGTTTTTTTGTGATTGTTGGCACCTGTTATTATTATGGGTTCAAGAAAAAGAAGAAGATTTTAATCGCTCTTGTCAGCATGTATTTTATTATTTATGTCTGCCTTTATAAATTGCTGGGTGCCCCTACAGACTTTGGCATTTTGCTTCAACCCATACTGGAATCACTCAATGTGTTGTAAGGGGAGGGAATGAATGGATCAATACCTTATTGCCCTATCCGCTATTTTTCAGTATCAGAATATCTTGCTGATGATTCTTGGAACACTCATCGGAGTGGTGGTGGGGGTTTTGCCCGGACTCGGTTCGACCCATGCCATGGCGATGATGATTCCTTTCACCTGGAAGATGGATATTGTTCCCGCCTTCGTCCTGCTGATTTCCATCTATGCGACATCAAAATTTGGCGGATCCCTTACGGCTATCCTCTTCAATATCCCTGGCGATAATCCGAATGCCGTGACGTTGATTGATGGTTTTCCCATGGCGAAAAAAGGCAAGGCAAAGACGGCGATTGCTGCCTCGGCTACCGTTTCCATCCTGGGAGGACTATTCTCGTGCTTGAGCCTGCTTATATTTTTACCTGTCATGTATCAAATTATTTTGCTTTTTGGACCGGCTGAATTTTTTATGTTGGCTCTATTCGGTCTGTCTGCGATCGCCGCTGTTTCAGCGTCAACGATTTTAAAAGGCTTGATGGGAGGAGGGATCGGTGTCCTCCTTGCTACGATTGGCTATCATCCCTTCGTCGGAGAAGCTCGGTACAGTCTGGGGACGTTTTATTTACAGGATGGAATTGGTATGGTTCCTGTGGTGCTGGGTGCCTTAGCGATGAGCGCGGCCATCTCTATGTGGATGGAAGGAAGTTCCATTGTGGGCGAGGGGGTTCCCCTTTCCGGAAGCATTCGAGAAGGGTTAAAAGCCGTTGCCCAAAATGTTGGCCTTTTTATAAGGAGTTGTTTGATTGCCTGGGTTGTGGGGGTCGCGCCAGGCGCTGGCAGTGCGGTGGCAGGATTTGTCTCTTACGCTTCTGCCACGAAAACCTGCAAGAACCCTGAGACCTTCGGAAAGGGAGATGTCCGTGGAGTGATCGCTGGCGATACCGCCATTCATGCCTGTGCGGGTGGCGATCTCTTGCCGACTCTCACAATGGGCATCCCCGGGAGTAGCGCCATGGCGATACTTATTGCTGCCTTTGCTCTCCACGGGGTCTCTCCTGGTCCCCAGGTGATAAGATTCCGCCTTGACTTGATCTACCTTATTATCTTTGTCCTTTTTATTGCGCACTGCATCAGCGTGTTTATGGCAGTCGGTTTCTCCCATTTTCTGGAGAAACTGACTAAATTAGAGGCGGAGATTATTGCCCCCGTCATTATTCTTCTATGCTTGATGGGTTCCTATGTGACACGCGAAGACTGGCAGGACATGCTTGTCGCTACGGTATTCGGGATCGTGGGCTACTTTATGAAGAAATATGGTTATCATCCCATTCCCCTTGTCCTTGGATTAATCTTGGGCCCCATAGCTGAAAAGGCTTTTTTCCAGACGATTACCCACTCGAAAAACGGCATATTGATATTCTTCACACGTATTCCGAGCCTTATCATCTTTCTTTGCATCATGGTCGTGATTTTCTGGCCGTATATTGAGAAGGTCTATAAGAAGAGGAGGAGACCGGCCCTGTAGGGACCATGTCACAATGTCATTGCGGGAGAGTGCCTGCCTGCCGGTGGGGTCGCCCGCAAAGACAAGGGAAAGGTTACGACAGAATTTGTGACCGGAACGTGCCCCGCAAGCCCCGCCTTGTAGGCGAGGTAAAGGGGCACAATATGAACGATGATACCTTTCCGGGAAGCCCCGGCCTGTGGCCGG
>JBHGBJ010000099.1:0-21710 GCA_041947025.1 Thermodesulfobacteriota bacterium
CAACTGTCTGAGAGAGACCAATGCTCCCACTTTCAACCCTTCTTTATCCGAATAATCGATTCGGTTGAGGCGGGGAAGTCCACAGAGGTCGACCAGCATTTCCGGCACTTTCAGCCTATTTTTTAGAGCCATCATCAGATCAGTCCCTCCAGCTATCGCCTGAACTTTACCGCCCTTCGCCCTTAGGAACTGACAAGCTTTTGTGATCGACTTAGGTTCGACATATTCAAATTCGGGTAATTTCATATCGCTCTCCTTTGAGCGTTTGATAGACTTTGACCTCCACGTTGCATTGGAACGGTAAGTGAGCGTGCCGGGTTTCTGGTATTTCGTTGGTAACATGTGAAGCGGGATTGCTTTGGTAAGGGAAGCGAACAGCCATACGCTCAATGTTGCAGGTCTAAAGGATATCCAAGACACCCTTCCTGCCTTTTGTTATGTTTTTTTACTAAAGTAAAGTGGCAGCCGAGTTAGCGCTCATCGCGAGAAGCGATGATGAGATACGTTTCCTTAGACTTCATGATGTTATTCCGTTTCCTTCCCTGGTTTCTGCTTCAAGGCCTCCAGGATCTTATCCGGCGTGATTGGAAGGCTCTTGATGCGCACACCTACTGCATTATAGATGGCATTGGCGATCGCCGGTGGAGTTGGAATATTCATAGTTTCGCCCATTCCTTTAGCGCCGTAGGGACCGTCCGGATGATCACATTCTACAATGAAGGGTGTCACTTCCGGCACATCTAACGCTGAAGGTATCTTATAACTCAGGAAAGAAGGATTCAAGGCAATACCGTTCTTAAACAGCATTTGTTCCAGCAGGGCAAAGCCAAACCCCATAGAGACTCCTCCCTCAATTTGCCCTGCACAATTCTCCGGATGGATGGCCTTACCAGCATCCTGGGCAGCATAGACTCTCAAGATTTTGACCTGCCCTGTCTTTCGATCCACCTCCACCTCAACGCTCTGGGCGCCGAGAGCCCAAAAGACCGAAAAATATTCAGCCGCCCCTTCGGAACGGGGGAAGTAGTATCCTCGGCCTAGGACGGTTCCACTTGAACCAAAGCGCCTGCTGAGCACTTCAGCGATGGGGAGAGACTTTTCCGGCACACCCTTGACATAGGTACTTCCATTCTTGACCTCCAGGTCATTAGGGTTTGCTTCCAGGAGTTCCGCTGCCATTTCTACGATCTGCTCCTTGGCATCTGCCGCTGCCATCTTGACCGCATTTCCCATAAAGAAGGTGGATCGGCTGGAGGTGGTGGAAGAATCAAAGGGAGTAAGGGCAGTGTCCGGGGAAGCCTTCATCACTCTTTCCAGAGGGATACCCAGTTCCTCCGCGACGATCTGACATAGGATGGTTGCTGAGCCCTGACCCACCTCTGTGGTACTGCTTAAGACCTCCACGGTTCCGTCCTCGTTGACCTTAACAAAGGCGGCCGACCCAAAAGGCGTTCTGATCCCCCTCTCCATACAGGCGATGCCTCTGCCCCGATCTTTCCCAAGGGGTTTTTTCTCCCATGCCATGCTTTCGGCTACCTTCTTCAAACATTCCTCGAGGCCTCCCTCTGAATAAAGTTTCTGACCAATACTGTGGATGTCGCCATCCTGATAAACGTGTCTTAGCCTGAATGTTACGGGATCAAGACCCAACTTGTCTGCGATGATGTCCATTTGAGATTCATAGGCCCAACATACTTGGGGTCCTCCAAACCCCCGCATAGCCCCGGCAACAGGCATATTGGTGTAGACACAGTATGCATCGATACTAACATGTGGTATCTTATATGGCCCTGCGGCTGATGCTCCTCCAAATCGAGATACCCCAGGCCCTTTTTCAGCATATGCGCCTGTGGCCCAGTAAATCTTTACCTTCCGGGCAAGGATCGTTCCGTCTTTCCTGACGCCTGTTTTCATCTGAATCACAGTGGGATGTCGCACCAAAGAGGAACAAAACTCCTCTTCCCTAGTGTATACCACCTTTATCGGCCTATTCCTGATTTTCCAGGCTAGAGCAACAGCATATGCCTCCGCTTTCAAACCTCCCTTGCCCCCGAAATTTCCTCCAATGTAAGGGCTATTGATTATCCTTACTTTGTTTAGCGAGATATTAAATGCACTAGCGATTTCTTTGCGGCAACGATAAGGGGAATCGTTGCTCGCCCAGAGAGTAATATTGGTTTCGTTGTCGATCATGCAGATGGCACCATGGGGTTCAATAGAACAGTGTTGCTGAATTTGCGTCGTCAAGGTATCCTCAAAAATTTCATCAGATTCTGCAAAGCCCTTTTCCACGTCCCCTTTCCGAAGTTGGAAGTGGTTGCACACATTCGTGCCTTTGATAGGACAGACGATGGAACTAATGCAGTGATATACGTCGAAGTCTTCGTGGATCAGAGGTGCTCCAGGATTAGCGGCCTCCACAGGATCGAAAAGAGCGGGCAATTCCTCATACTCAACCTCTATTAAACCCATGGCTTTCTCTGCGGTTTCTTCATTTAGGGCGGCTACCGCTGCGACCCCCTCCCCTATATAGCGCACCTTATCTCGGGCCAGAAAGGGCTCATCAAAAATAGCCCCACCATGGAGAAAGGGTAAGTCCGCCCCGGTCACTACACCTTTAACCCCAGAAACGGCTTCAGCCCTAGAGGTATTAATGCTCAGAATTCGGGCGTGTGGATATTTGGCGCGAAGAACCTTCCCGTGGAGCATGCCCGGAAACTTCATATCATCTATATAGATCGCTCTTCCCGTTACCTTGTCCTTTGCATCGACACGTATGGGGGATCTACCAACAGATTCATATCCTTCGGTTGTACTGGTACTTTTCTCTTTTCCCTGCATATTGTACCTCATTTGCTCTTGATCTCGGCAAGCCTCGCGGCAATATCATCCAGCGCCGATTCCCAGGATACCTCCTTTCACTTGTTTTCTCCTCTTTCGCCAACCCTCATTAACGGATAGTTCAAACGGTCAGAATGGTAAGACCTTCCTCTGGCATGTTGTCTCCTGACGCATGCCTTGGTTGTTGGCAGGTGTTTCATAATGGAATCGGGATCTTCCTGTACTCTTGCTAAGTGGTCATTTTCAACGTGGACTGCGACACGGCACCTTCCTTTACACCACCAGCACTGTAACCTCTTGACCTATGGAATCATTTTCCTTCTTGTACCTCCATCATTACATTGAACTCCCTGCTCCTACTGGTTTTAGGCAAAAGTTCATTTCCTTTCTGTTTTGATACGTATCATCAGCTTCCATTCTTTAAATCGGCTTTAGCCCCAAAAGTTTGGCTGGATTATCCTGAATCATTACTTTGATGAACTGTGGAGGAATATTTAAATCAAGTAACATGACTACGAACATCTTCAAAAACTCAGGAGAGGGTGGAGCCCACTCCATAAAAGAATCGGTTGTTAGAATGCACCTTTCACAACCTATGGCTTGAACAGCTTTAGCAACCTCAGTAGGATGTAATCTCGAAACCCGAGTAACCGTTATCGTACTGAGAGCTGTAAACTCAATATAAGCACCAAAATCCACCATCTTTTTCACGACATCAGATGAAGGAACACTTCTGCCGAACGGATGCGTCCAGATCAGCTTCTTCAACCCAAGCCTATGGCACTCTTCAGCCAAAATCAAGCTCTCTTCAACAGATATATGACCCGTGCAGAGAATCATATCAAAATCGTTGACCCTCTTCACTACCTCAAGTGTCTCGTCTGTCAATCGCCCAAGAGCATTCGTGATTCGTATCCCTTCCCCGCGTTCATGGTATTGCTCCAAACTCGGGAGATACTTCCTGATATGGGCTTGTGCTCCAGGCCACCCGTCCTTAACTCTTACTGCTGCACTCCACGTTGGCATCCAGACTACCTTAGCCCCCTGTTTCGCTGCCATCTCGATCACCCATGGCTTGATACCACCCACAGAATCATTTAAGGTTATACTGCTCCAAACACTTATGTCAGGAATTAGCTTACGTAGCTCATACACCTCGCCCGTAGTAGGCCAAACCTGCCCCTTTAATACTATCCCTCGCATACCTGCATTATAGGCCAGCTTTAGCGTTTCTGCATCATCTTTAAAGTTTTGGCAATCCAGGCTTACATCGGGATAACAATGGCAATGCATGTCAATGGAATTTCTTAATAATTCATCGGCTTTTGTTTCCATCCCACTCTCCTTCCATATTTCCTTCTTGCTCCCCAAGGGGGCATCGTTGTACAGATCCATTCTCCTTACGGTACTTCTGAATCTTCAGTCAATCCGAGAATTCACAGCACCCTATTTCCACCCAATTGCCCATTCTTGCAGAAAGTATAACGATAATTCCTTGCATTCCCCCGGTAGAACGACAACCCTTTCTCTATTTGTTGGCTACTATACTTACCCTCTGGAAGGCGGGGTATCTCCTTCAACTAACCCCACCTTCCGATACATCTTATGAATCTCCTGTAAAAATTTTTTTCTTTGTGTAATCCTTGACAGTTTTTCAATTCAATAAATACGTGCTACCACCGCCCAATCTGTTTCTCAATCGCCGGAATGACAAAATCCATATCCAGTTTTTTCAGGAGATCTCGAGACGGGATCCCTTGTGGAGTCAACTCAAAAGTGAGATAGGTTTTCTCACGAAGCTCCTGGAATTCCTTCCGGTTCAAGATTTTTGGCTGTCCGTATTTATTATAGATTGTTTCTTCGAAGAAACGATCCGGCATAATGTCGTCCCGTGTGGGCACATAGCCATCTCGAATGCAATTGCATCGCTCCATAAATCGGAGGCGGCGAACCATGTCCTTCCAATCCTCCTTGCTTAAATCCCAGCCAGTAGCAGCTCGCAGGAATTGAACAGCAAAATTATCCCATCCAAAAACCTCCTGGAGAGGTCGAATGAGAAACCCACAGGTCGTCAAACCATCAGCAGCCATCCACTGTGGCCCTCCCCTGGCACCGTGAAGCTCCCCAACAGGGACAACAGCGAGATCGATCGCATCCTGAATAGAGCCACGAGGCTCATAGGATGTAATTGCCACCCCTTTGCCGGTGATAGCATATTTCTCGGTTCCTTTACCGATTTTTAGTGGAGCGATCTTCAAACCGTCTGCCAAAAGATCCCCAATTCCTTTCCTATAGGCAATCTTCTTTAGAAGTTTACAGATAGCCGGGAGATTTCCCCATGTAAGATCAATCCCACCCAGATCTTCTCGGGTAATCAACCCACGCTGATAACATTCCATCATCCAGGCTACCACTCCTGAGACGTCTTCGCTGTCAAAACCCAATTCATCCACGAAGGGGGTAAGGTAGATCTGGACATCAAAACCAGGAAGCATTACATTTGCGTTCCATCCTCCTGCATTATCATGCCGGAGTTCTCCAACCGTTGGTCCGAGTGGGGGTTCCCTTCGCATCGATGGGACTTTGCACCCAGAGTGGCAAAGGTTGCACCCATCATTCCAGACCTTATACTGCTGCTCCAAGATCAAAGAGTTCGTCCTATCACAGATGGGGTCCCAACCTAACTGCTTATTCTTAACGCCTTCCGTGGTAGCATAATAGCGTCTGGCAATCGAGATATTGTGTCCCCACCGGCGATCCTGAGCCTTCTTGAGTCGGCCTCCGTGATACCACTTGGTCAGAAGCTGGAGGAGTCCTGCCGGATCAGGATATGACGGCGGGCGGGTTCCCCGAACCGCAATCGCTTTAATGTTCTTCGACCCCATGACCGCACCCATGCCCATGCGGGCGGCATGATGATAGAAATCGTGACTGATGCCGGCGTTTCGGACCAGGTGCTCGCCTGCAGGACCAATCGAAGCAACCCGGAAATTCTGGTCATCCAATTCTTTCCGAAGTCCCTCCCGAAGCATCTGCTGAGCCACTACATTATATTTCCCCCAGAGATATGTTGCATCCCTGATTTCAACGGTTCCATCCTTAATATAAACATAAGACGGTTTGGATGCCTTCCCGGTGAGTAGGAGTCCTCCATTATAACCCGCATAGATCAACTCCACTCCGAGATGACCGTTCACATTGGAAGTCCCTCCCCGGAGGGTCAAAGGAGATTTGGCACTGACATTTACAACAGAACCTAAAAACCCCGTGATCGGGCCGACTCCAAAATAGAGGATATTTTCCGGTCCAAGTGGATCAGCATTCTCGGGCACCCGATCCCACATGATCTTAGCTCCCATTCCCCGGCCGCCAATAAACTTCCTCATCTCCGAGGTGACATCACGAACCTCTTTCTTCCCGGTGCTCAAGTTAATCTCCAAAAGATGAAACTTCATTTCAGCCATGTTCTTTTTCCTCTCTACAGTGCAGGCATTTACCACCAGGATTCGTGATCGAGGCCTTTTCAATCGCCAATCATGGATCATCAATCAACAATCTTAACTTTACCTCTTCGGGCCATAATTCTTCAGGGGGGATCTGGATTCTATCTTTTGGCAGCGGATAGAGCCGTTTCGCCAAGTAGGTCGCTTTCTCGTCGGGATGAATGCGCTCAAGGTGCTGAGGGAACTGGGGCGCCATAAATTCAAGGGCAAAGTGCGGACAAATCTCAACACATTGCGGTTTCCGTATGCCGTCCCTCTCACAGAGATCGCAGACCATGGAGTAATCATGATCTGGAGGATAGAACCGTGGCACTGCTGCGGGACAGGCAGAAGCGCACTGCCCGCAGGAGGAACCCAAGCAGCGGTCGACGTCTACCACCATGTGAAACTTCTCCTTGTCGTAGTAGACCACAGGCGGATCTATAGGACAGGCCTTCTCGCATTCTCGTTCTTTCTCCGAACACTGAGAGCAGACATTCTGGACGGATTTTGGGATTGGTAAATGGTAACGAAAAATCTTGATCCGTGACAGTTCCCGGTTGATCACGCCGTAATGAAACATCGAGCAGGCAATCTCACAGGCGCCGCAGCCGATGCACAAGTCCCAGCGTGCCTGAATCAACGCCACTCCCTTTGGACTGGGCATATCTTCCACCCCCCAACCGGTCTGGTCTTTGCCAAGGATGAATCTTTCCACCTCGGGTCTTTTCTCCACGGTCATCTTCTTTTCTCCTGTTGTCCTTTAGGATCTAACATGGCCCAATCCATGATCGTTCCGCCATTGCAATCAAGTATCTCACGGTGATGTAAACCCATGTGATAGATATACCCAGGGCCGAGTTAGAACCCGACTAACAAACATTGCTCAGCACCATATTAGCAAGTCTGTGTAAACTCTTTCTCTTAAAAAGCATCCGATAATTTTTTTGCAGATGCTCAAATCATAGCATCACCGCCATCTATGTTCATAGTCTGTCCGGTCATAAAATCACTATCACTCGAGCACAGAAAGATCATGGGGCCTACTAAATCCTCAGGAACCTGGACCTTTTTCAAGCATCGGCGTTCAGATGACTTCTGCCTCATGGCTAAGGCAGCAGCGTCTTCTTTGCTCTCGCTGAGGGTGGAACCTGGGGTCAGGCTATTGACCGTGATGCCATAGTCGCCCAACTCCCGCGCCAGGGTTCTCGTAAACCCTAAGACCCCTGCTTTAGAAGTCGTATAATGGATGCGCATACCGCGTCCTGCAAATATCGAGGACGATGAGATATTAATAATCTTTCCGCTCTTTTGTTCCTTCATGTAGGGAACCACAGCACGGCAACATAACCACATTCCCTTGAGGTTAACGTTCATCAACCTATCCCATTCCTCAATGGACACTTTATCAAACGAAAGCCGTGAGATGGGGATAGTGGCAAAAATTGCAGCGTTGTTGATCAAGATGTCAATCTTGCCATAAGCCTTCACCGTTTTCTCAGCCATAGTCAAAGTACTTTGTTCATTGGCTACGTCCACCTGAATTGCCAACGCACTCCCACCACCCTGTTCAGCCAACTTTCTTGTTTCTTCAGCTGCGGGAAAGTCAATATCAGCGACTACAACCTTAGCCTCTTCCTTGGCCAGCCCAAGGCAATAGGCTCGACCGATACCATGACCGCCACCCGTCACTATAGCTACCCTGTTTTTTAACCTCATAGTCCAGATAACCTCCTTTCAAGATAATTGTACGCGTTTAAATTCCATTCTCATCTCCCTGAACTCTTCAAGATATTCAGCTCCGTTAGCCATTAGAAGAAATAGGTAGCTTAACGGGGAAAAATAGAGTTCTGATCCATCAACGGTGCGGATTCATGACGAATTTGCCTGCAGGGATCTAAGTCCAATCTTCAGCTCCCTTTCTTTTTCCCCTCTTAAAAAACAAACTGATAACTAGAATCACGACAACTAAAGCCAGAAAAAAAGCAGAATAGGGTCGCTGAATGAAGATGGCAGGGTCTCCCCCAGCTATTTTCATAGACTGGCGGAAGTTAGTCTCCATCATTGGTCCTAAAACCAGAGCCAGTATGAATGGCCCTGGTTCATAGTCTATTTTTCTGAGGATATAAAAAATTAAGCCAAAGAGGATCATAATCAAGAGGTCATAAATGTTGTTATTCACACTATAAACCCCAACAAAACAAAAGATAATGATGAGAGGAAAAAGGAGGCGGTAAGGAACTTTTAGGAGCTGAACCCATACCCCGATAAGGGGAAGGTTGAGCAACAGAAGCATCACATTGCCAAGATACATACTGGCGATGAGTCCCCAGAAAAGATTGGGATAGTCGGCTATTAGGTATGGACTGGGCTGAATCCCATGAATAATGAAGGCTGCCATAAGCATGGCCATGACCTGATGTGGTGGGACACCCAAGACGAGTAGAGGAACCATCGATCCTGCGGTAGAAGCATTATTAGCGGTCTCAGGTCCTGCCACCCCTTCGATAGCCCCTGTCCCAAATGTCTCGGGGTGTTTGGAAAGACGCTTCTCTAACCCGTAGGAGAAGAAAGTTGTAATCAAAGTACCTGCCCCGGGAACAATCCCAAAAAAGAAGCCAACAAATGTTCCCCTGATAACCGGCCAAAAAGAAGCCTTCCAGTCCTTCAGGCTTGGGAAAAGGTCTCGGAGTTTGGTTTTAAAGACCTCCTGCTTTGCCATCTCTTCGATGTTGCCAAGTAATTCAGTGAGGCCGAACATCCCCACGGCTGCCGGAACAATGCCCACTCCATCTGAAAGCACAAGGCTCCCCAGCGTAAAACGACTGAAACCCTGCATACTTTCCCTGCCTATGGTGGATACAAATATTCCTAAAGTGGCCATAATCAAGGCTTTTGCCAAGGACCCTTTACCAATAGAGCTGACCATCATCAAACCAAAGACTATGAAGGAAAAGATATCAGCGGGACCCAGGTTTGCTGCCATTTCTCCTAAGAAAGGAGCCAAGAACATCAACCCTATGACACCTACAGTGCCACCGATAAAAGACCCCATGGCAGACATCCCGAGTGCCGCTCCGGCTCTTCCTTGGCGGGCCATCTGATATCCATCAAGGCAGGTTACGATAGAACCAACCTCCCCCGGAATGTTCACCAAGATCGACGTCGTGGAGCCTCCATACTGGGAACCGTAATAAATTCCCGCAATCATGATGATTGCTGGAGTTGCATCCATGCCAAAGGTAAGAGGAAGTAGGATAGCCATTGTTGCTGTCGGGCCGAGCCCTGGAAGCACTCCTATAAACGTGCCAACCAAAATGCCAGAGAAGGATGCGATTAAGTTGGTTACTGTCAAGATGGTGCTGAAACCTAAAACGAGGTAATTGATGGTATCCATCATTCTTGGAATTGTTTCGCCGTTAGAATCCCAAAAAACCTATGGGTAATGTCGTTTTGAATAAGACCTGGAAAAGCACATAGCTACCCGATGTAAAAACCAGAGCGAAAAATATATCGACTTTCCATTTTGTAGGCTGAACTCCTCGGAACAAGAAGAGCGTCAAAAAGAATACAGTCAAAATAAAACCAAAAAAATCAATGATGGCTGCTGATATAAACGTGCCTACTACGGTTATAGCAACCCTTCTGAAGGCTGCTCCATACGGGATAATAGGATTCACCACCTTCTTCGCTTTTCCTTCGCTTTGCTTTAAAACCCGGAAGAA
This sequence comes from Thermodesulfobacteriota bacterium, assembly GCA_041947025.1. GTDB lineage: Bacteria > Desulfobacterota > BSN033 > BSN033 > UBA1163 > CAVTZZ01. The sequence continues at coordinate 10,049 of JBHGBJ010000099.1, forward strand.
CAAGATGCTTCCTAACAAAATAAGAATCAGACCACAAGCGAAAGGGAGAACCGCAGGACCTACTTCTTCCCATGTGCCAATGGGAAAGGTGAAAGACCATATAGAAATAATAAGTCCAAAAATTACCCAAAAGGCGGCTGTAACCAAATCTCGTTTTTTCATCCCTGTAGTGACTCCGACATGAATCTTTTTACAAACCTCTCCTTCCCTATCTATTCCTATCTTAATTCCTTTCACTTCAGTACTTCAGTTTGCCGCAAAGCCTTAAGAAAGGAGGCGTCACAGTTCTCCCCCTCCTAAGATTTCTTAGAGCCGTAGTACTAAGAAACCTCTACTGTTTCTTTACCTTGTATAAGCTCCTCTCAGAAAGATCTTCTTTTCTGGGCTTCTCTGCCCGAAAGCATTTCAAGGGTTCCAGGCTATCTCACTTCTGGATATATTTCTCAATAATTCCCTTGTATTTAAACGTCGTGTCGGAAAAGTCGATACTCAATTTGGTGTTTTCTTGCGCATTCAACGGAAAGATATCCACATTGGCTGTAATGGCCCATTTTAGAAATTCAGGGTCTTTGAGAGTTTTCATTAGAGCATCTTCGAGAATTCGGCTTCGAGCTTCTGGAACCCCTGGTGGAGCCATGAACCAAAAGTAAAGTGCAAAGTTCGCCAAGTCCGGGTATCCGATTTCCCCTACAGTAGGGACATCCGGGAAATTTCGATCACGTTTTTGGGCAATTGTTAAAATAGCACGTACTTTTCCAGCCCGTACATGCGGTAAGGACGCGTTCGGCACGAGATCATTAGTTTCGGTTTCTCCGCGGATCAAGCCGAGGGTCGCATCTGCAATCCCTTTGTAGCCTGAGATAATCGAAATGGGGAAGCCCTCACGTTCCGCAAGAATCATGTACACCACGGTACCAACCGAACCCAAGAGGTGTGTGCCGACCCTTATTTTCTTGTCGAATTTTTTGAAATCTTTTACGGAACGGAAAGGAGAATCTGATTTAACCAAGAGCAGGTCAGGAATAAACTCGGCATTCCCAATATACGTGAATTTTTTGCTGTCGTATCTTGGGTTTTCGATGACCTGGATAATGATGTCACTCGGCGTACCAACCCCAATCGTGTAGCCATCAGGCTCTGAGCTATACAGTTGTTCAAGCCCTCGAATGCCACCAGCGCCAGGCAAATTCAGAACAACTACCGGGACCTTCAGGTACTTACTCATCGTGTTTGCAACCCCTCGAGCAATAATATCCCTTCCACCACCCGGGCCCGAATTGACAATAATCGTAATCTCTTTCTTGGGGAAATCAACAGACGCCCCGTAAGATATTCCGGACAGTAAATGAGAAACAACCCAAAACGAAAGGCCCAGGAAGACGAGCGGTTTTATAAATTTTGCTTTCTCCATTTCAATCCCCTCCTTTTAAATTATGGACTTATACGCTCATAGACTGACCCCGAATAAAATCTTTAAGCATACGGATCTCAAAAAGTTAAGAAAAATTTTATGTCTTTCATCTCAAAAAAGTCCCCGAGGACTATGGTCATTTTCATTCTTGTTCAAATGAGGTTTTGAAAAATAAAAGGACCCCATCAAAAATGGGATGGAAGGTTTTTCGACAAGGAATCCCATCACCATTGAAGGAGAGCCTACGACGCACATATTCTTTAGCTTAGACCCAGTCCTCATGCGCCAAAATTTAGATTTGGTCAGTATTATTTGCTATGCCGATCCTCCGGTTTCTTCGGCTCCGATCTGAGTTCCGCTGGTCCCTTTCGGGCAATTCTGTGCCCCCTTAATAATATTCTCTCTTACGGTCTAATGAACAAGCTTGGCGGTTCTTGCTCCTATGTTCTACTGCCCAATGAATCATTCTCCAACTACCACACAGCAGGCACTGCTCGATCTATCATATCCCTGGTAAGCTTGACAATATTTCCCAGATTCTCCGCATTTCGCCACAAGTAATTGCATTTTGGACAACGGTATACTTCCCATTTCCCTCTTACCGGAGATTCAGCTATCTTCTCAGTCTCCTGCGCATCTCAGCGGGGGCAAGTTGGCAATCTTACCATCCTATTCACCTCCTTTCGACCACTGTTGCAGAATTTTGTGTTTCCATATTTTCATAACTCATGTCCTTCTGCTTGGGGTTAGAAATCTGCCTGTATCATATCTTCTAAGGACCTACTGCTTTCAAAAATTGCTGAGGAACTATGGAAATATCTTGTCACTTCATTTGGCTGGGGTTTAAATACCACTACCCCTAATCTTTGGGATTTCATTAAAAAAATTCTTCTTGTAATACTTTCTGATATCTAAATGCTTCATTAAATCGTCTTCCACCTTTCGCCAAAGAGCTTCTTATACCTCTTGAAGACTTCGGTCAGATCACATCCTCCAGGTCATAGATATTGATATCGTCATCCACCACAATCGTGTATCTCCCCTGCATGGCTCCGGCCCGCGTACCCGTGGCTACCAGTCCCGCCTGGGTGGCATGACCCGCGTACCGCTGCTCGATAGCCACAATCACCAGATGCCGGGAACCCCCTACCTGCGGTACCCATACCCCTTTGACCCCTGGCACATTGGCCGTCAGCATCTCCCGGTAGAGAATGGCCGAGCGCAAGACCGTCCGGAAGAAGGCCTGGTCTGCCCACGATGCCTTGGCTGGCGGACATCCTGTGAGAATCGGATTATTCCTGTAGTAAAGCACCTCCGGCTTCAGAAACGGACGGTCCACCACACCACCCGCATAGTAACCGGGCCACTCCCCAAAGGGACCTTCCGGCTTCGTCTGCCCCGGATAGAGGAACCCCTCCACCGCTACCTCCGCACTCGCAGGGATCGGAAGCCCCGTCACCTGACCCTTCACTACCGGAACCGCCTTGCCCCTGATCGCACCCACGAAATTGAGCTCCGGAATATCCTCCGGAATCTCCTGCGATGAGATCACAAACGTGGTCGGATCCGTACCATATACCATCACGATCGGACAAGGCTCCCCTCTCTCGAAGTATTTATCATAATGAAGCCTCCCGTGGTGGCCAGGCGAAATAAAGATACTCACTGTCTTATTGTCAAGAACCTGTGACCGGTAGGTGCCCACATTGACTCGACCCGTATCAGGGTTTCGCGTAATGATATTGTCCGCCGTTCCGATATAGGGCCCTCCGTCATGATCGTGCCACTTCGGAACCGGAAAGATCGAAAGATCTATGTCTCCCCCTGTCTCAACATTCTCTAAAATCGGCGCTTTCTTGACTTCGACCGGCTCGAACTGTACCGACTTCTCCCCCCACTCCGCAATCTTCTTCGTCAGGACCTCGACGGTTTCCTTAATCGAATAGTCCAACGGTAATCCAAAGGCCAGGTTGAAGGTCCTGATATTCTGCATCAGGTTGGTCGCCATCCGGTAACCGGGCGAGTATCCCTTCACCTTTTCGAAAAGGACCGCGGGCCCCTCATTCCGCGAAGTGATCTGACTGACCGGCCCGAAATCCGCTGTATCGGCCCCTTCAATCACAACAAGCTCTCCTGTCTTCTTTGCTACTTCCATCCACTCTCGCAAATCTTCAAACATCCTCTTTTCTCCTTTCTTTAAACGATCTCTCGATATGAAGGTAGGGAACGGTTTGTAACTCGGTACGAGTCGATGCCGACCGTTCCCTACAAATATACGATACAGCAAGAGGGACTTTTCCCAACAGCTTCCTAAAGCTTCAAGAGCCTCTTGGCATTCCCTCCCAACATGAGGTCTTTGCTCTTTTGACCGATTTCAAGCTTCTTGATGTTCTCGACATAGGTCTTCAATTTCTTCGGGTTCTCCGTGAATTCTTGAGGATAGTCTGTTCCGAAGATCAATCGGCTCGGTTGAATCGTTGTCAACGCGCACTTGACTGAATTCATTCCGCCGTGGTGACCCGCCAGGTTGAAATGAATCTTTTTCAGATATTCCTCGAAGGGAAGACGAGTTCGGGTACCGGGCGCACCCGGAGATCCATACCAATAGTCAATACGTTCTTTCAACGCTGCAATTCCGCCCCCCTTATGGCTGATCACAAATTGAAGATCGGGAAAATCTTCCAAAACGCCGCTCAGGATAATCCTCGTCGTGGCAACCATCAAGTCCAGTTCCCTTCCGATACTCCTGAAAAGATCATAAGGGGCATTGAGAATATCAAAGCCTAATTGCACTCCGCTCGGATGGACCATGATTGGGACATTCAACTTACAAACCCTTTCATAAAAAGGATAGAGCTCCTTGTAGTCCAAGGAATGCCCATTGGCCTGTGAGCGTATCACGACACCTCTCAGTCCTAAAACATTAACCGCTCTCTCCAACTCGGCAAACGCCTTCTCCCCGCCCAGGGGAGGAACAGGAGCCAGGCCGACGAACCGTTTCGGATACTTCTGGGTGACCTCTGCCACGCTGTCATCCCAGATCCTGCACTCTTCGAGCGCAATCTGTGTGTCGTCATTGCTGACAGCCATCGAGAGGACAGCCACGTCGATCCCGGCAGCATCCATCACCCTGAGATGTTCTTCCACATCATAGAGCTCAGGATGAAGTGTGCCCCGGGGATTACCGTGTTCATAAAAGATTGTTCTTTCCCCCTTCTTTCCTCCCTTTTTAAGCCAAAGCGCTTCAGGTAGATAATGATGTTCCCAATCTATGATCATGTGATTTTCTCCTCTCGCACGTTTCTTAAAAAAATTTGCAGGGTTTACTCCAATAACATCTTCTGATATTTCTCCAATATGGGATAAGTATCCTTCACCATCTTACCCACTTCCTGGGAGCTGTTCGTGTGAATCACCATTTTTCTTTTCTTTGCCCACTCGATATAACCGGGTTCTTTTACGGCTTTGCTGAAGGCTTCTTCCAAAACTTTCACAACGCCGGCTGGTGTATTGGGCGGTGCCATCGCAACACGGGTAGCAGGCATAGCTGTGATATTATAGCCTAAGTCTTTCGGAATGGGAATCTCCGGCATAAAAGGGTCTCGTTCGTCATTAAAAAAGACGAGGGGTCTAAGCTTCCCGGCTTCAATGAGAGCAATGGCAGAGGTGGAAAGGCCAACCATAAAATCGATATGTTTTCCAGCCAGAGCGGCAACAGCCTGGCCCGAGCCTTCGTAGGGTACCCAGTTGACCTTGAGCCCAAGCTCACCCATCGCCAGCAATCCGGCGAGATGAGTTGTGCTCCCTCTCCCCATCAAAGCTCCTGCCAAGAGTCTGGTCTTGGCTGCCTTGACAAACTCATCAAAGGTTTTCCAGTTGTCCACATGGACGACGAGGAGTTGGTTCATCCTGGACCATGCATAGACGGGAGTAAAATCCCTGGTCCGGTAGTTGACCTTACCCATATATTCAATGATGATGCTTTTGGGAAACGTAAAGAGGACCAGGGAGTGTCCGTCCGGCTCTGTTCTCTGAAATTTATCAAAGGCAATCTTCCCGCCGGCTCCGCCCTGGTTCTCGACGACGACATTAACTCCCAAATACTTCTGAAGGTAAGGGGCCAATCCACGGGCCTCGGTATCCTCCCCGCCGCCGACATCGGCAGTGGCAATGATCTTTACCGTCTTTTTCGGAAAATCCGCACTGTACGCCAACGAACAGACCAAAAACATGCTCAGTCCAACAACGAGTACGAAGGTAATTGGGTTTGTTAGCTTCTTAAGCATTTTTTCCTCCTTTCTTTTCCATTTAAAGGACGAAGAAATTGGAAAACACCAGAATAACCCCTTCAACTTGAATCTCTCTGAGTCGGCGGAAAATCCTTCTGAAGATCACTGATCGTTCAGGGCCTACCAGGGAAAGGTTAAGGATGTCCACTCACTTTCCTAAAATATCTTACCTATTTGCAGATCGATTCCACAACAAATAGCACCTTTTCTTCATTGACATCGCGAGGTCAGTACCCTTCCGGGCCAAATTTGGCATTCAGATCCTTCACGGCTTCCTGCAAAATCTCCAGCCTCAGGACCTGTTCTTTTGTGAAATTCTTGGGCAGCTTCCCCGATGTTTTCGCTTCGCCGATCAGTGCCTCCAGACCACTGACACTCACCCTGCCATCCGGAGGAAGGATTCTCGCTGAGCGAACCATCTCGTCTACCCGTTCTTCATCGAACTCTCCCCAGCCAAAACCCTTTTTCCCCCAGTCGTAGGTTAGGTACATTTCCCGTATCTCCTTTGCATTTCTCGGATCGCGGGCAAAACGGTAACCTCGAATGATCCCTTTCAGGACAGCCTTGACCGTCTTCGAATAGTTCTTCAGGACCTTGCCCGTGGTGGCCACGACTCGATCCGGCAAGCCGTCGGGGAAAGTCTCCGAGCGCTCCGCCAAAATGTTGTAGCCTGCTTTTCGCACGATATCGAAAAGTTCAGGTCTCTTGTAGTGAGCGCTGAGAGGGGTCGATTGATAATCTCCCCTGTCGAGGCGGGGTTTCTGAATCTCCAAAGACCCGTAGCCCGCCCCGGTCACCCAGGTTACACCTTTGTCCGGATCGATCCCTTCTTTACGCAACAGCATCCGTATCCACGGAACCTCCCGTCCACCTCCTTTTTCGATGACGCCTATCTTCCTCCCTTTCAGATCGGCGACAGACTTAACGTCCGGAGTCCCGATCAAGGTTAAGTCAAGGTGGTTTAACATCCCACCGATGATATAAACCTCTTTTCCCTTGCTATTGGCCTCGAGGACGAGGGCTGATCTGACATCCAATCCAAAATCGATCGCTCCGGATTCCAAACTCTCTACGGTTAACCGATCCTCACCCGTGGCTTTAAGTTCTACGGAAGGCAGCCCCTCATCTCGGAAGTAACCCTTCTTCATCGCTGCAAGGGCGCTTGCCCGATGAAAAGCATGGGCGTGGCCGGTGGCCAGCATAATCTTGTTTTCCATTCCTCACTCCTCTCCTTAGACCCATTGATCCTTTCGACGCTTACTTTCTTAAAATGTGCTGGTATCTTTCTACGATGGGATACATATCGGCAATCGCCTTGCCATATCCCTTGCTGGTCAGAGGATGAATGACCATCTTTCTCTTTTTTGCAAATTCGATATACCCTGGCTCCTTAACCGCCTTGCTGCAGGCTTCCTCCAATACCTTCACGATAGCCGGGGGCGTATTGGGCGGAGCTTCGATGCCTCGAATGCCCGGGATCGGGGAGGTGCGAACCCCCAGCTCTTTAGAGCAAGGAACATTGGGAAGATAAGGATCGCGTTCATCGTCGAACACAATCAAAGACCTGAGCTTCCCGGCCTCCATCAGTGGAACCGCAGAAGTGGTCACCGTGACCGAAAATTCAATATGTTTTCCAGCCAGGGCAGCAAGGCTTCCCGCTGAACCTTCATAGGGCACCCAGTTGACCTTCAGCCCGAGTTCATCCGCTGTCACCAAACCACCCAGCGTGGAATGGCCTCCGGAAAGTCCTCCGACCATCGTCTTGGTTTTGGCGGTCTTTAAAAATTCGTCAAAGGTTTTCCATGTCTCAGCATTCACGACCAGAACCTGGCTCGACCACGACCACGAGTAGATCGGGGTATAGTCCTTCGATCTAAAATTCACTTTATCCGTATATTCAATGACGACGCTCTTGGGATAAGTGTACGTAATTAAGGTATAACCATTTGGCTCAGCCTTCTGAAATCTCTCAAACGCGATCTTTCCGCCTGCGGCTCCCTGATTTTCGATCAGGATCTTCACCCCCAAATATTTTTCAAGATAGGGGACGATCCCTCGAGCCTCCGTATCTTCTCCGCCGCCCGGATCTGCAGTCACAATAAGCTTGAGCGTTCTCTTCGGAAAATCGGCACTCTCTGCTGGCGGGCAAACAAGAAGTATTGCGATTGCTGCAAAAAAGAAAACTCCGAATAATTTTTCCATCTTTTTAATCATCTCTCCCCCTCCTTTTTTTTCGCTGAATATTATCAGTTTAAGTATTTGATGTCAATCCCTTTGACAAATTTAATTCCTTGCCTTAGGTGGAATATGAGGTTGTCCGAACGGCGAAAGATGGATTGGGATGTTTATCAGAGGCAGGTGGCGGTGCTCCCTTCCAAGAATCGCCCGCGATTGAGAAGGGGTGGGGAAAAAGACTAAGCAGCCGCCAGGTCAGCAGCTTTCCGGAGATCTCTCTCCGAGAGTATCTCGCTCAAGAGTTCGGAGGTCCTCACATTCTCTTCGATCTGGGAGACCCGTTTGGCCCCGCAGATCACGACAGACACTTCAGGATGGGAAAGGGCAAAGCCGATGGCAACCTGGGTAAGACTGAAAGGCCTTCCCCTGAAAGCTTCCCGCAGGGCTTCAACCTGACTCAATTGTCGTGAAAACTCCTCCGGCTTCCATCGTGTATTCCGATGATCACCCGGTGCAAAGCGAGCCGACGGAGAAAACTTGCCTGTCAGCATCCCATATTCTAAAGGAGCCCGGGACACCACCCCGGCTCCTCGCCGTCGGATCTCTTCTCTCAGGTTCTCCAAATCTTTCCGGTGGAAGAGGTTATAGACGAGCTGGATGCTTGCCACCGAAGGCCACGCCATCGCCCGGCGGCACATCTCAGCGGAATCCTTTGTCTTGACGGATACTCCCCAGAATCGAACCTTTCCCTGGGTAACCAGCTCGTCCATCACCCCGAAGACCTCGCCATTTTCCACATCAGCGAGATCCGGATTGTGAAGCTGGTAGAGATCAATCGCCTCCCGTTTCAATCGTCTCAGGCTCTGCTCCACAGCCGTCACAATATGGGAACGGCTAAAGTCTTTGCTCTGTTTTCCCCGCTTGCCCACATAGCCTACTTTCGTGGCCACCACCCCTGGAGGATTCTTCCCTTTAAGAACCTTCCCGATCAGACTTTCGCTGCGGCCTTCTCCGTACATGTCGGAGGTATCATAAAAGGTAATACCCATGCTGTAAGCCTTCTCAAGTGCCGCAATCGACTCCTGGTCGTCCGTCGGGCCGTAGTCATATCCGCCGATGGCGAAACCTCCGAAACCGATCTCCGACACCTCAATGCCTGTTCTTCCCAATTTCCTGTAACGCAATCTCTTCCTCCCTTTATCAGAACTGATAGGAGACCCATTTCCAAATCCGTCTTGGGGTGGCTTGAATATAAGAAAAATGGGTCTATTTGTCAACTGACTGAGCGGGGCCTGTCGGCAGAGAAAAGCAGCAGCCCTGATGTTTGAAATTCGATCTAATCATGTTATGATAAATTCGGGCAAGAGCTCAATATTTCTCAAAGCAACCGGATACCTTTTAATAGAAGGGGCCTGAAAGATGGACAAGGAACAATATGAAGCAGCAAAGGCGAGGTTAGAGGAAATCACCATGAAGTTGAAGTATGAAACGTTAAGCCCGCCGGAAAGGGAGAGGCTTGAAAAGGAAGGAAAAGAACTGGCCATCGTTGTCATGAGCCCGTGGATTCCATTCGATTGGCGTCACAGGATGATTATGATGATCATTGCCGCCATTGGTTTCTGGGGACTGGCTCAAGGTCAATATCTTTTCATGCTGGTTTGGTTGCTCCTGCCTCTTTTTTCCCCACGGATCGTGGGTATGATTCTCGGTGCGATCACAGGTTTTAAAGACTGGTAACCGGGCTGCCTCCCTTTTTCACATAAAAATTTCCTTTGCTGCAAGTGCTGCGCCCTCATCCGGACCCTCCGGAAAGAATTCCATTCCGACGAATCCCTGGAATCTGACTCCCTTGAGCCGATCCGCGATGGCGCGATAATCAATCTTCCCCGTGCCCGGTTGATGGCGCCCAGGGGCATCGGCAACGTGAAGGTAGCCAATCCAATCCAGGTTCCCCTCGATTTCAGCCATCACATCCTCGTCCATCATGCTCATGTGATAGATGTCATAGAGAAGTCTCACCTGCGGGCTGTCCACTCGTCGAAGGATCTCAAAACCTGTCCGTGAATGATCCAGAAAATACCCATGATGATCAAGCTTGGGGTTGAGAGGTTCCAGCAGCAATACGACACCCGCCTCTGCCGCCGGACGAACTAATGCGCGCAGCCCTTCGACCACGCTATCAAACTTCTCTCTTTGGGAGACGGGTCGCGATAGAACAGCGCTCCCGTCAGAGGCAAGCACATCGCTGAGCATCATCAGATGACGACAGCCGAGCTGCCGAGCAATCGCAAAGGCCCGCCCCATTTCATCCACCAATCCTGCGCGCGATTCAGGGTCAATCAATGAGTACCGGCGGTTCCCGCTCATCGCGGCGATAGTGAGACGCAACTGCGCTGCTTTTTCCCCGATCGCTGTTAGGTCTTTGGTTTGCCAATCCCAGAACTCTATCGCAGAATAACCGAGCCTAAATGCCGCGTGCATCCGCTCAACAAACGGGCGGTCCGTAAAGAAGGTCTCCATACAGAGAGAGAGGTTCATAACCTTTGAATCGACTCGGTCAAGAGGAATAGAATTTCCCCGGGAGGGGGTTTTCGCCTCTCTATGGGGCTGGTCCTATCCCCTATTCGCAAAAATGGCAAGGGAGCTCAGATTCTTCTTAGATAGGCAAGCGAAACAGCTTTCTTGCATTATCTTCAAAAATCATCTTTTTGTGGGAGGCAGGGATATCCATCTGTTCAATCCCCTCGATGGTCTCCCGAACCAGGCGAAACCCTAACTGACTGTCAAAAGGTGTGTCCGTGCCAAAGAGGACATGCTCCGGACCAAAAAATGCATAGCCGCACATCATCCCTGGAATGCTTCCGTTGATGGCCGTATCCCCATAAAACATACGATAATAATCCACGGGTGATCTGGTCAGACCCCGCTTGGGATTTCCCTTGAATCGCATTTCGAGCATATCGTATGCATCCTTGATCCTTCCCTCAAAGTAGGGGGCCATGCCTCCGCAGTGATGGGTCATAAATTTGATCCTGGGGTACTTCTCGAGGACACCGCTAAAGATCAATCGAGTCATCGCTGCAGTGGTCTCGTAGGGCCAGCCGAAGATGGACCATATCCCGTATTTCGATTCAGTCTCACCCACATAATCTGCTTTTCCGGATCCCCTGACAGGATGGATCAGGAGCGGCAGGTCATAGGCCACCATCTTCTCGTATAAGGGGAAGAACTGCGGGGAGTCGAGTGGCTTGCCCGCGATGGATGAGAAGATTTGAACGCCTCTGAATTTGAGATCGTTGATCGCCCTGTCCACCTCCTGAAGGGTTGCGTCCATGTCGTTAAGCGGCAGCGTTGCGACGGCTGCGACAAATCGATCCGGATACTTAACAATGAGCTCGGCCATCTCGTCATTGGCCATCCGGGCAAGATCAACGGCCTCCTTGGGTTCCGCAATATCTTCGATCGGAGGCGTCACCAGGCTCAGTACCTGTGTGCAGTCGTACTTGTCCAGGATTCGGAATCGGACATCGTAATCAAATGTTCCGGTATTTGCCTCAAGCTGCTTCTTAACCCACGATTTAATATTTCGAGACTGATAAAGAGAGTCCTTGAACTTTACAGGTAGGATATGTGCATAGCTATCTATTCTCATGGCTGACCTCCCCGGGGCATCAAACTGGTCGGTAAATTAACATAGGCCTTGCCGTGTGTCAATTTAAAAATCCTCCATGTGTTAGCAAAGTAGAAATGTCCCCTTAACTGCTTAAGTTAAAATGTCCCCATGGAA